>DASRIS010000205.1:0-17977 GCA_035649895.1 Micromonosporaceae bacterium | reverse complement strand
CAGGAGGGCACCTGCGACGGGTCGCCCGACTCGGCGATGCGGAGCGAGGCGGCGCGAGCCGGACGTCGATGGTGAAGTTGGCTCCGGTGCCGAGCTCGGTAAGCAAACCGAATTGCCTTCCATCCGTGCACGGCGTATGTCGTCGACGAACCGGCTCACGTCCCGAGTTTCCATGCGCGACCAAACCCGCACGTAGACGGCTCCGACGAGACCCGCGCCCGGAACCGGGGGCTTGCGCGGCTGCCGCTCGACCTCTCGCGGCGGTAGAGGATGCCTCCATTCGCAGCTCAACGGCGGGTGCGGCGGTGCCACCACACGAACGCCGTAGCGGCTGCCCAGCCGGCTGAGACCAGCAGCGTCGGTGCGATCCGGGAAGACCTGGGGTATGCGCCGCCTTCCGTACGCCCAGTGTCTGGAGCGGTGACCCCGGGCGTGGTCGTCGCCGTCCCGCTGATTGGGAGCGTTGCGTTCGCGGGCGGTTCGGCATCAGTCGCGCCAGCGCGTGTCGTCTGGGCGGCGGAAGTCAACGCCCAGGCCACCAGAGCCAGGCCCATACACATCGCCTCGAGGCTCAGTACGAAGGCGGGATACTCGAGCCACGCTGGCAACCCACGGGCCGGCGGGCCTATCGACGCGGGTCCCGACTGTAGGGGGCTCGTCGACTCTGGGGAGAGTGCGGCCAGCACCAGCACCTCCGCGACGCACAGCAGAAGAACGATCACTATGGCCGTAGCCCGCCCGGCTGGGTGACGCCGGTACACCTGAAACTGCCGCGCCTCGAACCCGATCGCGATCAGCAGCAGCGGGATCACAGCACTCATCTGCGCGAAGTACTCGTCGTTGACTACCCGGGCTCCGGTCGTGGGGTCGGCGCCGAGGGTGTACCAGTACACGGTCTCGCCCAGATATGCGAATAGTGTTCCGACCACCAGCGGCAGCACATAGCGGAAGCCGCTGTGGGTCCGACCGGTTTCCGGAACCGAGCGACGCCGCAGCGCGGGCCACCGTCGTGGCCATCGGGGCAGCCACCGGGCTCCGGCCACAGCGGCACCGATGACGGCCAGGGTGGCAACGTACGGAACGGCCAGTGCAACTCCCGCGGCCACCGATGGTGACATCTGCACCGCGGCAACGTCTACCCCGAGATGCGCGATCGCCCCGCCGATGAACCATAACGGCCGGAACGTGCTTGGTCTGTCGCCACCGTGCCCCCACCTGGCCAGCAGGAACGCTGCCACCAGCAGGCCTGTATCGGCCATCAGCAGCACGCCGGGTGGCACTACCCATTCGCGGCGCGTGAAGTAGAAGAATGGCTCCAACAGCTCTTCGCTGAACGCGAGCGGCACGAAAATGACGGCGATCGACGCGGTCAGTGCCGCGATACGGGTCGGCGCCGGGCTCATGCGTAATCCGGGCAGGGCTGCGATGCGGTTCCGGGAACCGCGTAGGGCGCAGCGCGTCCGCACGGCATCCTGCAGACGCTACTACGACTGTGCCGGCGACGCGGGAGCAGGATGAGCGAACGTGCCGACCGCATGCCACGGGCGCATAGCGCCTCGCGCTGAGATCAGCCTCGGGTGGGCGGCCGGTCAGAGGTCGCGGCGGTGGAAGGCCATCGCGGTGAGCCCGAGCACGATGACGGTCCAGGGGCCGGTCCAGGCGAGGTAGGTGCTGGTGAGCGAGGCCATGCTCAGCAGCGGGGACTCCTCGATCCCGGAGCCGATCTGCAGGAGCAGCGCCGGGTCCTGGAACGAGCTCATGGCCCCGCGCCACAGGCCGTCGGTCGGTAGCAGCATCCGGGAGACGGTTCCGACCCGCGCCATGCCGTCGTTGTCGAGGGCGTCGCCGACCGAGCCGACACGCCGGCGCCTGGAATGTGACACCGCGAGCGCCACCAGGTACCGCGACCAGGTGAAAAGCCCTACGCCGGTGCGGCTTGACGTCATGGTCGCTGCCGGTCCAGCCATGAGGAGGCCGCCCCGCTGCGGGCAGTGCCGAAGCGGGCAGCGCTGAGGCGGGCAGTGCCGAACGCGCCGGCATGAGCGTGTGGGACCGGCCCGATACGGTGGCGAGATGAACGCAACGCCCCCGAGCGATCACCCCGCAGCCACCGACGGCGAGCCGGAGACCGACTCCACAGCGGTGCCGGCGCCGCCGGAGGCAACCGTCGCCGGGGACTGGACAGTCCTGGCCGCCGTCGCGGCGGTGGTTGTGGGCCTGCTTTTCTGGCGCAGGTGGAGACGACAGAGCTAGCCGGTAGGCGGAGCTGGCCGTACGCGGAGCTAGCCGGTAGGCCGTACCGAGCGCCGACGTGACCGGCCGCCGCTGCCGAGGTCGGGGTGCTCGTTGCCGCGTCGCCTCTTTCGGACCGACACCTACCGTTTCGGGTAGGGACCGCCGTGGGCGCTGCCGAGCAGGAGCGGGTAGCAACGGCCGACGACACACGGAGGTGGTGACGTGCCGGAGCTCACGGCACTTCGGTACGACGTCAAGGACGCGAAGGCGTACCTGACGCTCAACCGGCCGGAACGGCTCAACGCGATCGACGACGCGATGCCCGGCGAGATCCGTACCGCCGTGGAGATGGCCAACGCCGACGACGCGGTCCGCGTGATCATCGTGCAGGGCGCTGGGCGGGCATTCTGCGCCGGGTACGACCTCAAGCTGTACGCGGAGTCGGACGCCGGTGCCCGGTGGAGCCAGGGCCCGGTATGGGACCCGGTACGCGACTACCGCGAGATGCGGCGCAACACCGACGACTTCTTCACGCTGTGGCGGTCGCTGAAGCCCACGGTCGCGAAGGTCCACGGCCACGCGGTCGCCGGCGGCAGCGACATCGCGCTCTCCTGCGACCTGGTCGTGATGGCCGACGACGCGCGGATAGGGTACCCGCCAGCCCGGGTGTGGGGCTGCCCGACGACCGCGATGTGGGTCTACCGGCTCGGCGCGGAGCGCGCGAAGCGGATGCTGCTCACCGGCGACACGATCGACGGCGCGACCGCCGCGGCGTGGGGGCTGGCCGTGGAGTCCGTACCGGCGGCCGACCTCGACGCGGCCGTGGAGCGCCTGGCCGACCGCATCGCCGGCGTCCCGGTCAACCAGCTGGTCATGCAGAAACTCATGATCAACCAGGCGTACGACAATATGGGGCTGCAGGGCACGCAGCTGCTCGCGACGCTGTTCGACGGGATCACCCGCCACTCGCCCGAAGGGCGCTGGTTCAAGGAGCTCGCCGAGGAGTACGGCTTCCACGCCGCGGTCGAGTACCGCGACTCCGGCCGGCGCATCCCCGACGGCGGCGGCCCGCTGCCAACCGTGGACCAGCCTCCTGCCGCCGACCCCTGATCCCGACACGCGGCCCGGCCAGCTACCGGTCGATGCGGGCCACCGCCCCGGCTTAGTTCGGGAGCGCTCCGGCACGGCGGTGGGTTCAATACGGGCATGGAGCTCTCGGGGGCGAACCTTCCGGCCGGGTAGCGGGTGCGCCGGCCGACGCTGGACGACGTACCCGATATCCTGGCGGTGGTGCACGCCAGCGACATCGCGGCGATCGGCTACCCCGACTTCACCGTGGACGATGTGCGGGAGGTGCTGACCGCGCCCACCACCGACCTGGAGCAGGACTGCTGGGTCGCCCTCGACCCGGCCGGCGAGATCGTCGGCTGGTCCTACCTGGACAACCCCAACCGCGGCGAGCGGGAGCTCGTCGAGGTGTACGTCCACCCGGAGCGCGGTGTGCCGGCGCAGCGCCCGCTGCTGGCCCTGGCGCTGCCCCGGGCCGCCGAGCGGGCGGTCGCCTTCGGTCTCGAACAGATGACCCTGCGCGCCGGGGCGATCCTCACCGAGCGGACGCGGATCGAGACGCTGAAGGACGCCGGGTTCGCGTTCGTCAAGCGGTACGCCCGGATGAGCCGTTCGCTGGACGGCGTGTCGCCCACCCCGCCGGCGCCGCCGGACGGCGTCACCATCCGCCTGCTCCGGCACACCGACGAGGCCGACATGCGGCGCTTCCACTACATCCTTGACACCGCGTTCGCCGATACACCCGACCACGCGCCCTCGACGTACGAGATGTGGCGGGAGCGGGTCGACGCGCTGCCGGCGGTCGAGTGGGACGAGTGGTTCGTGGCCGAGGTGGACGGCGTCGCCGCGGGGGCGCTGCGGTCGACGTACCAGCCGCCCGAGGAGGACGAGGGCTGGGTGAGGAGCCTGGCCGTGCTGCGGGAGTACCGCAAGCGTGGCGTGGGCGCGGCGCTGCTGGCCAGGGCGTTCGCCGTCTACGCAGGGAAGGGGCGCAAGCATGCGGGGCTGGGTGTGGACCTGACCAACCCGACCCACGCGTACCGGCTCTACGGCGCCGTGGGCATGACCGCCTCGTACGAGTTCGACAGCTACGAGCGCACCATCTGAGCCAGATCGAACCGGCTGCGCAGATGGCGTACCCGGCGGTTCCTTGCCGGCACGGTAATGGCGCGTTCTGGAACACGCATTGACTCAGAGCTTTGTCGTCCGTACCGTTCGTGCCTACCGAGCGTACGGTCGTCGTGGGAGGTGGCCATGCCGGAGCAGCAGGCCGCGGGCAGTGTTCAGGGTGGGGTCGCCAGCGCGGGCGCGAACTTCGCGGTCAAGCACGACGTGGGCAGCCACGGTGGGAAGTTCGCGGCCCAGCACGATGTGGGCAGCCATGGCGCGAAGTTCGCAGCCCAGCATGACGTGGGCAGCCATGGCGCGATGTTCGCGGTCCAGCATGACGTGAGCAGCAACGGCATGAGCTTCGCGGTCCAGCACGACGTGAGCAGTAACGGCGCGAGCTTCGCGGTCCAGCACGAGGTGAGTAGTGAGGGCGCGCGGTTCGCGGCCAAGCAGGACCTCGGCGGCGCGGCGTCCACGTCACCCTGACTGCGGCACAACCCTGGCTGCGGCACAACCCTGGCTGCGGCACATCGAGCGGCGAGGCACGAGCGCCTGAACGCGCCTGCCACGGGACCCGGGGACGGCAGTTGGTCTGGCAGGCGGCAGGCGGTCGACGCCTGAGCAAGGCGTTCCGGTCGGGCACCCACCGGACCCGCCCGCCGGCCGAGACCCTGCTCCGGTACGCCGCCGCCATGGAGCCCTGCGGGATCACCCGGCTGGCCAACGTGACCGGCCTGGACTGCATCGGCGTTCCGGTGTTCGTCGCGGTACGGCCGCTGGCCCGGTCGGTGGTGACCAGCATGGGCAAGGGCCTCGATGCCGCGTCCGCCCGGGCCTCGGCCCTGATGGAGAGCCTCGAGACGTGGCACGCCGAGCACATCGACCTGCCCCTGCGCCACGGCTCGGCGGAGGCCCTGCGGCGCCTCGGCGTACCGGTCGTCGAACCGCTGAGCCTGCCGCTCGCCGCCGGGGCCCGGCCCGAGCAGGTGCGGCCGGACACCTGGGTCGAGGGCTACGACCTCCTGCGGGACAGCCCGGTCTGGGTGCCCCTCGACGCGGTGTCGATGGACTTCGTAGAGGTAAGGCCGGACGCCGCCCCCGGCCTGCTGCGCGACAGCAACGGCCTGGCGTCCGGCAACCACCCGGTGGAGGCGGCCGTCCACGCGCTGTGCGAGATCGTGGAACGGGATGCCACCGCACGCTGGCGGGCAGGTCCCGACCTGCGCCGCGTCGACCTGGCCACGGTCACCGACCCGTCCTGCCGGTACCTCCTCGACCGGCTCGCCGGCGCCGGGCTCCGCGCCGCGGTCTGGGACGTCACCTCGCACGTCGGCATCCCCGCCTACGGCTGTGTGCTCCTGCAGCACCCGGCCGCGGCGCTGTGGTACAACGCCGGCGTCCATGACGGGTTCGGCTGCCACCTGTCCCCGGCCGTGGCGATGGCCAGGGCGGTCACCGAGGCGGTGCAGACGCGGATGGCGTACATCTGCGGGGTTCGGGAGGATATCGGGCGCGCGGAGCTCGCCGCCGCCGCGGACCTCGGCGTCATGACGAGGGTCTGGCGCGAGCTGGACGAGGCGCCGTCCACTGTGGCGTTCCGTACCACCGACATTAGCGGCGTGGACCTCCGCGAGGATCTCGATGCCGTGCTCGCCGCCCTGGCCGCGGCCGGCTGCGAGCAGGCTGTCGTGGTGGACCTGAGCCGGCCAGCGCTTGGCGTGCCGGTGGTGAAGGCACTCGTGCCCGGCCTCGGCGGGACCGGGCCGTGAAGCCGTACGTCTTCCTCGGCCCTACCCTCGGGCACGACGCGGCCCGGGCGATCCTCGACGCGGAGTACCGCGCCCCGGCGGCGGTCGGGGACGTCTACCGCGCGGTCTGCGCCGGTGCCGGAGTGGTCCTCATCGTGGATGGCTACTTCCAGCGCGTCCCGGCCGTGTGGCACAAGGAGATCCTGTACGCGCTGTCGCGCGGCGTCGCTGTGTACGGCTGCTCCAGCATCGGCGCCCTGCGCGCGGTCGAGCTGCACCGGTACGGGATGGTCGGGGTCGGTGCGGTGTTCCGCGCCTACCTCGCCGGTGAGATCGAGGACGATGACGAGGTCGCCGTCAGCCACCTGGCGGCCGACTCGGTGTACCGGCGCACCTCGGAGGCGATGGTCGACATCAGGTTCGCCCTGCGCACCGCGGCGACCCAGGGGCTGGTCTCCCACGCGACCGAGGAGTGGCTGTGCGCGTACGCCAAAGGGCTTTTCTATCCCGACCGGCACTGGGGGAGCCTGTGCGCCGCGGGTGAGCGCGCGGGGCTCCCGCCCGCGGAGCTGGCCGCCCTCGCCGCGTGGGTGCGCACGGCGCGCCCCAGCGTGAAGGCCAGCGACGCGCAGGAGGCGCTTCAGACGCTCGCCACCGCAGGCGCCCCGGGGCCACCCGCCACGGCCCCGTTCACGTTCGAGCCGACCAACATCTGGTACTGGCTGCAACGGACCGAGGCCCCGGCGGGGGAGCCGGCGAAGGGGTGCTAGCCGCCTACTCGGGCGCCAGCTCCAGGTAGGAGATGGCCGGCATGGGCAGGGTGAGCTCCACCGGGACGGCGCCGTCCCCGGCGGTGAGCTGCCGCTCCGGCTCGTACGCATCGAGGGTGTTGCGGGAGTGCAGCACCCGCCACTGCTCCTCCTCGGGCCAGTCGCCGCCACCCAGCTCCTCCCACACAGCCCGGACGTTCGAGTGCTCGCCGTCGACCCGCCAGTGGCGCAGCCGGTATCCGCTCTCCGCCAGCCCGGTGAGCTCCAGCCGGACCCGCCGGGCGAGCGGTGCGTGGCCGGCCACCTTGGACTGGTCCAGGGTCCCGTTCCAGACCAGGACACCCACCCGGCCGCCGTCGTCGCGGGCGGCCATGGCCTCCACCAGGCTGCCGGCGCCGTCACCGTCCAGGCTCAGCGCCACCTGCTCCCGGCCGAGCTGCTCCAGCAGGTGGAGCGCCCAGTACCGCGGCTTGCGCAGGTTGCCGATGGTGAGCAGGCCGAAGCCGCCGTGGAACAGGCGTGGCGGCCGGCCGAGCTCCTCGAAGTGGTCGGAGGCCACCCAGTGCGACAGCGCGTCCATCCGGCCCGCGGCCGAACGCATCCCGCGCAGTAGGAACGCCGCGGCGAACACGTCGTCGTTGACCGAGCCGAAGTGGGTGGGCGTGGCTCCCCACTCGGTCCACAGGATGCCCAGGTCGGGGCGTCCATGCCGGGCGCAGAGCGGCCGCAGGTCGAGCGGCGGGCTGCCGTACGTGTGGGTGGACACGAAGTCGACCGGGGCACCGGACTGCTTGACGTGTGCCAGCAGGTCACCGACCCAGCCGGCCGCGGCCGACCCGGGGCCGCCGACGGTGAGGTCGGGGTGCACGTCCTTCACCGCGCGGGCGGTCACGTCGTAGAGGCGCAGGTAGTCAGCCTGCGTGCCGGACCAGAACACGTCCAGGTTCGCCTCGTTCCACACCTCGAACGGCCAGTGCCGCACCTCGTCCAGGCCGTACCGGTCGACCAGGTGCCGCACCAGGCTGCCGACCAGGTCGGCCCAGCGGTCCCAGTCCTTGGGCGGCGAGATGACCGCGGCGTACGCGAAGACCGTCTTCGACGGGTCGGCGGCGAGGTCGCGGGGCATGAACGACAGCTCGACGACCGGCCGCAGGCCCAGTCCGAGGACGCGGTCGTAGACCTCGTCGACGCGGCTGAAGTCGTACCGTGGCTCGCCGTCGACCTCCTGGTACACGCCGAGGTCGTCGCAGAGGATCGCGTGCGCCCGCACCGACCGGACACCGAGCTCGGTACCGACCATGCGCAGCGCCTCGCCCAGCTCCGCGCCGATCGGCCGGCCGCCGGTGGTGTCGCGGCACAGCAGGTGGCTCAGGTGCTCCGACCCGATCATCGGCCGCCACGGCCGGGGCAGCGGGCCGAGGCTGCGGCCGGCGTCCACCCGTACCCGGACCGTTGGGTTGCCGGTCGCGACCGCGGCGGCGGCGACGGTGCTGCTCAGCGCGCCCAGGTCGCCCGTGTCGGCGAGCGCGGCCACCGCGTAGTGGTACGTGCGGCCCGGCTCGCCGGTCGTGTCGGCGTACGGCGGATGCGGCACGGCGAGCACGTCGCCACCGCGGTGGTCCAGCGGCTGCGGCGGCGCGCTGGCGGCACCGCCGGCACCGGCGTCGGCCCGGTGGACCAGGTAGCCGATCGCGCCGTCGACCGGCGCCCAGTCGAGCGTGGTGTGCGCCTGACCGGGCGTTGCTGTGACATCGGTTGGCGCCGGCAGCATGCGGCAGCCCCTTCCTTCCCGCTTCCCGGAGACCGGCGGTTCGGCGGCGCCCTGCCAGGCAGCGGCGCCGCCGAACCGGCCACCCATCTGACGAGCTAGCTCATGTGATGAGGCAGCTCACGGGTGAGCCCTCATAGCTGAGCCCTCATTGCTGAGCCGGAACGGAGAACTCCTCGATGGCGATGACCGGGCGCAGCAGCTTCTCCGCCCCGCCCCGGGTGAACGTGTCGCGCAGGATGTCGCCACCGAGCAGGTTGCCCAGCGCGCCCATGATCATGCCCTGGTCAAGGGCGAGGTACCGCTTGGCGACCTTACCGCTGCGCACCGCGACCGCGTCGTAGTACCCGCCGGGCCCGTAGATGTCGAACTGGCTGCGCAGCCGGACCAGCTCGGCCACCGACTCCTCCGGCGCGAAGCGCAGGCCCAGGAACACCGCGTGCGGTGTCACCACCCCATCGCCGTACGAGGTGGGCAGGGGCTGCGGCGCGCGACCGGGACAGTCGTCGAAGCCGTAGTCCACTGTGGTGCGCTGCACGTCGCTGGTGTAACCGGCCGCGTCCAGCCCCATCGGGTCCACGCCGTACTCGCGGTAGTCCCCGTACGGGTCGGACGCGGGCGAGAAGCCCCAGTGGCCGTAGCCGGCCTCGCGCAGCCCGTGCTCGATCTGGCCGCGCACGTAGACGGGGTGGTTGCGGGCCCAGCTGTCCGGGCCCCACTCCTCCTCCGGGACGAACAGGTTCGGCATGTACGCCTCGAACATGTCCCCGCCCCAGGACGGCACGAACTGCAGCCCCCGGTAGCGGTAGGCGCCCTCGAACACGCTCACGCCGAGGTACTCCCGGTACTCCCCGACCGGGAGCATCTCCTGCCAGGACCAGTCGCAGGTCGGCGGGAAGGTGCGCCAGGGCGCGAAGTAGTGCGCCGGCGGGACCTGGCCCAGCGCGATCGCCACATAGCTGATCATGCGGGTCTCGCTGTTGAACGCCCCGTAGTGGTGGCAGGTGTAGTAGACGTCCGGCCCCCGGTCACGGTAGTTGCCGGCGACCGAGCAGCCGGCCAGTGGCTCGACCCAGAAGCCCCCGCGCATCAGCCCCGGGAAGTCCGGGCCGCGGGCGGCCGGGTCGTAGTAGAAGCCGAAGTCCATCGCGTCCAGCAGCGGGTCGGACAGGTGGCGCAGCTGCGGTACGGCGTCGTGCACGACCATCAGCGCAGCGGCCAGCCAGGCGTTGTCCACACTGGACGCGAACGGGTCGATCGGCGCGCCGCTGGGCGGGAAGACCCGCAGCAGCTCCAGCGTCCTCGGGTCGTACCAGTTGTAGTACATGCCGGAGGCCGGGTGGCGCTCCAGCTGGGCGAGCGAGGTCAGGGTTGCGCGGATCCGGTCGACCTCCTCCTGCTTGCCGATCAGGTGGAGCTTGCGGGCCACGATGGTGGACCAGATGTACGAGCCGATGTTCGTCGGCGAGGTGTATCTCGACCGGGTCGCCGGGTTCAGCGAGCCGTCGATGTTGTCGCTGGGCATGCCCGTCTCCGGCTCGACCATGGCGGTGAACGAGCGCCACGTGTCAGCGGCCCACTGGTACGCCAGGTCGGTCGGTATCGCGGATGCCTTGCCTGGTGCCGCGGCGGCGCCGGGAGCCGGCGCGGATGCCGCGGCACCGGCGCTGGACAGCGCCAGCGCCAGCGCGAGCGCCCCTGCCGTGGCCAGGGCGAGGCGCGGTTTTCGGACCATAACTACCTCCGAGAGACTGCTCGACTCTGTCGTCACTTCAGGCCGGTGGTAGCGATGCCACGTACGAAGTGGCGTTGCAGCACGATGAAGACGATGAGCACCGGAAGCACCACCACGACCGAGCCGGCGAGCAGCAGGCCGTAGCGGGTCTGGTTCTGCCCGACGCTGTAGAGGGCCAGCGCGACCGGCAGCGTGTACTTGTCCTCGGTCGTCGCCACCACCAGCGGCCACAGGAAGTTGTTCCATGAGGCGAGGAAGGTGAGGATGCCGAGGGTGGCCAGCGCCGGCCGGCACAGCGGCAGCACGATCTGCAGGAAGATGCGCAGCTCGCCGGCGCCGTCGACACGGGCCGACTCGAGCAGGTCGTCCGGGATGGACAGCATGAACTGCCGCATGAAGAACACGCCGAACGCCCCGGCGAGGAACGGCAGCACCAGCCCGGCGTACGTGTTGACCAGGCGCATGTTGCTCACCAGCACGAACAGCGGGACGAACGTCACCATGCCGGGCACCATGACGGTGCCGAGCACCAGACCGAAGAGTGCCCGGCGGCCCGGGAACGGCAGCTTGGCCAGCGCGTGCCCAACGGCGGAGCAGAAGACCAGGTTGCCGAGCGTGACCAGCGCGGCGACGAGGGCCGAGTTGAAGAAGTACTTCGGGAAGTCCAGCCGGGCGAAGAGCTCGCTGTAGTTGCCCAGGGTGGCCTGCTCCGGCCACCACGTGGGCGGCACCAGGCGGACCTCCGCCTCGCTCTTGAACGAGGACAGCAGCATCCACAGGAACGGCCCGACCATGGCCAGCAGCCCGGCCACCAGCAGCACGTGCAGGACGATGCTGGCCACCAGGTCCCGGGGCCGCCGGGCCCGCTGGCGGGCCTGTGTCGCGGCGGTCACCTGCGACTGCGGGCGGGTGGGAGCGGCGACAGGCACGGTCATCGGATCCTCACCTCACGTCTCGTGGTGCAGCAGCCGGAACCAGACGACCGACAGCAGCACGATGGCCAGGAACAGCACGTAGCTCATGGCCGACGCGTAGCCGTAGTTGCCGAACCCGAACTGGTTGTAGATGTGGTACGACACCGACAGCGTGGCGCTCAGCGGCCCGCCCCGGGTCATCACGAACGGCTCCTCGAAGAACTGCAGGTAGCCGATGGTGGTGATGACCCCGACGAACAGCAGCGTGGGGCGCAGCATGGGCAGCGTCACGTGCTGGAACTGCTCCCAGCGGCTCGCCCCGTCCATCCGGGCCGCCTCGTAGAGGTGCTGCGGGATGGCCTGCAGCCCGGCGAGGAAGATGACCATCTGGAAGCCGAGGTTGCGCCAGGCCGCCATGACGATCAGGCTGGGCAGCGCCAGGCTGGTGCTGCCCAGCCAGTTCGGCCCGTCCACGCCGACCAGCCGCAGCAGGTTGTTCACCAGGCCGGAGTCGGGTTGCAGCAGGAACCGCCAGACCACCGAGATCGCCACGATGCTGGTGACCACGGGCAGGTAGTAGCCGACCCGGAACACGGTGCGGAACCGGGTCAGCGCCGAGTTGAGCCCGACCGCGGCGGCCAGCCCCAGCACCATCGTCAGCGGTACGCCGAGCGCGACGAAGATCGTGGTGTTGACCGCGGCCTTCACGAACAGCTCGTCGCTGAGCAGGCGGGTGTAGTTGTCCACTCCCGCGAAGTCCACCGCGAGCGGGTTACGCAGGTCGCCGCTGCGCATGTCGGTGAAGCTCATCAGCAGCGAGGCGAGCACCGGGCCGGCCATGAAGACGGCGAACAGCACGGTGAACGGCAGCGCGAACCCCCAGCCGACCACCGCCCGGCGCAGCCGCGAGCCTCCGCGGCTACCCCGGGCGGCGTCCAGCTCGACCGTTGTCATCTCAGGCCCCGTGTCGTCTCAGGTCCCGTGCCATGTCAGGTCCCGGTGCCGATCGAGGTCGCCTTCGCCTGCATCGCCTTTGCCGCGTCCTCCGGCTTGGTGCCCGCCTTGACCAGCTTCTCCACCTCGCCGTCGAGGCCCGCCGCGACCTGCTCCCAGGTGGCGATCGTCGGCGGTGCTTTGGCGTCGTTGAGCTGGTCGCCGAAGGCAGACAGCAGTGGGTCGGCCTTGAGCGCGGAGTCCTCCCAGCTCTTCTTGACCGCTGGCAGGTCGCTCGAGGTCTGGTACCACTTGACCTGGACCTCCGGGCGGGACAGGTAGGCCGCGAACTTCCAGGCGCCGTCGCGGTCCTTGGCGTCCTTGAACACGGCGAAGTTGCCGCCGCCGATGAACGAGGTCGCCGCCTGCTTGCCCGGCATGTGCCACACCGTGAACTTGTCCGCACCGCCCTGCTCCTTGAGCAGGCCGATGTGCCACGGGCCGGAGATGAAAGCGCCGATCTGGCCCTTGACGAAGCTCGGCTCGAGCGAGCCCTGCGGCAGGTCCTTAGGCGCCAGGCCCTCGTCAAAGAAGGACTTGTAGTACGCCAGCGCCTCAGTCGTCTGTGGACTGTCCAGCGTGAACTTGTCACCGCTGTAGACGTCGCCGCCGTTCTGCCAGACGAACGGCAGGACACTCTGCCATGAGCCCGTACCGCCGGGCTGGAGGTTGATGCCCCAGGTGGCGCCACCCTTCTCCTTGAACGCCTTGACCGCCGCCTTGAGCTCGTCCCAGGTCTTCGGCGCCGATGTGACACCGGCCTTGGCGGCGACGTCGGTGTTGACGTAGAGCAGGCGGGTCTCGACGTACCACGGCACGCCGTAGGAGGTGCCGTTGACCACTGTGGTGTTCCAGGCGCCCTCGAAGAAGTCCTCCTTCTTGGCTATGTCGGCCGGGGTCACGTCCAGCCCGCCGGTCTTGGCGAACTCGCCCATCCACGTACTGCCGATGAGGCTCGCGTCCGGGGTCTGCCGCCCGGCGATCGCAGTGGCGATCTTGTCGTGGGCGCCGTCCCAGGGCACCGGGGTGACCTTGACCTTCGCCTCCGGGTTCTCCTTCATGAAGTCGTCGGCGAGCACGGAGAGCTTCTCGCCCTCGGTGCCCATCGCCCAGACGGTGATCTCACCGGTCGCCTTGCCCTCGCTGACGGCCGGGCCACTCGCCCCGCCCTCGTCCTCGTCCCGCCCGCATCCGGCGAGCGCCAGCAGGCATGCGCAGGCGAGCACGGCGACGCCGCGCCGTCTCGATACCTTCATTCCTTCACCTCCACGTCCTCGTGGAAACCGCAGCTCGACCGGGTGACGAGCTGCGTGCGGAGCACCTGGCGCCGGACCGGGACCCGGCTGCCGGTGATCCGCTCCTGAAGCCATGTCGCTGCGGTGGCGCCCAGCTCGCGCATTGGCTGGCGCACTGTGGTGAGCCCCGCATAGCGCGCCGCCATCACGTCGTCCCACCCGGTGACCGCGACATCACCTGGTACGGCCAGGCCCGCCTCTGCCGCCGCCTCCAGCGCGCCAAGGGCGATCTCGTCGTTGGCGCACACCAGGGCGTCGGGACGCTGCTGCCGGTCGGTCAAGGTATCGCGGGCCGCGGCGTAGCCGGCGGCGACGTTGAAGGCGGACTCCACCGGCTGCGGCGGCACCAGCCCGGCCGCCTGTAGGCAGTCCCGGAACGCGTTGTAGCGGCCGGTGACGTCCGGCGACTCGTCGGGACTGCCTACAAAGGCGAACCGGCGGTAGCCGTGGCCCAACAGATGCTGGACCAGCTCCCGGGCGCTGCCGTCGTTGTCGGTGGTGATCGTGTCGGCCGGGTGTACGGGTGGACGGGCCAGCAGGACGAGCGGCAGGCCGGAGTCGGCGATCCGGGCGACGACGCCGTCGTCCACGGTCCGGCCGAGGATGGCCATGCCGTCCACGCGCCCGGCGAGGTCGAGCACCTTGGCCACCGGGTCCGGACGGTCGTGCGTGGCGAGGATCAGCACGCTGCGGCCGAGCTCCGCGGCGACCTCCTCGTACCCGAGGACCACCTCCGCGTAGTACGGGCCGGACAGGTCGGGGAAGACGATGCCGTTCGCGGCGTGCTGCCCCTCGGCCAGCGAGCGCCCCAGCCGGCTCGGGCGGAACCGCAGCTCCGCGGCGACCGCCTCGACGCGCTGCCGGGTCGCGGGCGCGACCTGGCGGGAACCGCGCAGCGCCCGGGACACGGTGGCGATGGACACGCCGGCGCGGCCTGCGACCTCGTAGATCGTCACCGCGTGCCGACCGTGTCGCATCCCGGCCTCCCAGCTTCCGCTTAGGGTGAAACGGGTGAAAGCGCTTTAAGTGGTGCCACCGTGTCTACAAGCGCTTACATGACCCCAACCATCGAACCGGCCACGGCAGCTGTCAAGTCGAGCGGAGCAGAACAGCGTGATCCGCACGGCGGGGACGCCGCCGTCGCGCTTCCTGCATGAGCTGGGCAGACGTCCGCTGGTCGGCCGTTACCGGTGCCTAGTTATGGTCAAGATCGCGGTGGGGCGAGCGCCCGGCTCGCCACAGCCGTGCGCTCGGTTCGTCGCAGCCGTGCGCTCGGCTCGTCACAGCTGCGGCGAGGAGCCTACGGGCTCCGGCGCGGGAGGCCGGCTACCCGCGGTCGAGCCCGCGGAGGGCATCCATGTGGTCGCCGAGCAGATCGGCGTACGAGTCGATGTCGAGGGTGTCGTACTGGCACTTGCGCATCAGGGCGGCGAGGCGCTCGGCGAGCTGCGCCGGGGCGAGGTCGAGCTGCTCGCAGAGGCCGAGGTGGGCCTCGACCAGCGGTTCGCCGACCTCCTCAGGGTCGGTCCGGCGCATGTAGTGGGCGTCCGCCAGGTACCCGGAGAGGTCGTCCCAGATGACGATCGCCTGCTCGACCAGGTCCAGCGCGTCCAGCGTGGCCGGGTATGCGCAGAGGATCTCGACCTCGGTGACGAGGCGCTCACCGGCGGTCTCGATGTCGTGGATCTGCCAACGGCTGCCGCTGGTTACGCCTGCCACCTCCTCCAGAGCCTCGGCGAACCGGCGCAGGCTGTGGTCGTCGGCGGCGTCGAGCATGCCCGCCTCGCGCAGGAGAGTGGTGGCGAACAGCTCGTCCTTGGTCGCCTGGGCCACCACGAGCGCGGTCAGCTGCCGGCGGGCGAGCCGTTCGACGGCGGTGGCGTACCGGTCCTGCTCGGCCGAGACCTCGGCGACGCTGGGCGGGGTGGCTGCGCCGGACCAGTCGACGTCGCCGTCGAAGGCGGTCAACGCGACGGCCACCGCGTGCACGCACAGGTCATCGTCTGATGAGCACTCGCACTCGCTGGTGAAGGCACGGTCAACGACCCCGACCCACGGTTGGACGATGTCGTGGCCGTCGCGTACGACTGCCTGCACCCCGCCGCCGACCTGCTCCAGGTCGCCGACGCTGCCGGAGTGCCGCAGCTGGGTAGCGGCCTCGCGCATGGCCGACGGGATGCAGTCGAGGAACGCCTGGGTGTTGATGCTGACCGCCACGTCCGCCGACCCTACCGGCATCGTCGCATCGTCACAGCTGATCGGCGACTGGTTCCTGCCGGTTCCCGCCCGTTCCTGCCCGCAACGGCGCGTACGTCCGCCGTGCGGCGTGTCGCGGCCTCCGGTACCCGTCAGGATCGCTCGGCGAGGGTGTCCTCTCCACCCGCTGCCGGACGCGGTCCCGCGTGAGCCCAGCCGGCGAGGTGGGGGTGCACGCGTACGCTACGGGTCTGATCTGCCGGAGGGACATCGCATGGTCTCGGTCGTCAACCGCCGCCCAGGCCTGGACTACGTCGGAGTCTGTGTCGTATTTATCTGCCACGACGGCAGGGGCAGCTTTGTGATGGCCAGGCGCGGTGCCGCGGCCCGAGACGAGCGCGGGCGGTGGGACATCGGGGGAGGGGCGGTGGAGCTCGGGCAGACCGTGGAGGCGGCGCTCGACGCCGAGGTGCGCCAGGAGTACGGCGCATCCTGCGCGGAGAAGCGGTTTCTCAGCTTCCGGGACGTGATCCGCCCCGGAGAGGACGGGTCGACCCATTGGCTGGCGCTGGACTTCGCCGTTCTTGTGGATCGCGCGCAGGTGCGCAACAACGAGCCGCACAAGCTCGACGAGGTCGGGTGGTTCACCTTGTCGAGGTTGCCTGCTCCACTGCACTCCGCGCTGCCTGCCTTCCTGGCCCGGTACCGGGAGCCGCTTGCCGGCGTAGGCATTGTCCAGGCGTCAGAACCGGCCACCACCTCCGCGGCGGGCACGGGTCCCCGTACCCCCGAAACTGCCGGGTGACCAGCCGCCGCCCCACCCGCCCCACCCGCCGCGCCGGGAGCCGCCGCCCATGCCGCTGAGGAGGATGCCGCCCAGGACCGCGCCGGCGAACCCGCCGAACGGGTCGTGGTGGCCGTAGCCGCTGGCAGCCACCGGCCACCGGTCCACATCGGAGTAGGCCATCCGGGCCGCCTGCTCAGCGAGGGCATCGGCCTGCTGCGCCTCGGCGAGCGCCGCGACTGGGTCCGCACCGGCGAGGGCGACCGCCTGGTCCAGGTGGCGCTGTGCCTCGGCGAGGCGGGTGCGGGCCTCGCTGCCGACGGCGCCGCGCCGGGTCGCGATGAAGTCGGCGGCCGCGGAGATCTCCGCCCGGGCGGCCAGCAGCGTGTGGTCGAGCATCGCGCGGGCGCGGCGGGCGCGCTCGGCAGCGTCGCGAACCCCGGCGAGCGCCCGGTCGATGCCGTCGTCCGCCTCGCGGAGGCGGCGCAGCACGTTGAGCGGGTCCGGCCTCGCTCCGGCCGCCTGGTCCGGCTCCGCTCCGGCCGCTTGGTCTGACTTCGCTCCGGCCAGCTCCGCGCGCACCGCGACGGCGACCGCCCTGGCCTGGTCGACAGCTGCGGCGAGGCTCGCCCGCTCGGCTCCTGAGGTGCCGCCCGTGTCCAGGGCGGCGCGGCCGGCGGCGATGTCGGAGTCCACCTCCGCGAGGAGAGCGTCGAGGCCGCGCTGTGCCTCGTCGAGATCGGCGGAGACCTTCGCCAGCGCGTCAACGAGCGTCGTTGCCTGGCCGAGCGCCTCCTCGGCGCCGCGCACCGCGACGGCCGCGGCTGCCCGGTCGCCCTGGGCGAGCGCCTGCTCTGCCCGGGCAAGTGCCTCCGTTGCGAAGCCGGCTGGTCCTCGGTGGTCGGCTGGTCCTCGGCGGCCGGGTGAGGCGGTCCGCGGCCGGGGCTGGGCCCGCCACCGGAGGCCAGGTGCACCGGGCCGCGCCGCCGGGCCCGCCGCCACAGCCAGAAGGCGAGGAGCCCGTCCCCGGTCCCGAGGTCGCTGCGGGTGGCGGTCTCGTCGGCCCACTGGCGGGCCGGTGTGCCGCTGAACGAGCGCACGTACACGATGAAGAGCTGGAGCGAGGTCTCGCCGCGTAGCCGCCCGAGGGCCGCGTCGACCTCGGCCCGCCGGCTGCCGAGCGCGTTGACCTGGTCGGTGACCTGGGAGTCCAGCCGCAGTGGGCGGCCGGCCAGCGCCGGGGTGACGGCGGCGGACGGGGCGGTGACGAGCGCTAGGGCCGCGACCGCGGCGACGCGCCCCGTCTTCGCCAGCACCCGCAAAGCGTATTGCACGGCCTGCGTGCCGGCACGGGATCGGGG
>DASRIS010000204.1:0-43956 GCA_035649895.1 Micromonosporaceae bacterium | reverse complement strand
GCGCTGATCCCACTGACCACGGTGACCGCGCTGGGCATCGCCGCGATCCTGGGCGGTGCCGTGGTCACCGAGACCGTCTACCAGTGGCGCGGCATGGGCGACCTGCTGGTCACCGCGGTCGTCGCCCAGGACCGGTACGTGACAATGGGGTGGCTGCTGGTCGCTGGTTTGTTCGTCATCCTGGGCAACCTGGCCGCCGACCTGCTCTACGCCGTGCTCGACCCGAGGATCCGCTATGAGTGACGCGTCGACCAAAGCCGCTCCGTCGGCCGAGCCTCCCGCCCGTGCGGAGCGTGAGTTCACGGTCAAGGAACGCACCCAGTTCCAGATCGTGCTGTCGCGCTTCCTGCGGCACCGCGCGGCAGTGGTGAGCCTGGTCGTGCTGTTGCTGATCATCCTGTGGGCCTACCTCGGGCAGCGGGTCTGGCCGCGCGCGTACAACTGGCTCGAGGGCCCCGGCAGCGCGGCGCCGTCCCTGCAGTACCCGATGGGCACGGACGAGGTCGGGCACGACTACTTCTCCCGGGTGATGCGCGGGGCGCAGCAGTCGCTGAACGTGGCCTTCCTGGTGGCGTTGCTCTCCACCGCCATCGGCGCGCCGTACGGGGCGATAGCCGGCTACTTCGGCGGCCGGGTTGACATGGTCATGATGCGGATCGTGGACGTCATGCTCACGCTGCCGGTCATCGCGGTGGCCGGCATGCTGACCCAGTACCTGCGGGGCACCTGGTGGGTGGTGGCGCTGATCCTGGCCGGCTTCGGCTGGGTGGTCAACGCCCGGGTGGTGCGTGGCGTCGTCCTCTCGCTGCGCGAACAGGAGTTCATCGAGGCGGCGCGGGCTCTTGGCGCGTCCGACGCGCGGGTGATCTTCCGGCACCTGATCCCGAACGTGACCGGTGTGCTGATCGTGCAGGCGACCCTCGACATCGCCGGCGCGATCCTCGCCGAGGCCGGCCTGTCCTTCATCGGCCTGGGCATCCAGGGTCCGGACACCTCGCTCGGCCTGCTCACCAACCTGTCCCAGGAGGCGGTCGGCACCCGACCCTGGCTGTTCTACTTCCCCGGTCTTACGATCATCGCGATCGCCCTGACCATCAACTTCATCGGCGATGGCCTGCGCGACGCGCTCGACCCCAGACAGACGAGGCAGCGCCGATGACCGACATCCAGCTCGACCGAGTGCCGACCGGCTCCGACGTGCTCCTGGACGTGGAGAACCTCACGGTCGGGTTCCCCACCGACGACGGTCTGGTCCAGGCCGTCCGGGGGGTCAGCTACCAGCTGCGCCGCGGCGAGTCGCTCGGCATCGTGGGCGAGTCCGGCTCTGGCAAGTCGGTCACCTCGCTCGCCGTGCTCGGGCTGCTGCCCAAGACCGCGCAGATCACCGGGTCGGTGCGGCTGCAGGGCGAGGAGCTGCTGGGCCGGACCGAGGACCAGTACGCAAAGATCCGCGGCAACAAGATCGCGATGATCTTCCAGGACCCGCTGACCTCGCTGAACCCGGTCTACCGGGTGGGTTACCAGCTCAGCGAGGCGGTGCTCGCGCACCACGACGTCTCCAAGAAGGCAGCGCTCGACCGCGCGGTCGAGCTGCTGGGCATCGTCGGGATCCCGTACCCGGAGCAGCGGGTGCACGCGTACCCGCACGAGCTCTCCGGAGGTATGCGGCAGCGGGTCGTGATCGCGATCGCGATGGCGAACAACCCCGACGTGATGATCGCGGACGAGCCGACCACGGCGCTCGACGTGACCGTGCAGGCTCAGGTGCTGGAGGCGCTGGAGGCGGCCCGCGAGGAGACCGGGGCGGCGCTGGTGCTGATCACGCACGACCTCGGCATCATCGCCGGGCACGCGGACCGGATCTGCGTCATGTACGCCGGCAAGCTGGTGGAGTCCGGCACCGTGGACGACGTGTTCTACCGGCCCCGGATGCCGTACTCGTTGGGTTTGCTCGGCAGCCTGCCCCGGCTCGACGAGGAGGGTCGGGAGAAGCTCACGCCTATCGTCGGGGCCCCCCCGTCCCTGGTGAACCTGCCGGCCGGCTGCCCGTTCACCCCACGCTGCCCGTTGGCGCAGGAGGTCTGTGAGGAGGTCGAGCCCGACCTCACCCCGACTGACTCGGCCGGACACCGGGCCGCCTGCCACTTCCATGACCGGCTCATCGGCGCCAAGCCGGGCCAGCTGTTCACCGTGACGCCCACCGAGCTGGAGGCCCCGGCCGAGCTGGAGGTGCAGGCATGACGTCCGCCATGGTCAACGCCACCGCGGCCGAAGGCGGGGCGACCCGTGATGAGCCGGTCGTCAGCGTTCGGAACCTGGTGAAGCACTTCCCGGTGCGCTCCCGGGGCCTCCTGCGCCGCCGCATCGGCGACGTGCACGCGGTGTGCGACGTGTCGTTCGACCTGTTGCATCACGAGACGCTCGGGCTGGTGGGGGAGTCCGGCTGCGGCAAGACGACGACCGGCCGGCTGTTGCTCAGCCTGGTCCGCGCCACGGCCGGGTCCGTGCAGTACGCCGGCAAGGACCTCACCAAGCTGTCGCCCGGGCAGATGCGCCCGCTGCGGCGCGACCTGCAGATCGTCTTCCAGGACCCGTTCGCCTCGCTCGACCCGCGCATGACGGTCAACGAGATCATCGCGGAGCCGCTGCGCATCCACGGGCTCTACGGCAAGTCGGAGGGCGGCCGGGGCAAGGTGCGCGAGCTGCTGCGGACCGTCGGCCTCAACCCCGAGCACGGCAACCGGTACTCGCACGAGTTCTCCGGCGGCCAGCGCCAGCGGATCGGTGTCGCCCGTGCCCTGGCCCTGCGGCCGAAGGTGCTGATCCTCGACGAGCCGGTCTCCGCGCTGGACGTCTCCATCCAGGCCGGGGTCATCAACCTGCTGGAGGACCTGCAGGGGGAGCTGGGCCTGTCCTACCTGTTCATCTCGCACGACCTGTCCGTTGTGCGGCACATCGCCGACCGGGTGGCCGTCATGTACCTGGGCCGGATCGTGGAGACCGCGGCGGTGACGCAGCTCTTCACGACCGCGGCGCACCCCTACACCCAGGCGTTGATCTCGGCGATCCCGCTGCCGGACCCGCAGAAGGAGCGCACCCGCAAGCGGATCCTGCTCACCGGCGACGTGCCCAGCCCGGTGAGCCCACCCAGTGGCTGCCGGTTCCGCACCCGCTGCCCGAAGTTCGCCCGGGAGCTGTCCGAGGGTGAGCGCCAGAAGTGCGTCAACGAGGTGCCTGCACTGATCGACCGAGGTCAGGGACACCAGACGGCGTGCCACTACGCCGAGGCGGTCAAGCTGATCTGAGCCGTCGGCGAACATAGAGGTGAGGGCGGGGCCGTCAGGCCCCGCCCTCACGCCGTACCCGGTTACCGGTACGGGTGAGTACGGCCGTCGTACCCCCATGGTCTGATAGGGCCCGTGCCCACGACGGTGAGCGCCTCCCCGCGGCGACCGGCCCTGCGGCTGGTGCGGCGACCAGCTGCGGCGGCGGTGCCGCTCCCGGTCGACGACGTGCAGCGCCGGGTGGTCCAGCACGACGACGGGCCGCTCCTCGTGCTCGGCGGCCCGGGCACCGGCAAGACCGCCACGCTCGTGGAGGCCGTGGCGGCCCGGGTGGCCGGTGGGATGGGGCCACCGCGGATCCTGGTGCTGGCGTTCAACCGGCGGGCCGCCGGCCGGCTGCGTGACGCGGTTGAGGCGCGGATCGCGGCCGGGGCGTCGCGGACCACGGCCGAGCCGCTGGTGCGCACCTTCCATGCGTACGCGTTCGGCCTGCTCCGCCGGGCCGCGGCCGAGCTGGGTGAGCCGCCGCCGCGCCTGCTCACCGGCCCGGAGCAGGACGTGGTGATCCGTGAGCTGGTCAACGCCGAGGACGACGGCATCGGCTGGCCGGAGGCCCTGCGCGCCGCGCTGCCGACCCGGGCGTTCGCGAGCCAGCTGCGGGACCTGCTGGCACGCGCGGCAGAGCGGGGCATCGGCGCCGCTGACCTCGCCGGCCTCGGGCGCCGGCTGGGCCGGCCCGACTGGCTGCCGGCAGCACGCTTCCTCGACCAGTACGTGCAGGTCCTTGCGCTGCGCGACGCCGCAGCCAAGGGCTCGGTCGGCTACGACCCCGCCGAGCTGGTGCAGGCGGCCATCGCGCTGCTCACCGATGACCCGGTCCGGCTGGCCGCCGAGCGGGAGCGGCTGTCCATGGTCTACGTCGACGACCTCGCCGACACCGACCCGGTGCAGCTGGACCTGCTTGCGCTCGTGGCTGGCGGCGGGGCCCGCCTGGTGGCCTTCGCCGACCCTGACTCGTCCACGTTCGCCTTCCGTGGGGCGGACCCCTCGGCCGTGCTCGCCTTCCCCGACCGGTTCCGCGCGGCCGGCGGCGGCCCAGCGCCGACGGTGACGCTGCTACGCAGCTACCGGTCGACGCCGGAGCTGGTCTCGGCCACCCGCCGGGTCGCCCGCCGGCTGCGCGGCCCGGTCCGGCACCGAGCCCTGGTCGCCGCCGAGCCGAGCCCCCCGCCCGGCCCGCCGCCGCCCGGCGGGCAGCCGGCTGCCCGGCCGGCCGGGCCGGTGCGGGTCGAGCCCGGGCTGGAGGTACGCACGTTCCGGTCGGCGACGGGCGAGGCGGCGTACGTGGCGCACCGGCTGCGCGAGGCGCATCTCCTCGACGGCGTGCCCTGGTCGCGGATGGCCGTGCTGCTGCGCTCCACCACCCGGCAGCTCGCCGGGGTGCGGCGGGCCCTGGCCCAGGCCGACGTGCCGACCGTCACGCACGCCGAGGACCTGCCGCTGCACGCGCAGCCCGCGGTCGCCGCCCTGCTTCTGCTGCTGCGCTGTGCGATCGAGCCGGACCGCCTCGACGAGGAGGCGGCGGTGGCGCTGCTGCACTCGCCGCTGGGCGGGGCCGACCCGCTGGCCGAGCGGCGGCTCCGGCAGGGGCTGCGCGCGCTGGCCCTGGCCGCCGGCGACCGGCGCCCGTCCGGGGTCCTGCTGGTGGAGGCGCTGCGGGACCCGGCCGAGCTGGCCGCGGTGGAGCGGCGCTGGGCCGCCCCGGCCCGGGCGGTGGCGATGCTGGTCGCCACCGCACGGGACGCCGCGGCCCGCCCAGGCTCCACTGTGGAGGATGTGCTCTGGGCGGTCTGGCACGCGAGCGGGCTCGCCGACCGGTGGGGCGCGGTGAGCCTGCGGCCGGCCGGCCCCGGCACCGCGGAGGAGCGCCGGGCCGAGGCTGCCGACCGGGACCTGGACGCCGTGGTCGCCCTCTTCGACGCGGCGGCCCGCTTCGCCGACCGGCTGCCCGGCGCGCGGACCGAGGTGTTCCTCGACCACGTCCTCGGGCAGGACCTGCCCGGCGACTCGCTCGCGCCAGTGGCCGACCGGGGGGACGCGGTACGGATCCTCACCGCGCACGCCGCAAAGGGGCTGGAGTGGGACGTGGTGGCGGTCATGGGCGTGCAGGAGGGGGTCTGGCCGGACCTGCGGCTGCGGGGCAGCCTCCTGGGCTCGGAGGTCCTCGTCGACGCGGTCGCCGGTCGAGGGACGGTCGGGCCGGGCGCCCGCGGCCAGTTCGCGGCGAGCCAGACCGCGGCCCTGCTGGACGAGGAGCGCCGGCTGTTCTACGTCGCGGCGACCCGGGCCCGCCGCCGGCTGCTGGTCACCGCGGTCGCCTCCGGCAGCACCGGCGGCGCCGAAGGGGAGGAGCAGCCGAGCCGGTTCCTGGACGAGATCGGCGCGGATGAGACTGGCGCGGATGAGGTCGGCGCGGACGAGGTCGGCGAGTCCGCCGAGGAGGACCTGCCCACTGCCCGGCCGACCACCCACCTGCCCCGGGCGCTGACTCTGGCCGCGCTCGTGGCCGAGCTGCGCGTCGTGGTGACCGACCCGGCGGCCGGCCGGGTCCGGCGCGAAGGCGCGGCCCGCCAGCTGGCCCGGCTGGCCGCGGCCGGGGTGCGCGGTGCCCACCCGGACGAGTGGTGGGGCCTGCCCGCGCTCTCCGACGACCGGCCCCTGGCCGAGGCCGGGGAGCCGGTGACGGTCACCCCGTCCGGGGTCGAGAGCGCCCTGCGCTGCGCCCTGCAGTGGCTGCTGCGCCGGCACGGCGGCGAGCCGCCGGCAACGGCCCAGCAGGGCATCGGCAACCTGGTGCACGCCGCGGCGATGCTCGCGCACGACGCCAGCGTGGACCGGGCCGAGCTGGCGGGCTATGTCGCGGCCCGGTTCGACGCGATCGAGCTCGCCGCCCGCTGGCTGGCCGACCGGGAGCGGGTACGCGCCGACCAGATGCTCGACAAGCTGGTCGGCTGGCTGGCCGAGAACCCCCGCCGGCTGGTCGCGATCGAGCGCGAGTTCCTGGTCCAGCTCGGCGAGGGCGTCGAGGTAAAGGGCCGGGTGGACCGCCTGGAGATCGACGAGGATGGCCGGCTCGTCGTGGTCGACCTGAAGACCGGCAAGGCCAAGCCGACCGCGGCGGAGGTCGCCACGCACGCGCAGCTGGGCGCGTACCAGGCGGCGGTGGAGGCGGGTGCCTTTGTCGAGCTCGGGACGGCCAGCGGAGGCGCGGCGCTGGTGCAGCTCGGTTCCCTGGCCAAGTCCGGCGTGGAGCAGCGCCAGCCGCCCCTGGCCGAGGCCGCCGACCCGGGCTGGGCCGGCACGATGATCCGGCGGGCGGCCGGCAACATGGCCGCGTCGACCTTCGAGGCGGTGGCGAACTCGACCTGCCGCGGCTGCCCGGTGCGTACCGCCTGCCCCGTCTCCAGCAAGGGACGGCAGCTCGGCGCCGCGGCTGGCCCGAGCCTGCCCGAGGTCGGCACTGCGGCTGGCCCGAGCCGGCCCGAGGTCGGCGCCGCCCCGGACGGGGAGCCGCCGAAGGGAGCCGGGCCGTGACCGGGACCCTGCCGGCCCGCCCGGTGGCGCTGGCCGGCCCCCGCTTCACCCCGGCAGAGGTCGCCGCGCTGCTGCGGCTGCCCCGGCCCACCGAGGAGCAGGCGCGCATCATCTGCGCGCCGGTCGCCCCGCTGCTCGTGGTGGCCGGGGCCGGCTCGGGCAAGACCGAGACCATGGCGGCCCGCGTGGTGTGGCTGGTGGCCAACGGGTACGTCCGCCCGGAGCAGGTGCTGGGGCTGACCTTCACCCGCAAGGCAGCCGGGGAGCTGGCCCACCGCATCCGGGTACGGCTGGGCCAGCTGGTCCGCCGGCTCGGCCGGGACGAGATGCTCACCGGGGAGCCGACCGTCGCCACCTACCACTCGTACGCCGCCCGCATCGTCACCGAGCACGGGCTGCGCTGTGGGTTCGAGCCCTCGGTCCGGCTGCTCACCGAGGCGGCCTGCTGGCAGCTGGCCGACGCGGTGGTGCGCGGCTATGACGGGGACATGTCCGATGTGGACGCCGCGGTGAGCACGGTCACCGACGCGGTGCTGCACCTGGCCGCCGAGCTCGCCGAGCACCTGCGCACACCGCAGGAGCTGGCCGCCTGGACCGGCCGGTTCCACGCGCAGGTGCAGGGCCGGCCCGGCCGGGTGTACGCGGACGTGCGTACCCTCCTGGACCGGCAGCGGGCCCGGCTGGCGCTGCTGCCGATCGTGCGGGCGTACGGCGAGCGCAAGCGCCTGCTGGAGGCGATGGACTTCGGCGACCAGCTGGCCCGGGCCGCCCGGGTCGCCGGCGACCATCCCGAGGTCGGGGCGATCGAGCGGGACCGGTCCCGGGTGGTCCTGCTCGACGAGTACCAGGACACCAGCCACGCCCAGGTGGTGCTGCTGCGGGCGTTGTTCGGCGGGGGCCACCCGGTGACCGCGGTCGGCGACCCGTGCCAGTCCATCTACGGCTGGCGCGGCGCGAGCGCCGGCACGCTGCGCCGGTTCCCGGTGGACTTCCCCCTCGCCAGCGGGGCGGCGGCGCGGGTGGCGACGCTGAGCACGAGCTGGCGCAACCGCGCGGAGATCCTGGATGTCGCCAACGCCCTCTCGGGGCCGCTGCGCGAGGCCGGCGCCCAGGTGGCCCGCCTGGTGCCCGCGGCCCGGGTGGCCCGCCCGGTCGGGTCGGCCCGTACGGTCCACTGCGCGCTGCTACGGACCTACCGCGACGAGGCGGCGTGGGTCGCCGGCCGGATCGCCCGGGCCTGGCGCGAGGAGGCCGGCGTCGAGCCCGGCGCGCCGATCGCCGAGATCCCGCCGGCGCGCCGGCCGACCACCGCGGTGCTGGTGCGCACCCGCAAGCAGATCGCGACCATCGCCGCCGCGCTGCGTACCCAGGGGCTGCCGGTCGAGGTGGTCGGCCTCGGCGGCCTGCTCGACACCCCCGAGGTGCGCGATGTGGTGGCGACCATGCAGGTCCTGGCCGACCCGGCACAGGGTGCGGCGCTGCTGCGGCTGCTGACCGGGCCGCGCTGGCGGATCGGACCCCGGGACCTGGTGGCGCTGCACCGCCGGGCCAAGGTGCTGGCCCGGGAGCGCGCCGGCCAGCGCGAGCGGGAGGTGGTCGTGGACCGCCTCGACGAGGCCACGCTCGTCGAGGCGCTGGACGACCTCGGTGCGCCGGAGCAGTACTCACCGCGGGCGTACCGGCGGTTCGGTGCCCTGCGCGACGAGCTGCGCGCGCTGCGCACGCGGCTGGACCAGCCGCTGCCCGACCTGGTCGCGGACATCGAGCGGGTCACCGGGCTGGAGGTCGAGGTGGCCACCCGGGCCGGGGACGCCGGCCTGGCCCGTGGCCACCTGGACGCGCTCGGCGCGGTGGCCGCCCGGTTCAGCACCGAGTCGGAGGGTGGCACGGTCTCCGCGTTCCTCGCGTTCCTCGCCGCGGCCGAGGACGAGGAGCGGGGCCTCGCGCCCGGCGAGGTGGAGGTGGTCGAGGGGGCGGTGCAGGTGCTGACCGCGCACGCCGCAAAGGGGCTGGAGTGGGACGTGGTAGCGGTCGCCGGGCTGACCGGCCGGGAGTGGCCGGCCACCGGGACCGGATCCGACCACTGGCTGCGCGGGCTGGGCGTGCTGCCGTTCCCGCTGCGCGGGGACGCGGCCGAGCTGCCGGCGCTGGACCTGGCCGGGGCCGCCGACCAGCGGGCGGTGAACCAGGCGCGCACCGCGTTCGAGGAGCGCTGGCGCGAGCACGACGGCCGGGAGGAGCGCCGGCTGGCGTACGTCGCGGTGACCCGGGCCCGCCGGCTGCTGCTCTGCTCGGGCTACTGGTGGGCGGAGGGGGTGCTGCGCCCGCGCGGCCCGTCGCCGTTCCTGCGCGAGATCCACCAGCGGTGCCGGGCCGGCGCCGGTGCGGTTGACGGGTGGGCGGACCCGCCGGCCGAGGACGAGGCCAACCCCACTGCGGCGCACCTGGCCAGGGCGGTATGGCCCGGTGACCCGCTCGGGGAGCGGCGGGGCGCGGTTGCCGAAGGCGCCGCGCTGGTACGGGCCGCGCTGGCCGGGCGCCACCCGCCCGGCGCTGACGACGCACCCCCGACCGGGGACGCATCCCTGGCCGAGGATGCACTCCCGGCCGAGGATGCATCCCTCGCGGAGGACGGATCCTCCGATGACGGCGCATCGTCCGATGACGGCGTATCGTCCGCCGACGACAGGCTGGCGCGCTGGGCGTACGAGGTGGACCTGCTGCTCGCCGAGCGCGCCCGGCGTCGCGCGGGTGACGGGGTCCTCTCGGTGACCCTGCCGGCGCACCTGTCCGTCTCGCAGCTGGTGACCTTGCGCCGCGACCCGCAGGCGCTGGCCCGTACCCTGCGCCGCCCGTTGCCCGCCGCGCCGGACCCCCACGCCCGCCGGGGCACCGCGTTCCACCGCTGGCTGGAGCAGCGGTTCGGGGCGGACCAGCTGCTGGACATCGACGAGCTGCCGGGAGCCGCCGACGAGGACGCCGCGCCCGACGCCGTGCTGGTCGAGCTGCAGGAGCGGTTCCTGGCCAGCGAGTGGGCCGACCGGACGCCCGTGCGTACCGAGGTTCCCTTTGCGACGGTGGTCGCCGGCACGGTCCTGCGGGGGCGCATCGACGCGGTCTTCGCCGACCCGGCCGGAGGGTATGACGTGGTCGACTGGAAGACCGGGCGGCCACCGGCCGGCCCGGCCGCCGAGGCCGCCGCGGTGCAGCTGGCCGCGTACCGGTTGGCCTGGGCCGCGCTTGCCGGGGTCCCGGTGGAGCAGGTCCGGGCGGCCTTCCACTACGTCCGCGAGGGCGTCACGGTACGCCCGGCGGACCTGCTTGACGAGGCGGGCCTGGCCGCGCTGGTCATGGCCCTGCCCGAAGGGGACCAGTGACGGGCGGTGTCTGACCGTCATCCGACAACAGGGGTACGGGGCGCGCGCGGGTCACCGATCCTGAGCGTGGGGGATGGACAGCCGCGGCCGGCCGGGTTGCGGCGGCTCGGGAGGGGGTGCGACACATGGGCGCCGGAGGGCTACGCGAGATCATGGTCGTGCTCGTCCTGGCTCTCGCCGGGGTGCTGCTGGCGGCCACCGCTGCCTTGGCGCCGTGGCACGTGGGCGCCGCCCCACCGGCCGTGGTCCGGATCGAGCAGCCCGATGGACCCGCGCCCAAAAGCTGAGCCGCGGGCCGTGTCCCTAGCTCGTCCGCGGCTGAGCCGCGGGCCGTGCTCCCTACTGCTCGTCCGCGGCTGAGCCGCGGGCCGTGTCCGCTGGCCACCCGCATGGTGTTCACTGGAGGGCGGGATGGAGACCAGACCCGGCCCGCATTCCGGGCCCACGCCGCCACACCGCTCGGGCGCGGTCACCCGGCTCGGCGCCACACCCGAGCCGGTCATCGACCCGTTTGCGCCGCCGCCTCCGCCGTCACCGGCTGACCTGCGGCGCCGGCAGCGGCGTACCCTCCTGCTCTTCGGCGGGTCAGCCGCCGGGGTGGCGCTGGTCGGGGTGGTCACTCTACTGCTCGTCGTGCTGGGCGGCGCGGACAACCCGCTGCGCCGCCGTTACCAGCCACCACCGGACGACCGGCCACCACTGGCACAGCTGTGCCCGCCGCCGAGCGGGGCACCCGGTCAGCCGGCCTCGCCTGACCCGCCGTCCGCGCCGCCGCCATCCGCCCCACCCGGCCCCACCGCGGCCCCGCCACCGGCCTCGCCCGGCCCCACCAGGGCCGCGCCGGCACCGACCAGCGGGCGCACGATCGACGCCACGGCCGGCATCTCCTACCGCCGGTACGGCGAACCGTGGGTGCCCTGGCGGGAGCGGTGGACCGCCGGGACGCTGGAGGTGTCGTACACGGTCGGGCAGCACTTCGTCACCGAGGTCTACTCCAGGGGCACGTACCACGCCTCGATCCTGTCCGCGTCCGTGCCCGCGACCGTCAACGACGCGCTCGTCATCGACCTGGCCTGCACCGGGCGGCAGGTGGCCGCCGACGTCCGGGCCGAGTACTACCCGCAGCCCAACCGCATGGAGCTGCTCCGGGACGAGCGCAGCACCTTGGGCGGCCGGCCGGCCTGGGTGTCCAAGTTCCGCCTGCACTTCTCGCAGCCCGACCTGAAAGCCACCAGCGAGCTGGTGGCCGTGGCGCTCATCGACGTGGGGCGACCGGACGCGGCGGTCTTCTACGTGTCGATCCCGAGCACGCATAGTCACCTGGACTGGGTGGTCGACGACGCACTCGCCTCGGTCCAGGTGCCCTGACGCCCCTGCCGTTACCCTGAACCAGCCCGCGACCAGCGAGGTCGTAGCGGAGGAGGGATGGCGATGAGGGGTCGGGCCGCGTTCACGGCCGGTGCGACGGCGCTGCTGCTCTTCGCGGCGGTCCCACCCGCCTACGCCGACGGCATCCGCGACGCCCAGTGGCACCTCGGCTTCCTCGACGTCGCCGCGGCACACCGGACCAGCCAGGGTACAGGCGTGACGGTGGCGGTCGTCGACTCGGGTCTTGACGCGACCCACCCCGACCTCGCCGGCACCGGGCTCCCGGCGGTGGACGCCACCCGGGTCCCGGACTCCCTCACGCAGTCCGATGTGGACGGCCGGGGCACCGCGCTCGCCGGCCTGGTCGCCGGGCACGGGCACGGCGGCGCCGTTCCGGCCAGCCCCCGCCCGGGGACCGGCCCGGTCGTCGGCCCGGACGGCGTGCTCGGCCTGGCGCCCGGAGCGCGGATCCTGCCCGTGGTCATCACCACCCGCCCCGGCCAGTACGGCGACCCGGACGTGCTCGCCGACGGCATCGACCTCGCCGTGGCCGGCGGGGCGAAGGTGATCTGCGTGGGCCGCGGCCTGCCCGGCAGCCCGCGCCTGGAGCAGGCGGTGGCCGCGGCGACCCGGGCCGATGTCGTGGTCGTGGCACCCGCCGTCGGCCGGCCGGGCGAGGCGTTCCTGCCGTGGCCGGCCGCGTACCCGGGCGTGGTCGCGGTGGCCCCGCTGGACCGGGAAGGGCGGGTGACCGTCAAGCCGGGCAACCCGCCCACCCTCGCCGCGCCAGGGACGGACCTGGTGACCACCGACAGCCGGGGCGGCTACCGGATCGAGTCCAGCACCGGCGCGGCCGGCGTGGTGGCCGGTGCGGTCGCCCTGGTCCGGGCCCGCCACCCCAACCTGGCCGGCCCGGCGGTGGTCCAGCGGCTGACCCGCACCGCCACCGACCGGGGCCGGCCAGGGCCGGACGAGGAGTACGGCAGCGGCGTGCTGAACCTGGTCCAGGCGCTGACGGCGGCCGTACCCGTGGCTCCTCCCAGCCCGTCGCCGAGCGCGACCGGCCAGGCCATCGCCCCCACCGGCACCGCCTCGCCCGTCCCCGCGGGTGGCGCGCCCGGCGCGAAGCCGGTGGCGCGCCCGGCCTTCGACTCGGGCGACTGGCGGCGCTGGCTGGTCGCGGTGCCACTGCTGGCCTTCCTCGCCGCGTTGGCGTTCTTGGCGCTGGGCCGCCGTCCGGCGCCGGGCGGGGAGCCACCGGGCAGCGCCGGGGGGCGTTGAGCCGCCGGCCGGGGCTGGCCGGGTCCGGCGCGCCGGGTCACCGCCCCGGCCGCGAGCCCGGGTGATCCGGGCTCGCGCTAGGGTCGCAGCGTGTCCCGGACAGCCCCTCCCATGATCCCTGCCACCCGGTACCCGATCGAGCGGCTCACCCTGCCGAACGGGCTACGCGTGGTCCTCGCCCCCGACCGCAGCGCACCGGTGATCGGGGTGGCGGTCGTCTACGACGTCGGCATCCGCTCCGAGCCGGTGGGACGCACCGGCTTCGCGCACCTCTTCGAGCACCTGATGTTCCAGGGCTCGGCCAACCTGGAGAAGCTCGCCCACTTCCGCTACGTGCAGGGGTCCGGGGGCACCTTCAACGGCTCGACCCACCTGGACTACACCGACTACTACGAGACGCTGCCGTCAGCCGCGCTGGAGCGGGCGCTGTTCCTGGAGGCCGACCGCATGCGCGGCCCCCGGCTGACCGAGGAGAACCTGCGCAACCAGGTCGACGTGGTCAAGGAGGAGATCCGGGTCAACGTGCTGAACAAGCCGTACGGCGGCTTCCCCTGGCTCAACCTGCCGCCGGTCATGTTCGCCACGTTCCCCAACGCGCACGACGGCTACGGCTCCTTCGACGACCTCGACGCGGCCACCCTCACCGACGCCGAGGAGTTCTTCGACCGGTACTACGCCTGCGGCAACGCGGTGCTGGCGGTGGCCGGCGACATCGACGTCACCGAGACCGTGTCCCTGGTGGAGCGGCACTTCGGCGACGTGCCCGCGCGGCCGGCGCCGGAGCGGCCCGACTTCACCGAGCCGGACCTCGCCGGCGAGCAGCGGCACAGCTACGTGGACAAGCTGGCGCCGCTGCCAGCCTTCTGCGCGGGCTGGCGGGTGCCTGACCCGGTCGGCGACTTCGCCGCCTACCTGCCGTACGTGGTGCTGGCCGAGGTGCTCACCGACGGGGACGCCTCCCGGCTGGTGCGACGCCTGGTGCTCAGCGACCGCTCGGTGACGAACGTCGGCACCTACATCGGGTTCATGGGCGAGCCCTACGAGGTGCGCGACCCGACCGCGTTCCTGTTGCAGGTCCAGACCCCAGCGGACGGTGACATGGAGAGGGTCCTGAGCACCGTCGACGAGGAGTGCGCTCGGCTGGTGGCGGACGGGCTCGAGGCGGGTGAGCTGGCTCGGACCCAGGCCCGCATGGCGACCCACCTGCTGCGCGACACCGACGCCGTGCTCGGCCGGGCGCTGCGCATGGCGGTGCTGGAGCAGCAGCGCCCCTCCTTGACCGGGGCACAGCTGCTCAACGAGCTGCCCGCGCTGATCGCGCAGGTGACCGAGGAACAGGTCCGGGCCGCCGCCGCAACGCTGCGGCCGGACCGGCGCGCACTCATCGAGGTGGTTCCGGGACTTGGGGGTACGCAGTGACCGTCGCCGTTCCTGACCTGCGCCCGGCCGGTGTCTTCGCGGTGCCGAGGACGGCCGAGCGCACCCTCGCCAACGGGCTGACCGTGCTGGCGATCCGGCGCCCCGCGGTCCCGCTGGTGGAGCTGCGGCTGCGCGTGCCGTTCGGCGCGGCGACGCTGCGCACCTCCTACCTCGCCAGCTCCTCGCTGCTGTCGCAGACGCTGTTCTCCGGCACGTCCAACCTGTCCACTGTAGACATTGCGGCGCAGCTGCAGAGCGTGGGTGGGGCGCTGGGCGCTGGGGTCGACCCGGACCGGTTGCTGGTCGGCGGCAACTCTCTCGCCTCCGGGCTGGACCGGATGCTCGCCATCCTCGCCGAGGTGCTCACCGACGCGACGTACCCGGAGGAGGAGGTCGCCACCGAGCGGGACCGGCTGGCCGAACGCATCCAGATCGCCCAGAGCCAGCCGTCGCACCTGGCCCGCGTCGCGCTGCTGCGGCGGCGGTACGGCGACCACCCGTACTCGGTGCAGACCCCGACCGTGCCGCAGGTGCACGCGGTGACCCCGGCGGCGCTGCGCGCGCTGCACGCCGACCGGATCCACCCCGTCGGCGCCCACCTGGTCCTGGTCGGTGACGTGGAGACCGAGCAGGCGCTGGACGCGGCTGAGCAGGCGCTGGCCGGCTGGGACGGCCCGGGCAAGGATGACGCGGTGCCACCGGTGCCGCAGCCGCGCCTCGGCCCGGTGACGCTGGTGCACCGGCCCGAGTCGGTGCAGTCGTCGCTGCGGATGACCCTCTCCGCGGTCGAGCGCCGGCACCCCGACCACGCGGCCCTCCAGCTGGCGAACCTGATCTTCGGTGGCTACTTCTCCTCCCGCTGGGTGGAGAACATCCGCGAGGACAAGGGGTACACGTACAGCCCGCACTCGTTCATCGAGCACTCCCAGGCCGGCTCGTCGCTGGTGCTCTCCACCGACGTGGCGACCGAGGTGACCGGCCCGGCCCTGCTCGAGACGATCTACGAGCTCGGCCGGATCGCCACCTCGCCACCGGGCGAGCAGGAGCTGGAGCAGGCCCGCCAGTACGCGCTCGGCACCCTCCAGCTGGGCATGTCGACGCAGGCCGGGCTCGCCAACCTGGCCAGCACGTACGCCGGCTTCGGGCTGCGCCTGGAGTACCTCGTCGACCACGCCGCCCGGCTGGGCGCGGCGACCGTGGACGATGTCGCGGCGGTGGCCGCACGGTACCTGGCTCCGGCGCGGGCGCTGACGGTCGTGCTCGGCGACGCCGACCGGATGGAGGCCGCGTTGACCACGCTCACTCCGGTCGAGCGGACCACAGTGGACGAGGTTCTCGCGGCGTGACCAGCCTGGGGCCGCCGCGACCCGCCGTCGCCGGGCGGCCCGCCGTCGCCCGGGAGCAGGCAGCCGTCGCCCGGGAGCAGGCAGCTGCCGACCCGTCCGGCAGCTGCCCGATGCCGCCGCTGGCCCGCTCCACAGTGGACCGGGCGGCCCATCGCCGTACCGACGAGCAGTGGCTGGCGCACGCGTTCGAGCGGGCCCGGATCCTCGTGGTCGACATTGTGGCCGGGGGGCGGTTCCTGGTGCAGGGAAGCGAGCTGGTGCTGCTGGGCGCGGAGCACGCGCCAGCCGGCAACCGGCTGTTCCTCGGTGAGGACAGTGCGGGGACGCCGTACTTCGCGGTGGTCGCGCCGCTGCCCGGCAGCGCCGGCACCTCCGGCGGTGTGGTCAGCTCTGGCGATGCGGTCAGCTCTGGTGGTTCTGGTAGCTCCGGCGGTGCGGGTAGCTCCGGCGGTGTGGACAGTCCCGGTGGCGCGGCTGTTGCTAGCGGTGCGGCTGACGCAGGCGCCCGGGCGGTGACCCTGCGCGAGGTGGCGCACCTGCTCACCGACGCGCATGCCGGGCTTGCCGTGTCCGCCGTGGCGCTCGGGCACTGGCACGCGCGGTACCCCTACTCCCCGCAGACCGGACGGCCGACCACGCCGACCGAGGGCGGCTGGGTCCGTACCGATGACGGCGGTGAGCTGTTGTGGCCGCGGACCGACCCTGCGGTGATCGTGCTGGTGCACGACGGCGTCGCCGGCCCGGACGGACGCTGCCTGCTCGGGCACGCGTCCGCGTGGACCAGCGGGGGCCGGCGCCGCTACTCGTGCCTGGCCGGCTTTGTCGAGGCGGGCGAGTCGGCGGAGGCGGCGGTGGTCCGGGAGGTGGCCGAGGAGGTCGGGGTACGGGTCACCGGTATCCAGTACGTCGCCAGCCAGGCCTGGCCGTTCCCGGCCTCGCTGATGCTGGGGTTCCTGGCCCGCGCCGACCCGGCGGAGCCGCTGCGCCTGGACCCGACGGAGATCGCTGACGCCCGCTGGTTCACCCGCCGGGAGATCGCGGCGGGGCTGGCCGGGGACGCGGCCGGGTTCGCCTTGTCCACGCCCGCCTCGATCGCAAGCTTCCTGATCGCGACATGGCACGCCGGGCGATGCTGACCGCAGACGATGCTGACCCGACGAGGCTGACCCACAGACGAGGCTGACCCACAGACGAGACTGATCGGCAGACGGTGCTGACAGCTGCGGACCTGCGACGATGCCGGACCTATGGGTGGTTGCGGCTGTGCCGGTGGCGCTCAGGCTCACCCAGCCGGACCACCTTCACCCGCTGCCGGCCGGCGCGGACCGAGCCCACTGCGGCGAGTGCCCGAGCGAGGTGGAACGCGGCGTCACGGTTCTCGGCGAACATGGTCTGCCGGCGGTGCTCCGGCGTGGTTCTCTCGTCGCGGACCTGCAAGCCGCACTGCCAGGCTGACTCCAGCTCGTCCGCGGCGAAGGGGCGGACGTCGGTACGAACAATGAGGTACCGCATGCGGGTCTCCGAAGGCCGTCGGGGTCAGCTGACGGAGCGTGACGTAAAAGTCCACTGGTGAAACTTCCATCGGCTGGACCTCATCGTCCGTTACGGGGGTTGCACCGCGCAAGAAATTCATGTGCCGTCAATGTGTTCACTGTCCGTTTGGTTGATGTTGGTACGGGCAACCGGCTGGCGATGCTCTACCGACTCGGTGGAGTGGATCTTTTGCTGGGTGGTCCAGCCCGGATCGCGGGAGCGCGACGAAAGCTCAGCTGGCCTGGCGGCGGAAGGCCGCAGCCTGCTCGGTCAGCTGGCCTGGGGGCGGAAGGCCGCAGCCTGCTCGGTCAGCTGGCCTGACGGAGGAAGGCCGCGGCCTTCTCTGTCAGCCAGGTATAGGAGTCCGCCGGCGGCAGGGCCGCCGCGCGCAGCCACTCGAAGACCAGCGTGTAGCGGCTCACGTCTGCCTTCTCGTTCGTCACCAGGTCGCTGGCGAGGCCCTCCACGGCGACCGTCTCCGGGTCGCCCGGGTCGGCGAACCGGTAGATCGAGAACGGTGTGTGCGGCAGGTACCACTCCGCGATCGTTGCGTCGCGCGGCAGCACCTGAAGGCTCACGTTGGGCAGCTCGGCCAGGCGGCAGAGGTGGCTCAGCTGCTCGTGCAGGACATCCGGCGGACCCGCCCGGCCGGTCAGCGCGGACTCCTCCAGCACCACCTGGTAGCGCGGCGGGTCGACCGAGCGGGTCAGGATCGCCTGCCGGGCCAGCCGGGCCGCCACCTCGGTCTCGGGGTTGTGCCCGTCGGCCGGCTGCAGCGGACCAGACGACAGGATGCGCACGCGGGCGTACCCCGGCGTCTGCAGCAGGCCCGGGATGATCGCGTAGGCGTACTCCCGGATGTCCGCACAGCCCGACTCCAGCTCGGCGTAGCCGCGCTGGCGCTGGGTCATCACCGGGTACGACCGCAGCCAGCCACGGGTGTTGCCGGCGTCCCGGGCGACCGCGACCAGCTCCTCCCGCCGGCGACCGCTGACCGCGTAGAGGTCCAGCAGGTCCAGTACGTCGGCGAGGTCGGGCCGGCTGCGTCCGTTCTCCAGCCGGGACAGCTTGGATGCGGAGGCCCAGCCGATGCGGGCGATCACCTGGTCTCCGGTGAGCCCGGCCGCTTCGCGGAGTCGGCGAAGCTCGGCGCCGAGTCGGCGGCGTCGCACCGTAGGGCTTGGCCCAGGCGCCACAGGTCTACTCCCGGATCATGGACTGGCGAACCGCCTCAGTATGGACCCAGTCACCGTCCGCTGACACCCCATCCCGGCGCCTCGCCGAAAATTTGAGCGCAACCGAAACTTCCGCGTCGATGGCAACCCCTGCCTGCCGTGATGCTCGGCACGAGCTAGACGAGATCGCACTGTCCTACCTTGACCTCATGGCAGACACCGCGCCCGTCGCTCTCCGGCCCGCGCCCGGCAGTCCCCTGACCCAACCAGCAGCCGCTGGCCGCACCGCCAACCGTACGGAGGACCGCCATGCGTGAGGTGCTGCGCCGCCCCGACTTCCGGCTGCTCTTCACCGGCATGGTCGCCAGCATGGTCGGCGAGTCGGTGCTGCTGCTCGCCCTGGCGATCTGGGTCAAGGACCTCACCGGCTCCAACAGCCTCGCCGGTGCCACCATCTTCGCGATCGTGGCACCGATCACCGCGGCGCCGCTGGTGGGATGGGTCGTCGACCGGTTCCGCCGCCGTACCTTCCTGGTCTTCGCCAACCTGGCCGCGGCGGCGGTCCTCACGCCGCTGTTCTTCGTCCGGTCGGCGGCCGACCTGTGGGTGATCTACACGGTCGGCGTGTTCTACGGGCTGTCGTACGTCGCCATCAACGGCGCGCTGAACGGCCTGATCCAGCTGGTGGTGCCCGGTCCGCTGCTAGCGCCGGCGAACGGTGCGCTACAGACCATCAAGCAGGGTCTGCGGCTGATCGGGCCGCTCGCCGGCGCGGCCCTCTACGCGGGGTTCGGCGGCTGGACCCTGGCCGCGGTGGCGATGCTCGGCTTCGTCCTCGCCGGCGGCGCCGTGGCCCTGCTGCGGGTGGGCGAGGACCGGCCGGCCCGTTCCGAGCGGCGCTGGCTCACCGAGGTCGGCGCCGGGATCCGTCACATCATGGAGCAGCCGGCGCTGCGCCGGACGCTGCTCGGGCTGGGTCTCGCCGTGCTCCTGGCCGGGTTCACCGAGTCGATCCTCTTCGCCTACGTGGACCAGGGCCTGCACCGGTCGGCACCCTTCATCGGCGTACTCGCCTCGGTGCAGGGCGCCGGCGGGCTGGTGGGTGGGCTGATGGCGGCCCGGGTGGTCCGTGCGGTCGGCGAGATCGGCGCGGCCGGCGCCGGGGTGCTGCTGCTCGGCGCGATCAGCTTCACCTTCGTCTACCCGTCGCTGCTGCTCGGCTTCCCGGCGACCCTGCTGGCCGGCGTGGCCGTTCCGGTTTCTCTGGTCGGGTTCATCACGCTGCTGCAGCGGATGACGCCGCCGGAGCTGATGGGCCGGGTCGCCGCCGCCACGGACATGCTGATGGGCGGCCCGCAGGCCGCCTCCATCGCGGCCGGCGCCCTGCTCGTGTCGATGGTCGACTTCCGGCTGCTGTTCGTGGTCATGGGGCTGGGCATCACGGTCGCCGGCGTCTACCTGTGGACCGGCCGGGCGCTGGCCCCGCCACCGGCGGACGCCGGCGCCCCGGCGCTGGTCAGCAGCTCGCCAGCTCCGACAGGCGTTGCCTGACCTGCACGATGGTCGGGTTCGTCAGCACCGAGCTGTCCGGGAACCGGACGGTCGGCACGGTCTGGTTCCCGCCGTTCACGCCCATCACGAACTCCGCGGCGGCCGGGTCACGCTCGATGTCGACCACGTCATGCTCGATGCCCTCCCGCTCCAGCTGCGTACGCAGCCGGTGGCAGTACCCGCACCAGCTCGTTGAGTAGATGGTCAACATCGAGGTGATCCTTCCCAGAGTCGGCTGGTGAACACACTACGACCGCAACGTCAGACGCGGCTGACATGATGCCTAGCTGTGGTGCGTGACGCTGCCGCCGAGGCGGTCCTGGCAGGCCTGGACGAGGAGCAACGCGCCGCCGTGACAGCCCCGGCCGGCCCGGTGTGCATACTCGCCGGCGCCGGCACCGGCAAGACCCGGGCCATCACCCACCGCATCGCGTACCGGGTGGTGACCGGCGAGATCCAGCCGCGGCACGTGCTGGCGGTCACGTTCACCGCGCGGGCGGCCGCGCAGATGCGGACCCGGCTGGCGGACCTCGGCGCCGCCGGGGTGCAGGCGCGGACGTTCCACGCGGCGGCACTGCGCCAGCTGCGCTACTTCGCTCCCCGGCTGTTCGGCGGCCGGGCCCTGCCCGAGGTGGTGGAGAGCAAGGCCCGCCTGGTCATGCTGGCTGCGGCCAGGGCCGGGGTGCGGGCCGACCGGACCTCGGCCAGGGACCTGGCGGGTGAGATCGAATGGGCCAAGTCCTGCCTGGTCGAGCCCGGGGACTATGCGGTGGCAGCGGCGAAGGCGCGGCGCGAGCCGCCGTACGAGGCGGCGCAGGTGGCCGAGATCTTCGCCGCGTACGAGCGGGTGAAGCGCTCGGACGGGGTGGTCGACTTCGAGGACCTGCTGCGCGGCGCGGTGTGGGCGGTCGAGGAGCACCCGGACGTGGCCGAGCAGGTGCGCGCCCAGTACCGGCACTTCGTCGTCGACGAGTACCAGGACGTCAACCCGGTCCAGCAGCGGCTGCTCGACGCCTGGCTGGGCGGCCGGGGAGACCTGACCGTGGTCGGTGACGCCAGCCAGACGATCTACTCGTTCACCGGGGCGACCTCGTCGTACCTCATCGACTTCCCGCGCCGCCGCCGGGGCGCCGTGGTGGTCCGGCTGGTCCGGGACTACCGGTCAACGCCGCAGGTGGTGGGCCTGGCCAACACCGTGATCCGGCAGGCCCGGGGCGAGGAGGCGCGCCTGGCGCTGGAGCTGCGCGGGCAGCGCCCACCCGGGCCAGAGCCGGACCTGCGGATCTTCGCAGACGAGCCGGCCGAGGCGGCGGGGGTGGCCAAGCGCTGCGCCGACCTGGTCGCCGCGGGCACCCCGCCACGGGAGATGGCGGTGCTGTTCCGCACCAACGCCCAGTCGGAGGCGTACGAGGAGGCGCTGGCCGAGGCCGGCATCCCATACGTCGTACAGGGTGCGGAGCGGTTCTTCGAACGGCCGGAGGTGCGCCAGGCGATGGTGGCGCTGCGCGCGGCCGGCCGGTCCACCGCGGCGGGCGTGCCGTTGCGGGTCGCGGTGGTCGAGGCCCTGGAGGCGGTCGGCTGGCGGCCCGGAGAGCCACCGGCGGGTGGGGCCACCCGGGAACGGTGGGAGGCCGTCGCCGCGCTGGTCCGGCTGGCCGAGGACTTCGCGGCGGCCCGGCGGCCCGGCCCACCGGCACCCGGCGCTGACCCGGGCCCCGGCTCGGCCGCCGAGCCCAGTCCGGGCTCGGCGCCGGCCTCGGACAACGACGCCACCGAGCCCAGTCCGGGCTCGGCGCCGGCCTCGGACAACGACCCCGGCCGCGGCCCGACGCTCGCCGAGCTCGGTGCGGAGCTGGCCCGCCGGGCCGCCCTCCAGCACGCGCCAACGGTGGAGGGCGTGACCCTGGCCAGCCTGCACTCGGCCAAGGGCCTGGAGTGGGACGCCGTCTTCCTGGTCGGTCTCGCCGACGGCACCCTGCCGACCACGTACGCCCGTACCCCGCAGGCGCTGGAGGAGGAGCGGCGGCTGCTCTACGTCGGCGTCACCCGCGCCAGGCAGTGGCTGTGGCTGTCGTACGCGTCGGTCCGCTCGCCGGGGGGGCGGGCGCGCCGGCCGTGCCGGTTCCTGCCGCAGTTCGAGCCGGTCGGCGTGCGCGGTGGCGGCCCGGGCACCCCGGCCCGGGAGGCCCCTCGCCGGCGTACCGTGGTCGTCTCCTGCCGGGTCTGCGGCGCGACGCTGCTGGACGGTCGCGACCGCAAGCTGGGCCGGTGCTCCGCCTGCCCGTCCGACCTGGACGAGGAGCTGCTGGAGCGGCTGCGCGAATGGCGGCTGCGGGTGTCGACGGCGCAGCAGGTGCCGGCGTACGTGGTCTTCACCGACGCCACGCTCCAGGCGCTCGCTGAGCGCCGGCCGCGCCGGCCCGAGGAGCTGCTGGCGATCGCCGGCATCGGCCCTCGTAAGATCAGTTTGTACGGAGACCCGGTGATCGCGCTGGTCCGGGGGGCTAGTCTGGAAGACGTCAGAAAAAACTCGGCAACGGGTCCGTAAATTCGATTGCCCCGGTGACCAGAGGCGGCATAGCCTGCGGACACACCTTCTCTGCGGCGACGTTCACGCTGCTCGGGAAGGAAGAGCGAGACCACGCGATGGCTGGAGGAGACAGGAGGTGACGACGGTGAAGCTGATGCCGACCGAGCGACCGTCGATGCTGCCTGCCTTCCCGCAGGCCGGTGTCCTGGGTCGGTCCGTCGCCGCCACTGCCCACGTATGCGTCGTGGGCCGTCCGGCTGCCCGGGCGGCTTCGGTCGTCGGCGTCCCGCAGTCTCAGCGCTGGGTGGCGGCGGCTGCAGCGGCTGCATATGGGACCAAGGGGACCAGTGGGTCCACGGGACGCAAGATCAACGTGCTCATCGATGGTGCTAGTGGGGTTCCACCTCGAGGCAGGCCGGTCTGACAAGATCCATTTCCGGCTCACCTCGAGGCCGCGGAACCCGCAAAACGGGATCCGCGGCCTCAGTCTTTTTCTCCACCCAGAACTGTCGGTCCACAAGACCGCACGAAAGAAAGAGGTGACCGGGCGATGAGTCTGGCACTGGCCCTGCTCGACCCGAGGGTCGAGCCGAGGGCGGTCGAGCTACCGTGCCGGAAGTTCGACCCCGACCTGTGGTTCGCTGACTCGCCAGCCGAGCTGGAGCTGGCCAAGTCGCTGTGCGCGGAGTGCCCGCTGCGCGTGGAGTGCCTGGCCGGGGCGCTGGAGCGCGCAGAGCCGTGGGGCGTCTGGGGCGGCGAGATCTTCGAGCGCGGTGCGGTCGTGCCGCGCAAGCGGCCGCGGGGGCGTCCGCGCAAGGAGGACATCGCGCGCGACGCGGTCCTGCGGGTGGAGGCGGAGGCCCGGACCCGGGCCCTGGTGGGCGCGGCCAACGTCCGGATGGCGGCCTGACATGACCACCTACGCAGGCACCATCGCACCCGGACAGCTGGGCAGCCGTACGCTCCGGCCGGCCGTCCCGGCGACGAACCAGATCGTGAACGCCACCCGACCGAGGAGCACCGCGATGTATCTCATCAACGAAGCCCTGGCCCGCGCACGAATGCGCAGGCCTCAGAGCGCCCGGTCTGAGGCTTCCCGATCCGCCCGTCGCATCGCCATGTCTTCGCTGCGCGAGCAGGACCGCCGGCTGAGCGCCTGGTAAGAGACCGCTACCAGAGGACGGACGCCCGCACCGGGACATCCCGGTGCGGGCGTCCGTCCGTACCGCCGGGTCGGATCGCCGGGTCAGACCGCCCGGCCGCACGCCGGCCAAGACATGCCCCGGGTCATGCCGAGCGAGCCATACCGACCGGGTCTCGCCACCGGGTCGTACCCGGGGGTCATGCGCTGCGTCGGGCCGTCTGGTCAGGCCGCTAGCGGCTCGGCGAAGCCCGGCAGCCACCGGGCCAGGATCGCGCGGTACGGCGCCTGCGCCTCAAGCTGGCAGAGGACCCCGATCGAGCCGAGCGTGACCCGGTGCACGAGCAGGTACGACGGCGGAAGGTTGAGGCGGCGGCCCAGCTCAAAGGCTGGGCTGCGCGGGTTGGCCACCCGGGCCGCCTCGCCGCGCAGCCAGGCCCGGGTGAACCGGAACTCGTCCACGGCGATCGGGTCGAGCATCGGTAGCAGGTAGTAGAGCACGGCTTGGGCGTCGATGTCAGCCGCTGCCCGGACGAACCCCTCGGCCCGCAGGCCGGCCAGTACGCCCGCGGCGTCACCGGCCAGGGCCAGCCGGGTGAGCCGGCCGATCGGCTCCGGGTGGCCGCCGGGCAGCCGCGCCACCGCGCCGAAGTCGAGGACCCCGAGCCGCCCGTCGGGCAGCATCCGGAAGTTGCCGGGGTGCGGGTCGGCGTGCAGCAGGCCCACCCGCTGCGGGGCGGAGAAGTGCAGGGTCGCCAGGAGCCTGCCGGCGCGGTCCCGCTCCGGCTGGGCGCCGGCCCTGATCAGCTGGGACAGGGGAGTGCCGTCGAGCCACTCGGTGACCAGCACGCGGGACGCGCAGGCGACCACACGCGGGACGTGGATCTCGTCGTCGCCGGCGTACGCCCGGGCGAACGCCCGCTGCGCCGTGGCCTCCAGCTCGTAGTCGAGCTCCTCGGTGATGCGCGCACGCAGCTCGGTGACGAGCGGCTTGATGTCGAGCCCCGGCTGAAGGACCTTGAACAGGTGGGCCAGGCGGGAGAGCTGGGCCAGGTCGGAGAGGAGGGCGTCCCCGGCGCCCGGATACTGGATCTTCACCGCGACCTCGCGCCTGGCCCGCCGGCGCGGCACGCGCCACACCGCCCGGTGCACCTGCCCGATGCTCGCCGCGGCGACGGGCGCGTCGTCGAACTCGACGAACCGTGCCCGCCACTGTTCGCCCAGCGACGCCGCGAGCACCCGGTGCACGCTCGCCGCGGGCAGCGGTGGGGCGGCCTCCTGCAGCCGGGTCAGCGCCTGCCGGTACGGCCCGGCAAGCTCCTCCGGCATCGCCGCCTCGAACACGCTCAGCGCTTGGCCCACCTTCATGGCGCCGCCCTTGAGCTGGCCCAGCACGGAGAAGAGGTGCTCGGCGGTGCGCCGCTGGATGTCGGCCGAGACCACCTCGGCGGCGATCCCGGTGACCCGCTTGCCGAGCCCCAGCGCGGCCCGCCCGGCGAGGCCGAGCGGCAGCGCGGCGAGCTTGGCGGAGCGGGACACGGCGCTTCGCGGGATGTCCGTCACGCTTTGATTCTCACCCATGCGCCAGGGCTGGTCGGACCGTCGGCCTGTGCCGCCGCCCGACGCAGTCACACTCCGGGTGCGCCGACCAGCTGCGCCGCCGGTCGACCCCGGCGGCGGAGATCTCCACCGTGACGCCCAGCGTGTGCGGCGCCTCACCGTCGAGGTAGCGGAGCACCTCCGCGGCGGCGTACCCGGCGGCCACAAAGGCGGTGGTGGCCGGGCATGCCTCGCTGACGCCGTCGCCCGGCCGGGCCGGCGAGGGCGGTCCGGCCGGCGCGAGCACGGTGGCGTGCGGAGCACCGGCGTACGCCGTGGCGAGCTGGGCCGCGAGCGACGGCCAGGCCGGGTCCCGGTCGCGGCGGTGCAGCTCCAGGCAGTTGAGGCAGGGCGCGCCGCGTGGCGGCACGAGCGGCCCGACCACCGCGGTGCCGTCCCGCATCGTCACCGCGAGGTGGGCCAGCCGGTGCTGGCGGTACGCCATGGCGTGCAGCCGCGCCGGCGCAGTCATGCCGACCTGGACCACGAAGCTCGTGTCGGCCCGGCGCAAGGGCCCGACCTGGGTCCCCGGAGACACCCGGCCGATCGCCTCGATCGTCGCCTGCTCGCGCGGTCGGCGTACGTAGTCCGCGGTGAGGCCGCCGGTGGCGGGCTCGCCAGGCTCGATGCGGCCGTCCAGCCGCGGGTCGAGGTGCCCGACGCCAGCCGCGGCCAGCGCCACCGCGATCGGCAGGGCGAGCCGCCCACGCCCCGTGATCTTGACGCCGGCACCGGCGCGGCGTCGCAGGATCGTGGCCGGGGTGCCCGGGGCGCCTGCGCCGCGCAGCGCGAGGGCGGTGGCCTCACCGCCCAGGCGCCCCCGCATCCGCTCCGGCATGCTGCTGGGCAGCAGCGCGTGCGCAGCGACAACCAGCCCCTGGCTGCGCAGGGTGTCCAGGAGCGCCCGGGCGTCGGCCTCGTCCACCCCGCGGCGGCTCGCCTCGGCCAGGACCGCCGACTCGGTGCGCGCCCCGTCCAGCAGCGGCAGCAGGCGGGCGGTGGCCGGGTTGCTGAGCTCCAGCACCACGGCCCGTTGCGGGTCGAGGCCGAGCTGGAGGGTACGGGGACCGCGCCAGAGCGCGGCGATGCCGGGAAGCAGGACGGGACGGCTCATGGGGTGACACGTTGTCACCCATTCGGCGGCCACTCATCCGCTATCCACAGCCACGCCTCCACATTCACCGGGTTATCCACAGCGACACGCCGGGTTGTCCACAGGTACAGGCCAGGCGGTGGCGACGGTCCGTATCGCGCCGCATGCTGCAGGGGTGCGCTGGCAGCGACAGCAGGGGCGCGCGGCCCGCGCGCCCCTGCGGCGGCTCCGCAGCCCGCCAGCCGCAGCCCGTCAGCTCCGCAGCCCGCCAGACCGTCAGGCCTTGCCGAGGATCCGGTTCACGGTCGTGCCGCAGACCGGGCACTTGCCCTTGGCCATCCGCATGCCGGTCTTCGACACCTCGACGGTCCCTTCGAAGTCCCGCTTCTCCTTGCACTTGACGCAGTAGCCGTTGTAGCTCGCAGTCTTGCTTGTCACGGCAGTCTCCTCATCGATCTTCCTGCCCCGGCCGCACCGTCTCGGCAGAAGCTGCCGAGCATCGCCGCGGCTGGTTCGGGCGCGACAGGTCGGGCGAGGTCGGCTCAGGAATATTCCGGACTTCTCTCCATCAACCAGTCCCTAACTCCTAGGGTTGGCAGGTTGACTCTTGCGCGCCCCTGGCGCGGGGCGGTTAGCGTGCCCTGCGTGGGCGGCAACCCAGGCACGGTGGCTCGGCATACCCGATGAAGTCCGTGCGCAAACCGGTGGTCGAGGTCCGGCGCAGCCAGCGCCGGTGCCGGACGGTCTCCGCCTACCGCGACGGGGAGCGCGTCGTGGTGCTGATTCCCGACCATTTCTCCCGGACTGAGGAGAATGAGTGGGTTGACCGGATGCTCGCCCGGCTGGCAGCCCGGGAGCAGCGCAGCCGGCGCACCGACTCGGAGCTGCTCACTCGCGCCCGCCGGCTCACCGCGCGCTACCTACCCGACCACGCAGCCCAGGCCACGCCCGCCAGCGTGCGTTGGGTTGCCAACCAGAACGGCCGGTGGGGCTCCTGCACGCCGGTGGACCGGACAATCCGGATCTCCAGCCGGATGCAGGACATGCCGGGCTGGGTCGTTGACTACGTCCTGCTCCACGAGCTGACACATCTCGTCATACCCAGCCATAACGCGGACTTCTGGGCGCTGGTTGCCCGCTACCCCCGGGCGGAGCGGGCGCGTGGCTACCTGGAGGGCGTGTGCGCCGCAAGCGGGCTGGCGTTTGCGGAAGACTGAGGCGATGACCTCTCGAGTGGTGATCGCGCTGCTCACCCCCGGACGCTGGGCACCTGGCGGCATCGACCCCGGTTTGTGGCGCGCCGCCCTCGCCGAGGACCTGGTGGACCTGCTCGCCACGCTGGTCGAGGTCGAGGCGGCCATCGCCGCGGTGCCGGCCGACCGGCCGCTGGCGGCCGCGGTCGCCTGGCCGGGCATGCCCGTGTACGAGGTCCCGCAGGCGACCCTGGGGCCGGTCCTCGCCGCGGCGACTGCGGCCGGGTTCACCCAGGCCGTGGTCGTCGCCACGGACGCCCCAGACGTCCCCGGCCTGGTCGTCGCCAAGCTGCTCCGGCCGCTGTCGACCCGGCCGGTCGCGGTCGCTCCGGCGCTGGACGGCCCCGGACTGCTCGGGGTCGCAACGGTGCTGCCCGCCCCGCGCTGGCTGCCGGACCTGGCCCTGGAGACCGGGTCGGCGCAGGCCATCCGCGACGCCGCCCCAGACCCCGCGCTGGTCGCCGGGGCACCCGGCTGGCGTCGCCTGCGCGGTCCGGACAGCCTGGCAACGCTCGACCCCGCCATCGACGGCTGGGAGGCCACCCGCGCGCTGCTCACCGGCGGCTAGCACGCCAGCCATAGGTCGTGACGTCCGTAGCTGTACCCGCGACTGAGCGGCTCGGTGTTGTTCGCGGCGGTGCTGTGGCCGAGTGACCCGGGCCGGCGGTGCCTGACGCTGTGGGATGGTGGTTGCGTGACGCTGGAGGACCTGGTCCGGCTGCGCCGGGCCCGTGACCTGATGGACCGCGACTACGCCAAGCCGCTCGACGTTCCGGCGCTGGCACGCGTGGCCCTCATGTCGCCGGGCCACTTCTCCCGCAGCTTTCGCGCTGCCTTCGGGGAGACGCCGTACAGCTACCTGATGACGCGCCGGATCGAGCGGGCCAAGGCGCTGCTGCGGCGAGGTGACCTGACGGTGACGGAGGTCTGCTTCGCGGTCGGCTGCACCTCGCTGGGGTCGTTCAGCTCGCGCTTCACCGAGCTGGTCGGCGAGAGCCCGAGCGCATACCGGGCTCGCCGTCACGATGAGGGCGCCGCCATCCCGGCCTGCATCGCCAAGATCCACACGCGACCGGTCAGGAACGGAGAAGCGAGACCGGCGCCCCGCCCCCTAGCGTGAGACGCATGGACATCAAGCTTTCACAGTGCTTCATCGCCGTTGCCGACCACGACAAGGCGCTCGCCTTCTACCGGGACGTGCTCGGCCTACAGGTGCGCAACGACGTCGGGTTCGAGGGAATGCGCTGGGTGACCGTCGGCGCGCCGTCGCAGCCCGATGTGGAGATCGTCCTCGAACCGCCCCTCGCCGACCCGAACGCCTCGCCCGCCGACCGGGAGACCATGGCGGAGCTGCTGGCAAAGGGCCTGCTGCGCGGCGTCATCTTCAGGACCGACGACTGCGACGCCACCTTCGAGCGCATCCGCGCCGCAGGCGGCGAGGTGCTGCAGGAGCCGATCGACCAGCCGTACGGCGTCCGCGACTGCGCCTTCCGCGACCCCTCCGGCAACATGCTGCGCTTCAACCAGCCTCGCCAGCAGTGAGCTCTGGACCATCCGGCAAAGGCTCCGGTCAGCCGGCACAGGCTGGTCAGCCGGCAAAGGCTCCGGTCAGCCGGCAGAAGCCCTGCTCAGCAGTCAGAAGTCCGGGTCGGCCGGCAGAAGCTCTGGTTGCCGCTGGGGGCTCTGGCTGGCCGCCGGCCGCTTATCCGCCAGGTAGCCGCCGCGGGCTCAGAACGACCGCGCAAAGCCGTGCGGGTCGGTGAACCCTTCCTCGTCGGGTAGCAGGTCGGGATGGGCCCACAGCCCGTCCCGACCGGCGACGCCCCGGTGCTCGGCGAGGACCGCCCACAGTGCGGCCGCCTCCCGCAGCCGCCGGGGGCGCAGCTCCAGCCCTACCAGCGCGGCAAACGTCTGCTCGGCCGGGCCACCGGCGGCCCGGCGGCGCCGGAACGCCTCGGACAGGCGTACCGCGGCGGGCAGGCGGTCCGCGACGGCCGCGTCCACGACGTGGCAGACCCAGCCCTCGACCAGGGCCAGCGCGGTCTCCAGGCGGGCCAGCGCGGCCTTCTGCGCAGGCGAGTCCTCGGGCGTGAAGATGCCCTCGATGGCCAGCTCCGGCAGGCTCTCCGGGTTGCCCGGGTCGAACCGGCTCATCGCCTCCTCGACCGCCTCCCGGTTGACCCGGATGCCCGCCGCGTACGCCTCCACGGCCAGGAAGACGTGCCCGCGCAGCCACGGCACGTGGCCGAAGAGCCGCTGGTGGGCGGCCTCCCGCAGGGCCACGTAGAGCCGTACCTCGTCCTCGCCGATCTCCAGGCCGGTGCCGTACGCGGCGATGTTCGCCGGCAGCAGGGCGGCGGTGCCCGGGGGCCCGAGCGGGAGCCCGATGTCGCCGGCGGAGAGCACCTCGGTGGCGAGCGAGCCCAGCGCCTGACCGAGCTGGCCGCCGAAGAGCGCCCCGCCGATCGTGGCCACCATCGCCTGCACCGGGCCGAACCGGCTGCGCGCCTCGTCGGGGACCAGCTCGCCCATTGCCCCGACCATCCGCGCGGCGACCGGGTCGCACAGCTTGCGCCAGACGTCCAGGGTGGCGGTGACCCACTCGGCCCGGCTCCAGGCGGTGACGGTGCTGATGCCGGACGGCAGCGCCGACACCGGCTCCAGCCACAGGTCGGCCAGGTGCAGCGCCTCGGCGACGGCGGCCTGCTCAGCCGGTGTCGCCGGCCGGTCGCCGGTGAGCTGGCCCAGCGCCACCTGCCGGGCCAGGTCCCAGTTGACCGGACCGCTGCTCGAGGTGATGAGCATCTGCTGGAGCTGGGCGAGGAACCGCTGCATCTCCTGCGGGTCGTTCGGGTCTGGTGGGGACCCGCCCGGAAGGGCGAAGCCGAACGGGATGTCGGGCACGTGTCCACGGTACGCCTGCCCGGAACGCAGGCACCGGGACCGCCAGCTTCTGCCCGCGCGGAAACACCCGGGACCGTCAGCTACGGCAGCTAGGCTTGGCGGCCATGCAACGTCGTGGTGCCACCGTGCTGCTCGGCGCGGTCCTTGTCGCGCTGCTGGCGTGGGGCGTCTCCGCCGCGCCGGTGCCCTACGTCCTGCTGGGACCGGGGCCCACGGTGGACACCCTGGGTACGACGGACGGCAAGGACGTCATCGCGGTCAGCGGCGCCAAGGCCACCGACTCGGCCGGGCAGCTGCGCCTGGTGACGGTCAGCGTACGGTCGGAGAACGTCACCCTGCTCGACGCGGTGCGCGGCTGGTTCAGTGACCGGACCGCGGTGGTGCCGTGGGAGCTGGTCTACCCGCCCGGCCGGACGACGGAGGAGGTCGACCAGGAGAACGCCAAGCAGTTCGAGGCCTCCCAGAGCAGCGCGGAGACCGCCGCCCTGCGCCGGCTGGGCTACCCGGTGCAGGTCGTTGTCACCGAGCTCGCGGAGGGCTCCCCGGCGCAGGCGGCGCTGCGGGTCGGCGACGTGGTCACCTCGGTGGACGGCCAGGCGGTGACCAGCGCGGTCAAGCTCACCGAGCTGGTCCGGGCCAAGCCGGTCGGTACGGCACTGTCCATCGGGTACCGCCGGGGTGAGCAGGCGGGGACCGCAGCGGTCACCAGCGTCGCAGGGAACGACGGTGCGCCCCGCATCGGCATCATGGTCGAGCAGCGGCAGCCCCACTCGTTCCGGCTCACCATCGAGCTGCGCGAGATCGGCGGCCCTTCGGCGGGGCTGATGTTCGCCCTCGGCATCGTGGACACCCTGGACCCGGCCGACCTGACCGGCGGGAGGATCCTCGCCGGGACCGGCACCATCGACGACGAGGGCCGGGTGGGCGCGATCGGCGGCATCCCGCAGAAGCTGGTCGCCGCGAAGGAGGCCAAGGCGGTCGCGTTCCTCACCCCGGCCGACAACTGCGCCGAGGCGATGGCGAACGCCGTACCCGGGCTGCCCTTGATCTCGGTGGCCTCGCTCGACGAGGCGCTCGCGGCGCTCGACGCGCTGCGGGCCGGGCGCCAGCCGGCCCTCTGCACAGCCGGGTAAGGACCCTCTGCCCGCCGGGCCGGTGCCGGGCCGGCCAGTACCGCGACCGCGCGCGTACGCTATGCCGCGTGGTAATGCGTAGCCCTCTACCCAGGATGAGCCGTCGCGGCCGGGTCACCATCGCGGTGCTGGTCGGAGTCTTCGTCTTCTTCACGCTGCTCGGCTGGGTGGTCGACGCCTGGACCGACTGGCTGTGGTTCGACGAGGTGAGCTACACCCAGGTCTTCACCAACGTGCTGCGGACCCGGCTGCTGCTGTTCCTGATCTTCGGCCTGGCCATGGCCCTGTTCGTCGGCGGCAACCTCTACCTGGCCTACCGGCTGCGCCCGCTGCTCTACCCGCACTCGCTCGAGCAGCAGGCGCTCGAGCGGTACCGGATGGTGCTGACCCCGCGCATCGGCACCTGGATCGCGCTGGCCGCCGGGGTGATCGGCTTCTTCGCCGGCATCTCCGCCCAGGGCAGCTGGGCCCAGTGGCTGCTGTTCAGCAACGCGCAGGAGTTCGGGGCCGCCGACCCCCAGTTCGGCGTGGACGTGGGCTTCTACATCTTCAAGTACCCGTTCTGGCGGTTCCTGCTCGGCGTCGGCATGACCGCGGTGGTGCTCTCCACCCTCGGCGCGCTCGCCGTGCACTACATCTACGGCGGTGTACGCCTGACCGGCCAGGGCGACCGGATGACCGGCGCGGCGCGGGCCCACGTGACCTCGCTGGTGGCGGCGTTCGTGCTGCTGAAGGCGGTGGCCTACTTCCTCGACCAGCGAGGGCTGCTGCTCGCCCACAACGACGGCACCGACCTCTACGGCGCCGGCTACACCGCGGTGAACGCGCTGCTGCCGGCGAAGGAGATTCTCGCCTACATCTCGATCGTGGTGGCGATCGCCATCGTGGTCTTCTCCAACGCGGTCATGCGCAACCTGACCTGGCCCGGCATCTCGCTCGCGCTGCTGGGCATCTCGGCGGTCGCGATCGGCGGCATCTACCCCTGGGCGGTGCAGTCGTTCACGGTCAACCCGAGCCTGCGGGACAAGGAGGCGCAGTACATCCAGCGCAGCATCGACGCGACCAGGCAGGCGTACGCCCTGACGGACGTGAAGCAGACGTCGTACCCGGCGAACAACCTGACCCCGCCCGCGGCGCTGGCCACCGACACCTCGATCGTGCCGAACATCCGCCTGCTCGACCCGGCCGTGGTCTCCGCTACCTATACCCAGCTGCAGCAGGTACGCGGCTTCTACGACTTCGGCGAGAAGCTCGACATCGACCGGTACACGCTCAACGGCGTCACCCAGGACTACGTCGTCGGCGTGCGCGAGCTCGACCCGGACAAGCTGCGCGACGCCCAGCGCAACTGGCTCAACCGGCACACCGTCTTCACCCACGGGTACGGCCTCGTCGCCGCCCCGGCCAACCGCACGCCCTGCGGCGGCCAGCCGTTCTTCACCTCCGGCTTCCTCGGCACGCAGAAGGAGGCCGAGCCGGCCGGCAACGAGCAGTGCTCCTCGCCCACCGAGCAGATCGCGACCAGCCAGCCGCGCATCTACTACGGCGAGCGGATGGGCGACTACGCGGTCATCGGCAAGGCGACCGGCGGCGGGGACGTCGAGTACGACCGGCCCACCGGGGAGACCGGCGACCAGTACTACACCTACCAGGGCACCGGCGGGGTCGAGATCGGGTCGATGTGGCGCCGGCTGCTGTACTCCGTTGGCTACCGCGAGGCCAACTTCCTGCTCTCCAACGCGGTCAACGACAACTCCCGGATGATGTACATCCGCCACCCACGGGACCGGGTGGAGAAGGTCGCCCCGTTCCTGACGCTCGACGGCGACCCGTACCCGGCGGCGGTCGGTGGCCGGATCGTGTGGATCGTCGACGGCTACACCACCGCCAGCACCTACCCGTACGCCCAGCGGGTCAACCTCCAGCAGGCTACGAACGACTCGCTGACCGGCACCGGCACGTTCCAGCTCGCCCGGCAGAACATCAACTACATCCGCAACTCGGTGAAGGCGACCGTTGACGCGTACGACGGCACGGTCACGCTGTACGCGTTCGACGAGGGCGACCCGGTGCTGCGGGCGTGGAACAAGGCGTTCGGCGGCAAGCTGATCCGCCCGGCGGCTGACGTGCCGCCCGAGCTGGCGCAGCACTTCCGCTACCCGGCCGACATGTTCAAGGTGCAGCGGGACCTGCTGGCCCGGTTCCACGTGACCGAGGCGAACGAGTTCTTCTCCGGCCAGGACTTCTGGCAGGTGCCGGAGGATCCGGCCCAGCCCGGCCAGGGCGTCAAGCAGCCGCCGTACTACCTGCTCACCCAGCTGCCCGGCCAGGAGAGCACCCGGTTCCAGCTCACCGCCGCGGTGACCCCGACCGGCCGGCAGAACCTGGCCGCGCTGATCTCCGGGTCGTACGTCGACGGCAGGCCCCGGCTGGACGTGCTCGAGCTGCCCAAGGAGAACCGCATCCCAGGCCCGGGCCAGGCCCAGCAGAACATGGAGAACGAGCCGACCGTACGCAGCCAGCTGACGCTGCTGCAGTCGGAGACCTCGTCCGTGGTCAAGGGCAACCTGCTCTCGCTGCCGTTCGGCGGCGGCATGCTCTACGTCGAGCCGATCTACCTGCGCAGCAACGTCGCCAACCCGTACCCGTTGATGAAGAAGGTGCTGCTCAACTACGGCGACCGGGTGGCGCTCGCAGACACCCTGCAAGCCGGCATCAAGCAGCTGGTCGACTCCAGCCGGCCGCCGACCACCCAGCCACCCCAGGGCGGCACTCCGCAGCCGCCCACGGCGACGCCGCCGGCCGCCGTGCCGGGCGACCTCGCGGCGGCGGCGGCCAAGGTCCGCACCGCGATCGACGCGCTGCGGGCCGCGCAGGCCTCCGGCAACTTCGAGGAGTACGGCCGTGCGCTGGCCAACCTGGACGCCGCACTGAAGGAGTTCGAGGCGGCGCAGCGGCGGGCGGGGACGACGCCCGGTGCCACCCCGACCCCTGCCCCCTCGCCATCGGGGTAGGGCGTTTTGCAGGTACGCCCAAGCGTGCGCTAGGCTTATTCCTGCGACGCGGGGTGGAGCAGCTCGGTAGCTCGCTGGGCTCATAACCCAGAGGTCACAGGTTCAAATCCTGTCCCCGCTACCAGGGAAAACACTCCTCCGGAAACCCCGGAGGAGTGTTTTCGTGGCCTGTGTAGCCAGATATGTAGCCAAGGGCTTGATGATGAGGTTCCTACCTAGGCGATAACCGGTGGAGCCACCCATCCCTCCCCGAAGATCGTCTTAGCGATCTTGTCTGCGGCCGGTTGGTCCCGTCCGGTCGAGCGGTGCGTGTAGATCGTGAGCGTGTAGGCCATGTTGGCGTGGCCGATCCGGTCGGCGACGACCTTTGGCTCAACTCCTACGCCGAAACCGGTAACCCGCTTTACTGGTCACTGTGGACAGTCCCCTCCGTTGTAGACCCGGGCTAGTGCCGCGCGCAGCATCCGGTTCTTCGCATCCGAGCCGACGGTGGTGTAGGTGGCCGTCGTGGACGCCCACGAGTGTCCGACCTGCTGTTGCACGAACAACGGATCCACACCGTCCTCGATCAGATGCGACACGTAGGAGTGCCGCAGGCAGTGCACCGACAGCTCAACCGGCAGCCCCGCCGCGGCGCGTAGCACGGCGAAGCGCTCGTCAACGCCCTCTCTGTCAAGGTCGAGTTGGACACGCCGTAGTGCGTGAGATCTGAGCCAGCAGCAGGGCGAGACAGGATGATCGACTCCCATGACCTTGACGATCGCTGACACCCGAGACCTTCGTGCCGAAAATGGTGTGGTGAGCTCCTCCTCGGCCGGCCCACGGTCCGACCAGCCGCGCCGGCGGGCGTTCACGTCCGAGTACAAGCTGGCGATGGTGGCCGAGTACGACCGGGCCGCGCCGGGCGAGCGTGGTGCGCTGCTGCGTCGGGAAGGGCTCTACCACTCCCACATCATCGAGTGGCGCAAGGCCCGCGACGCCGGCATGCTCGTGGCCCGACCGGCAGCCGAGCAGCCGCAAGCCCGGCAGGGTAAGCAGAACGAGCAGGCGGCTTCGCGGCGCCGGCGGCGGGGCCAGAGCGCCGAGCAGGCCGAGCTGGAGCGGCTGCGGCGCCAGAACGAGAAGCTGGCCAAGGACCTGGCCCGTACCCAGGCCGCGCTGGACATCATGGGAAAAGCACACGCGCTCTTGGAGCTGCTCTGCGAGAGCGAGGAGCCGACGTGCGAGCAGGGGCCGAGCACGTGATCGACGAGACCTTCGCCGAGCTCGTCGAGGCCGGTGTGGACGTGCGCCGCTCATGCAAGCTCGTCGGCCGGCCGCGGTCGACCCACTACTGGCGGGCCCGGCCCAAGCCGGCCGGGCCGGCGCAGCAGAGACCACGGCCGCGGCCGGGCAACGCGCTCAGCGACGCCGAGCGTGACCGGGTACGGGCGCTGCTACGCGATCCGGCGTTCGTGGACAAGTCGCCGGCGCAGGTGTGGGCTCATCTGCTCGACAACGGGATCTACCTGTGCAGCGAGTCCACCATGTACCGGATCCTGCGTGAGGCGGGCGAGTCGCGGGAGCGGCGCCGCCAGGCCACCCATCCGCCGAAGGTCAAGCCCGAGCTGGTGGCCCACCAGCCCGGTGAGGTCTACAGCTGGGACATCACCAAGCTGCGGGGTCCGCTGCGCGGTGTCTGGTACGACCTGTACGTAATGATCGACATCTTCAGCCGCTTCGTGGTCGGTTGGATGCTCGCCGAGACCGAGACCGCCGAGCTGGCCACCGAGCTCATCGACGACGTGGTTCGGGTCCATGGCAAGCCGAAGGTGGTACACGCCGACCGGGGCACCTCGATGACCAGCAAGTCCGTGGCGCAGCTGCTCGTCGACCTGGACGTGGTCCGCAGCCATTCTCGGCCCCACGTGAGCAACGACAACCCCTACAGCGAGGCGGCGTTCAAGACCCTCAAGTACTGCCCCGCCTTCCCCGAGCACTTCGACGACATCGACCACGCCCGCGCGTTCTGCAAGGAGTTCTTCGACTACTACAACCACGAGCACTACCACAGCGGGCTCGGGCTGCACACCCCCGCATCCGTCCACTTCGGAACAGCCGAGAAGGTCCGCGCCGGCCGCGCGCAGGTCCTCGCCGCCGCCTACGCCCGCAACCCCGAACGGTTCAGCCAGCCCCCCGAACCACCCAAGCTACCGACCGTGGCCTGGATCAACCCACCCAGCGACCCCACCCAACTACAGAACGACTGACAACTCGGTGTCCAAAAAACCTTGACAGATTCCAGCACCATTGTCAGCGTCCCGTTGCGCAGCAGCGCGACCCCGATGCCGTAGAACGACGCCTGAGCCAAGGCGACCTCCTCCTCGTGCGGCAGCGTGGGGATTACCAGCAGGCGGCGGCAGTACATCGCGAACCGGGACGCCGCCCGCAGGCCCTTCGACCAGTCCGTCGCATGGACCATCGCGAGCAACGGCGCCACGGGCGGCGCCAGTCGCCGGGTCACCGCCGTGCCCGACCACGTCACCGCCCCGTCGGGAAGACGCCGCAACCGCCGCTGATCGGCGCGTGACAGGGTCCGCACCGGCACCGGCAAGCCCAGCGGCAGGCCCATCAAGGTGTCAATGAGATCAAGGCCGCCGACGGGTCCAATCGCATGCGCCTGGCGAAGCCGTCGCTGATCGTGATTGGGTTGGTAGGCCACCCATCCCCGCGCCCCGAACAACCTTACCTGGGCAACATTGATCTCGTCCGCCGCCGCTCGGGGCATCGTGGCGGCGAAACGCTCCAGGGTCGCTGCGACGCTCATGGCTTCGCCCCCCTGTCGTTGCCTGGTCGCACTGCGTCCGACTCAAGATCGTGCACTAGTTGCCGGAGCCCTGTCCATGCCCCAGCGCTGGTCATCGCGTAGAGGACCCGACCGTTGGGGCCGGTACCCGGAAGCCGCTGGACGAGCCCAGCCGCCGTCAACGCCCGCAGCTGCGGGTGAAAGACGCTGGTCGCAACGTCGCTCGAGGTTGCCAGATCCTTCACGCAGATCCCCCTTCGGCCGGCGTTAGCGAGCGCGAGCAGCAGTTCGAGCCGGTACCGGTTGCCGAACACGGCCGACGAGACCCGCCGCAGTCGATGCCCGGCCATGGGCTGAGAGTAGTGAATCGCGATTCGCTACTCAATTCCCCGCTCCGGGCTGGCTGGCCTGCCGATTGGCCGGGTGAGGTGTGGTTCTGCAGCCTCGATTTCATGGAGTGAAAGCCGTTGACGGCACATCCAGGTTATTCGGTCTCCTCGTCTTGACTGCGATGGTCTCGTATCTGATACACTTTGCAGGTGTCCGCAGTCGAGGTGCTAGCCCGACTGGCCTCGGAGGTCGCCGAGGACCAGTGGGGGCTGGTGACTCGCTCGCAGGCTCTTGCGGCGAAGGTGCCCCGGGCGACGTTTGCTCGGCTGGTCGCGGCTGGGGCGTTGGTGCGCGTGGCGCATGGCGTGTACCGGATCGCCGGTGGCCCTGATCCCGGGCATCTTGACCTGCGGGCGGCGTGGCTGCAGCTGGATCCAGGCGTGCCAGCATGGCAGCGGATACGGTCCGATGGGGTTGCGGCGGTGTCGCATCGGTCCGCTGCCGAGCTGTACGGCCTCGGAGATCTGATCGCCGACACCCACGAGTTCACCGTTCCGGTACGCACGCAGACCCGGCGTCGGGATGTGCGACTGTACCTGCGCCAGATCCCGCCGGCGGACCGGGATGCAGTTGACGGGCTGCCGGCCACGCGGGCCCACCGGATTGTGGCCGACCTGCTGGCCGCCTATGAGGATGGCAGTGCGGTGGCCACGGTTGCGGTGGAGGCGGTACGGCGTGGCCTGACCACGCCGAGGCAGATCGCCGCGTCGGTGGCGCCGCTGGCGCGGCGGTACCACGTGGGCGATGGGGCGGCGCTGGCTGACCAGCTGCTGGGCGAGGCGGCATGACCGGCTTTCCGTACCGGTCACCTTCGGCGTTGCGGGCGGCGTTGACGGACCGGTTGAGGAAGTTGGCCGCCTCATCGCCGTTCACGGTGACTGACCTGTATCGCCAGTTCGCTTACGACCGCCTGCTGGCTCGGGTGTTCAGCGCGCCGGATGCGGATCGCTGGGTGCTCAAGGGCGCCGCCGCGCTGCTTGCCCGGCTGGATGTGGCGCGGCACAGCAAGGATATCGACTTGTCCTGGCAGTCCACGGTGGACCTCGACGAGGCGGAAGACGCGTTCCACACCGCCGCCGGACGGGATGTGGGTGACTTCTTCCTCTTCGATATTGGGCCGGCCACGCCGCTGGTCGGGGATAAGGGACGGCGGTTTGCGGTGGTAGCTGGGTTGGGTGGGCGGCCGTTCGCGGCGTTCTCGGTAGACCTGGTTGCGGGACAGCTGATGACCGCGACGCCGGAGCCGGTGCCGCCGTTGGTGGCGGTCGAGGTTCCTGGGCTGCTGCGGGTGAGCTACCGGGCCTATCCGCTGGTCGACCACATCGCTGACAAGGTGTCCGCGTGCCTGGAAACGCATGTCCGGGGTGGCGGAATAGTGACGGTGTCCAGCCGGTACAAGGATCTGGTCGACCTGGTCCTCATCGCTCGCACCCAACAGCCGGTGGCTGCTGAGCTGCGGCGGGCCCTGCTGGTGCAGACCGGGTGCCGGGGAGTAGGGCTACCGGCGGAGTTCGTGGTGCCGGGACCGCTGTGGCCCTCCGGGTACGAGGCGAAGGCCGCCGAGGTGCCTCAGCTTGGGGAGCTGGGGCGGTTCCCGGCCGCGCTGGTGCTAGTGAAGAGGCTGCTCGATCCCGTCCTCGCGGGAACGGCGGTCACCCAGTGGGATCCGGCACAAGCCGCCTGGGTTGACTGAGGCAGCGGTTCCCGCCGCGCCTGCCCGGCCTGAGATCAGGGCCGGACCACATACTTGGTGAGGCGGTCGCTGATCGGGGTGACTGAGGGCTGTGGTGGCCGGTCGAAGAACTCGGCCTTGCGCTCCCGGAGGAGGCTCTCGCCGTCGCGGCCCCAGTCGAAGCGGGGCCGGCGCAGCAGCTTCTGGAAGAGCACGCTGGCCTTGGCCGGGTCGCGGCCGGCCAGGCGCCGGAACGGCAGCGGAGAGACCGTGTCGTCATCGAGGTAGTCCAGCAGATGCTGCTTGTACCGGCGTTGGCGAAGCAGCTGCGGGTCGGCGAACACCGCCTCCACAAGGCCGAGCTCTGCGTAGAAGCTCAGCCCTTCGACCTCGTCGTAGATGACCCCGACGGTCTCCGAGTCGGCCATGTCGGGGCCAGCGTCGAAGGTGGGGACTGGGGTTGGTGTGCGGCGCCGGCGTGGCCACCTGCGGGCGGGCAGGGTGGCGAGGAGCTCTTCGTGGCTGGACTCCTGGTACTTGCGCATCTGCTCGGCGAACTGGTCGCCGGGAATGATCACCATGTCGGTGCCGAAGAAGCGTACGAACCGGTCGCGCTCGGCGCGTTGCAGCTCCCAGCCGCGGGCGAGCTTGTCCGGGTTGCGGAACACCAGCGCGGGCTGGTGCAGGGCCAGCTCGGCGGCGGCGCGGTAGACGCGGTCGCGGTCGCGGGCGGGGAAGATGGTTATCGCACCGCTGATGAGCCACTCCGCGCCGATGGGCACCAGCCGTGCGAAGAGGAAGGAGCGGCGGGGTACCTGGCGGAAGACGGCCGGTCCCATGTTGGAGCGCACCTGGTAGGTCAGGTCGTCGACCAGGTTCTCCACCAGGAGCGCTTCGCCCTCGCGGCGCTGGACCGCAAAGACGCCCTCCACCACGTCGCGCCAGCCGAGCAACAGCTCCCGCTCGGCCTCGGGCAGGTCGGGCCGGGCGGCGACGAACTGTTCCACTACCGTCTTGCCGTTGCGCAGCCGGTGCTGTAGCACGAAGTGGTCGAAGAACATGGTCAGCCGCTGCTCGTCGACCCCCGCCAAATCCGCGCCCTGGGTCCGGAGAACCTCGCGGAAGACTCGGTGGTAGCGGGGCTGCTGCGCGTACTCCACCAGCTCCCGCTTGAGGTCCCCGCTGCGTGCGACAAGGTCGGTAGCGGTAGCCATCCGCTGTCACTCCCGTATGCCTCGTGGGTTGGGGCCGACCCTGGCTGGCGCGCCAACGCTGGCTACCGACAGTCGCACGAGCGTCCCAGCCGCGGCCCTGCGGGATCTTATCGGGTGCGCCGCTATGCCCGCATGATTGGGCTGGGCCGACGCGATGAGGAGTGCGGACAACCGTATCCAGGCCCGGACCCGTCTGAGGGGAGATGGTACGGACGCCGGGAGGCCGGATGCACGACAGCCCCGCCGAGGAAGAGTACGTCGAGTACGTGACGGCGCGGATCCCCGCGCTGCGGCGGCTGGCGTACCTGCTCAGCGGCGATGAGCACCGGGCGGACGACCTGGTCCAGCAGACCATAACCACGCTGTACGTGCGTTGGCAGCGGGCCCGCGACGCCACCCACCTCGACGGGTACGTGCGCACGATGCTCGTACGGACGTTCCTCGACGAGCGCCGGCTGGCGTGGTCACGGGTACGGCTGTTCGGCGCGCTCCCCGAGCCGCCCCCGGTCGAGGACGCCGGCGTCGAGGACCGGACGGTCCTTCGCGCGGCGCTGGCCCGGGTGCCGCGCCGGCAGCAGGCCGTGTTGGTGCTGCGGTTCCTGTGTGACCTGCCGGTCGACGAGGTGGCCGAGATCCTCGGCTGCTCGCAGGGCACTCCTAAGAGACGCTAGATGCTAAGGTTGACGATAGCAGGCAAGGGGCGTGATCGGAAAGGACATAGGTCGATGGTACGGCGGACGGCACGGACACGGAACACGGTTCGGTTCGACTCCAAGGCGGCGTTGCTGGCCGGTGGCGCCGACGTGCGGGCCGGGCGGTATCAGCGGGCCAGTCAGGACAAGAAGGAGCAGGGCAAGAGCGTCGGTGATCAGGGCAAGCTGAATGTCGCGGAGATCAACCGCAGCGGCTGGACCGACGCCGGTTCGTTCACCGACAACGACCTGTCCGCCTCCCGGCACGCGAAGAAGGATCGCCCGGACTTCGAGCGGTTGATGGACGCGATCCGGGCGGGGAAGTTCGACGTGTTGGTGGTGTGGGAGATCTCCCGCAACCAACGCGACCTTGCGGTGTACGTGCAGATCCGTGACCTGTGCACCGAGGTCGGGTTGTACTTCTGGCTTGTCGGCGGGGTTCTGTACGACCTGCGCGACAAGAACGACCGGATGATGTTGGGCTTCCAGGCGGTACAGGCTGAGTGGCTGGCCGACTCGATCCGTGACAACGTGTTGCGCGGCATCGTCGGTGCGGCCGAGGCGGGCCGTCCGCACGGGAAGGTGACCTACGGCTACCGGCGGATCTACAACTCCCGGACGCGGGCGTTCGAGCGGCAGGAGGCCGACACCGAGATCCGCACCGCCACCACGGCGGACGGCGCGGTGTGCGAGTACAGCCACGCCGGGGTGGTGCGGGAGATCTTCGCCAGGGTGACCGGCGGGACGCCGCTGATCACGATCGAGGACGAGTTGAACGAGCGGGGTATCCCGTCCCCGGAGGGGTCGACGTGGCGGCGCGGGGTCATCCGCAAGATGGCGATGAACCCGGCCTATATCGGCAAGCGCGTGCTACGCGGACAGATCGTCGGGGACGGACTGTGGGACGGATTGGTGGACGAGGACACCTATTGGGCCGCCGTCCGGCTGTTGGAGGACCCGTCCCGGACGACGACGCGGCCCGGACGGGCCGTGCATCTGCTGTCCTACGTCGTGTTGTGCGCGGTGTGCGGCGGTCCCACGTCGCGGCAGACGGTCAACCGGCGTGGCTGGACCGGTGAGCAGTATTCGTGCCTGAAGAAGCGGTGCGCGTCCGCGCCGATGGATCTCATGGACGAGTACGTACAGCGCGCGGTCGTGGCGTGGCTGTCACGGCCGGACATCTACGAAATCTTGACCGCGCAGACCGCCACCGACGCGGAGGTGACCCACGCCCGCGCCGAGGCCGCCCGCCTGCGCGCGGACCTGGAGGACTGGCGCAAGCTCGCCGAGGCGGGCGAGGTGACCCCGATCAGCTTCGCCCGCGCCGAGAAAGGCTTGCTCGCCCAGATTGCCGAGCACGAGGCTCGCGCCGCCGAGGCGGGTATCCCGCCGGTGCTGCGCGGACGCATCGGCGCGGAAGCGGTCGCCGCGTGGGCCGAGCTTGGCGACGAGGTGGCCGTGAAGCGGGACATCATCCGCACGGTGGCCGACATCCGCCTGTTGCCCGCCGGGAAGGGCAACCGGCGCCCGTTCGGCCGGCACCGCTTGGACTGGCGGTGGAAGTTCGGCCAGGAGCACGACGACGTAGCAGCCTGAGGCGATGTCCGGCGCGCGGATCTGCGAGCGTACTTCTATTCGAAGTGGCTATTCGAACTGAGAGCGGTATTGATTTGCCTTGTTCATCATAATGGCAGCGTCCATCAAACTGTGCGACGGTTCTCGGGAAGTCTCGTCCGCCGAGCATTATAACGGCGTCCATGAGCTGACCAACGGTTCTCGGATCGGGGCCGAGAGGGTTGTCTCGTAGCGCGGAGATTATTACCCGAAGCTCGGCTACTGAGTTCGCGTTCAAGGTCCCTGTCTTTTCGAGCTGTTCTGCCAGCGCCTCAAGGCGTCGCGTTGGAGGCTCGAACGCATCCGCTAGACGGTCCATGAAGGTATCAACGTCAATGGGACCGATCATCCGCAACGTCGCTGCGTGGTCGCCTTCGTGTTTCATCTTCCACTCGCGCAGCTTCTCCGGCGGGTACATCCTCTCCCCGTACTTCTTATCGTCTACTTCTGCATGGTGAGGGAGGCAAAGCAAGATGAGGTTTTTGAACGAATCTCGTTCCTCAACTGCCATCCCGGGCCGAAATCGAGGAGCCTTCACGCCGTGTATATGGGCGATCTGCGCATTCTTCTTGTAAACACCCGGACGAACCTCCACGATCACAGGAAAGGGACATCCTGGCGCGTAACATTTCCCGTTGCTGATCGTCCACAGCGCGGCCTGCGCCGCTGCCTGGATACTCTTGCGGTCGTTCGTCACGCCCGATTCTCCTTCGGTGTTGTCGGTTGCCGGGAACCGCTCCGATGGGACGTCGATCAAACGGCGGCGCTCCGCCGCTCGCACCGGGATGTCCGTCGATGTCTCTCGGCAGCATAGAACACGGAGCGCGGTTGTGTGGTAACGCGATGGGTTGATCGGTGCCGGGCGGTGCCATGAGGGGCGGCACCGCCCGGCGCACGTGTGTCATGCCGCGTTCGGTGTGGTGTCGGTGCGGCGGGGTTGGTTGAGCCGGAGCAGCCGGGCCAGCCGTGCGGCTTGGTCAACGGTGGGCAACGG
>DASRIS010000203.1:0-27553 GCA_035649895.1 Micromonosporaceae bacterium | reverse complement strand
GCGGTGCGCAGGTAGGCCGGGAGGTAGACGCTGAACGCGACGAAGCCGCCGAAGCCGACCGCGTAGAGGAAGCACATCTGCCAGGTGACGGCGAGCCGGGCCACGTCGGCCATGCGGCGCAGCGCCGAGCCGGCCGGCCGCTGCCGGTCGGGCGCGTCCCGTACCAGCAGCGCGGCGACCGCGGCGTAGCCGGCGAGGACGGCGGCGACCAGGAGGAACGGGGTCCTGGCGCCGTAGGCGTCGGAGAGCTTGACGGTGCTGAAGTTGGAGATCGCGGTGCCGCCCATGCCGACGCCGAACACGCCGATGGCGAAGCCGCGCCGCGCGGGCGGGTACCAGCCCGAGACCAGGGGTACGCCGACCGCGAAGGCGGTGCCGCCGATGCCGAGGAAGAACCCGGCGACCAGCAGGGCCGGGTAGGACGACACGAACGCCAGCGTGAGTACTGGTACGACGGTCGCCACGCTGACGAGCGGGAACATGACCCGGGCGCCGTACCGGTCGGTGAGGGCGCCGACCGGGATGCGTCCCAGCGAGCCGACCACGACCGGGATGGCGACGAGCAGGGACTGGGCCGCGAAGCTGAGCCCGAGGCGCTCCTTGATGCCTGGGCCGAGCGGGCCGAGCAGGGCCCACGCCCAGAAGTTGACCATGAAGCCGAGCGTGGCGAGCACCAGGTTGAGCACTGCGCCGGGCGGGACGGTGCGCCCGGTGATGCCGGTGGCCGCCGGCGCTGCGGTCGCGGCCTGGGTCACCGTCGCGGTCCGGTCTGGGGTCCGCATCTCTACCTCACGAGGTCAGGTCTGCCGGGGCGCCCGGCGCAGGTCACCGGCGCACGCGGATCAGCGGTTGGTGGGTCAGCGTTGGTGGGTCAGCGGTGGTGTGCCAGCGGTGGTGCGGGTCACCGGCGGGCGCGGGCCGCCGGCCGCCGGGTCGGTGTCGGGTGTGGCCCGTCCCAGCCGGGCCGGGTGGCCCGCAGCCCGGGCCGGGCGTCGCGGCTGCGGTAGACCACGTACGGGCGGGTCAGGTAGCCGACCGGGGCGCTGAACGCGTGCACCAGGCGGGTGAACGGCCAGAACGCGAACAGCGCGAACGCCGCGATGATATGGATCTGGAAGAGGATCGGGACACCGGCCATCACGTCCGGGTCGGGGCGCAGGTAGAACAGCGACCGGAACCACGGGGAGATCGTCTCGCGGTAGTTGTAGCCGCTGCCGGCGATGTTGGCCCGTACCGTGGCCAGCAGGCCGAGGACGATCACGGTCGCGAGAACGGCGTACATCGCCTTGTCGTTCTTTGTGGTGGCGGCGAAGACCGGGCCGGTCAGCCGGCGGCGGACGATGAGGATCACCATGCCGAGCAGCGTGCACAGGCCGGCGACGGTGCCGATGAACACGGCCATCAGGTGGTACGCGTCCTCGGTGATCCCGATCGCCTCGGTCCACGACTCGGGGACGACCAGCCCACCGACGTGCCCGACGAGCACCATGAGGATGCCGAAGTGGAACATCGGGCTGCCCCAGCGCAGCACCGTGGTCTCGTAGAGCTGGGAGGAGCGGGTGGTCCAGCCGAACTTGTCGTACCGGTAGCGCCAGAGCAGCCCACCGGCCATCACGGCCATGGCCAGATAGGGGTACGCCACCCAGAGCAGCGCGTTCACCGGCGACCTCCGGTCGTGTCGACGAGCCCGAACGGTTCCAGGCCGACCTGCTCCACCGGCGGGCCGGTGCGGGCCAGCTTGGCGGCGGCGGCCAGGTCGGCCGGGCCCGCTGGGGGGAGCATGGCCCGTACCGCGTCGACCGGCCCCCGGTAGGCCGAGCCCTCCGCGGCGAGGGCCTCGGCCAGCAGGTCGATGCCGATCCGGTTGCCGCGCAGCAGCCGCCAGCCGCCGGGGTCGACCGCGGCGAGGTCGAGCACTGCGGGCAGGTAGTCGGGCAGCTCGCCGCCGACCAGCTCCAGGCCGGCGGCCTTGTAGACGGTGGCGAACCCGACCAGCGCCTCGCCGCGCTGCCGCGTGTCGCCGCAGGTGTAGTAGGTCAGGTGCAGGCAGCAGCGGCGGCGGAAGTCGAACAGCTGCACGTACTCGGCGGCGAGCGCGGTCGGGTCGGCGGCGGCCCGGTGGCGGGCCACGGCGCGCATCGGCTCGGCGACCGCCGCGGGCAGCCCGTCGAGCGCGGCGAGCAGCGTGGGCAGCGGGTCGAGCACGGCCGCGTCGGGGTAGCGCAGCAGCAGCGAGGCGGCCCGGGCGGCGACGGCGCGGCTCATGCGCCGTTCCCCTGCGGCGACGGGAACCCACCGTACGGTGCGATCTCCCCGCGTGGTGGGGCACCTCCGGGTGGTGGGGCGTCTTCGTGCGGTGGAGCCTCCTTGCGCCGCGGGAACAGCCCGTCCGGGCGGCCCTTGCCGTCCCAGTTGAGCAGGTTCACCCGGGTCTTGGTTTGATCCGACGGGTCGACGAAGGTGTCGCTGCGCTGGCGGGCCGCTAGCGCCTGGAAGTTCTCCACCGCCACCGGGGAGTAGCGCCCGGAGGCCTCCCCGAACGGGCCGGAGCCGCTCATCCCCGGGCCGCCCTCGTAGTCGAGGCTGCACCCGGTGGCGAGCTCCTCCAGCCCGGCCGCGGTCTCGGCGTGCGCGGCCGGGATCACGTAGCGCTCGTCGTACTTGGCGATCGCCAGCAGCCGGTACATGTCGTCGATCTGCGCCCCGGTCATGCCCACCGCGGTCGCGATCGACTCGTCGCGCTCCTCGCCGAGGTTGACCCGGCGCTGGTACGCGCGCATCGCGGCCAGCCGGCGCAGCACCGCGGTGACCGGTGCCGGGTCGCCGGCGGTGAACAGCCCGGCCAGGTACTCGACCGGGATGCGCAGCGCCTCGACCGCGCCGAACAGGTTGCCCATCTCCTCGCCGTCATGGCCTGTGTCGCGCAGGATGTCCACCACCGGCGACAGGGGCGGGATGTACCAGACCATCGGCATGGTGCGGTACTCCGGGTGCAGCGGCAGCGCCACCTCGTACCGCATGACCAGGTCCCAGATCGGGGAGCGCTGCGCGGCCTCGACCCAGTCCTCCGGGATGCCCGCCTGCCGGGCCGCGGAGATCACCGACGGGTGGTGCGGGTCGAGGAAGACCGACCGCTGCGCGTCGTAGAGGTCGGTCTCCCGCTCCACCGAGGCGGCCCGGGTCACCGCGTCGGCGTCGTAGAGCATCAGCCCGATGTAGCGCAGCCGGCCCACGCACGTCTCGGAGCAGACGGTGGGCAGGCCGATCTCCACCCGGGGGAAGCAGAACGTGCACTTCTCGGCCTTGCCGGTGCGGTGGTTGAAGTAGATCTTCTTGTACGGGCAGCCGGTGATGCACATCCGCCAGCCCCGGCAGCGGTCCTGGTCGACCAGGACGATGCCGTCCTCGGTGCGCTTGTAGATCGCCCCGGACGGGCACGACGCGGCGCACGAGGGGTTCAGGCAGTGCTCGCAGATGCGCGGCAGGAAGAACATGAACGCCTTCTCGTACTCCTGCCGGACGTGGTCGGAGAGCTGGGCCAGGACCGGGTCCCCGGCGGCGATCTCGTTGCCGCCGGCGAGCGAGTCGTCCCAGTTGGCGCTCCAGGTGATCTTCGTGTCCTCGCCGGTGAGCAGCGACTTCGGCCGGGCCACCGGGGTGTCGTCGCCGGCCGGGGCGGTGAGCAGGTGCTCGTAGTCGTAGGTCCACGGCTCGTAGTAGTCACCGATCGCGGGCATCTTCGGGTTGGCGAAGATGGACAGCAGCTTCTTCACCCGCCCGCCGGCGCGCGGCTTGAGCTTGCCCCGCCTGGTCCGGGTCCAGCCGCCCTGCCACCGCTCCTGGTCCTCGTACGTGCGCGGGTAGCCCTGGCCGGGGCGGGTCTCCACGTTGTTGAACCACACGTACTCGACCCCGGAGCGGTTGGTCCACGCCTGCTTGCAGGTCACCGAGCAGGTGTGACAGCCGATGCACTTGTCGAGGTTCATCACCATCGCCAGCTGCGCCATCACCCTCATCAGTACTGCACCTCCTGGCTGCGGCGGCGGACCACGGTGACCTCGTCGCGCTGGTTGCCGGTGGGGCCGAGGTAGTTGAACGCGAACGACAGCTGGGCGTACCCGCCGATGAGATGGCTGGGCTTGATGAGCAGCCGGGTCAGGGAGTTGTGGATGCCGCCGCGCCGGCCGCTCGTCTCGGACTTCGGCACGTCGATCACCCGCTCCTGGGCGTGGTACATGTAGACGGTGCCCTCGGGCATCTTGTGGGTCACCACGGCCCGGCAGACCACCACGCCGTTGCGGTTGACCGCCTCGATCCAGTCGTTGTCCCGTACGCCGATCTTCGCCGCGTCCGCCTCGCTCATCCATATCGTCGGGCCGCCGCGGGAGAGGGTGAGCATGATGAGGTTGTCCTGGTACTCGGAGTGGATCGACCACTTCGAGTGCGGCGTCAGGTAGCGGACGGTGATCTCCAGCTCGCCGTTGCGGCCCAGCCTGGGCTCGCCGAAGAGCTGGTGCATGTCCAGCGGCGGCCGGAACACCGGCAGCTGCTCGCCGAGCTCGGCGACCCAGTCGTGGTCGAGGTAGAGGTGCTGCCGGCCGGTCAGCGTGTGCCAGGGCTTGAGCCGCTCCACGTTGATGGTGAACGGCGAGTAGCGCCGCCCGCCCTGCTCGCTGCCGGACCACTCCGGGCTGGTGATGACCGGCACCGGCTGGGCCTGGGTGTCGGCGAAGCGGATCTGCTTGCCCTCGTGCTCGCCGGCGAGGTCGGCCAGGCGCTGGCCGGTGCGCCGCTCCAGCGCCCGGAAGCCCTCGGTCGCCACCCGGCCGTTGGTGGTGCCCGACAGCGTCAGGATCGCCTCGCACGCGCGGATGTCGGTGTCCAGCCGGGGCCGGCCGTCCGCGACGCCGCCGCGTACCTCCCCGTTGATGCGGCGCAGCAGCTCGACCTCTGGGGTGACGTCGACGGTGACCGCCTTGGTGGTGGCGCCCAGCCGGTCGAGCAACGGGCCCAGGGCGGCCATCTTGTCGGCGAGCGCGCCGTAGTCCCGCTCGACCAGGACGATCTTCGACATGGTCCGGCCCGGCACCGGCGGGTCGGCGCCGCCGGCCCAGTCGCGCACCACGCCGTGCGGGGTGGCCAGGGCGTCGGGCGTGTCGTGCAGCAGCGGCGCCGCGACCAGGTCGGTGCGCACGCCGAGGTGGGTCTGGGCCAGCTCGGAGAAGGCCCGGGCGATGCCGTGGAAGGCGGCGAAGTCGGTACGGGTCTGCCACGGCGGCGAGATCGCCGGGGTGAACGCGTGGATGAACGGGTGCATGTCGGTGGAGTTCAGGTCGTGCTTCTCGTACCAGGTGGCGGCCGGCAGCACCACGTCGGAGAAGAGCGTGGTGGAGGTCATCCGGAAGTCCAGCGACAGCAGCAGGTCGAGCTTGCCCTCGGGGGCCTCGTCGTGCCAGGTGACCTCGCGCGGCCGCTGGTGCGGCGGGGTCGGCGTGGCGCGCAGCGTGGCGTCGGTGCCGAGCAGGTGGCGCAGGAAGTACTCGTTGCCCTTTGCCGAGGAGCCGAGCAGGTTGGCCCGCCACACGGTCAGCACCCGCGGCCAGTTCTGCGGGGCATCCGGGTCGGCGCAGGCGAACCCGAGCCGCCCGGCGGCCAGCTCCCCGGCGACCCAGCCGCCGGGGTCGTCCGGTCGCGCCGAGCGCGCCTCGTCGGCGAGGTCCAGCGGGTTGCGGTCGAAGGTGGGCATCGAGGGCATCCAGCCCAGCCGGGCCGACTGGGCGACCAGGTCCGCGGTGTGCCGGCCGGCGAACCGCCCGTCACCCACCGGGGAGGAGAGCACGCCCGCGTCGTACGTGTCGTAGCGCCACTGGTCGGTGTGCAGGTACCAGTACGGCGTGCTGGGCATCTGCCGCGGCGGGCGGGACCAGTCCAGCCCGAACGCCAGGTGCGACCACCCGGTCACCGGCCGGCACTTCTCCTGCCCGACGTAGTGCGCCCACCCGCCGCCATTGACGCCCTGGCACCCGGTCAGCGTGGTCAGCGCCAGCATGGCCCGGTAGGTGGTGTCCGAGTGGAACCAGTGGTTCGTGCCCGCGCCCATGAGGATCATCGAACGCCCGCCGGAGCGCTCGGCGTTGTCGGCGAACTCCCGGGCGATGCGCGCCACGGCCGCCGCGGGCACGCCGGTGACCGGCTCCTGCCAGGCCGGCGTGTACGGCTGCGCCGGGTCGTCGTACCCGGCCGGCCAGGTGCCCGGCAGCCCGTCCCGGGCCACGCCGTACTGGGCCAGCATCAGGTCGTAGACGGTCGTCACGACCAGCTCGCCGCCGGCGCCGCGGACCGTCGCGGTCGGCACGCCGCGGCGCATGACCTGCGCCGGCTGCGTGTCGAAGCGGGGCAGCAGCACCTCGACGCCGTCGCCGCCGAAGCAGGTCAGCTGCGGCCGGATCGCGCCCAGGTCCAGGTTCCACCGGCCCGCGCCGGCCTCGCTGAACCGGTGCCCCAGCGACCCGTTGGGCACCGCCGGCGCGCCGGTCGCGCCGTCCCACACCGCCGGCCGGAACGCCGCCTCGGCGTCGCTGTCGCCCAGCTCCGCCGCGGTCAGGAACTTGCCGGGCCGGTAGCCGCCGCCCGCCACCGGCTCCAGGACGACCAGGTACGGCAGGTCGGTGTAGCGGGTGACGTAGTCGACAAAGCGCGGGGTGGCCCGGTCGACGAAGAACTCCTTGAGGACCACGTGGCCCATCGCCATCGCCAGCGCGCCGTCGGTGCCCGGCTGGGCGGGCAGCCACTCGTCGGCGAACTTGACGCTGTCGGCGTAGTCCGGGCTGACCACGATGACCTTCTGCCCGCGGTAGCGGGCCTCGGCCATCCAGTGCGCGTCCGGAGTACGCGTCACCGGCACGTTCGAGCCCCACATCATCAGGTACGACGCGTCCCACCAGTCACCGGACTCGGGCACGTCGGTCTGGTCGCCGAACATCTGCGGCGAGGCCACCGGCAGGTCGGCGTACCAGTCGTAGAACGACAGCATGGACCCGCCGATGAGGCTGATGAACCGGGCGCCGGTGGCGTGGGAGACCATCGACATGGCCGGGATCGGGGAGAAGCCGGCGACGCGGTCCGGGCCGTACTCGCGGATGGCGTGCACGTGGGCGGCGGCGACGATCTCCTGCGCCTCGTCCCAGGAGACCCGTACCAGTCCGCCCTTGCCCCGGGCCCGCTGGTAGCGCCGCCGTCGCTGCGGGTCGCCCTGGATGTCGGCCCAGGCCGCGACGGGGTCCTTCAGGCGCGCCTTGGCCTCCCGGTACATGTCCACCAGCACCCCCCGGGCGTACGGGTAGCGCACCCGGGTGGGCGAGTAGGTGTACCAGGAGAACGCGGCGCCGCGCGGGCAGCCCCGTGGCTCGTACTCGGGCCGGTCCGGGCCGACGCTGGGGTAGTCGGTCTGCTGCTGCTCCCTGGTGATGATCCCGTCCTTGACGTAGACCTTCCAGGAGCACGACCCGGTGCAGTTCACCCCGTGCGTGGAGCGCACCACCTTGTCGTAGGACCAGCGGTCCCGGTAGAACGTGTCCGCGTCCCTGCCGCCGACCTGGTAGAGGGCCCGCCCGTCGGGGGACATCTCCGCCCGGCGCACCAGGGCGCCTACCGCCAGCAACGCGCGCCCTGCCCGCTCGGCCGCATCAGCCATGCGTCCCTGCCCTTCGCTCAACGACGTGACACTCAACGACGTGACACTCAACGACGTCTCGCTCCGACGTCCTGGCGCTCGATGACGTCACCGAACACGTTGGTCGCCATGGCGCCCTTGCGCAAGACGGGCCCGGCCCGGTTCCTGATCCTTCCTGGCAAAGCCGCAGCACACCCGGGCCGAAAGTCCTCACGCGCAGTGGCATCCGGCACTCACGCGCAGTGGCATCCGGGTCCGCGCCAGCTCCCGCGGCCGACCCGTACCACGGCGGTGACAGGCGGCAACCAGGTCTTTCGGCCTGGCGCGGGGGGCCCATGTGGCAGTGGCGGTCCGTCACCGGCGCCGGTGACGCTGACGGCATGGCCGAGTCTTCCTGGTACGACCGGGACAAGGGTCCTGGGCCGCGGCTACGCGAATGCCTCGTCGCGGCGACCGCTGCGCCGTCGATCCATAACACCCAACCGTGGCTGTTCCGCCCATACGAGGACACTGTGGACGTACTCGTGGACCGGCGGCGCCAGCTCACCACGCTCGACCCGGAGGGGCGCGAGATGCTGGTCAGCGTGGGTGCGGCCGTGTTCAACCTGCGGGTGGCGGTACGGGCCAACGGCCGTGACGCGCGGGTGCGGCTGACGCCGGACCAGTCGCAGCCGGACCTGGTCGCGAGGGTCTGCCTCGGCGCGCCCACCGCGCCGCCCACCGCCGCTGCCCTGCTGGCCGGCGTGATACCGCGCCGGCACACCAACCGCAGGCCGTTCGCGGACCGGCCGGTGCCCTTCGGCATCATCGAGGAGCTGGCCGGCGCGGCGGTCGCCGAAGGCACCGCGCTGCTGGTGGTGGACCCGACGCTGCGCGACGGTGTGCTGAGCCTCACCCGCACCGCCGAGAACCGGATGCGCACCGACCCGGAGTACCGGGCCGAGCTCGCCGCGTGGACCACGCCGGGCGGGGTCGGCCGCCGCGACGGCGTGCCGCGCCAGGCGTTCGGCCCGCGGGACCCGCTCGCCGCCGTGCCGCTGCGGGACTTCGCGCTGGGCAGCGGCGCGCCGACGGCCACTGTCGCGTTCGAGCCGGAGCCGACACTGGTTCTGCTGTTCACCGTCGGCGACTCGCCGGTTGACTGGCTGCGCGCCGGTGCCGCGCTGCAGCGGGTGCTGCTCACCGCCACCCTGCGCGGGCTCGCCGCCACGCCGCTGAGCCAGCTACTGGAGGTGCCCAGGCTGCGGGCGCTGCTGACGGACGTGACAACCGGCCAGGTGTGCCAGACGGTGCTGCGGATCGGCTACCCGCTGACGCCGGCCCTACCGACACCCCGCCGCCCGGTGGAGGAGGTGATCCTGGCCGCAGGACACAACGGCTCCCCGCCATGAGGCGGGCGGTCCCTCAGGCTGCGGTGCCCCAGATGGCCGAGAACGCCGCCGCCTCGCCGGCCAGCCAGCGCTCGACCTGGTCGCTCCGTACCGCGGGGTCCGGGCGGTGCACCGCGCCGCGCCGCAGGTCGACCAGGACCGGATCGGCCCCGGGCAGGATGTCGTGCATATGGTTGGCCATCAGGTGGAGCACAGCCAGCAGCGTCTCCTGGCTGGGCGGCGCGTCGTCCATGTAGAGCCGCACCGCCTCGGCGCGCCCGTCGTCGTAGCGCAGGCCCAGGTGCGGGTTCAGCTTGACCGGAAGGTTGCCGACCAGCGCCAGGGTGTCCCGGGTCTGGGCGAGGTGGATGCGCCGGGTGTCGCCGAGCGAGTGGAGGTAGGCGAGGGCACCGGCGGTCAGCACCTGGTAGAGCGGCTGCCAGCGCGGCTTCACCGTCCTGGCCACGTCGGTCAGGTGCGCGCCGCCGGTGTGGAAGGCGATATCGGCCTTGAGCGCCTTGACCAGCGGGCCGTGCGGGTTGAAGCCGTGGCCGCTGGCCCGAGCCCGGCGTAGCCCGCCCACGAACGCGGCCTTCGCCGGGCCGGTACGGCTCACGTACCGGGTGAAGGTGAGCAGGGTGGCGTAGGGCGGTGGGGCGGCGGCATCGAGCATGGTCACGGCTGGTCCCTCCCAGGTCAGCACGGTTCTTTCGTACATACATTCTAATTGACTTTGGTCGTCGTGCCCACCCTGCTGCCGGCCCTGGTGGACCTTTTGCACGTCAGCTCCCGTACCTCCCGGACTGTCCTGCCTTGCGCACTACCTCGGCCTGCGGACGCGACCGGGGGGCGTGTGCGTGCTTGCATTGATCAACTACCATCTGGCTACGCCGCACCACCAGGTTCGGGGAGGGAGCGGTCCACGGTCGCATGAGTGTTTCGGCAGAGATCCGGGGTCCTTTCCCGTTCGGCGCGCAGGATCTTGAGGCGGGCCGGCTCGTCGAGGGGGTCCAGCACACGCTGGCGCACTTCCGGCACTGGCGGGACACCAACGCCGGCCGGGTCGCCGAGCACGTCGACCGGTACACGGCCCAGCTGGCGGCGATCGCCGCCGAGCGCCGCCCGTGGGTCCTGGGCCGGCGCCTGCGCGCCGGGCGCGGGAGCCGGGCGGAGCGGACCGCGCTGGCCCGCGAGGCGGTCCACTTCGGCGTCTTCAACCTCGCCGAGATCCCGTCACCCGCCACGGTGGCGGCGATCGTCGGCGGCGCCCACGGCCGCCTGCCCACGCTCGGCGACCTCGTCGCTGGCATCGACGAGAGTCAGGGTGCGGCCGGCGTGGTCGGCTCGTTCGAGCAGCGGCTGCCGGTGCTCAAAGGGGTGCCGGAGACGCGCTGGCTGGCCGGGCGGCTCGACCGCCTGCACCACACCCTGCCGGAGGTGGTGGTCCGCGCGGGAAGCCTGGGCAAGGTGGTCCGGGCGATGGCCGGCGTGCTGGTCATCGGCGCGTACGACACGCTCGACGACGACCTGCCCGAGGCCCGGGCCCACCTCGGCCGGATCCTGCCGGCCGCCTACGCGTACGGCGCCGCCTACGCGATCGTCGACGACACGCTGCACGACCTGCCGGGCGGCTACGTCCTAGCGGCGGACCGGGAGCGCTACCACCAGATGGTCCTCCGGGGCCTGGCCACCGGGGAGCCCGCCGACCTCGCCGAGGTCCCCGACCACCCGCTCGCCGAGGAGCTGCACGACCTGCACGGGCTGCTGCTGGAGAGCTACCCGTTCCGGTCGTACCGGCATCTCTACCACGCCGCCGAGTCCATGTACCTGGCCCAGCACCGGGACTCGGCCAGGACGCCGCAGGCGGCGGCGTCGACCACGCTGACCGCGATGTACCCGGACATCTTCATCAAGGCCAGCATGAGCCGGGTGGTCGCCAACGTGCTGGCCCGCCGGCGGCTGCCCGACGGCTTCTACCCACGCTGCGTCAACACCACCTTCCTCAGCCAGCTCCGGGACGACCTGGTCGACCGCGAGGAGGACGGGCAGGGCAACCGCCTCACCCCGTTCACGTACCCGCCCGGCCAGACCGACACCAACCCGCTGTACGACCTGTTCGCCTACAACGCGTACGTGGCTGCCGAGGTGTTCGACGGCGACGCCGGTGCGGCCGACGCGCTGGCGTACTACGGCGCCACGAGGCTGGCAACCTACCTGTCGACCAGGCGGGACCGCGCCGACGAGCTCCTCCGCGACTACGGTGTCACCGGTGAGATCGCCTGCTTCCTGCGCACCGCGGCCGGCCTGCCCAGGCGTACGGCGCACCAGCTGGACTCCGCCGACCATCGGCTGAGGAAGCAGGTCGGGCGGATCCTGAGCAGCCGGGAGCAGACCAAGGTGGACTGCCGGACCTTCGTGTCCGACCGGCTGCGCTACCTCAACGACGTGACGCAGCGGTACCACCCGCAGGCCGGCACCGGCGGGCTGGGCGAGATCGTGGCGTACGCCATGGGCGGCGCCGGCAAGCGGCTGCGGCCGGCGCTCAGCCTGATGCTCGCCGAGGGGCTCGGCGTGGACCCGGCCTCCATCGAGCCGGTGCTGGCGGCCAGCGAGCTGTTCCACACCGCCAGCCTGGTCTTCGACGACCTCCCGGCCCAGGACAACGCCACCTTCCGCCGCGGCCGCCCGGCCGCGCACCTCGTCTTCGACGAGGGCAGCGTGCAGCTGGCCGCCGTATCCATGATCTCGGTCGGCTTCGGCCTGATCGCGCAGCTCGGCGGGCGCTTCCCGCCGGGCCGGGTCACCGAGGTCATCGCGTACCTGGGCACGGTGCTCGGCCCGGAACGGCTGTGCCGCGGCCAGCACCTGGACCTGCACCTGGGCCACGACGGTACGGCGGTCACCGGCGCGGAGATCCTCCAGATGTACGACCTGAAGACGTCAACGGCGATCGAGGCCGCCCTGGTGCCGCTCATGATGGTCACCGACCGGCCGGCGGGGGAGGTCGCGGTGCTCAAGCGGTACGCCCACCACGCCGGCATCGTGTTCCAGATCCGCGACGACATCCTCGACGCCACCTCCTCCACCGAGGCCCTCGGCAAGGACGCGGGCAACGACACCGGCAAAGCCAACCTGGTACGGGTCTACGGCCTCGCTGAGGCGCACCGGCTGATGCAGGCCCACCTGGCTGACGCGGTGCGCTGCTGCGAGCAGCTGCCCTTCGACACCGACCTGCTCGAGTGCACGGTCCGCCACTTCGCCTCCCGGAGGAGGTGATGAGCTGGCGTCACCTCGAGCGACGCCGGTCAAGGGCGCCGATCTCGAGCATGTGCGCTACGAACTCCGCTGCGTTGTGAGCCGCAAGATCTGAGTGGGCGGCGGTCCTCCCACCACCCCAGTCGGAGATAGCCTTCACCACGATCCAGTCGATCCCTCTCAGCGACGCCGCCGCATACACCGCGGCACTCTCCATCTCGCCGCCGATCGCGTCGGGATAGCGATCCCGTAGCTCGGCGGCGAGTGTTGGGGAGTCGACCAACGCGCTGGACGACAGGACCCGACCGGAGTGCACCGCCGGGCCATCCTTCGGCCGTGTCACCTCAACCGCGTTGCAGCAGCTGATGAGAGTTGGTGAGGGTTGCACGATGACTCCGCGGTCTCGGGTCACGAGCCTGCCGTCCTCGTCGTGCACAAGCACATGGTCCAGGTCCTGCACCTGTCGACAGAAGATGACATCGCCTAGCCGCTGTCGCTCCGGGCGTAGCCCATAGCAGGTCCCGGTGAGGATTACGTAGTCCGGCTGGAGCTGGTCCATTGCGGTGGCCGCCGTGAGCACCATCCCGGCGGGTGTGCCTGGACCCTGCTCGCCCGCCTGGACCAGCAGGACATCCGCGCCGCTCACCCGGCCGAGCGCATAAGGCGTGCAGTCACCCACAAAGGTAGGGGTCGGCGGCTGCTTGCTGCGGGCTGTGATGGAGGTGATGACGGCGTCTCGCTCCTTCGGCGCTACGACCAGCACCAGGACCCGGGACCGGGTCACGACCGTGGCCATGGTCTCCTCAAACTCCTGCCGTTGGGCCTTGGTCAGCTCGATCTGGTGGTGGGCGGATACATACGCCACCGGGATTGCGGTCAGGCCAGCAATGCTGATCAGCCAGCCCAGGATGGTCGCCTGGGCGGTGGCGGCGCTCAGACCCGCGTTGTCGAACAGCAGCAGCCGCTGTGCCAGGTAGTGCACCGCCTCGGCGTAGGAGTCGGGCCGCCCCACGCAGGACTCCGGTACGCACGCCGCCCGCTCAAAGGAGGCGACCAGGATCGCCAACATGGCGATCATCGCAGCCAGGCCGAAGGCGTACAGGAAGAAGAAGCCACCGCCGACGCTGGGCCGCCGAGGCACTGCGTCGAGCCGGCCGGAGGACAGCAGGATGAGCACATCGTCGCCGGATTGGTGGGGCTGCAGCGTGCCTACCGCGGTCCGGACGGCGTCGCGCGCGGCCTCGCTCGTGATACCACGCGTGAGGCAGACCATGGTCTCGACCAGCTCGGCGCGCTCCACCCGCACCCCCAGCCGCCGAGCCTCAACACGGACCCGCGTCTCTACCAGCAGGACCAGGCGGTCCCGTACCAGCCGCAGAAGTGCCTGCGTATGAGCGACGTCGGTTATGTGGCAGAGCCGGATAGACCAGTGGTATCCGGGCAGCGACTCGACCGCCACCTCGTCGGTGCGGCGGGGACCGCGACCCAGGCGGCGAAGCCACCCGATGGCCGGCCATACCAGCTGGCCGGCCATGAACACGAAGATGTAGCAGAGAGCCACGGCCGCGAGGAGCCCAGCAATGATCCACAGTGGGCGAAACGGCAGCATCGCGGCTGCGGCGAGCAAGGCCAGCGCCGGAGGCCCAAACATCCACAGCTGGTCCCAGCGCCGGTCGACCAGTCGCAGAAGTCGCAGCCACGGCCCGGCGGCCGGGCGCCAGGAGGGCACGAGGGGCGGTTCCAGCAAGGCGAGCTCCTCCTGACCGCGGCGGACTAGCCGGCCCTCACGATCGGCCACGTAGAGCACAACGGGCAGCGGAGCGCGCGAGCGCACCAACCCCACGACCCGCCTGGGTCGCACCGTCGCGACCGCCTCCCGTCCAAGCTCGGCCCGCCGGACGAGCCTTGCGAGGGTGCGCGCCTCGCGGAAGGAGAGCGGGTTGTCCTCGACTGTCACCCTGGCACTCCATCCTGGAACATGATCAAGTCCAGCCCCGGTGAGTAGACCACTCCGCGGATATCCAAGATCGAACCGTTCGCCCACCTGCAGCTACGACCGTAGTCGCACCGAGTGACGCCTTAGATGGCGTGACCTGCTGGTTTGTGGAGTAACTCGGCTCCTCTACCCGCTTAGGTGACGGACGGGCTACCAGCGGCGCGGCGCGACAGAGTCGGCGCGCAGCGACAGCGGCCGGGCGGCGAGAGCGGCCAGGGCCGTGGTGATCGGTACCGCCGTGATCAGCCCGATCGTCCCCACCGCGCTGCGCACGATCTCCTCGGCCAGGAACTGGCTGGTGAGCAGCTCGCCCACGGGCTGGTCGCCGGCTGCGAGCAGGATCAGCAGCGGCAGCGACGCGCCGGCGTACGCCAGGATGATCGTGTTGATCACAGAGGCGATATGCGCCCGGCCGATCCTGGTCGCCGCCTGGTAGGTCTGCCCATAGGACAGCTCCGGGTTGGCCCTGGCCAGCTCGGTGACCGTGGCGGCCTGGGTGACGCAGACGTCGTCGAGCACCCCGAGCGACCCGATCAGGATCCCCGCCAGCAGCAGGCCCTGCATGTTGACATCCTGGAAGGCGACGTTGAGGAAGCTCGCCTCCTCGCTGGCCACCCCGGTCAGCCGCGTCGCCCAGGTGGACGTGGCCGACAGCACGCCGGTGACCGTCAGGCTGGCCAGCGTGCCCAGCACCGCGATCGCGGTCGTGAGGTTGAAGCCATGGGTCAGGAACAGCACCGACAGCATGGTCACTGCGGCGCCGACGATCGCCACCAGCAGCGGTGACTGCCCGTTGAGGATCGCCGGCACGATGAACAGCAGCAGTACGGAGAACGTGACCGCCAGCCCGGCCAGCGCCCGCAGCCCGCGCCACCGGCCGAAGGCGACCACGGCGAACACGAACGCCAGCGCGAGCGCGAGCAGCGGTTTTGACCGCTGGTGGTCGATGACCTGGTAGGGGCGCCCGCTCAGGGAGTCCGGCAGGAACAGCACGACAACGTGGTCGCCGGCGCGAAGGGTGGGCGCGCCGGGCCCGCCCGGGATCTCAGTGTCGACCCGTTTGCCCCGGTCAGGCCCGTCGGTGAGCTGGATCGTCACGCTGCCGCAGCGGAATGTGCCGGCGAGCCCACCCGCCGGCGCCCCCTCCGGTCGTGGCGGGCACGGCTGCTCGACCACGGTGACCACGTCAGCGGTAAAGCGCTGCGGGCGCTGCGCGGGGTCCCGCTGTTCCGTGACCACGCCGCCCGGCCAGAGCCAGACGAGGGCGGCGACGGCGACCAGTGCCAGCGGCACCAGTACGGCACTGACCAGCCGTACCGCCTGGCGCGACGCCGGGGTGGGCGGGTGCGCGGTGTGGCCGTGCGCATGGTGGGCGTGATGGGCGTGGCCGTCGGGGACGTGGTGCCCGTCTGGGCCATTGAGGCCGTGCCCGCCCGAGGCGTGGCGACCTTCCCGTTCGTGGCGGCCTTCCTGTTCGTGGCGGCCTTCCTGTTCGTGGCGGCCTTCCCGTTCGGAGCGGCCTTCCTGGTCGGAGCGGTCTTTCCGTTCGGGGCCGTGGTGGCCGTGGCCGCCAGCGGGCTGGTAGGCGTCCCGGCCACGGCGGGCATGGCGACCGTGGCCAGATATGTACCGAGTGGACCAGTCGTCAAGGTCGTCGAGGTCGTCACTGGCCGATCGGTCGTGGATCAACAGAATCTCCCGCAGCAGGCGCGCCGAGGTCTACCACGCGCCCCGACCCGGATGACGCGCCGCTGACGGTAGCAGCTCAGCTCGCCGTCACCAGCCCGTCAGGTGCGAGGCCGGTGGCGGTGACGGCGCCCCGCGGCCATGACCGCGAGCGTCGGCGCGCTGGGCGTAACCGCACCGGCCGGGGGCCGCTGCCGCGCAGAGCGCGACCTACACCAGCTCAACCACCGCCGCGCAGGGCGCTACCTACACCAACCCGGCCACCGCCGGGGTCGGCGACACCTTCGCCGACCCGGCGGTGATCCGGGGCGGCGACGGCTTCTGGCACGCGTTCGGCACCAGCGACCCGCTGCGCGCCGGCATGCTCTGGGCCCCCGACATCCGCTATGTGGCCGGGCGTTACGTCCTCTACTTCACGGTCACCGACACCGTGCTCAACGAGGGGGACGACTCGGCGATCGGGGTCGCCACCGCGCCCACCCCGGCCGGCCCGTGGACCGACTCCGGCGCACCGATCGTCGCCCCGCGCCCGGCGCCGTCCGGCGGCTTCCTGTGGACCTTCGACCCCGCCCTGCTCACCGATGCCGCAGGCCAGCACTGGCTCTACTACGGCTCGTACTTCGGCGGGGTCTTCACCGTGCCGCTCACGGCGGACGCACTGCACATCGCCGGGGTGCCGACCCAGGTGACCATCGACAACCGGTACGAGGGCGCCTATGTGGTCCGCCGCGGCGGGTACTACTACCTGCTCGGCTCGTCCGCCAACTGCTGCGCCGGCCCCACCGCCGGGTACAGCGTCTTCGCTGGCCGGTCGACCAGCCCGACCGGGCCGTTCGTGGACCGCGACGGCATCTCCCTGCTGACCTCGCGGGTGGGCGGCACCCCGGTGGTCCAGCCCAACGGCAACCGGTGGATCGGCACCGGGCACAACGCGGTCGTCACCGACCTGGCCGGCCAGGACTGGCTGGCCTACCACGCGATCGACAAGGCCGTGCCCTACCTCAACGAGCCCTTCGGCATCAACCGCCGGCCGATGCTCATCGACCGGCTCGACTGGGCCGGCGGCTGGCCCACGGTCCGCGCCGGCCGCTGGGCCTCGGACGGGCCGCAGCTGGCCCCCGTCACCAGCGGCACCGGCCCCGCCCCGCCGGCACCGGGCCTCGCGCCGCCGCCGGGTGTCGGGGAGGTCGACGCGGCTTACTCCGACGAGCTCAACGGCGGCCAGCTGGCGCCTGGATGGACCTGGGTACGCCGGGACGAGCGCGCCACGCTCACCGGCAGCGCGCTGCGCTGGCCCACCCAGGCCAGCGACCTGGTCGGCGGCGCCAACACCAGCGCGGTCCTGCTGCGGGACGCGCCCGCCGGCGACTATGTGGTCGAGACGAAGCTCGGTATCGACCTCGGTGTCGACACGGTCCGCAACTACCAGCAGGCGGGCCTGGTGGTGTACGCCAGCGACGACGACTTCGCCCGCCTGACCCACGTCGCCATCTGGAACACCCGCCAGATCGAGTACGGCCGGGAGCTGCCACGTCCAACCGTGGCTGCGGCCAGCATGCTGAGGCCATCCGTTCGGTGGACGGGTTGGAGTCTCCGCTGGTCGACCGGCGTCGGCGTACGTCCAGACGGGACCTGGTTCCGGCTTCCGTCAGGCGGCGACCATCACGCCTGGCGGCTGCGTCGCGACCGAGGACGTGGGTCCAGTCCGTGACGGGTACCCGGATGCTATGGGCGGCGGCTCGTCGATCGATGCCGTGAGGACATCGAGGGTGCCGGCCAGTTCCAGGACCCGGCGGACGATGGGCTGCGGGTGGGAGACCCGCATCTGGCATCTGGACCGGACAGCGGTGTTGCGCGCGGCGACGAGCGCGCCGACCCCCGCGCAGTCCAGGAAGGTGACCCCGGCGAGGTCGACGTCGAGTACGGCGGGGTTCTGCTCGTGCAACGCGTCGACCAGCCGGTCGCGTAGCGCTGGCGCGGTTGCCAGGTCGACCTCTCCGACCACGGACACGCGGGCCGTGCCCGACGACGAGGAGTAGTCCATGTCGATGTACAGCTGCGCCAACGCAGCCACGGGCGCAAACACGATGGACACTGTTCCTCCAGCCCAACTGCCTTAACGAGTGCGAGATGAACGGGCGGGGGCCGGGCCCGAGCCGACTGCAACAACCCGAAGCTGGGCGGGTGTTGCAGGCTCGACGAGCTGCATACGTCGGTATGGTGCAGCTATTCCGCAGCGTAGTCCCTGCAAAGGTGTTGTCGGTAGTCTCCATGCCTGCGCCAACCGGCCGGCGCCCGACGCGCCGAGGCGTGCCGGACCTCGGTGACGGGTACTGACGACGCGATGATCGGTTCGGGGTCGGCGCGGCGGGCCACGGCGGGCCTCGGCTGGGCTCGTCGCCGCTTCGGCTGGCTGGACCATCTGGCCCGGGCCGTGGCGCGCTACAACTGGGCCGACGGCGGGCGGCTCGCCGCGGCGGTCACCTACTACGCCTTCTTCGCCGCATTCTCCCTGGCCCTGCTGGGCTTCGCCATCCTCGGCTACGTGCTGGACAAGCCTGCCGTGCTGCGCTCGGTGCAGGGCTACCTGTCGCAGAACCTGCCGAGCCTCGATCCGCAGGTGCTGCGCGAGGCTCGCGGCACCGCTGGGCTGGTCGCGTTCCTTGCGCTCCCCGTCGCCGGGCTGTTCTGGGTCGACGCCTTGCGCTCCTCGATCCGGGCGATCTGGCGGCTGCCGCAGTACCCGGGCAGGTTCCTGCTCCGCCAGCTCATCGACCTCGCCATCCTGGCCGGGCTCGGGCTGCTGCTGGCCGCGTCGCTGGCAGCGGCGGCGGGCACGGAGACCCTGTTGAGCTGGCTGCTGGCGGACGCTGCTGGCGCCGCCGGCCCGCCAGGCCGGTGGCTGCTCGGAGCGGCCGGGTACATGCTCGGCGTCGGGGTGAACGTCCTGCTGGCCATCGCCGCGCTGACCGCGCTGCCCCGGCTGCGGATGCGGCTGCGCCGGGTGCTCGGACCGGCGCTGTTCGTCGCCGCCGGGCTGGAGGCCCTCAAGACCCTGGGACGCCTGTACGTGGAGCGCACCGAAGCCAACCCCGCCTACCAGGTCGTAACGGTCGCGGTAGCAGTGCTGGTCTTCCTCAGCCTGCTCAACCAGCTCATCCTCTTCGCCGCCGCACTCACCGCCACCAGCACCCGCGGACCCGTCACCGATCTCGCCGTCCGGCCATCACCCGCCGCGCCGCGCCGCACCCCAGCGGCTGGTGTGAACAGCCGCCGCCTCGGTGTGAGAGGGCGCCAGATGCCGGCCCGCCGCAAGCCCGCCGGAGTCCACGACGCCAGGGTCCGCGCCACCAGAGTCCGCGGAGCAGGTCCACCTCGCCGATGGCGGTAGCCGCACCGGGACCCACGTCCCACCGCACCATCACCGGCGACGGGTCGGAGCGTACGGGTGGCTGGTGTCAGGTCGTCCTGTCAGCGGCGGCCGGGGATGCGGGTGGTCGGGGGATCTGAACGGCGATCTCGTTGCCGAGGTGATAGCCCCCGGACAGGTCGAGGTGGTCGCCGCTCCAGAACCGCCCGGCGTCGTACCAGTTCGGCCGGCGCCCGCTGGGTAGCAGCCCCATGGCCTGGTAGGTGACCGCGACGACCTCGGCGCAGTAGGCGGTCTCCAGGCCAGAGGCTGGTGTAGCCAGGCGCGGGTTCGGTATCCGGCCGCGGAGCCATCGCCAGGCGAGCCCGGACGTGGAGGGGAACGGCGTGCCGTCCAGGCGCGCGATGGTACGCAGGACGGCGTCCTCCATCTCGCGGGTGAGCGGCCCTTCGATCTGGCGCAGCCATGCGCGCTGGTCATACCTGGTGGCCCAGACGGTGACGGCGTCGCGCAGGTCATGCAGCTGGGCGCCGCGTTGGTAGCTACCCGACCACAGGTCGGGCAGGGACCGGCCGAGCTCGGCATGCCACATCAGCGGCGGCAGGTCCTCGATGACGACCGACATGCCGACGTGGTTGACCGGACTGTTCGTCGTCAGCTGGATGGCCCGGTCGGCCATCGTCCGCCCGCGAAAGAGCCACACGTCACCGGTACGGGTCAGGTCAAGAGCCGCGTCGAGGCTGAGCGGGGCGCCGGCCACAGCAGTAGCCTAGGACGGTGCGCTGGTGGAAGGTACTGGGCGCGGCGGCCTTCGTCGGGGTTGCCGCAACGGGGGTGGCGATCGCCCGGGCGGAGCGCCGCCGCCGCGCTTACACCCCGGAGGAGATCCGGGCCCGGCTCCACGCCAGGCTCGCCGAGATGCCCGCTGCCGGGCCATCGACCCAAGACTGACGTTGTCACCCACCATTTGTGAGAAGGCCGGGTACGGGCCATCGGCGCCGATCTTGGTCATGAGGGTCGAGTAGGGCGCTGGCCGGACCGCGGCCTGGCGTCACCGGTGCCCTGCCCCACCCTGGCTGAGCGAGATGGCGTTGTTGACCCCGGTGACGCCCTTGATGTTCATGACCGCCCGGATGGCGGCGTCACGCTGGTAGTCCCAGGCGACGCTGCCGGCCAGGGTGACCACATGGTTGTGGACCTCGACCCGGACGGTGTCAGCGGGTATGTCGACCGCCTGGCGCAGCAGCTGGCCGGCAGCCTGGGCGATCTCGATGTCGTTGACGCCGGCCGTGCCAGGTACGCGTACCTGCAGCTCGTCGGCGACGGCCTTGACACCCGACACCCGCATGGCCGCCCGCTTCGCGGCGATCCGCTCGGGCAGCCCGCCCACCTCGCCCGACAGCGTGACCACCCCGCCGTTGACCGCCACCCCGACGTGCGTGCCGACGCCGGAGGTCTGCCGCAGCTCCCCGGAGACGTCGGTCCGAATATCCTGGTCGCTCCGGTGCCTTGTATGTGTCATGAGCTGACAGCTGCCCTTCCCAGAGACCCGCATCAGCCCGTCCGATGTGGACGGCCTGCTGCCTGAGGCGCTTTTGCGGTGGCTCAATGGCCGGTCGGCGGTATCAGCGACGCCGACTTGGCCGCGTTCTTGGCGTTCTTGGCCGCGCGCTTCTCCTTCAAGGTCCTTCCCGGTTTCTTCCGGTTGACCTTCTGGATGGCTTTGTTGGCCATGACGACCTTCCTCATGCCTCGGACGTGCCCTGCGTGGCCGGTCCCTCCGGGCGGTGCCCGGGGGCCGGTGAGGTTGCGCGTGGCGCCTGGACCGCCGCCGGTCTGCCAGAGATCTTCGGGCCCGCTGCGTGCTCGCGGTCGGATCGGCGGAGGCGTTGTGGCTCGACGGGACGGTATGACGTCCCATGACATAAGCCGGTATGGCTGGCACCTCGGGCGTGGGATGTCGCCGACTCCGGAGGGCTTCATCGTACTCTTCTCCGGCGCGGGCAGCGGCGCGGGCTCAAACCGCAGGCCGGCTGCCCAGGCGCGGTGGGCCAGCCCGTCGTCGGCGCTCTGGGGAAGCTTGCGCTCCGGGGGAACAAGTGCTGCACTGTGGTTAGCACTCGTCGCAGGCGAGTGCTAACCGAGTGGGATGATCCTCCGGACGGGGACGTGTGCAGCGGTCATCGCAGGTCGGTCCGAGCAGTGCCCTACCTGGGGCACGACGATGTAGAGGACGACGCGAATGGCCAAGTTGATCGTTTTTGGTGAGGAGGCCCGTCGTGGCCTTGAGCGGGGCATGAACGTCCTCGCCGACACGGTGAAGGTGACGTTGGGCCCGCGGGGCCGCAATGTCGTGCTGGACACGAAGTGGGGCGCGCCCACGATCACCAACGACGGGGTGAGCATCGCCAAGGAGATCGAGCTCGATGACCCGTACGAGAAGCTCGGCGCCGAGCTGGTCAAGGAGGTCGCGAAGCGGACCGACGACGTGGCCGGTGACGGCACGACGACCGCGACTGTCCTGGCCCAGGCGCTGGTTCGGGAGGGGCTGCGCAACGTCGCCGCCGGCGCGAACCCGCTGGCGCTCAAGCGCGGTATCGAGCAGGCCGTCGACGCGGTGACCGAGGCGCTGCGTCACCAGGCCCGCGACGTCGAGACCAGGGAGCAGATCGCCGCCACCGCCGCCATCTCCGCTGGTGACAGCACGATCGGCGAGACCATCGCCGAGGCGATGGACAAGGTGGGCAAGGACGGCGTGATCACCGTCGAGGAGAGCAACACCTTCGGCATCGAGCTCGAGCTGGTCGAGGGTATGCGCCTGGACAAGGGCTACATCTCGCCATACTTCATCACCGACGCCGAACGGATGGAGGCCGTCCTCGACGACCCGTACGTTCTCGTCGTCGAGAACAGGATCTCGAACCTGGCCGACCTGCTTCCGATCCTGGAAAAGGTCATCCAGGCGGGCAGACCGCTGGCGGTCCTCGCCGAGGACGTCGAAGGCGAGGCCCTCGCGGCACTGGTCGTCAACAAGGTCCGCGGCACATTCGCGTCGGTGGCGGTCAAGGCCCCAGGCTTCGGCGACCGTCGCAAAGCCATGCTGGCCGACCTCGCCATCCTCACCGGTGCCCAGGTCATCACCGAGACGGCCGGTCTCACCCTGGACAGTGTCGGGCTGGACATGCTGGGCCGGGCCCGCACGGTGATCGTCACCAAGGACGAGACCACCATCGTTGACGGCGCCGGCGCCGACGAGCAGATCGCCGGCCGGGTCGCCCAGATCCGCACCGAGATCGACAACAGCGACTCCGACTACGACCGGGAGAAGCTGCAGGAGCGGCTCGCCAAGCTGGCCGGCGGGGTCGCGGTGATCAAGGTTGGTGCGGCCACCGAGGTGGAGCTCAAGGAGCGCAAGCACCGCATCGAGGACGCCGTGCGCAACGCAAAGGCCGCCGTCGAGGAAGGGCTGCTTGCGGGCGGCGGGGTGGCGCTGGCCAACGCCGCCGCCAGTGCGTTGGACAAGCTCGACCTGACCGGTGACGAGGCCACAGGCGCGAACATCGTGCGGGCCGCGCTCACCGCGCCGCTCAGGCAGATCGCCGTCAACGCCGGCCTCGAAGGCGGCGTCGTGGCCGAGAAGGTCAGCTCCCTGCCCCCGGGCCACGGCCTCAACGCCGAGACCGGAGAGTACGTCGACATGGTCAAGGCGGGCATCGTTGAACCCACCAAGGTCACCCGTTCCGCGCTGCAGAACGCCGCGTCGATCGCGGCGCTGTTCCTGACCACCGAGGTACTCGTCGCCGACAAGCCCTGAAGTTCCCGGCGTGGCTGCGGCAGTCCGCCTGTCGCAGCTCCGGCGGAACCGGGAGCGTGACGTCGGCGGTGGCTGCCGAACAAGAGTACGGTAAGGGGTGTTGCTCCAGACCCCGGTGACCGACAGCCCGCCGTCGGCGGGCTCACATACACCGGCCGCGGTCAGCATGGCCGCGACGAACCCGAGGAGCTACCCCAGCACCTGGCGTGATCGCCCGGCAGCTGCCGGCACCGGCATGGTCCGGCGGCTACGCCGCGGCGCAGCCGCCCGAGACCGTGGGTAGGAAGCCCGCGCTGACGGGTCGGTACCAGTTACTCATTGAGAGGTGGCGGTCGTGATGACCGCAACGCGAGACCATCCCGACCTCCCGGGCCCGGATGCCATGACAACAAGGCTGGACGGCGGGTCCGGCCGACCGGAGACCCCGAGGGGTGTGGCGCGCAGCCGAATGGGCGGGGTGTGGGTCACCCTCATCGTCGCCGCATTCGTACTCCTGCTCCTGCTGGTCTTCATCTTGCAGAACGGACAGCAGGCGCAGGTGTCCTTCCTCGGCGCGCATGGGGAGCTGCCGATGGGGGTGGCGTTGCTGCTGGCCGCGATCTTCGGTGTCCTGCTCGTGGCGCTCCCGGGCACGGCGCGCATCCTCCAGCTACGAGCGTTAGGCCGTCGCAGTTCCGGCGCCACGTCCGTGGCCGGGCCATCCGCTACAGGGTCCCGCACGCCGGAAGGCCAGTAGCCCGCGACCAGCGCGGCCCCGAGGCGACCGGGCCGGAACCGGCCGGCCGCCGGATGAGCGGGCCGGAACCGGCCAGCCGCCGGATGAGCGGCCCGACGCCCCCATCAGCCGGTTGCCCGCATCGCCGTCTGCGTCCTGCCAACCAACCGTGAGGAAGCCCCGCCATGACTACCACCACCACTCGACGCGCCACGATCGTGCCGCCCTCGTCGCCGTCGACACCACGGGTATGCCTGGGACCCGCCCGTGCCAGCCAAGCAGTCCTGGACGGCGGGTGGTGGCCGAGGTCGGCCGATCCGGTCGCCGAGCTGCCCGGCCTGGTTCTCGCCCTGGGCGAGCGCTACGGGTCGATACGTCAGATGATGCTCAGCAGCCATACCTGGGACAGCCGCCCCCGCCGGGTCGCGGTCGGCACGCAGGTGGTCCGGCTGGGCTGGTTCGCGACTGTCGATCCCGCACTGGCCATCGCCACCACTGAGCACGGTGACCAGCTCGACCTCCTCGTCGTCCCAGCACCCACCGCTGAGGCCGCGGCGCGAGACGCGATGAGGCGGGCCGCCGACCCAACCAACACGATGCGGGCACCGGACCTCCTCGCCGCAGTCCTGGACGCGGTGGCCCAACCACAGGTCGCCGCGGCGGACAAGGACGCCGACGCGGGTTCGGCGTGGGACAACGAGGGCGGCCACCACGTCGAAGACCGTCGACCTTGGGCAGCCCGGCGCTATCCCACGGCCAGTTCGAGCTGAGGGGCCATGCCATGAGTCCACTGCGGACAACCATCCTGGTCACCGACCGGGGTGTGCCGGACCGCCGGCACATGAACAGCGGGCCTGACGGGTCAGCTCCGCATCCTGGGAGGAGAGTGCCGTGACAGCGACCGTGACCGTCACGGCCCAACCCGCCGCCGCACAGCCGCACGGCTCTGGCGCGATCGTGGCGCTTGGTGGACGAGCCAGGTCCGCCCTGCGCCGCCGTGCTGGCCGGCTCCGGGTGGTGCTGCTGGTGTTCGTCCTGCTCCTCCCGCTGTTGGTGACCTCGCTGCTGGACGGGCGTTGAGACATCAGACCCCGTACTGCCCCGCGCGGAGCGGCTCGGCGCGGGCACGGGCCGGCAGCCGTGCCTGTTCAGGCTGCTCGGCGGGTAGGTAGCGGTCGCCCTGCACCTGGATCCGGGCAGCGGCGCTGCCAATCTCGGCGAGGCCGTCAGGCATCAGTTCCAAGTCGGCGGCGGCGATGCTCCTCCAGGCGCCGCGCGCTGCGGGTACCAGAATCGGTACGATCCACGGCTTCTGCGCGAGCAGCCAGGCGAGCGAGACCTGCGGCGGGTGTGGCAGGCACAAGACCGGCCGGGGCAACCGGTGGGTCGTCGCGGGGGTCGTGGTGCGGCTGCCATTCTGCTCCTCTCCGGTGTGCCTGCCCGTGCTGTTTCGGCTGTGGCAGCAAGGGCACGGCCAGCCACGTCGACCTGGCCGCCGAGCTGCTGACGCTGGTCGTCACCGCGTTCCCGGGGTGGCCGGCCGGCTCTCGTACGGCGGCATGGTGGAAGGGGCACCGGCGGAGAGGACCTGGCTCCGGCTGGCGCACCGCGTGGACGAGGCCACCGGCGAGCACGAGTGCCGCTGCGGCTTCAGCCGCGATGGCGTGCACTGGACCTGGGGCGATACCTGGACCTTCCCGTCCGGGGGGCGCCGCCGCGGATCGGCCTGGTCTCGCACGGCGGCGACAACCCCCAGGCGACGGCGCTGTTCGACTACTTCCGCGTCTACCGCTGACCGGCCCGCCGAGACGGACCCCACTGCCGAGCGGATCTGACTAGCTGACAGCCAGCCCCCGGCGCAGCCGCGCTAACTCCGGCGGCGGCCGGCTGGCGCGGCAAGAGCCGAGTGGCAGCTCTTCACCAACCGATCAGAGCTGACGTATCGCCGCCGAGTTGAGCCGGGCGCCGATCGTCTGCTCGACGAGCAGTGCAACAAGATCGTCCTTCCGGGTCTTGCTGACGCCGCCGATGCCAAGATGGGCCGCGACGTCCCTGAGGTCATCAGTCAGCATCGCTTTGAGGTACCGCTCGCCCTCGTCACGGCTAGACATACGTTCGAGGGTGCTGACCGCCTCGCTCATGTCCTTCTTCGGTTTCGTCTGCCGAGTGGGTTTCTGGCCGACTGGCCGGCGTGCAGGTGCGACCGGTTGTACGGCGCCGTACGGGTGGTATGTGAGCGTTGCCCTGCCCTCAGCAATGTCGTTGAGCTGGCCCTCGGGCAGTGTCTGGAGAAACTCGGAGATCCGCTGCAGGATTGTCAAGGTCAACTTGGTGACGTCGTTCATGCCGCTGCCCTTTCGATGCGGAAGGTGTCAAGGAGCTCGGTGGCTAGCTGGCGCAGCTCGGTGCTGACCTGTGAGCTCAGGCCCTCACGGAGCACGGTCGGCACACCGCGCGGCACGGTCCCAGCGAAGAGCGTCATGTTTTCCCGCAGGTATGTCTTGAACGCTGGAATGCCGAGATTGCGGACCTGGTCGATGTAGTACTTCAACGCTGAGATCGGCTGCTCGTTGCGGAACTGGATCATCGTGAAGATGACGCCGGCGACAATTGGGTCGATCTTGCTGTGTCGGGCCCGTCTCGAGTACCGACGTGCCTCCTCGTTGTGCCGTTCCTTAAGCTCTTCGAGATTGCCCCACAGGTACTCGATGCCCAGCGTGGACAGATAGTCGGCCTTCGCCGGGATCACAATGAAGTCGCTGGCGACGATCGCGGTCTGCGTAGCGATGTTGAAGTTCGGCGGGCAGTCCACCAGGACGAGGTCATACTCGGTGAACGCTGTGTCGCGTAGGGCGTCCGCGAGTGCGCCCCGGACTCGGAACAGCTCAGCCTCGTACGGGGAGTCGATCCGGCCCAGACCACGAGCTAGCTCCAGGTCGACATGGATCAGACCGAGGTGCGACGCGATGAGATCAAGACTACCGCTAGTGTTGGCGAGCACCGCGTTCACCGGCTTGGGGGACACTATCAGCTCGCCTAGGCCGATCTTGGGCACTCCCGCTTCGATGCTGTCGAACCATCGCTTGATGGTCAGGCTCTCGCGCAGCGTCTTGCGCCAGTCGTCGGGGTGGTAGAAACAGAAGGTCAAGTTGGTCTGCGGGTCCAGGTCGATGAGCAGGACTTTAAGGCCGCGCCGGGCGAACTCTGCGCCAAGGTTCGCGGTTAAGGTTGTCTTGCCGACCCCGCCCTTGTAGTTGATGACGGAAACGACCTGCACGGTCCGCACGGTAGTCGATCAGCTAGGTGCACCGGACCGGCCGATACGTCATATTTTCGGCGACGTCGGTCCCATCGATTCGATGACGTCTCTGTGGTAGCTGTGAAGGATGCGGCTGGAGGACCTGGCGGCAGGGAGATCCGTAACCGGGATCGTCCCTGGTGGCCCGGTCGATCTCATTGCAGTAGTACCGATCGGTACGGACACTGTCCAGGCCATCTATCGGACACCCGGCGGTGCGTTGGCCGAACAGATTCGGGTGCGGCTCTTCCGCAGTGAGGACTTGGCTGCACACAGTCCGAACTTGGTTACGTGTCGTAGTCGCGAATAGTGGCCGTGTCGGCTGGGAGACAGAAGGGCCCCTTCTCGTAGGTTGATGGGTTGTCGAGACCACAACC
>DASRIS010000202.1:0-9695 GCA_035649895.1 Micromonosporaceae bacterium | reverse complement strand
GCGCAGCCGGGCGACTGCGTCCCACGCGACGAGCGAGTCGGGGTGGTCGGGCGGCAGGTGACCGGAGATCACGGTGAACTCGTGGGCGACGCCGCGGTGGGTGACCGGGATGCCCGCCGCGGCGGGTGCCGCCACGGCGCTGGTGACCCCGGGGACCACGGTCACCGGGACACCGGCCGCGACACACGCCGCCATCTCCTCGCCGCCCCGGCCGAACACGAACGGGTCGCCGCCCTTGAGGCGTACCACGCGGTGGCCGGCGCGGGCCCGGTCCACCAGGATCCGGTTGATCTCCTCCTGCGCCGCCCCGGGGCCGTACGGGATCTTCGACACGTCGACCAGCTCGGCGTCTGTACGCAGCTCGTCCAGGAGCAGCCCAGGTACGAGCCGGTCCACGACCACCACGTCCGCCTCGGTGAGCAGCCGCCGTCCGCGTACCGTGACCAGCTCGGGGTCGCCGGGTCCGGCGCCGACGAGCGCCACGCTGCCGGGCCGGGACCGGCGGTCCGGCCCGGCCGGACCACGCTCCCCGGCACTGACCGGGGTGGTGTGCAGCAGGGTCCGGATCCGGTCGCGGACGGCCATCGCCCGGCGCGGGTCGCCGCCCCCGAGCACCGCCACGGTGACCGGACCGTGCCGGGTGACCGCAGGAGTCCAGGCGGTGGCCGCATGCCGGTCGTCGGCGCGTACGCAGAACACCCGCCGGGTCTCGGCCGCGGCCGACACGCGCTCCGCCGCTGCCCGGTCATCGACCGCCACCTGCACCAGCCACGCCCCGTCCAGGTCGGCCGGCTCGAACCGCCGGGGCACCCACGCCAGCCGCCCGGCCTCGGCGAGCGCCCGCAGCGCCGGGGTGACCACCGGGGAGACGAGCACCACCAGCGCCCCGGCGTCCAGCAGAGCGGGCACCCGCCGGGTCGCCACCGCACCGCCGCCCACCACCAGCACGCGCCGGCCGTCCAGCCGCAACGCCAGCGGGTAGAGGCTCTCCGGCCGCTCGTTCACCTGCCGGTCCCCCTTCCGGGTGCCGGCACGGCACCGCCGGTCCCGCAGACAAGTGTCGGTGCCGGTCGGCTGCCAGTGCAGGTCGGGGCCGCTGGAGCACCGGCCAGGTAGCTGCGTGGCCGGACCCAGGGACTCTGGCCGGGCGAGGTAGAGGTTCGCCCAACCTTATGCTCTGCACCAGCTATGCGAGCAGAGTCCGGCCCGGTGACCCGCTACCGGGCCGGGAACGAGCTGGTCAGCGCTGTGCGGTCTGCTTAGGCAGATGGTGCAGAGCATAAGGCCCCAGCAGGTGTACCTCCCACCCGGCGCGAGCTGTGCGCAGTACCGCACGGGCTGGGGAGCACGGGGCTGGGGAGAGAGCGCAGCCGCACAACCCGTTACCTGGCCGGCGCTCTAGTGCAGGTCGGCGACGACCAGCGACCACACCTCAAGGTCCACCCGGCCACTGTGGACGTACCCGGCGTTGCGCAGCAGCCCCTCGTACGTGAAGCCAGCCTTCTCCGCGACCCGCCGGGACGCCAGGTTGCCGGCCGCCACCCGCAGCTCCACCCGGTGGAACCCGTGCTCCAGCAACAAGGCGATGGCGAGCGCGTCCAGCGCCTCGGCGGCCACCCCGAAGCCCCGCGCCGCAGGCACCACCGCGTAGGACACCTCGGTCACCCGGGCCGCCCAGTCGGTGCGCTTGGCCCACAAGCAGCCGACCAGGGTCTCGTCCTCGCGACGGACCACCGCGTAGTGGTCACCCGCCCCGCTGTCGCGCCGCTCGGCCGCCATCTCGGTGCACCACTCGTACGCCTCCGCCATCCCGTACCGCGGCGGGAACGGCAGCCATCGCTGTGACTGGCGGTCCGCGAAGATCTCCGCGACGCCGGCCGCGTCATCCCCGGTGAGGGGACGGACATGCAGGCGCGGGGTCGCCACGGTCAGCGGTGGGAACCGCCGCACGGCGACATGCCCGGTCATCCCGCTCCTCCCGCCTCCCCGTTGGCCGACGGGCACGATACCGCGTCGCACCCGCCCTCGCGGCCGTCTTCGCCGCTCCGGCCGGTGTGTCCGCCGGCATGTCGGTAGCCGCGGCGGCGTGTCGGTAGCCTCGTCGGCGTGTACCGGTTCCTCGCCACGCCGCGCTGGCTCGGCCTGGCCGCCCTGACGCTGGTCCTGGTCGCCGGCATGGTGACCGCCGGCCTCTGGCAGCTGCACCGGTACCAGGAGCGCTCCGCCCGCAACGCCCGGGTCGACGCGTCGGCCACCGCCGCACCCGTGCCGGCGCGTGCCGCGCTACCTCCCGCAGCGCCCGGCGGGGGCAGCGCGCCACCGGCGGCTGCGGCGTGGACCCGCATCACCGCCTCCGGGGTGTACGACCCGGCGCACGAGGTGCTGGCGCGCGGTCGTACGGTCGGTGGGCGGGTGGGCTACGAGGTGCTCACGCCGCTGCGACTGCCCGACGGCTCGGCGCTGCTCGTGGACCGTGGCTGGGTCCCGCCGGGCACCCGGGGGGCCCGGAGCCGGCCTGACGTGCCACCGGCCCCGGCCGGCCCGGTGACCGTGGTGGGCCGGGTCCACCTACCGGAGAGCGGCGCCGGCCCGGTGGAGCGGCTCGACGGCACCCGCCAGGTACGCCGCATCGGCGTGGCGGCGGTCGCGCGCGAGCTGCCGTACCCGGTCTACGGCGCCTACCTGCTGCTGGACACCCAGACCCCACCCGCCGACCCGCGCCTGGTCGCGGTGCCGGTAGAGCGCGAGAGCGCGCTCCAGAACGCCGGGTACGTCGTCCAGTGGTGGCTCTTTGCCGCGCTCGCCCTCGTCGGCTTCGGCTGGCTCGCCCGGCGGGAGGCGCATCCACCGCCGGCGCGACCGGCAGGAGGCACATCCGCCGCTGGTGCGGACCGCGCCGGACCAGCCACGGACCCGCCGGCCCGCCCTGGCTAACCGCCCGCCGCCGGACGTCCACGGTGGATGGCGAGCACCGTGTCGATCGTGTCCGCCTCGGCCGCGCTCTTGTCCTCCCGGTAGCGCAGCACCCGGGCGAACCGCAGCGCGACCCCGCCCGGGTAGCGGGGGCTGGCCTGCACACCGTCGAAGGCGATCTCGACGACCAGCTCGGGGCGCACCGTGACCACCCACTCCCCCCGCTCGGTGGCCAGCTCCAGGAAGCGCCCGGTCTGCCACCGCAGCAGCTCATCGGTCAGCCCCTTGAACGTCTTGCCGAGCATCACGAAGCCGCCCGTGCGCGGGTCGCGGGCACCGAGATGCAGGTTGGACAGCCAGCCCCGGCGCCGGCCATGGCCCCATTCCGCGGCGAGCACCACCAGGTCGAGCGTGTGCCTGGGCTTCACCTTCACCCAGGCGCCGCCCCGGCGCCCCACGTCGTACGCTGAGCCGGCCGACTTGACCACGACGCCCTCGTGGCCGGCGGCGAGGGCCGCGGCGAACGCCTGCGCGGCCGCATCCGCAGCGGTGGCGCCCGCCACCACGTTGCGCGCCACGAACAGCGGGGTGGGCACCGCCCCGGCGAGCGCCGCCCACCGGGACGAGCCCGGCTCGTCGATGAGGTCCGCGCCGTCGATGTGCAGCAGGTCGAAGAAGTACGGGGTGAGCACGGTCGTCGGCCGCCCGCGCCGGGCAGCGCGGCTCGAGGTCTCCTGGAACGGCCGGGGCCGCCCGCCCGGGTCGAGCGCGATCGCCTCGCCGTCCAGCACGAGCTGGCGGGCCGGCAGCTCCCGCACCGCGGCGACGACCTCAGGCACCCGGGCGGTGATGTCGTCCAGGCTGCGGGTGAACACGCACACATCGGCGCCGGAGCGGTGCACCTGGATCCGGATGCCGTCGAGCTTGACGTCCACGGCCGCCGGGAAGCCGGTCGTCGCCAGCGCCTCGTCCACACTGGACGCCGCCTGGGCCAGCATCGGCGCGAGCGGGCGGCCGACGGTCAGCCGGAGCTCGGCGAGCGCCGCCTCGCCCCCGGCGAGCGCGCGGACGGCGACAGCCTTGAGGTCGCCGGCGAGCAGCAGCGCCCGCCGGACCGTGGCCGGTGGCACCTGCGCCGCCTCGGCCACCGCGTCGGCGAGCAGCCCAGCCTGCGCGCCCTGGCGCAGCTCGCCGCTGACCAGCCCGCTCAGCATCCGCTGCTCCGCCTCGGTGGCCGCGGCGTAGAGCGCCCGCAGCCGCTCCCGGCGGCGGGCCTGGGAGCCGGGCCCGCCCTCGGCGCCGATGGCGTCAAGGGCCGCATCGACGTCGGCGACGGAGAGGGTTGGCGGCGCGGGCGCGGCCGGCGGCAGGTCACGCAGGCTGGCCCAGCCCACCCCGATCTGGCGCTGGCGCAGCTCGCCCGCTAGGTAGGCCGCGCCAGCGGCGACCTCTGCCGGCGGGAGGCGGCGCAGCGCCCCGGCCAGCAGCTCGATCTTTGCCTTGCGGCCGGAGGTGGCGGCCACGGCGGCCGAGGTGGCCGCGAGATCCGCGAACAACACCCCACCATCGTGGCAGCCACCTCCGGCATCCCAGCCACTTCCCAGCCACTACGGCCCGCTCAGACTCGCCGGTCTGGTGCGGCCCGCTCAGGCGGCCTGGGCCACGCTCACCTCGGCCTCCTGCACGGCGAAGCCGCGGGAGCGCACCGCGTCGGCCAGTCTGGACAGCTGGGCATCCACCCGGCAGAGCACCGAGGACAGCTCCGTCAGATGGGTGCTGAGGGTGTCATCCGACCACCCGGAGACATCGACGTCTCCCAGCGCACAGACCGCGGCGTCTAGCCGCTCGATGACTTGGTTCGTACTCATGTTCGAACCCTAGCATGATGATCAGACACTTTCAGGCCGTCTGGCCCCGTGTCGCCGTGTCGGCCACGTTGCGCAGCAGCAGCGCCTCGGCCAGGCAGACCCGGGCGAACTCGCCCAGGTGCAGGCTCTCGTTGGGCCCGTGCGCCCGGCCGTCGGGGTCCTCCACGCCGGTGACCAGGATCGCCGCCCCGGGGAACATCTCCTGGAACGTCGCGATGAACGGGATCGACCCGCCCACCCCGATCTCCACCGGGTCCACCCCGTCCCAAGCGGTGCGGAAGGCGGCGCGCGCGGCGTCGTGCAGCGGGCTGGTGGAGTCGATGACGCAGGGCAGACCGTCGTGCTCGAGCGACACCGACACCTGCGCCCCCCACGGAGCCCGGGCGGTCAGGTGCGCCACGAGCGCCTGGTACGCGCTCTTCGGGTCGTCCCCGGGCGCGATGCGTACGCTGACCTTCGCTCTCGCGGCCGGGACCAGCGCGTTCGGCGCCTCTGTGGTGGGCGGCGCGTCGATGCCGAGCACGGAGACGGCCGGACGGGTCCACAGCCGGTCCACGATACGGCCGGTGCCGATCAGCGAGACTCCGTCGAGGACGCCGGACTCGGCCCGGAACCGGTCCACCGGGTAGTCCAGCGGCAGCGCCTCGCGGCGGACCAGCCCGTCGACAGCCACGTCGCCCGCCTCGTCATGCAGCGTCGCGAGCAGCCGGCACAGCGCGGTCAGCGCATCCGGCACCGCGCCGCCGTACATCCCGCTGTGGACCGCGTGGTCCAGCGTCCGTACGTCCACGAACGTGTTGACGATGCCGCGCAGGGAGGTGGTCAGCGCCGGCTGGCCGATGTCCCAGTTGCCGGAGTCCGCGATGACGATGACGTCGGCCGTGATCTCGTCGCGGAACTCGCGCAGCAGCTCCTCCAGCGAGTCCGAGCCGTACTCCTCCTCGCCCTCCACGAAGACCACCACACCGACGGGCAGCGCGTCCCCGTACGCCCGCAGCGCCGCCACGTGCGCCATCACGCCCGCCTTGTCGTCGGCGGCGCCGCGCCCGTAGAGCCGGCCGTCGCGCTCGACCGGCTCGAACGGGTCACTCTCCCACTTGGCCAGGTCACCGATGGGCTGCACGTCGTGGTGCGCGTAGAGCAGGACGGTCGGCGCCCCGGGCGGCCCCGTGCGGCGCCCGATGACCGCCGGCTGGCCGCCCCGTGCGACGATCTTCACGTCGGGCAGCCCGGCGTCGCGCAGCAGCGCCGCGACCGCCTCGGCCGAGCGCTGGACCTGGGCGTGGTCGAACCCGGCGAACGCGATGCCCGGGATCCGGACCAGCCGCTCCAGGTCGGCGCGGACACCGGGAAGCACCCGCTCGATCGCCGCCCGCAGGTCGGTCTCGGTGACAGCCATGGTCATGCCCGCGATGCTAGCCCGCCGGCCCGGCCGAACCACCGCGTTGCCATCCCGCCGGTCCGGAACCACCGTGACGCCCGTGCCCTTGCCATCGCCGTAGCGGCAGGTATCCCCCTGGCGTCTCGACAGTGCCGGAGACCATCAGGTCGGCGGCGTCCTCGGTCCGGTCCGCGGCGAAGTGCCGGTCCTCCACCCGGCGCCACCGCTCCAGGTCGGCCCGGATGCCCTCGCCGTCGCGGGCGAGCGCCCGGGCCAGCCGCAGGTCCGCGGGTGCGGTCACGAAGACCGCGAGGGTCAGCTCCGGCCGGATCTCGGCGCGGGCCGCGGAGAACCCCTCCATGAGTACGGCGGCCGCCGGCGCAACCGTCCACCAGCGGGGGTCGAAGCGCCCGGCCGACCAGTCGTACCGGCGGTAGCGGCCCGGCTGGCCGGCGCGCAGCGGGGCGAGCACCTGCTCCTCGACCCGGGGCCAGAACGTGAGCTGGTCGGCCCAGCCGTCAAGCAGGTCGTCGGTGTGCACGACCGGCACCTGCGCGCCGGCCGCCGCGGACAGCGCTACCGCCAGGCGCTCCGCGAAGAACGTCTTGCCCGCGCCGCTCGGACCGTCCACCGCCACCAGCCGGATGCCACCGCCGCCTAGGCGAACCCCGCCAAGGCGAACGCCGCCTAGGCGAACCCCGCCAAGGCGGGCGCCACCGCGGCGGGCGCCACCGCCCAGGCGCGGCGGGGCAGCCAGGATGGCACGCGCCAGGTCGGCGTAGGTCTCGGTCGCCACCACGACCGGCAACGCTAGCCGCCGCCAGCCGGTGACCCGCACAGGCCTGCGCAAAAGACAGCGGCCCTGGGGCCACGCCGACCGCGGTAGTGCCGACAACGGCTGGGACGCCCGCCACGGTGTCGCCGCAGACCTCCTCGTCACCGGCTCTGCGGGAGCTGTTCGACCGGGCCGGCTCGTGCGCGGTGACGGCTGAGCAGACCGAGGGACCGTACTACTTCGACGCCGACGCGATCAGGAGCGACATCCGCGAGGACCGGGCCGGGGTGCCGCTGCGGCTGGCCGTGCGCGTACAACGGGTCGGGGCGTGCACGCCGGTGCCGAACGACACCGACCGCATCGCGCGGGGCGGGCCGATGCTCACGCTGTCGGCCGAGGGCGACGGCTACCTCGGGCTGGTCACGATCGGGGCGGCAGGCTTGTGACGAGGTCGTCGGCCGCCCGGGCGAACCGGTCGGGCGCGAACAGCCCGATCGGGTGCGCGGTGGCGCCGGTCAGCGCGAGGTCGGTCAGGATCTCCCCGATGACCGGGGCGAACTTGAACCCGTGCCCGGAGAAGCCAGCGGCCACGGCGACCTGCTCGTGGGCCGGATGCCGGCCGACGATGAAGTGCTCGTCCGGGGTGAGCGAGTAGAGGCACTGCTTCCCACCCAGCCAGGGGGCCGCTGCCAGCTCCGGCAGCCGGTTGCGCAGCCACTCGCGCACCGTCTCCCCCTCGGCCGGCTCGCCCGGCGCCGCCCCGAGGTCCGGGTCGACCGGGTCGTAGACCTGGTGGTGCGCTGCCTTCACCGCATCGGTGAACCCTCCGCCGTCAACGGCCGGCAGGCCGTAAGCTGCGGCGCCGGGTGCGTACTCCCACACCCACACCGGGAAGCGGTCGGGGTGGTAGGCCGGACCCGGCGAGCGGAAGTAGTGCTGCACGCGCCGCTCCACCTGGACCGCGGCAGCGACATCGGGGAGCAGCTGGGGCGCCCAGCCGCCAGCGCTGACCACCAGGCGCGCCGCGGCCAGCTCGCCGTCGCCGGTGCTCACCACCACCCCGTCCGCGGTCGCCCGCCACCCGGTGACCGGGACGCCGTACCGCAGCTGGGCACCGGCCGCCTCGGCCAGCCGCAGGTACGCCTGGACCGCGGCCTCCGGCCGGAGCAGCCCGGCGGCCTCCTCGTAGAGCCCTGCCTCGTCGTCGGTCGGCGTGAACGCGGGGAACCGCCGGCGCACCGCGGCCGCGTCGAGCAGCTCGTGGTCGAGCTGGTGCTCGCGGGCCGAGGCGAGCGCACCGCCGACCGTGGTGCCCCCGGCCGGCCCGAGCATCAGCCCTCCCGTGGTGGTCAGCAGCGTCTCGCCGGTCTCGCGTTCCAGCTCGCCCCACAGGTCGTAGGCCCGCCGCAGCAACGGGACGTAGGCCGCGCCTTCGGCGTAGGCCATCCGGATGATCCGGGACCCGCCCCCGTGGGACCCCTGGTCGTGGGGTGGCGTGAGGCGGTCCAGGCCAAGCACTGAAGCCCCACGCCGGGCCAGGTGGTACGCCGTTGCGGCGCCCATGCTGCCCAGGCCAACGACGATCACGTCCGCCCGCATGTCGTGAAGTATATCGATGGGTGGCGGAGCCGGGGAGGCTCGGGAGGGTGGACGCCTCCCCGGCTGTCGCCCCGCCCCGTCACACCGGGACGGGCGTCCTCACCCTCCGCCGCCCCCGCCGGGCGTCGACGCCGTCGGAGCCCTCCGGGCGGGCCGGCTCCTCACCGCCGCCCGACGGCCCGACCGGCACGACGCCGAGCCCGACATCGTCATAAGCGTCCTCATCCGTGCGTCCCCCGGCTGCCTGCTCCCCGTCCGGCCCCGCGCCGTCCCGGTCACCCGCGACGACACCCTCACGCGCATACAGCTCACCATCCCCCGATGCGGTCGAGCCCAGCGCCGGGGCGTACCCCAGTGCCCCGAGCGGGTCGTACGCCAAGGCGCTTGCGGACAGCGCGTCGAAGTCGTCGGGGTCGTGCGGGAGCCCGGCCCCGTACGTCGCCGGGGCCTCGTCGTTGCGCACCTGCTCGGTGGGCTCGCCGTTCACCCGCGCCTCCGCCTCGCCGCCCTCGACCATGCTCGTCGAGGTGTTGGGGCGGGTGCGGTAGAACTTGCCCCGGCCGCGCGCCAGGTCGTGCCCGACCGCGACCGCCTCCATCTCGTACATCAGGCGGCGCTGCTCGTGCTCGTCGGTCCACTCCCTGGTGTAGAGGCGGCCCACGACGACCACCGGGTCGCCGACCATCAGCGACGAGGCCACGCCCTCGGCCAGCCGGCGCCAGCAGTTGACCCGCACCCGCACGCTGTTGCCGTCGGTCCACCTGTTGGCCTCCCGGTCGAACCGGCGGGACGTCGAGGCCACCTTGAAGTTCGCCACGAGCGCGTTGGTCTGTGTGGTGCGCCGCCACTGCGGCGCGGTGAGCACGTTGCCCACGATCGTGAGGTAGGTGTCGAACATCATCTCTCCACTGTGTCCATTTAGGAAGATCAGCCCGAGCCGGCTCGGGGACCAGCGTGGACGAGCCACCAGGCCACCACCACCAAGATCGACAGTTCTGTGGACGGGGAGCGGGGCTGTGGACGAGCTTCCCTCGAGGCCACGTGTCTGATATGGACCATCCAGGTAGCGTCCGGGGCGTGGAGATGGATGTGCTGGGTGCGCCGTACGAACGGCACACCATCGAGCTCGACAGCGACGACGAGGGCCCGGTGGTCGCCA
>DASRIS010000201.1:0-64719 GCA_035649895.1 Micromonosporaceae bacterium | reverse complement strand
CAGCTCGCCAGCTACAACGGCAGGACACGTCAATATGTGTCACTAGGAGTTTTCGTCTCCGTCACCAGCACCTGAGACCCTGACCAGCCACGACACCCCAGCCCGTGTCGTAGAAGATCGCTCAACTGTCGAACTCGGGTTGCCGGGTGACTATTGGTTGTCGACGGGGGGTGGCTGGCAGGCCACGGTCACGGTGACCATGGCAGGGATGGTCGACTATGACCCGGCGTTGACGTATCTGTCGGGGCGGGGGACTTCGGCGTTGGCTTTGCATGGTCTACCAGTCACGGTTGATCCGCGGGGGCAGTCGTCAGAGCAGTGGGGGTTTTCTGGGACTGGGTGGCACGTCTCGGGTGAGGTGGCCAGCCTTCGGTTGTTGCCGGGTGACTACGTGTTGACGACGGGGAGTGTAGCGGGGCAGGGCGTGGTGACTGTTACGCCTGCGGGGATCTTCGACTATGACCCGGGGTTGACGTATCTGTCTGGGTGGGGTACGTCGACGTTGGCTTTGCATGGTCTGCCGGTGACGGTGGATCCGCGGGGTCAGTCGTCGCAGTCGTGGGGGCTCTTTTGGGCGACTGGTTGGCTGGACTCGGGGGAGGTGGCCAGCCTGCGGTTGTTGCCGGGTGACTACCTTTTGTCGACGGGGGGTGGCTGGGCGCAGGGTACGGTGACGGTGACTCGGGCTGGGACGGTTGATTATGACCCGGGGTTGACGTATCTGTCGGGGCGGGGTACGTCGACGTTGGTGTTGCATGGTCTGCCGGTGGTGGTTGATCCGCGGGGGCAGTCGGCGTACTGGGCGTTTGAGGGGGCGACTGTCCCGGTGAGCCCGGGTGAGGTGGCCAGCTTGCGGTTGTTGCCGGGTGTCTATCAGTTGTGGACTGGGATTGTAGGGCCGCGGCAGGGTGTGGTGACGGTGACGCCTGGGGGGACGTTCGACTTTGACCCGGGGTTGACGTATCTGTCGGGGCGGGGTACATCGACGCTGGCGTTGCACGGTCTGCCGGTCGCAATCGACGCCACCCGATTGTCCGCTCAGGCGTTCGCTCTCGCAGGCGCTACCTCGTGGCTGGACGCGTGGGTGGTGCAGTCTTTGCGGCTGCTGCCCGGCCAGTACCGTTTCCAGACGCCCGCTGCCGACGTTGATTTCGTGCTCACTGTTACGCCCGCAGGAACCTTCGACTACGACCCGGCGCTGACCTACCTATCCGGGCGGGGCACCTCTATGTTGATCGTCGGACCGAGCAGCCGTACGGCACTCTCGGGCCAGGTCAGCAAGCATGGTAGCCAGCTGTCCGACGTGACGGCCCTGGTCTTGCTCGCTGTCCTGATCTCCGCGGGGTGGCGCGCTCGTCGGGCACGGGCTCGCGACGCTCTGCCCTCAGCGGCTCGCGGTCATCGCTTTTGGGGGTCGACCGTCAGGGCGTAATACGCGAAGGTGAGCCACGACGCCAGCGCCGTCCATCCTGGCGACGCGACGGTCGACGCGTTCTGCTTCGACTCCGCCGGGCACCATGCCGATCTGCCGTTCGACGTGACTCCTCCGTCGCCGGCAGTCGGGAGCCCGCTGCGCCCGTGGCGAACAGCGCTGTTCGTCACGGGTCCCGTCCCGCAGGATCGGCTCATGCGACTGTTGATCCTGGGCGGCACCGCGTTCCTCGGGCGGGCCACCGCTGAGGCGGCTCGCGCTGCCGGCCACGAGGTGACCTGCGCTGCCCGCGGCGAGTCGGGCCCACCGCCGGAAGGCGTGACCTTCGTACGGGTGGACCGGGACGCCCCGGACGGCCTGGCCCCGCTGGAGGAGAGCACGTTCGACGCGGTCGTGGACGTGTCCAGCCGCCCCAGCCAGGTGCGTAAGGCCGTCGCCGCACTGGCCGGCAGCACCGGTCACTGGACGTACGTGTCGACCGGGTCGGTCTACGCCGACCGGGTCACGCCGGGGCAGCGCGCCGGCTCCGCGCCGGTCCTGGCTGCGGCGCCACCCGAGGTCGACGACCCGGCCGCCGACGACTACAAGGCGTACGGCCCGTGCAAGGTCGCCTGCGAAGAGGCGGTACGCGCCGGCGTCGGCCTGGACCGCGGGTTCATCTGTCGGGCCGGCTTGATCGTCGGGCCGGGCGATGACAGCGGCCGGTTCGCGTACTGGGTGGACCGGCTCGCCCGTGGCGGCGAGGTGCTGGTGCCCGGGCGCCCGAGCGACCCGGTGCAGTGGGTGGACGTGCGCGACCTGGCCGAGTGGCTGGTACGGGCCGCCCAGAGCGGCCTCACCGGCGGGTACGACGGCATCGGCCCACCCGTGTCCCGGATCGACTTCCTCCAGGCGGTAAGCCGTGGCGTGGCCGCCGAGTCCCAACGCAGCCGAGGCGTGACCGTCGACCCACAGTGGACCTGGGTGGACCAGGACTTCCTGAGCGAGCACGGGGTCCAGCCGTGGATGGGGCCGCGGTCGCTGCCGATGTGGCTGCCGTTGCCTGACTACGGCGGCTTCATGACCCGGGACGTATCGGCGTCCCTCGCCGCCGGGCTGGCCACGCGTGACGTCGCGGACACCGCGCGGGACACGCTGGCCTGGCTGGGCGGCGTGCCGCTGGCCGACCGCGCCGGCTGGCCCGGCCTGGCCGCCGAGGACGAGGCGGCACTGCTGGCGGCGTGGCACGCCCGGCCGGCTACGGCTGACCGCTGACCGGCGACGCCCCGCTACGGAGATCACCCGGCGCGAATCCTGGCGGCTGAAGGGGATTGCCCGGGGCGATGATTGACGCAACAGCAAGAATGAAAGTAACTTTCAGCTGTGGCGAAGACATCGAAGCTTTCTGTGAACCGGGAACTGAGCGGGCTGCTCGTGCAGATCAACGGGCTGCTGCCGTCGCTCTCCCCGGCTGAGCAGCGGGTAGGCCGCCTGGTCGTGGCCAACCCGGGCGAGGCAGCGCGGCGTACGATCACCGACCTCGCCACCGCCGCGCACACCTCCGAGGCGACCGTGATCCGGTTCTGCCGCTCGGTCGGCATGGACGGCTACCCCCAGCTGCGCATCCGGCTGGCGGCCGAGGCCGCCCGCCGGGTCGAGCCGCCCGACGCCCGGGTGGTCGGCGGCGACATCCCGCCGGGGGCGGACATGGCCCAGATCATCGCCACCATCTCGTTCAACGACTCGCGAGCCGTCGAGGAGACCGCGGAGCAGCTCGACCCGGCAGTGTGCGACCAGGTCGTCGACGCGATCGTGGCCGCCTCGCGGCTGGACGTGTACGGCGCCAGCGCGAGCGGGTCGGTCGCCGCCGACTTCCAGCAGAAGCTGCACCGCATCGGGCGTACCGCGTTCTACTGGCCGGACGTGCACACCGCGCTGGCCTCCGCCGCCCTGCTCGGCCGGGGCGACGTGGCGTTCGGCATCTCGCACAGCGGCGCCACCGCGGACGTGGTGGAGATCCTTGAGGTGGCCCGGGCCGGCGGCGCCACCACCGTGGCCCTGACCAACTTCCCGCGCTCCCCGGTCACCGAGGTGGCCGACTTCGTGCTGACCACGGCGGCGCGCGAGACCACCTACCGGGCCGGCGCGATGGCCAGCCGCCTGGCCCAGCTGACCGTCGTCGACTGCCTCTTCGTCGGCGTCGCCGCCCGCAACCGGGCCCGGGCAAGACGGGCGCTGGAGCTCACTGCCGGAGCCGTGCAGGGGCGCCGGGTGGGGCAGAGCCGGAGGCGGGCATGACGGAGGCCGCACCCCCGCCAGCGGCGGAGGTGCGGGTCGGCTCCCCCACTGAAGCTCGTAACCCGCGCAGTCGCGACCTGGACCTGCTGCCCACCCGCGAGCTGCTCCGCCTGATCAACGAGGAGGACAGCACGGTCGCCCCGGCCGTGGGCGGCGTGCTCGACGCGATGGCCACCGCGGTCGACCTGGCGGTGCGGGCGCTGCGGACCGGGCGCCGGGTGCACTACTTCGGCGCTGGCACGTCCGGGCGGCTCGCCGTGCTGGACGCGGTCGAGCTCGTGCCCACGTACGACGCACCCGGCGAGTGGTTCTGCGCACACCTGGCCGGTGGGCGGGCCGCCATGTGGCGCGCCGTCGAGGATGCCGAGGACGACGAGCTGGCCGGTGCCCGGCAGGCGGCGGCCTGCCTGCACGAGGGTGACCTGGCGGTCGGCGTGACGGCCAGCGGGCGCACCCCGTACGTGCTCAGCGCCCTGCGGGCGGCCCGTAGGCTCGGCGCCCGGGCGGTGCTGGTCGCGGGCGACCCGACGGCGGCGGCCCGGACCGAGGTGGATGTGTTCATCGGCGTGGAGACCGGGCCCGAGGTGGTGACCGGCTCCACCCGGATGAAGGCGGCGACCGCCCAGAAGCTCGTGCTGAACGCGTTCTCCACCGCGGTGATGGTACGGCTGGGCCGGGTCTACTCGAACTTCATGATCGGGATGGTGGCGACCAACGCCAAGCTGCGCGGACGCATGATCTCCATCCTGGTCGAGGCGACCGGCCAGCCGGAGGAGGTGTGCCGCAGCTTCCTCGCCGACGCCGGGGGAGACCTGAGGCTGGCCCTGGTATGGCTGCTCTCCGATGCGTCCCGGGAGGACGCCCGGCACGCCCTGGACCAGTCCGGTCAGCGGGTACGGGACGCGCTGACCCTGCTCGCGGCTAGTCACGCTGAGTGATACAAATCGCAGCCCTGAAGTGAACCACGTCGCTGCCTGGGTGCGTACCCCTTGATGTGATGTAAGGGACGGCGCGGGGTACTGGTATATCCCATCGGACCACTTCGCGCCGAACTGTCAGGTGAGCGACACGGTCTCAGGAAACGCTCAGCCATTCGTAACTTTTTCGTCACGGACAACGGAATCAACCTGACGCGGCGTCTGTTGTTCAAGTGTCGGACCCCGAGCACGTGCCGGCCGCAAGGCATAAGCCGGGTGGGGTAGGGCACTGAAGGGGTTACGGGGGAGGCACAGAAGACGTGGAGAACATGGTGATGATGCGGACCGACGAGGTCGCCGAAGAGCGCGACCTGGTCGGCGTGTACCTGCACGAGATCTCCAGGACGCCGCTGCTCGACGCAGCCCGGGAGGTCGACCTGGCGAAGGCGATCGAGGCGGGCCTCTACGCCGAGCACCTGCTCACTGAGCGGGCCAAGCCCCCGCGCGGGGTCCGCAAGGCCGAGCTGGAGCAGCTGGTTACGGAGGGTGAGCGGGCTAAGGATCTGTTCATCCGGGCCAACCTCCGGCTGGTCGTCTCCATCGCCCGCCGCTATGTGCGCTCGGGGATGCCGATGCTCGACCTGATCCAGGAGGGCAACACCGGCCTGGTCAGGGCCGTGGAGAAGTTCGACTACGAGCGCGGGTACAAGTTCTCCACCTACGCGACGTGGTGGATCCGCCAGGCCATCAGCCGGGCGATCGCCCAGCAGGAGCGCACGGTACGGCTGCCGGTGCACCTGGTCGAGGACGTCAACCGGATGCGCAACGTGACCCGCCAGCTCATCCGCGAGCTGGGCACCGACCCGGAGCCGGAGCAGATCGCAAAGGCGCTGGGCGTGCCGGTGGAGCGGGTGCACGAGCTGGTGCGGTGGTCGCAGGACACGGTGTCGCTGGACACCCCGGTCGGCGACGACGGCGACACCAACCTCGGTGACCTGGTCGCCGACTCGGACTCGCCGTCGCCCGAGGAGATCGTCCTCGGCGCGCTCGAGCGGCAGCGCATCGAGGGGCTGCTTGGCCACCTGGACGACCGGTCCGCGGGGATCATGCGGGCGCGCTACGGCCTGGAGGACGGCCGGGAGCACTCGCTGACCGAGGTGGCATCGCGGTTCTCGCTGTCCCGGGAGCGGATCCGCCAGCTGGAGATCCAGGCGCTGGGCCGGCTCCGGGAGCTGGCCCGGGCCGAGGGCCTGCAGGCCGCATAGCACGCGATAGGCCAGCTCACGCGGCAGAGGTCAACGAAGGCCGGCGGTCCGGTGGACCCGCCGGCCTTACCCGTACCCGCCGGCCTTGCCCGTGTCGCTTATCCGCCGGCTCTACCCGTGTCGCCGGTGAGCCCGGTCGCCCAGCCGAGGAAGGCCAGCATGTCCACGCTCAGCGTGAGCGCGCGGGAGACCGAGCGGGCACCGTGGCCGACACCGACCTCGCGGCGCAGCAGCACCGGGTGGGTCGCGGGGTCGGCGGTGGTGGCGTGCTGCACGGCCGCGCACATCTTGCGGGCGTGGCACGGGTCTGTCCGGGCGTCCGCCTCGTAGCTGGTCAGCAGCACGGCTGGGTACGCAGTGCCGGCCACCACCCGGTGGTACGGCGAGTACGACAGCAGCCAGCCCAGCTCGTCGGGGTCCTCGGCGGAGCCGTACTCGTGCTTCCAGAAGCGGCCGATGAGGAACCGCTCGTATCGCACCATGTCCAGCAACGGCTTGGCGCAGACGACCGCGCGGTAGAGGTCTGGCCGCTGGGTGAGCGCCGCCCCGACCAGCAGCCCGCCGTTTGACCCGCCCATGACCGCCAGCCGGTCCGGTGTCGTCCACCCGCCGGCGACGAGGTGCTCGGCTGCCGCGTGGAGGTCGTCGAACACGCGCTGCTTGTGCTCGCGCATGCCGGCCTGGTGCCACTGCTCGCCCTCCTCGCCGCCGCCGCGCAGGCTGGGTACGGCGTACACGCCGCCCGCCGCCACCCAGGCGAGCGCCATCGGCGTGTACTCAGGAACCATCGAGATGGCGAAGCCGCCGTAGCCGGTGAGCAGCGCGGGTCTCGCCGCGCCCAGCCCGCCGCCCGACCCGTCGCCCGGTGGGCCGGACGGCGCGAGGACGAACATGCGTACCGTCGTGCCGTCGTGTGACGGGTAGGTGACCTGCGAGACCCGTACCTCGGGCGGGGGCACCGCGCCCGGCGCCGCCGTCTCGAGCGCGGTGCGGCCGGCCGCATGGACGTAGACCGAGGACGGGGTGAGAAAGTCGGTCCATTGAAGCCAGAGCCGGTCCCGCCCGTGCGTGGTCAGCTGGTCCACCGTTGACATGTGCAGCACCGTGCCGAGCCCGGGCAGCTCCACCTCGCCCACCCGGGCCCCGGTCGCCGCGTCATGGAGGGACACCTCCGAGACGGCGTGCCGGGTACGCAGCGCCGCCAGGTGCTGGCCGCCGGGCAGCAGCCGGACGTCGTCCAGCACCGCCTCGGGGTCCTCGGCCAGCAGCTGGGTCCAGTGCGCCGGGTCTGGTGCGGTGGGATCGGCCACGCAGAGCCGCCAACGGTCGGCAGTGCGCCGCGGGCCGCCCGCGGCCGCCGTGCCCAGGGTGGTGCGGAGGTAGAGCCGGCCGTCGTGGTCCACCCAGGCGACCGCGCGCGCGTCGTCGTCGTAGCAGATCAGCTGCCGGGGCGGCTCGTCGGTGCGCAGGTCGGCGAGCCACAGCCAGGTGTTCGGCGCGGTGCCGAGGGTGGCGGTGATGACCAGCCACCGCCCGTCGTCGGACACGCACAGGTCATAGAGCATCGCCGCGGCGCGGCCCTCGCCGTGCAGCAGCACGTCGGACTGGTCCGGGTCCGAGCCGACCTTGTGCCGCCACACCCGCCGGTGGAAGCCGGCCTCGCCGGCGGGCACCGCCTCGGCCGGCAGCCGCCGGACGTAGACCAGCTCGTCGCCGCCGGGCAGCCAGCCGATCGGTGTGAACCGGACCCGGTCGATCGGGCCCTCGATGCGCGCTCCGGTCTCCACGTCCAGGACGTAGAGCCGGGACTCCTCGTCACCGCCGACGCTGAGCAGGTAGGCCAGCCGGTTCCCCTCCCGGCTGGGCGCCCAGCCGTCCAGCACGGTGAGCCCGGTCGGGTCGTCGGCGCCCACGTCCACCAGCACCCGGACCCGCCCGTCCGGCTCCCGGACGCAGAGCACCCAGTGCTCCTGGTGCGGCTCCCGGCGGGTGAAGAACGCCCGCCCGGCCCGCCACGCCGGTGTGCCAACACCGCCGGCCCGCAGCAGCGGCTCCAGCCGGGTGGCCAGGGTGGCGCGGCCGGGCAGCGCGTCCAGCCGGGTCCGGGCCAGCTCGTCCTGGGCGGCCGACCAGGCGACGGTACGGGGGTCGGCCGGGTCCTCCAGCCACCGGTACGGGTCTGCGACGCAGTGCCCAAACAGGTCGTCGACGAGGTCAAGGCGCTCCGCCAGGGGGTAGCCGGCCATCGCCCGATCCTAGTCAGGAGCGTCTAGCCACCACGAAGATCCGCCGGAACGGCATGACCGTGCCGTACGGTGCCGGCGGGTACGCCTCGACCAGCGCCTCGGCCACGTCCTTGCGGAACGCCGCCTCGGCCGCGGGGTCCCCGGCGAGCGCGTCCAGGTACGGCCGCAGCCCAGTGCCGGCGAACCACTCCAGCAACGGGTGCTCGCCGCCCTCCGGGTCGCCGTGCAGCACGTGCAGGTAGGTCGTCTCCCACGCGTCGACCGCGCAGCCCAACCGGGCGAGCAGGTCGACGTACTCGTCGGCGGTGCGCACGGAGCTGGCCCCGCGCGGGCTCCGGCGCATCGCGAGCGCGCCGAGCCGGGGTGCCCACTCGGGGGACGCGGCCACCGTCCGGATGGCGACGGTCGCCGCCGAGCCGCCGGACGCCGGCACCTGGAAGGCGAGCGCGCCCGCGGGCGCCAGGGCCCCGGTCACCCACTGCGCCAGCAGGTCGACGTGCGTGGGCACCCACTGCAGCGCGGCGTTGGACAGGATCAGGTCGACCGGCTCCGGCGGCCGCCACTCCTCGATCGCGCACTGGACGAACTCGAGCCGCCCGGGGCGGGCCAGCGGGCCCGCCTCGGCCACCATCTCGGCCGAGGAGTCCACCCCCAGGACGTACGCGTGCGGCCAGCGGTCGGCGAGCGTCGCGGTCAGCTGGCCGGGCCCGCAGCCGAGGTCGGTCACGGTCTGCGGGGACACGTCGGCGACCTGCGCGACGAGGTCGTGGAAGGCGCGTGCCCGCTCCCGCTCGAACTTGAGGTACTGCTCGGGATCCCACGACGTCGTCATGATGATCAACCTACTCGACGGCCGCAAGCGCCCGACGAACGGCTCCCGGGCATCGATGACAACGCCCGGGAGCCGTTCCGGCGGGTCAGCGGACCCGGCCGTACCCGTACGGGGTGCTGCGGTCCACGTTGACGAGCTCGACCGCCCGGCCGAAGCTCGGGGCGTGGATCAGCTTGCCGCCCCCCACGTAGATCCCCACGTGCCCGAGGTCGTAGTAGAAGACCAGGTCACCCGGTTGCAGCTGGGAGCGGGAGATGCGCGCCACCACATCCCACTGCATCGCTGCGTTGTGCGGCAGGGACACCCCGGCAGCCCGCCAGGCGGCCATGGTCAGCCCGGAGCAGTCGTACCCCTCCGGACCGTCCGCCGCCCAGATGTAGGGCTTGCCGAGGGCGCCGTACGCGTACCGGACCGCGATGCCGGCCGCGCCGGACACCGCAGGAGCCGACGGCGCCGAGCGCGGTGCCGGGGCCACGGTGGCCGGACGCTGGGCGGCTGCCGCTGCCGCCGCCGCGGCGCGGGCCTCCTGCTCCGCCCCGTACGCCTGGCGACGCAGGTCGTACAGGGCTTGAAGGTCCTTCTCGATCTTGACCTTCTTCGTGGCGAGGTCCCGCTGGTGCGTCGACTGCTGCGTCACCAGGATGTCCAGCCGGCGCTTCTCCTCGGCCACCTTGGTCTGGACCGCGGTGACCCGGGTGACCTCCTGCTGCTGGGCCCGGGACACCTCGTCCAGGACGGCGAGCCGGTCCACGAGCGCGCCGGTCGAGCCGCTGTCGAGCAGGGCGCTCAGCGCGGACATCTCACCGGTCTTGTACGCCCGTGCAGCCAGGTCGCCGACCGATGCCTGGGCCGCGTCGAGCTCGGCCACCAGCGGCTCGAGCCGGGCGGTGACCTCGGCGGCCGCCGCCCGTGACGCCTTGAGGTACTCGTTGGTCCTGTTGTAGTCCTCGACGACCTTCTCAAGGTCGATCGAGGCCTTCTCGATACGCTGCTGCACCTCTGCCACCGACGGCTCCGCCGATGCGGGCTGCGCCACGGCGGACAGACCGGTCACGACACCGACGACGATGGCGGCGCGCAGCAGCCTGGGCGCGAAGGGCAAGAGCTGACCCTCTCCTTCCTGGCCGCCTACCGGGTTAGCTGACGGGTTCGGGCGGAAGGACTCGCCCTACCGCGGTCCCGCGGATTCACCCCTGTCCCGCACCGAGCGCACCCGTACGTACGGCGGGTGTGCGGCTCGGCTCGGGCGCCATGCACAAGGTGGGTCCCCGGTTCGCTGCTTCGCCGGCGGCGCGCAGTGCGCTGCCGGCGGGCTGCCCGGGTGGGCCGGACGGCCGGCGACTCGGCGGCGCTGGTCTGGTGTCGCCCCTGGTTGGGCGAACAGACGCCCAGGCCAGCGCGTTTCAACGTAGCACCGCAGGCCGGGACGCAAGAGCGGAAAGTGCGATCCGCAGGGTGCGTGGCCCGAGGCCGGGCCTACCCCCACGACGGCGCGGGGCAGGCGCGGCATAATGACGCGGCACAGCGGCCGGCCGCCTCCGCCGTTCGATCTCTTGACCAGGCTGTAGAACCTAGTTGAATGACCGGTAACTTAGACGTGGGCCAGGTCACAGTTGGGGGGTCCGGTGCTGCGGGTGCAGAACCTGGAGGTCGTCTACGACGACGTCATGCTGGTGCTGCGCGGGGTCAGCCTGTCCGTCCCTCCGGGTGGCATCGTCGCGCTGCTCGGCGCCAACGGCGCCGGCAAGACGACCCTGCTGCGGGCGGTGTGCGGGCTGCTCGACATCCACGACGGCGAGGTCACCCGGGGCTCGGTCACCCTCGACGACCACCCGCTGCACCATCTCACCCCCGCCGCGGTCGTGCGCCGCGGGGTCACCCAGGTGATGGAGGGCCGGCGGATCTTCGCCGAGCTGACCGTGGAGGAGAACCTGCGGCTGGGCGGGCACACCAACCCCCGCGACATCCCGGACCGGCTGGAGTACGTGTTCGGCCTCTTCCCGGTGCTGGCGCAGCGGCGCCGCCGTACCGCGGGCTACCTCTCCGGCGGTGAGCAGCAGATGCTCGCGATGGGGCGGGCGCTCATGGCGCAGCCGCGCTACCTGCTGCTCGACGAGCCCAGCCTCGGGCTGGCCCCGCGCCTGGTGGAGCAGGTACGGGAGCTGATCGTGAAGATCAACCAGTCGGGCACCGGCGTCCTGCTGGTGGAGCAGAACGCGACCATGGCGCTGTCGATCGCGCAGCACGGCTACGTGCTGGAGACCGGCAAGGTGGTGCTGGACAAGCCCGCCGAGGCGCTGCTCGCCGACGAGGACATCCGCGAGTTCTACCTCGGCCTGCACGCCGCCGAGGCCCAGCCGCCGGGGGCGGAGCCGGCGGAGGTGGCGGCCGGCGCGCCGCAGCTGGGGCGCAGGTCGTTCCGCGAGGTCAAGCACTACAAGCGGAGGAAGCGGTGGCTGTCATGACCGACGGGCCGATCCTGCGGTTCTCCGACGTCCACCTGTCCTTCGCCGGGGTCAAGGCGATCGACGGGATCAGCTTCGACGTCGGGCGGCACGAGCTGTTCGCCATCATCGGCCCCAACGGCGCCGGCAAGACCTCCATCTTCAACGTGCTCTCCGGGGTGTACCGCCCGCAGTCCGGGCGGATCACCTTCGACGGCGAGGACCTGGTCGGCCGGCGCCCGCACCAGGTCGCGGCGCGCGGTCTGGCCCGTACCTTCCAGAACGTCGAGCTGTTCGAGCGGCTCACCGTCCTGGAGAACCTGATGCTCGGGCGGCACACCCACATCCGGTACGGCCCGCTGTCCGCGGTCGTCTGGTTCGGCCGGGCCCGGCGCGAGGAGATCGCCAACCGCGCGGCGGTCGAGGACATTGTGGACTTCCTGGAGCTGGAGCAGTGGCGCCGGCTGCCGGTCGGCCTGCTGCCCTACGGTGTCCAGAAGCGGGTCGAGCTCGGCCGGGCGCTGGCCATGCAGCCGAAGCTGCTGCTGCTGGACGAGCCGGTCGGCGGGATGAACCTCGAGGAGACCGAGGACATGGCCCGGTACATCCTCGATATCCGCGACGAGCTGGACATCCCGATCATTCTCGTCGAGCACGACATGGGCCTGGTCATGGACCTCGCCGACCAGGTGCTCGTGGTCGACTTCGGCGTCGCGGTGGCCACCGGGCCGCCCGCCGAGATCCAGCATGATCCCGAGGTGATCCGGGCCTACCTGGGCGGCGCCGCCGGCGCCACCCCGGCCCGGGAGGAGGTGCGTCAATGAGCCTCGCCACCGCGCCGTCGGGCGCCAGCACCACCGGTCGCGCACCCGCCGGTGCCACCACGGTCGCCACCCGGGTACGGGACCGGGCGCAGCACACGCCCTCGGCCGTCGCCATGCGGGAGAAGGACTTCGGCATCTGGCAGGAGGTGACCTGGGCGGCCTACTGGGACACCGTGCAGACCGTCGGGCACGCCCTGCTGGCCCTGGGCATCGAGCCCGGTGACCGGGTCGCGATCCACTCCGAGAACCGCCGGGAGTGGCTCTACAGCGACCTGGCCACGATCGCCGTACGCGGCACGACCGTGGGCCTCTACCCGACCAACCCGCCGGCCGAGGTCGGCTACCTGCTGTCCCACTCCGGTGCCCGGGTGCTCGTCGCCGAGGACCAGGAGCAGGTGGACAAGGCCCTGGAGGTGCTCGACCAGTGCCCGGAGCTGGAGCGCATCGTCTACCTCGAGCCGCGCGGCATCCGGCACCGCTACCACAACCCCAAGCTGATGTCCTGGGACGAGCTGCTGGCGCTCGGCGCCGAGCACCGGGCCGCCTTCCCGGGCGCGGTGGCGGAGCGGATGGCGGCGGCGACGCCGGACGACATCATGACGTTGATCTACACCTCCGGCACCACCGGCCCGCCCAAGGGCGCCATGCTCTCGGTGTCCAATGTGGAGTTCGCGGTCGAGATCCTGGTGCGGGGCGGCGGGTTCGCGTCCCCACCACCCGGGCCAACCGACATCCTGCTGTCCTACCTGCCGCTGTGCCACGTGGCTGAGCGCATCTTCAGCACCTGGTTCAACGCGGGCGCCGGCGTGCAGATCAACTTCGCCGAGTCGATCGCGACGGTCCAGCCGAACCTCCAGGAGATCCAGCCCACGATCCTGTTCGGAGTGCCTCGGATCTGGGAGAAGATCCTCGCCACCGTGCAGATCAAGCTGCACAGCGCCTCGCCGCTCAAGCGGCTCAACGCGCGGTGCTGGCTGGCGGTGGCCGACCGCATCGGCGCCACGCTGGTGCGTACGGGCGGCCGGCACACCGCCGGCACCCGGATGCTCTACGCGCTCGGCTGGGTGTTCTGCTACCGGGCGCTACGGGAGCGGATCGGCATGCGCCGGGTCCGCTACGCGTCCAGCGGTGCCGCTCCCATCGCGCCGGACGTGCTGAAGTTCTTCATGGGCATCGGCGTGGCCATGCACGAGGTCTACGGCATGACCGAGAACACCGCGGTGGCCACCGCCAACCGGCCGGGCCGGGTCAAGCTCGGCACGGTCGGCGAGCCGCAGCCGGGCATCGAGCTGCGGATCGACGAGGCGACCGGGGAGATCCTGACCCGGCACCCTGGCGTGTTCGTCGGCTACTTCCGCGACCCCGAGGCGACCGCCCGGGCCAGGACACCCGACGGCTGGCTGCACACGGGCGACGTGGGCGAGTGGGTCGACGGCACCCACGTCAAGATCACTGACCGGGCCAAGGACATCATCATCACGGCGGGCGGCAAGAACGTCGCGCCGAGCGAGATCGAGAACGCGCTGAAGGCGTCGCCGTACATCAAGGAGGCGATCGTCATCGGCGACCGGCGGCCGTTCCTGGCCGCGCTGGTCGGCATCGAGCTGGACACGGTGGGGGAGTGGGCCCAGCGGCGCGGCATCGCCTACACCACCTACCGCGACCTGTCCGAGAAGCCGCAGGTCCTCGCCCTGGTGAAGTCCATAGTGGATAGCGTGAACGGCCGGTTCGCCACGGTGGAGCAGGTGCGCCAGTTCCGCATGCTGCCCAAGGAGCTCGACCACGAGGACGGCGAGCTGACCGCGACGCAGAAGGTCAAGCGGGCGGCGATCGCGAAGCTGTTCGCCGACGAGGTCGAAAGCATGTACAAGCGGTGAGGGCCCTGCTGGAGGCGATGGTCCGCGGGCTCGGGGTGGGCAGCGTCTACGCGCTGCTCGCGCTCGGCTTCGTCATCATCTACAAGGCGACCCAGGTGATCAGCTTCGCCCAGCCCGCCTTCATGCTGGCCGGCGCGGTGCTGGTGACGTACCTGGTGGGACCGGCCGGGTTCTGGGTGGCCGTGCCGCTGGCGGCCCTCGGCACGGCGGTGCTGGCGCTCGGCGTGGAGCGGGTCGTGGTCCGGCCGATGGTGGGCAAGCCGGCGTTCGTGGTCGCCATCATCACCCTCGGCGTGGACGTGGCGCTCCGCGTGGTGGTCAACGGCTTCATCGGCACTGACGTGCGCCAGGTGCGCGACCCGTGGGGGTTGGAGACGGTGACCCTCGCCGGCCTCCAGGTGGAGCAGCGCCACATCGCCATGCTGGTCACCGCGACCGCGCTGGTCGCCGCCTTGTTCGCCTTCTTCCGCTACACCCGGATGGGGCTGGCCATGCGGGCCGCGTCGTACGACCAGGAGGCCGCGCTCGCCCAGGGCGTGTCGGTCGGCGCCGTGTTCGCGCTGTCGTGGGCGCTCGCCGGCGGGCTGGCCGCGGTCGCCGGCACCTTCGCCGCGGTGGGCAGCAGCGTGGACGGGTCGCTGTGGCTGATAGCGCTGATCGCCCTCCCGGTGATCATCCTGGGCGGCCTGGACTCGCTGCCCGGGGCGGTGGTCGGCGGCCTGATGGTCGGCCTGGTCCAGGAGGTGACCGCCATCTACCAGGAGGACTGGCCCTCCTGGTTCGGCGGTAACTTCTCGGTTGTCACGCCGTACGTCCTGATGATGCTGGTCCTGCTGTTCCGCCCGTACGGGCTGTTCGGCACGCGAGAGGTGGAACGGGTCTAGATGAGCGTCGGGCGGCCCCTGCTCCACACGTCGTACGCGGCGGACATGGCGATGTTCAACACGCTGACCAAGAAGGTCGCCTTCGGCGCCTTGGTGCTCGTCGGCCTTATAACGCCGCTCCTGGTCCCGGACAGGCTGCTCCACCTGCTCGCGCTGGGTTGCGCCGCGGCCATCGGGGCCATCGGGCTGAACCTGGTCACCGGGTACGCCGGCCAGGTCTCCCTCGGGCACGCGTTCTTCCTCGCCGTCGGCGCGTACACGGCCGCCGCGTTGGCGGGCGACCCGGCGAGCCGTCTCATCGGCTTCGGCGTCGAGAACATCCTGGTCTGGCTGCCGGCCGCCGGGCTGGTCGCCGCGCTCGCCGGGGTGCTCGTCGCACCGCTGGCGGTCCGGCTGCGTGGCCTCTACCTCGCGATCGTCACCCTCGGCCTGGTCGTGGTCGCGGAGTACGTGCTGACCGAGTGGCGGTCGCTGACCGGCGGCCGGGACATCGGGCGGCGCGCGGCAACGGCTGACCTGTTCGGCTACCGGTTCGACGAGCCGGGCGCACTCCTCACCCAGGACCAGAAGCTGTACCTGCTCACGTTCGTGCTGCTGGTGGTGTTCGGCCTGGCCGGGCGCAACATCGCGCGGTCGCGGGTGGGCCGGGCCTTCTCCGCGATCCGCGACCGGGACATCGCCGCGGGCGTGATCGGCGTCAACCTCGCCCGCTACAAGACGACCGCCTTCGCGCTGTCGTCCTTCTACGCCGGCTGCGCGGGTGCCCTGATCTACACGGTCGCCGGGCACTTCGGCCCGGAGCAGTTCACCCTGCTGCTGTCGGTCCAGTACATCGCGATGGTGCTGATCGGTGGTGCCGGCACGATCTCCGGCTCCATCATGGGCGCCCTCCTCCTGATGACGGTGCTGCCGGAGCTGACCCGCTGGCTGCCGGCGCTGCTGCCGTTCATCGGCGCGTTCCCGACGGACCGGCCGAACGTCTTCCAGGTCGAGACGATCCTCTACGGCGCGCTGGTCATCCTGTTCCTTATCTTCGAGCCGCGCGGGTTGTTCGGCATCTGGGTGCGCATCCGCAACTACTGGAAGGCCTGGCCTTTCTCCTACTGACCGACTCCTGCGTACTGGTTCATATCAACTGGAGGAATGAATGAAGAGGTTGTCCGCCGTCACCACGGTGGCGGTCCTGGTGCTGGCGGGTGCGCTCGCCGGCTGCCGTGGGGGTGACACCGACACCGGTAGCGGTGGCAGCGCGAGCGCGCCCGGCGTCACCAAGGAGGCGTGCCCGAACGCGGTCGACAAGAGCAAGGGCTGCATCTACCTGGGCATCATCTCCGACCTCACCGAGGGCCCCTTCAAGGCGCTGGCGGTCCCGATCACCGAGGCGCAGAAGGCGTTCTGGGCCCGGGTCAACAAGGCCGGCGGGATCGGTGGCTACGAGGTCGATGTGACCACGTACATCCGCGACAACAAGTACAAGGCCGAGGTGCACAACCAGGTGTACCAGGAGATCAAGGGCAAGGTGCTCGCGCTCGCGCAGACCCTGGGCTCGCCGACCACCGCGGCGATCATCGGCGACCTGAGCGCCAACAAGATCGTGGCGGCGCCCGCGTCGTGGACCTCGGCCTGGGCGTTCCAGGACGTGATCCTGGAGTCCGGCGCCAACTACTGCGTCGAGTCGATGAACGCGATCGACTACGCCATGGAGAAGTACCAGCCCAAGTCGGTGCTTGCCGTGCACTACCCCGGCGACTACGGCGCGGACGCGGCGGCCGGCGCCAAGCTGGCCGCTACCAAGCTCGGGCTCACCTTCAGCAACGTGCAGACCAGCACGGGCGCGACCAACCAGGCGGCGGCCGTCCAAGCGGTCGTCACCGGAAAGCCCGACCTGGTCATCCTGACGACGGGCCCGGCGGAGGCGGCCGCGATCGTCGGCACGGCGGCGCAGCGCGGGTACACCGGCCGGTTCATCGGCACCAGCCCCACCTGGAACCCCGGTCTGATCGGTGGCCCGGCCGCACGGGCGATCACGGCGCTCTACGAGTACTCCTCGCCGTGGCACACCTGGGGCACGGACAGCCCGGGCCACAAGGCCATGCGGGACGCCATCGGCAACCCGCCCGGTGGGCCCAACGATGGCTACACCTCCGGCTGGGTCTGGTCGTACCCGTTGAAGGCGGCGCTGGAGAAGGCCGCGGCGAACAACAAGCTCACCCGTGACGGCCTGCTGGAGGCCGCGAAGTCGCTGTCCTCTGTGGACTACGAGGGCATGCTGCCGACCGGCGCCGGCAACTTTGCCGGCGGTCCCGACGGGCAGGTCCGCCACACCGCCATCTACAAGCCCGACCCGGCCGGCCCGACCAAGGTCTCGCAGGTCAAGGATCTCTTCATCGGCCCGACCGCGCAGTCCTTCAAGCTGGAGCGGCCCTGCTTCGACCAGCTGTAGGGCTCTGGCCAGCTGTAGGCGACTCGTAAGGGCCCGGTCGGCGACCGCCGACCGGGCCCTTACGTGATGGGTCACGCACGTGGCGGGGCCGCACGCCGTGCGGTCACGCCGCGAGCCGGGACATCTCGCCGGCCGTACGGAGCAGCATCGCGATGCTCTCCTCGGTGGACAGGGTCATCGCGCGCAGCCGGTTGAAGACGCGCTCGTACGCCGCGATCTCCGCGGGCCGGTCCCGTAGCAGCATCTGGGTCTGCGCCTGCTCGAGGTAGAGCACGATCTCGTCGGCCGCGTCCGGGAAGTCGAACAGCAGGAACGACCCGTACACGCCGGGGTGGACGCCGGCGCGGAACGGCAGCACGCAAAGGTCGACCTGCGGCTGGGTGGCGACCTCGGCGAGGTGGTGTAGCTGGCCGCGCATCACCGCGGGGCCACCGACCGGGCGGTGCAGCACCGCCTCGTCCATCACCACCGAGATCCTCGGCGGGTCGTCGCGGCCGAACAGCTCCTTGATCCGGGTCATCCGGACCGCCACCCGGGCCTCGACGATGTCGTCGGCGACCTCGTTCAGCGCCGCGCCGGCGATGACCGCCCGGGCGTACGCCTCGGTCTGCAGCAGGCCGGGAACGATCGTCGGGTGGAAGCAGCGGATGCCGGACGCGTCGGTCTCGAAGCCGATGAACTCCAGGTACTGCGGGGCCAGCACGTCGCGGTACTGCGTCCACCACACCCGCTGCCGGGCGGAGCGGGCGAGCTTGAGCATCTCGTCGATCTCGGCCCGGTCATGCACGCCGTAGAGGCCGAGCAGTGCCCGCAGGTCGTTGACTGAGATGCTGACCGTACCCGCTTCGATGCGGACCAGCTTGGACAGCGACCACTCCATCTCCGCGGCCGCCTGCTCCTGGGTGAGGCCGGCGTCCTCGCGGCGCTGCCGCAGCTCGGAGCGGAGCCGGAACCGACCCGCGGTGCGGCCATGTGGGGCCGACATGCCTAACCCACGCTCCTTCATTCTTGGTATCAGGCAGACTGCCAGGCTGCTTTGGGCTCATCTCCGGCTCGATAGTTCGCCATCTGCCAGGTAGCTAGCTGACCTTACACCTCGGCGAGATCGAGTGACCAGAAGCTGACCGGCGCCACGGGAGCCGATCATAAAGAACAAGCATAGAAGTATGTATATATGTGATGACCCTGCTCGGGTGGCTGGTGGTGTGAGAAAGTGGTAGCGGCCCGTGTACCCAGCGTCGCCCAGTGCGGGCCTCGCCGGCGTCGGGACGGTCCGGCGTCCGGTGCCATCTTTTCGGCTGTAGGGGGGCGGGCATGGCCGAACTCGACCTCACCCGGGCGCAGTGGCGGAAGAGTTCCCGCAGTGGAGCCGAGGGTGACTGCGTCGAGGTCGCGGTGGTCGGTGACCGGGTAGCGGTGCGTGACTCCCGTGCTCCCCTCGGGCCGGTGCTCGTTGTGTCCCGGGCGGAGTGGGCTCGGTTCATGGTTGAGGTACGCAGCGGGAGCCTCGAACACTCCGTCATCCGCTGAAGCAGTCAACTGCGAAATACTAGCCATCACTGGACAAAATGCCTTGGCTACTTGCTACCTGGCTAACTGCGGCCCTTCTAATTTCCACGTGGCGTGGGTCACAATAAGGGAACGGCACCCGGCTGCCACCGGGTGCCGTCAGGAACCCCTCGCCAGCCCGACCCACGAGCCGCTAGGAGCCTTGCGGATGAATGCTACCCACCGGCCTCCGCGCCCTCAAAGCGACGTGACGTTCCTCGATCAAAGAGGCGTCCGGATCACTGGCTGCTGGTTCGACGCGTCCGGGGAGCGGTTCGCCGTCCGGGAGCTGGAACGGGTGTGGGAGGCACCGGGCCCACCCGATCCCGTGGCCGTCAACGCGGTCCGCGTGACCGCGTTGATGCTGGTGCTCGGTGGTCTGGCCACCCCGTTCGTGGACCGGCGGGGCTGGCTGGGCCTTGGCGTCGTCATCATGGTGACACTGCTCATCGCGGCCGTGACGCTGCGGGTGCGGCGCCGGCCACGCCAGATCTGGGCCCACTACCGGGGGATGAGCGTGCCGCTCTTCGGCTCCGCCGACCCGTTGTGGTTCAACCAGGTCTACCGCGCCCTTAGCCGCGCCCTTCGGGTCGACGGTGACGGCGCCACCTGAGCCCAAGGGGGGCACCTGAACCGAGGAGGGCACCTGAACCCAGGGGGGATATGGGGGGACCTGCCCGGGCGCATGCCCGGGCAGGTCTTATGCGCCGGGCCCTGGGGCGTCGAGGCGGCGTCGAAGCCTTCGCGGCCCGCGTCGGGGCCCGTGCGGCCGTCGTCCGTCCAGCGTTCCGGACGGGCGTTCCGGACTGCGGCGCTAGTAGACGGAGACGTGGACGTGGTTGGTGTGCGCGCTGGCGGGGTCGCTGCCCGCGCTGTACGAGCGCCAGCCCGTGCCGGGCATCCAGATCTGGCGGTACCAGATCACGTACATCACGCCGAGCCGGTCCGCGTTGGCGACGTAGAAGCTGGCGAGGCGGTCGCCGTAGTACTTGTCCGAGCCGTACGCCGTGCCCCCGAAGCCGCTCACCTGCGCGGCCCAGTCACAGGCCCGGCCCTTGGGATGCTCGCCGTACCCGGACGACCGGTAGCAGGACACGTACCTGGTGAAGCCGGCAGCCTTGGTCTGGAGGTAGGTGTGGTACATGCGCGGGGTAAGGCAGCCGCCGGTGGTGGGGTCGTCCACTGTGCACGACTCCCGGGGCCAGGTGCCGTCGGCGTTGCGCGGGGCCGGCTTCGCCGCCGGGGAGCTGCCGCTGACGAACCCGCCGGACACCCGGCCGCCCACCGCCGCCAAGGCCCGCTCCGCGTCCCGCTTCCGCTTCTCCATCTCAGCGAGCTGCACTGTCTGCATGGTCATCTCGACGTTGATGCGGTCGCGCTGCTGCGCCAGCAGCCGCTGGGTGTGGCGCAGCTCGGCCAGCTGCGCGTCCTCCTGCAAGGCGAGCAGCTCGACGCTGGTCGCCCGGTCAAGGAAGGCGTCTGGGGACCCGCTCTCCAGCAGCGCGGTCACGACGCCGAGCCGGCCGGTCCGGTACGACGCGGCGGCGACCACGCTGACCTGCTCGACGATGAGCGCGAGCCGCAGCTCGGTGGTGCGGATCCGCTCGACCAGGACGGCCTGTGTGCGCTTGGAGAAGTCGTACCGTGCCTTTGCGTCGATGTAGCCCCGCGCCGCGGCGTCCAGCTGGTCGCGCAGGGTCTTGCTGCCGCCTTCCGGGTCGACTGCGGTGACTGGGGCCGGTGCGCCGATCGGACCGGCCTGCGCCGGCATCCCCACCAGCGCCACCCCGGCGGCGAGCAGGGTGACAGCGAGCGCCCAGTGTCGCCCTACGTTTCCTGTCCGCGTCACGTGCGATGTCCCTCTGCTGTGGACCGCCTGCCGGGTTAGCTGACGGGTTCGGGCCCGGAACATTAGGCCCTACCGCGAGATCTGCGGACTCACCCCACTAGCCTGGGTCCCCGGCTCGCCGGATGGCGACTCGGCGGCAGCCGCCGTGGACGCCCCTTGGAGCGCCACTGGCCGGCGACCGGGCGTCAGCTTACCCGAACCGAATACACCCGCCACCCCATACGGATGGCGGATGGCGACTCATCATGTTTTGTCATACTTTGACAATTTTTCGATGACGGCCTGGCGAGTGGCGACTACCGCCTGCGAGCGGTTGGCGGATGCTGCCCGTGAGGGGCCCGCCCGGCGCCGGCGGTGCGGGTCAGGGGCGGGCCAGCAGCTGGTCCACTGGCGCGTGGTCGTCGGTGAGCACCCGGGCCCCGCCGACGAAGGCGGCCAGCTCGGCACCTGCCAGCACGCGCACCGGCTCCACCCGTTCCGCCGGGTCACCAGGCGCCGCCGGGTCGCCACCGGACGCCGCCGCGTCCGCGGCGCGCGCCGCCAGCCGGTCCCGCAGGGCGGCGAGCGGCAGCGGCGCGGCAGAGCCGAGGATGACGAAGTTGGCCCCGCTCCCGCCGTTGACGGCGGACTCCGGGGCGACGAGGGCGACGTACGGGAACACCGCGGCGACCGTGGCCACCTCGGCCCGCACGAACCGCCCCGGCGGGTAGTCGATGACGTTCAGCGCATAGCAGCCCGCCGGCCGCAGCACCCGCCGTACGTCGGTGACCAGCTCCCGGGTCGCCAGGTGCCAGGGCACGACCAGGTGCCCGAACGCGTCGCCGACCGCGAGGTCGTACGCGCCGGCCGCCTCGCCGGCCAACCCGACGCGCGCGTCGCCGACCTCGACCCGCAGCCCGGGAAAGTCCCGCAGGCCCAGCTCGGCCCGGTCCAGCTCGACCAGCTCCCCGTCGAGCTCGAGGACGACGTTGCTGCCGCCGGGGCGGGTCGCCGCGAGGTAGCGCGGCAGCGTGAAGCCACCCCCGCCCAGGTGCAGGGCGGCCAGCGGCCGGGCCGGCGGCGCCAGCACGTCGGCGAGCGCGCCGATCCACTGGACGTACTCGAACTCGAGGTGACGGGGGTCGGCGAGGTCTACATAGGAGTGCCGGGCGGAGTTGAGCACAAGCAGGCGGCCAGTGGGCCGGGCCGGGTCGGCGACCACCCGGGCACAGTGGTACGCCGTCTCGACGTCGCACGGGTCCGGGGCCACCGCGACCAGCCCGGCCCCGGCGAGACCGGCCACGGCGACGACCGCCCTGGTCCGCCCGGCCGGGCCGGTACGGCGAGCCGGCCCGGGCAGCCCGGCCGGGGCGGGCCGGCGCAGGTGCCAGCCGAGCGCCAGCCCGGCGGCACCCAGCAGTACCGCCAGGGTGAGCACGATGACGCTGCTCGGCAGGGCCGCTACCAGGACGAACCCGGTGCCGAGGGTGGCCGTGATGGCGCCCAGCGTGCCGATGCTCGACAGCCGGCCCACCACCCGCCCGGTCTGCCCCAGGTCGCCGAGCTGGAGCTTGACCACCAGCGGCGGGACCGTCGAGAGCAGGGCGCACGGTACGAACGTGGCGAGCGCCGTCAGCAGCAGCACCCCGGCGGCGGCGCTGCCCCGCAGGATCTCCCCGGCGTAGCGCACGACCGGCAGGGTCACCGCCGTGGTGACCGCCGCCAGCACCAGCGCCGGCGCGAGCAGGTGGCGCGGCGGGTACCGGTCGGCGAGCCAGCCGCCGAGCCAGGCGCCGTAGGCGATCGCGGCGAGCGCAACCCCGATGACCGCGCTGCTCGTCTGGAGCGTCACCCCGACGTACGGCCCGACGAGCCGCAGGCCGACGATCTCCAGCACCAGGACGGCGCCGCTGGCGAGGAACACCATGGCCGCGGCCAGCCACGGCGGCAGCGGCTCCGGCCGGGTCTGCATAGCCGTGAGGGTACGGTCACCCGCCGCGCCACCCGGTAGCGGCGTACGCCGGAGCGAGCCTGACGGCTGCCATACCGGGAGCCTATGGTCAACCGGGGCGCGGCGCTTTGGAGAACGTAACCTGCGTCACGCGGGTGATCGTGGTTTGTCCCGATAACACAGGTCTATCTGCATACGGCCAGGTCGCTGCTCTGCCCGATACGGCGGGTGGCGTTGCGGGGTGTGGTGACCGCGGTTAGCGTCATGATTCGTGAACGCCGATAGCAATACGGAAACGGAAGTGGAGAAGGCGCCGGTCGACGCCGCCAATCCGGTTACCGTACGCGCGCTGATCGCCCGTAACCTGCGCCGGTTGCGGCTGGACGCGACGGCCAGCCACGACGACGTAGTACGGACCGCCCGCTACTACGGGCTGGGCTGGACCGCCCAGTGGGTGGCCGCGGTGGAGCGCGGCCAGCGGGCTCCGACCGCGGAGCAGCTCGTCGCGCTGCCCATGGTCCTGAGCGAGGCGTTCGGGCACCGGGTCAGCCTGGCCGACCTGCTCCTCGGCGACGACCCGGTGGTGCTGGGCGGGGCGCCCGGCACGGCCCCGGTGCCGGTCTCCGGTTCCTACCTGCGCGAGGTGCTGACCGCCGGGGTCTACCGGCGGCCGTTCCGCACCCCGGGCACCCCGTTCGCCGCCCTGGAGGGGGGCGACGGCGCGCTGGCCCGGGCGGCGCGCAAGATGCGCGACATCAGCGACGCCGGCCTGGGCGACGTGGACATCCGCGCGCTGGCGGTGGCCGAGGCTGGCGCCGGTGACGTCGAGGACAAGCTCGCGCGCAAGCTGGGCGTCGCGTCGATCGTGGTGATCGCCGCGGCCGCCGCGCTGTGGGGCCGGTCGCTGACCGAGGAGCGCGCCGCCCGGCTCTCCGTGGACGCCGCGTTCCGCGAGGACCGCCCCGGGCCGAAGCCCGCCGCTGTCATGCGCCGGTTGGCGGCTGAGCTGTCGACCCGCATCGAGCAGGCCGCCGCCCGCAAGGCCGGCTCCGAGCCACCTGCTGTGGCCGGTTCCGAGCCACCTGCTGAGGCAGGCGAGGGCACCTCACCGCTGCGGAGCGGGGCGCCTGCCCCCGCCGGGCAACCACACACGTCAGGGCCCGGCCTGCCGGCAGCGCCAACGGTCCAGATCGTGCCGGTGGTGCCCGCGCTCACCGCCGAGTCCGCCTGACCCGACCGCCGACCTCGTGCCCCCACCGTTGCCCCGCCTGACCGCCGATCTTGTGCTCGACCGCTGACCTCGTGCCTGACCGCGCCGGCCGCCCCCGCCAGCGCGGTCGGCGTTTGCCCGACCGCCACCCCGGGGACTCACCAGCGCATGGCTGAGCGGTGGTACTCCGAAGCGGTCGTCTACTGCCTGGACGTCGACACGTTCGCCGACTCCGACGGCGACGGCGTGGGCGACCTGCCCGGCCTGGTCGCCAGGCTGGACTACCTGGCCCGGCTCGGCGTGACCTGCCTGTGGCTGCACCCGGTCCACCCAACGCCTGGGCGTGACGACGGGTACGACGTGACCGACTTCTACGGCATCGACCCCCGTCTCGGCACGCTCGGCGACTTCGTGGAGCTGGTCCACCAGGCCGGCAACCGGGGCATCCGGGTGATGATGGACCTGGTGGTCAACCACGTCTCGGACGAGCACCCCTGGTTCGTCTCGGCCCGCAGCGACCCGGCCTCGCCGTACCGCGACTGGTTCGTGTGGTCGGCTGACGAGCCGGCGGACCGGTTCCAGGGCATGGTCTTCCCCGGCGAGCAGCACGAGACCTGGAGCTACGACGAGACCGCCGGTGCCTGGTACTACCACCGCTTCTACGACTTCCAGCCGGACCTCAACTTCGCCCACCCGGCGGTGCGCGAGGAGGTCAGGAAGATCGTGGGGTTCTGGCTACAGCTCGGCGTGAGCGGGTTCCGCATCGACGCGGTGCCCTTCATCATCGAGCTCACCGAGCCCGGTAACCCCAGCCCGCCCAAGGACTTCGACTACCTGACCGAGCTGCGCCAGCACGCCACCTGGCGCCGCAGCGACGCGGTGCTGCTGGCCGAGGCGAACGTCGAGGCCGACCAGCTCGTCGCCTACTTCGGTGACAAAGGCGGCTCCGGCAACCGGCTGCACATGCTCTTCGACTTCATGCTCAACGGGCAGCTGGTGCTGGCCCTGGCCCGGCAGGACCCGGAGCCGGTCATCGAGGCCCTGCGCAACACCCCGGCCCTGCCCCGCGGCGGGCAGTGGGCCACCTTCCTGCGCAACCACGATGAGATCGACCTGTCCCGGCTCACCGCCGAGCAGCGTGAGGAGGTCTTCGCGGCGTTCGGCCCGGACCCCGGCATGCGCCTCTACGACCGGGGCATCCGCCGCCGGCTCGCCCCGATGCTTGGCGGGGACCAGCGCCGGCTGCGCCTGGCGTACTCGTTGCAGTTCACCCTGCGCGGGACGCCGGTGCTGCGTTACGGCGAGGAGATCGGGATGGGCGAGGACCTGTCGCTGCCGGGGCGGGCGGCCATCCGTACCCCGATGCAATGGTCGGCGGCTCCGGGCGCCGGCTTCTCCGCAGCGGCCGAGCTGGTCCGCCCGGTGATATCTGGTGGGGAGTATGGCTACCGACGCGTCAACGTCGCCGCCCAGCAGCGGGACCCGGGCTCGCTGCTGTTCTGGTTCGAGCGGATGGTCCGCATCCTGCGGGAGAGCCCGGAGGTGGGCGCGGGCAGCTGCGCGCATGTGGACGCGCCGATGCCGCCGGGCGTGCTGGCCCACCGCGCGGACGGCTCGTCCGGCTCGATGCTGTTCCTGCACAACCTGGGGGAGCAGGCAGCAACCGTCGACCTGGGCAGCCTGTCCGGGGAGGCGGCCGACCCGGTCGAGGTCTTCGCCGACCAGGACTACCCGCCGCCCGGCAAGCTGGACTCGCTCGACCTCGCCGGGTACGGGTACCGGTGGGTCCGGCTGCGCCGCGGCGCCAAGCCGTAGCGGGGCCGCGGCGCCAAGCCGTATCGAGGGAGCCGGGTTGCCCGGGGTGCGTACCGTGCGGGCATGGACGACCGTGCCCTTGTGGCGGCGATGGCCGCAGGGGACCCGCGCGGCCTTGACGGCGCCTACCGCCGCTACGCCGACCGCCTGTTCGCCTACTGCCGCTCCCTGGTAGGCGACGCCGAGACGGCTGCCGATGTCGTCCAGGACACGTTCCTCATCGCCGGGGAGCGGGCGGGTCAGGTGCGCGAGCCGGACCGGCTGGGCGCCTGGCTCTACGCGATCGCGCGCAGCCAGTGCCTGCGTGCGCTGCGCCTGCGACGGCGCAGCGTGCCGCTGGCCGACGCGTACGAGCCGGCGGCGGACAGCACCGACCCGGCGGCGCGGGTGCAGGCCGCGCAGGTGCGGGCGCTGGTCACCGCCGCGGCGGCGGGGCTCAACCCGCCGGACCGCGAGGTGATCGAGCTCGCCGTCCGGCACGGCCTGTCCGCCGCCGACGTCGGCGCGGTGCTCGGGGTGCCCGCCAACCACGCCCACGCCCGGCTCTCCCGCGCCCGGACCCAGCTGGAGACGGCGCTCGGGGCGCTGCTCATCGCCCGGGCCGGCGGCGGCCGGTGCGCCGGGCTCGACGCGCTGCTGCACGGCTGGGACGGGCAGCTGACCACCCTGCTGCGCAAGCGCATCCACCGGCACGCCGCCGGCTGCGACGAGTGCGGGCTGCGCCGCCGTGAGCTGCTCAGCCCGGCCGCGCTGCTCTCCGCGTACGCGGCGCTGCCGTTCGCCGTGGCTCCGCTGCGCCGGCCCGGTCCCGGTCCCGGTGCAGGCGAGCCGGGCCGGGCGGGTGAGCCGGGCGGCCAGGGCGGTCCGGGCGGTTCGGGTGGTGCGAAGGCTCCGAACGCTCCGAACGCTGGTCCGGATGGGCGCGTCGGGCCGGTTCTCGACCCCGCGACCGGGGTTCCGCGCTCCGACGAGCACCGGCTCCGGCGCGCAGCCGCGGTTACGGCGGCCGTCGCCATGCTCCTCGCCTTGGGCGGCACAGCTCTCGCCGCGTACGAGCCGACGGCAGCGCCGCACCTGGCCGCGGTCACCCCATCGGTCCCGCCGCCGACCGCGGCGGTGTCCGCCGGGCCGGGCCAGCCGGGCTTCGGCGCGGCATCGCCGACCGGGCCCGCACCCGGCAGCGCTCCGGCCGCCGCCGAGACGACCGGCGGTGGGGCGGTCGGCGCCCCGCCGCCAGGCGGGCAGCCGACCGCGGGCCCATCGCCCCCGCCGCGTCCGAGCACCGCACCGTCCACCGTGTTCGTGGTCCCGTTCGCGGTGCGGGCGGTGGGCCGGGTGGCCTGTGCCGGCGCGCCGTCGTACACCCTGACCGTGGGCCTGACCACGACCGGAGGGAGCCTGGCCAGCGCCCGGCTGTTCTGGCGGGTGCGGGTCCTGCGCAGCCAGCCGATGGCCGTGGACGGTGCTGACGCCCGGGCCACCGTCGGCCCGATGGCGGCGGCATCGGTGACCTGGTGGGTGACGGCCGTTGCGGCGGACGGGCGGACCGCCTCCAGCCCGGCGACGACCGCCCCGAACCCGTGCCCCTGAGCGCTGTACGCGGCTAACCCTGATGCTGCCCGCCGCAGCTCTCAGCGCTGCCCGCGGCAGACCCTGGCTCTGGTAGCTGCGTCGATCCGCTTCGAAGCGGGTCGGCGTGGCCGGGGTGGCGCGCGTAATCCTCGATCATGGGCACATACACCCGGCGCACCGAAACCGTGGAAGCTCCGTCGTGTTGCTTCGGGGCAGAAGAGTGGAAAGTGATGTTCACCGGCTCCTACCAGCAGTCGGAGCAGCGCGCTAGGGACCCGATACACCCGCGCATTCTCGCCGACTAGTATCCGTGGGGATTGTTTGCAGGGCTGTCGTGAAGGTGGGCATGAGACCGCTCAACACCACAGATCCCAGCGCTGTCGGACCGTACCGCCTGCTCGGCGTATTGGGCGGCGGCGGGATGGGGCGGGTCTATCTGGGGCAGTCCGCGACCGGGCGCCGGGTGGCGATCAAGGTGGTTCGCGCGGAGCTCGCCGACGACCCTTCCTTCCGCCGCCGGTTCGCGCGCGAGGTGGCGGCCATGCGCTCGGTCAGCCCGCTCTTCACTGCCGCGGTCGTGGATGCCGACACCGATGCCCCGGCGCCCTGGCTGGCGACGGCCTACATCGAAGGCCCGAGCCTGGAGCAGCGGGTCGACGAAGACGGACCGCTGGCACCGGGTGCAGTGCTCATCCTCGCCGCCGGCCTCGCGGAGGCGCTCACCTCGATCCACCGTGCCGGCATTGTGCACCGCGACCTCAAGCCGAGCAATGTGCTCCTGGACGACGCCGGGCCGCACATCATCGACTTCGGCGTGGCGCTCGCCGCGGACGAGACCCGGATGACCAAGAGCGTGGTGGTTGGGACGCCGTCCTACATGGCACCCGAGCGCCTCCACGGGGACGACGCCGGCCCCCCGAGTGACGTCTTCTCCCTCGGCGCCACGCTGGTCTTCGCCGCCACCGGCCGGAGCCTCGTCGACGACGGCACCGTGTACGAGCAGATCATGCAGATCACGCTCGGCCGGTTCGACCTTTCCCGGGTGCCCCAGGACCTGCGCCCGCTCATCGTGCGCTGCCTCAGCCCGCTGCCGAAGTACCGGCCGACGGCGTCAGAGCTGTCCCGCATCCTCGTCGGCGCGGGCATCTCCGCACCGTCACCGGGGTGGCACCGGGAGAGGGCGCCGGTCGCTGGCCCCCTGGCAGTCGGCGCGGCCAATGGGCGGACCTCACGCCGCCGGGTGCTAGCCATCGGTGGGCTCGTCGGGGTGGCCGCCCTCGGGGGGATCGGCGCCCTCGGCGCCCTCGGTGCCCTCGACCGTCGCCGGACGGATGAGGGCTCCCGCTCGCCGCAGGCGCAGCTGCCCCAGACCGGCTCGCCGCAGCCGGGCAGGGTGCTATGGCAGGCCCGGTCTGGGGCGCCGCTCCTGGAGAACCAGCCGGCGGGTCGGGAACCCGGCGAGCGGATCGTGGTGGTGGGCGGTTCGCTCCTGGTCACCGCGAGCGGATCTGTGGTGAGGGCGGTCGACCTGCAGGGGCGGGAGGTCTGGCGGCAGAAGCTGCCGGGAGACGCGGTCACCTTGATGTCGTGGGGCGACGGGATCCTCGTCACTGATCTGGCGCGGGCCTGGCTGCTGGATGGCGTGACGGGAGCGCAGCGGTTCGCCAACGAGATGGCAGCGGCCGAGAAGGTGGCGGCCCGTGGCGACAACCCGGATGGGGTGCCGGTGGAGATCCGTGGGGTCGCGGTCTCCGCGGACCGTGCCTTCCTGCACCTGGGTACGGCCACGGTCGCGATCAACCGGCGCGGTGACCAGCTATGGCGGGTCAAGCGTCCAGCGCTGGCCGGCGGGCGCCGAGGTAGCTCCGGGAAGCCCAAGGCGGCGGACGCCACCCGGCTGGTCACCCGTGACCTGGACGCGGCCGGCGCCAAGGTCCAGATCGGGCTCTACGACGCGGCCACCGGCCAGCAACTGTGGAAACAGGGGTACGGCGCGCCGCCGGAGCCGTCCGACCAGCCACGCAGCGGTCCTGGCGGGCCCGGACCAGGTCCCGGTCCAGGACCAGGCCCGGGACCTGGTCCGCGGTCTGGTCCTGAAGAGCAGCTGTGGCGGCGCTGCGAGGGGCGCATCGCCGCTGGTCAGGTTGTGATACGCGACATCCAGCTGGTACAGGCGTTCAACGTCGCCGATGGTCGGCAGGTCTGGCAGGGTGGCTCACCCATGCCCATCGCCATGATGGAGACGGTGGGCTCCCTGGTGGTGGTCGCCGCCGACGTACTAAGAGCGTACGACCTCGTCACCGGCGCGGAGAGGTGGCAGACCAACCTGCGCGGCGCGCGGCTGGCGCCCGCCCCAGGCGGGAACGGCGTGCTGGCCGCGACCGAGCACATGGTCGCCGCGCTGGACCTCGGTGGCGACTCCCCGTGGCAGGTGCGCCTGCCGGAGCCGTTCCGCGACGCGACGCCCGACCGGCTCACCGTCGACGGGCGTGTCGCGTACCTGACGTTCCGACCCAAGGACGGGCGCCTGCTGGAGTTTGACGTCCTCGCTCTCGCGCTGGACTGATGAGCACGTTGGACTGATGAGCACGATGGCGTGGATCGGCACGGTGCCGCGCAGCCGCGCGGCACCGGTGAGAGTGGTCAGCCCGCGCTCAGCACCGCCGCCACCCGGTTACGCAGCTCCGGCAGCCGGGCGTAGAGCACGTCACCTGGGCAGAGGGTGGCGACGAAGTCCCGGTGCCCGACGATCGCGACGTACGGGTTGAGGTTGTAGAAGTCGCACAGCCAGGCGCAGGTGCTCACCAGCGACTCGAAGAGCGTCGACGGCACCGAGTTGCTCACGTAGTGGCCCTCGTTCTCGATGCCGATGGTGTGGTCGTTGTGGTTGGCGCACTGCGCCCCGCTGACGTGCTGCCGCTCCCAGATCGCCCGGAAGCTCAGCTGGCGTCCCTCCATCAGGTACCCGCCCCGGCTGATGGTCAGCTGCTGCCCCGAGTCGATCCAGCCGTTGGTGTCCATGTGCAGGTCCTGGATCCAGCGGGAGACTCGGAAGGCGGCGGCGAGGGAGAAGTCGGTCGTGTTCGCGCTGGCGGTGTGGTGCACGATGATGTGGTCCGGCATCCGGTCCAGGTAGCGGATCGTCCCGGTGGCCATCCGGGCGCCCCATTCATAGCGCGTGTAGCAGTAGGGCACCGGGACCGCGGCCCGCGCCGCGGTGGGCCGGGCCAGGTCGGTGCCCGCGCCCAGCACCACGCCGCCGGCGAGTGCGGCGGCGCCGCCCAGCAGCCTGCGCCGGGGCAGTTGGGGGTTGACGCCAAGAGTCATGACCGGCTCCCTTCGTATCGATGACGATAATTAACGTACCGAACTATCGAGATGTAGAAAAGTATCAATGTATGGCGTCTGCCAAGGTCAGCGTGGGTTAGCTGGGGTGCGGCCGGGTAAGACTGGGCGATGCACGTACCTGGTCGCCAGATGGCGGCGGTGCGGCTGCCCCGCATCGCCGGGCCGGCTCTCGGCGCGGTCTTCGGCGCCGTGGCGGCGGTCCGCCGCGACCGCCCGCTGCACCCGAAGGGCGTGGTCCTCCACGCGGTCGTCAACCGGACCGGCAGTATCGAGCCGTGGGGCTCGGCATGGCTCGACCAGCCTGGCGAGGACCACGGCCTGGTCCGGCTGTCCCGGGCGGTGGGCCTGCCGGCGAAGCTCCCCGACATCCTCGGCCTGGCGCTGACCTGGGCAGGCGATGCCGGCCAGCGGCACGACGTGCTGCTGGCCACCACCGGGCTCTCGCCGCTCACCAGGTTCCTGCTGGTCCCGCGCCGGGACCCGGTCAACTCCGGGTACGCCAGCCTGCTGCCCTACTCCTCCCCGCGCGGTCCGGTCCTGCTGGCCGCGGTGCCCGCCCGCCGCCGGCCCGCGGTCCGCCTCGACGGGGTGGCGAGCGAGGCGGCCCGCCAGCCGCTGTGGTTCCGCCTGCTGGTGGCGACGCCGTTCGGCGGGTGGCACCAGTTCGGCTCGCTCAAGCTCACCGCCCGCGAGCATGCTGCGGCAGACCCACCGCTGCGCTTCGACCCGGTCCGCAACCCGCCGCAGGGCCTGCGCTGGCACCGCCCGCTGGCCGAGGTGCGCGAACCGGCGTACGCCGCGGCGCGCCGGTTCGGACCCGCGCGTGAGCCAGGGACACCCGCCAGCGGGTCGAGGGGTGCGGCCGGCACCGGTGACCTGACGCCCCTCACACCTGCCTGGGGACCTTGCCTGTCCAGCTGAGCGCGAAGCACATCGCCTTGTGCCCTACGTCAGCGGCGGGGCCGAACATCAGCGGGCAGCCACCGTCGATCACGGTGATCCCGTGCTGTCGGCCGTACTCGGTGGCGGCGGTGGAGACGCTGCCCGCACCGAATGCGCGATGCATCCAGACGTGCCTGATGCCGAGGTCGACACACTCCCGCATGGTGGCCTCAGCGGTCTCCGGCCTGGTCGCGATGACGACCGCCTCGACGCCACCGGGCACCGACTTCAGGTGACCGCAATCCGCCTCCGCGCCAGGAACCCGGAAGCGGCGTCTTTCATCGTGGTCATGGTTGCCTCCGTAACGCCGGGTACGCCGGGTACGCCGGAGCGCGCGGCGGCGCGCACCGGCCCTTCGCGTACGCCTCAACCCCACGCTCAACCGATGCCCGGCCGGCGACCAGGGTCGGAAGGCACCGCATCGCGGCCGACCGGCCTTCCCCTTTCCGTGCAGGACGTGTCACTTTCTGTGGTCGGGTTTCCGCCACGACCCTTGGCGCCTACCCGCGGTCGCCATAGCTTGGCGTGATGCGAACGCTACGGTCAGAAGTCCACATTGAGGCCCCACCCCCGCGCGTGTGGGGCGCACTCACCGACTTCCGATCGTTTCCATCCTGGAACCCGTTCATCCGCAGGGCTGACGGAGCACTCGTCCCGGGCGGCCGGATCCACGTCACGCTCCGGCTGGGGGGCCGGCTGGTCACCCTCCATCCCAAGCTGACGGTCGTGGACGAGCCCCGCGAGCTGCGCTGGCTGGCTCGCCAGCGGGTACCCGGCCTGTTCGACGTCGACCGGCGGTTCCTGCTGGAGCCGGTCGAGGCGTCGCGGTGCCGGTTCGTGCAGTCGGAGACCGCCAGCGGGCTGTTCGCGCCGCTGGTGATGCCCTTGCTGAGGCGACGGATCCTAGCCGGATACCGAGAGATGGACTCGGCTCTCAAGAGCCGGGTGGAGCAGACGGGGTGATGGAGGCAATGTCACGAGTGTCCAGGCTGGCTGGATGGCGCAAGCGGATCAACAGCCATGAGACCTTCACCCACGACAGCATCGACAGCCTTGGCTACGACTGGGAGCGGGTCGCCACACCGTCGATCGCCCCCAGGTTCCCGACCAAGATCTACCTCCCGCAGACCACGGCGGACGTCGTGAAGGCGGTCCGGGAGGCCAAGGCGCTGGGCGAGCGCCTGGCCATCCGCAGCAAGGGCCACTCCAGCAACGACCTCGTGCTCACCGACCGGGGCAGCATGCTGCTGACCGAGAAGCTCAACCGGGTGGTCGAGGTCGACGAGGAGGAGATGACAGCGACCGTGCAGGCGGGCGCGGTCTCGGCACAGGTGGACGACCTGCTCGCCGAACGCGGGCTGGGCCTGCCGGTCATCGGCGACCACAACCACATCACGGTGGGCGGGTTCGCATCGGTCGGCGGGATCAGCCCGGCTTCGCACCGCTTCGGGCTGTTCATCGACACGGTGCAGCGGCTGGAGTACGTCAACTGGGACGGCGAGCTGGTCAGCTGCAGCCGTACGGAGCACCCCGAGCAGTTCCACCGGGTGCTCGCCGGGCTGGGGCGCCACGGCGTCATCACCACCTTGACGGTACGGATCATCCGCGTCGAGAAGTACCGCACCGTGCTGCGTAACCACCAGCGGCACTACGTCAACGTGGACCGTTTCGTGGCCGGCTCGGCACAGGCCATCCGCAACCCCGGTGAGGCGCTGATGGAGCGCGGGGTGTGGGTCGACTTCGGCCGGTTCGGCGTCGGCCAGTTCTCGGCGTACCGCCCGACGTCGCAGAGTCCCTACGCGCGGGCGCGCGACGCGGTCTCGTACACGATGCTGAACGCCATCGGCGCGGTCGCCGGCCGGCTGCCGCGGGGTGTCGACCGGGCCCTGAAGTACGTCGGAATGACCGGCGTCCTGTTCAGCCCCGGGTACGCGACGATGAAGAACGTCGAGTTCTTCACCGACAAGATCCTCGACTCCACCGTGGGCGACCCCACCCGCATGTTCATCGTGCTGGCGCCGCTGCACCGCTACGAGGCCCTGTTCCGCGACAGCTACGAGCTGATGCGCGACGTCCGCCGGCAGCATGGCTGCTTCACGTTCATCTCGGTGTACGTGAAGAGCATCGGGTCGGCGTACCTGGCGCAGGGCGGGCCGGATGACGGCTTCTGCGAGCTGATGTTCTTCTGCGGCATCGGCCGCGACGGGATGCGCCCGGAGGTGCTGGAGGACCTGGTCACCCGCCTCGACGACATCTGCATCTACAACCAGGGCTTCCGCTACATGCACAGCCGGACGTCGAAGGACCCGGCCCGGCGGGCAAAGGTGGACCCGAACGAGTACTACATCAACGGGGGGCACGGCAATGCCACGTGAGATTCCGCTCTACACCCTCTCCGGCGTGCGTGACGCTGAGGTCACGCCGTACTTCTTCAGCACCGAGGACAAGATCGGGCTGAGCCTGACCCGTTTCCGCCGGGGCGAGGCGGGTGAGGCGGTGCTGGTGATCCACGGGCTCACCACGTCGACCGACATGTTCATCATGCCCGAGCACGAGAACCTCGTGTCCTACCTACTCGACAACGGCTTCCGCGACGTATGGTGCCTGGACTACCGGATGAGCAACCGGTACTCGTACAACCTCTTCAAGACCAGGTACAACATGGACGACATCGCGCTGTTCGACTACCCGCCGGCGGTGCAGCTGATGCGCGGGGAGATCGGGGACCGGCCGATCCACGTCATCTGCCACTGCCTGGGCGCGGTGTCGTTCCTGATGAGCCTGTTCGGCAAGGCGGTGACCGGCATCAGCAGCGTCATCGCGAACAGCGTCGGCCTCACCCCGCGGGTGCCCGGCTGGTCCCGGGTCAAGCTGCAGGTGGCGCCGTTCGGCGTCGAGACGGTCCTCGGCCTGCCGTATATCAACCCGCAGTGGGGCGAGGACCCGGGGCTCTCCCGCGGCAAGCTCTTCGCAAGGGCCGTCTCCGCGCTCCACCGCGAGTGCGACGTGCCCGCGTGCCACATGCTCAGCCTGATGTGGGGCACCGGCTGGCCCGCGCTCTACAGCCACGACAAGCTCGCCGACGTCACCCACCGGCGCGGCGGCGACCTGTACGGGGCGACGAGCGTGCACTACTACCGCCACGTCCGCAAGATGGTCAAGGCGGGTCGGGCGGTGAAGATGGAGCCGGGCAACTCGACCTACGACCGGCTCCCTGACGACTACCTCACCTACGCCGCCGAGATCGAGACCCCGGTGCTCTTCGCCACCGGCGACCGCAACAACGTGTTCCGGGACTCCAACGTCGTCTGCTACCGGGAGCTGGAGAAGATCGTCCCAGGCCGGCACCAGCTGCGGATCCTGCCCGGCTACGGCCACCAGGACCCGTTCATGGGCGCGAATGTGGCTCAGGACGTGTTCCCGCACTTCCTGGAGTTTCTCGAGAAGCACCGAGCGCGGCCAGCCCTTCGGCGCGGGTGACCACCGGCCGGTACCCCAGCTCGCGCTCTGCCCGGCCGGTGTCGACCGTGCACTCCAGACTGGACAGCCACACCGCGGTGCGGGTGATGGGCGGCGCGCCGGGCAGCCGCAGCACCCGCCACGCGCTCTCCGCGACGACCGCCGCGATCCGGGCCGCGGCCGGAGGCACGCTGCGGTCCGGGGCCGCCACGCCGGCGGTGGCGAGCAGTTGCCCGATGAACTCGCGGAAGACCGCGGGCGGCCCGTCGGTGACGAAGTAGGACGGGCCCGGGTCGGCCGCCTCGGCCGCCAGCACCAACCCGTGCACGGCGTTGTCCACGTGGGTGGTCGAGGTCGCGTGGGTGCCCGGGCCGACCCACCGGAAGCGTCCCCGCCGCACCGCCTCGACCAGCGCCGGCAGGATCGTGGTGTCGCCGGGGCCCCAGACCAGCCGCGGCCGTACCACGACGGTGCGCAGGCCGTCCCCGTTCGCCGCGCGGACGGCGAGCTCGGCCATCGCCTTGGTGGCGCAGTACAGCGACGCCGAGTCCGGGCGCAGCAGCGTGTCCTCGTCGATGTCGCGCAGCGGCTGGCCGGCGAGCATGGCCGCCTCCGAGCCGACATGCACCAGCCGGGGCACGCCCGCGCGCTGGCACGCCTCGATGACGTTGCGGGTGCCGGTCACGTTGGCGCGAAGATACTCCGCGCGCGTGCCCCACTGCCTGACGAACGCGGCACAGTGGAACGCCACGCCGGCGCCGGCGGCACCGGCCGCCAGGGCGTCCACATCGGCCAGGTCGCCGGTGACCGGCTCGGCGCCGGCCCGGGTCACCGCCTCGGCCGCGGCCTGGCTGCGGGCCAGCGCCCGCACCCGCCACCCGCCGGCCACGAGCCGGCGCACCAGCGCACCGCCGACGAACCCCGAGCCCCCGGTCACAAAAGCAACAGCCATGGGTACGGCATACCAAGTGTGCTTCCGTAGCGCCAGTCCGTAACTCGACAGACGTAATGCCTGCTGAAGCCTTGCCTGCGCGTGTGCCGAGAGAAACATAGCCATCGTGGGGGAGAAGAATGTTGAGCACGTGCACGCCGTGGTGGTCGGCTCCGGCTTCGGTGGATCGGTAGCCGCGTACCGGCTGGCGGAGGCGGGCCGCTCCGTGGTGCTGCTGGAGCGCGGAAAGGCGTACCGTCCAGGTGACTTTGCGCGGACACCGGCGGAGATGGGGCGCAACCTCTGGGACCCGAGCGAGGGGTTGCACGGGCTGTTCGACATCTGGTCGTTCCGGGGCGTTGACGGGGTGGTGTCCAGCGGCCTCGGAGGCGGCTCGCTCATCTACGCCAACGTGCTGCTGCGAAAGGACGAGCGGTGGTTCGTGCGAGAGTCGCCGCTGCCCCGGGGCGGCTATGAGCACTGGCCGATCAGCCGGGCCGACCTCGACCCGCACTACGACCGGGTCGAGCGGATGATGGGCGCAACGCCTTATCCTTACCCGGCCACGCGCAAGACCGAGGCGATGCGCCTCGCCGCGCAGCGGCTGAACGCGCAGCGGCAGGGCACGCAGCGGCCGGAGCTGACATGGGACATGCCGCCGCTGGCGGTTGCTTTTGCGGGCGGTCCGGGTGAGGCGCCGGTGCCGGGCGCGCCGATCCGCACCCCGGCCTATGGCAACCTGCACGGCCGGCCGCGACGCACCTGCCGGCTCTGCGGGGAGTGCGACATCGGCTGCAACGACGGGGCCAAGAACAGCCTCGACCACACGTACCTCTCGGCCGCCAAGCACCACGGCGCGGACCTGCGTACGCGCTGCGAGGTGCGCGAGATCGAGCCGCTCGACGGCGGCGGGTACGAGGTGCGCTACGTGGCGCACGACCCGGCGACCGAGGGGCAGCGGACGGCAACGCGCGACCTGCCCCTGCGCCGGATCGCCTGCGACCGGCTGGTCCTGGCGGCCGGCACCTTCGGCACCACGTACCTGCTGCTGCGCAACCGCGAGCAGTTTCTCCCGAGGGTCAGCGACGCGCTCGGCACCCGGTTCTCCGGAAACGGCGACCTGCTGGGTTTCCTGCTCGGCGCGAAGGACCCGGCTGCGGCGGGCGGGCACCGGCGGATCGAGGGCAGCCGGGGGCCGGTCATCACCAGCGCGATCCGGGTGGGTGACGCGAACGACCACAACGGCGCTGGCGGCAACGGGACCGGCGACCGTGGGTTCTACATCGAGGACGCCGGCTACCCGGTCTTCGCCGAATGGCTGGTGGAGGCGGCGCAGATGCGGGGGATCCTGCACCGCGCACTCCGCTTCGCAGCCCTGCACCTGCGTGGCCGGTTCGGCCGGACCCGCTCGTCGAACGTGTCGGCGCTCGTCGCCGGGCTGCTCGGCCCGGGGCGGCTGGGCGACGGGTCGCTGCCGCTGCTCGGCATGGGCCGCGACGTGCCGGACGGGGTGATGCGACTGCGGCGCGACCGGCTCGAGGTGGACTGGACCACCGCGACCTCCGCGGCGTATCTCGCCCGGGTGCGGGGCACCATGCGGGACATCGCCAATGAGCTGGGCGCCCGCTACCAGGACAACCCGCTGTGGTGGGCCCGGAAGGTCGTCACCGTGCACCCGCTCGGCGGCGCGCCGATGGGCCGCCGCCCGCAGGAGGGCACCTGCGACGCGTTCGGGGAGGTCTTCAGCTACCCCGGCCTGTACGTCCTCGACGGCGCGGTCCTGCCGGGTCCGGTGGGGCCGAACCCGTCGCTGACGATCGCCGCCGTCGCCGACCGCGCCTGCGACCGGATGCTCGACAAGTCGGTCACTCAGGCTGGCGGCCCGGCCGCGGGCGGGGGGCGTGCCGCCTCGACCAACGGACGCGGCGCAAGAGCCAACGGGCATGGCGCTGCGGCTGGTGGACGCGCTGCAACGGCTGGCGGACACGATGATAGGGCGGCCGGTGAACGCGCTGCCTCGGCCGGCGGGCCGGTGCCGGCTGGGCCGCCGGATGCTGGCGTCACCGGCTTGTCCTTCACCGAGGAGATGAAGGGCTTCGTCGACCGCGGTGACGCCGACCCGGCCCGGGCGGCCGAGGCGGGGCGACGGCTGGACCAGCGGCTGATGTTCCACCTCACCATCACCGTCGACGATGTCGACCGGTTCGTCGACGACCCGGCGCAGGAGGGGCGGGCCGAGGGGTATGTCGAGTGTGGACTGCTCGGGGGGCGGCTGCCCGTACAACGTGGGTGGTTCAACCTCTTCACCCGCGGCGCCGGCCCGAGCCGCCGCCGTATGCTCTACCGGCTGCACCTCACCGGCGGCGACGGCAGCCCGCTGACCCTAGTCGGGCACAAGGACGTCCACGACGACCCGGGCTTCGACGTGTGGCGCGACACCTCAACGCTCTACCTGCGGGTCCTGGAGGGGCACGTGCAGCCTGATGGGGACGAGAGCGCGGGCGTGGTCGCCAGCGGGGTGATCACCATCCACATCCCGGACTTCCTGCGCCAGCTCACCACGTTCCGGGCCCACGGGCCGCGGCCTGCGCACGCGATGGAGCGGTTCGGAAGGCTGTTCCTCGGCGAGCTATGGGACGCCTACGGCCCGAAGCTGCCGTAGCCCCAACGGCGACAACCGGTTACGGCAGTGGGCAGCTCACGCGCATCGGGATCCGGCGGCGACTTCCAGACCACCACGGATAGTCCCACCGCGCGGAACCTGACCGACCAGACCGCGTACGGAGGCGACAATGCACCGACCAGGTCAGCAGGTCTCTTTGGTAATCGCACTGCCTACGGTCATGGATGGGAAGAGCACGATGAGAGATCCTGCTGAGAGGTTATCCAGAGTATGCCGCCAGCCGGCCCCAGATATCAGCTAGTGGCGGACCTAGGGAAATATTGAGGCGGAGGTGCGCGGCTGCGACGACAGACAGCACCGCTTCCGTAAAATCGAACCCGACGTTCACGGACAGGCACATGGGTAGATAGCTATGTTGCCGCAGGCCGGGGAGAGTATTAACGTCGATGACGAGTAGTTGGCCGGCGGCGTTCAACAGAATCTCCATCCGGGCATAGTCACGGATGTCAAGTACCTCGGCCGTGTGCCTTGCCAGTGCCGTCAGATCGTGACATAAACCGATATCGACAACTGGTTCGATGGTCTCTGCCGCCCCGGCCAGCTGGAGTCGCTTCACCTCCTCCGTCAGGTAGCCCGCGCTGGACGGGACCACTATCTCAACTGGGAAGGCGTGCCATTGTCCACCGTCACCAAGCGTCGCTACGGTGAACTCGCGGTATCTTTCCCATGCCTCTACAAGCACCGGCCATCCAAACCTGACGCCCAGCTGAGCTGCGGCCTCAGACGCGCTCTGTACGCTGGCGGCTCGGACCACCCCGAGGCTCGCCGCCGCCGTGCAAGGCTTTAGCACATAAGGCCCATCAATGTGTGCGATAAGCTCCGCCTCTGCGGGGTGGCCGAGTAGCTGGAACTTGGGTGTTGGGATTCCGGCCGCACGGAGTCTTGTCTTCATGACAAACTTGTTGCAATTTTCATGGCCGCTTCGCCCTGAGCCGATGTAAGGTATCCCCCAGTCGTCCAGAATATCTGACAGGTACTGGTGAGGTTGAGGGAAGTAACGAGCATTGGGGAAGGCAAGGCCCTCGCTCCCCCTTATCGATGACATGTCCGACGGTGCGTTCGCCGCTATGCTCCGGCAGGTGAACCCGGCTCCGGTAAGCGCCTGCTGCACCGCTTCAACCACATGAGCATTTCCCCAGCGTTGGAGGATAGATTTCCGCTCCTCCTCGGCCAGGTTTATGATCATGATTTGTTGGTACATGTCCGACCTCCAACAGATGGGTCGATGGGCGGTGCCTGCCCAGTCATCCGGGAAGCTGGTCCGGGCCGTGCCTGACCTGTAGTCGCCCGGTCAGTCCAGATACTGCGCCTCCGGTGGTGGTGGGGGAGGGCCGAGTTGTCCGCTCAGCCAACGTCGGTAGATGGTGGCCCACGTGCCGCTGGCCCGTAGTCGTTCCAACACCGCGTTGACGAACCTCACCAGCTCTGGCTCACCGCGGGATATGCCTATGCCATATCCGTCGTTAGAGAAGCGTGGCCCCACCACCTCTGTGGTCGGGTCCTGTTCCGCTAAGGCAACCAGGATGGCGTCGTCGTTGCAGACCGCATCCACCTGCCCCTGCTGAAGCATGATAAGGCAGTCGATCGAGTTTTCGGCACCGACCGGGATGGGGCGGGAGGCCGCCTGCTGTATCTGTAGCAGTGGCGCCCCACCCTTCGACGCGCACACCTTCCGGCCACCTAGGTCGTCGATACTCCGGAACCCGGAGCCACGCTTGACCAGCAACCGCGGACCAATCGTGAGGTACTCCGTGGAGAACGCAATCTGCTGCAGCCTGGCACAGGTCATCGTAAATGTGTGGACTACGATGTCAACCTCGCCCTTCTGGAGGAAGGTGATGCGCTCGGGTACGTTCGTGGCCTTGAACTGGACAGCGTTGGGGTCGCCGAAGACCGCTCGCGCCATCTCCCGGGCAATATCGACGTCGAAGCCACGCATCTCTCCGCTGACCGGGTCCCGGAAGCTGAACGGGTAGATGGTCTGGCTCACTCCGACTATGAGCCGGCCACGTGCCGCGATCTTAGCCATCGGCGTACCCGGAGGCATCCTGCCCGCAGCCGGCAGCGGGCTTCTCGGTCGTAGGCTGGCTCGCGGGTTACACGCCGCCACTGGGGGCACGCTGGCGGCGGGTGCTGGGTCCTCCACACCGACCGGGCGGGGGACCACAGGCGGCGCGTCGACTGATGGGGGTTGACGGCTGGCCACTCCGCAGCCGGCCAGCGTCGCGGTCAACAGTGCCGCGACACAGACCCTGACCCGCACCACGGTCATAGGTGAAACTCGATCTTCAGCGGTCCTGGACCGCTGACCGCACTCGTTCATCTCGGGTCTCCGCGGTCGGCGTAGAGCGTCAGCCGGGTCCAGGCGCCGACGTGCACCCGGTCGCCGTGGCCGATGGCTACCGGAGTGTTGGTTCTGATCGGAGTGGTGTGGTCGCCGTTGACGTAGGTCCCGTTGGCCGACCCGAGGTCCACCACTGTCCACCCCCCGTCGGGCTGGGCGACCAGCATCGCGTGCGTGTGCGACACGCCGACATCCTCCGGCGGGCCGGTGAGGTCGATCTCGGGGTCGACGCCGCGCCGCGGGTTACGCCGCCCGACGAGCACCTGGTCGCCCTGTAGCGGGAACCGGCGTTCAGGGCAGAACAGCGGGAAGTCGACCAGGTCAGCGTCTGGGCCGTCCATCGCCCGCATGGCGTCGAAGTAAGCACGGTCGGCGGCGGCTATGACGCACCAGGACGTTGCGGCGGTCGGCGGGTGCTGCGGCTTGGGCGCCGGCCCGGTGGAGAGCGAGTCGTGTCCACAGTGCTCGCAGTACCTGCCGTCGAGCAGGTTGCCGCAGGCCCGACATTGAGGCTGCGGAGGTGACGCCGGGGTTGGCGACAGCCGCGGCGCCGCGGCTGCGGCAGCCGGACCGGCGATGGCGGCGCCGCACACGTTGCAGTAGTCGTCTGACTGGGAGCGGTGTCCCTTGGGGCAGACTCGCATCGTTCCTCGCTTAGTCGAGCTTGCTCGGGATGGTCCCTACTCGGGATGGTCCCTACTCGGGGTGGTCCTTATCGAGCGGACCGTCGCGACCTCCGCGTCGACGTCGACATCGGCGTTGTCCGACCGCTTTCGTAGCCGGATCGTTCCCCGCTCCTTGTCCACGTCTACGACCCGAGCCAGCAGCTTGGCGGTATCGGCGTGGCCGGACTCGTTGGCGAGCTGGACCGCGCGCCCGAGCTTCGCGGTGGCCACCTCGATATCGCCCGCGCTGCGGGCCGCCATGCCCTCCTGGATGGCTGCGGCCAGCTCGGCCTGTCCCGTGTAGTGCGCTACCCGGGTGCTGATCTGCGTCGCCCGTTCCTCGTCGTCGGTCCAGACGGCCAGGACCAGACCCTCGGCGAGCGTGGCACTGTGCTGGACCACACTGACCCGTGCGGCCAGCATCTCCTCGCCCACCTGGCCCGGCTCCACCTCCAGGCAGAGGTGGTAGTCACGGCTCTCGGCCCCCCAGGCGCCGATCGGGTACTCGCCGATGCGCGGACTGACCTCGATGCGGCGCTCAGTCAGGTCAAGGATCTGTGGGTACACCTCTTTGAGGAACCGGATCACCGCACCGGCGGGCGTCCACAGCCGCAGCGTCACATCGGTCAGGACCTTGCCCATGACCTTCTCGGTCATGGCCCTGAAGTCTTTGGTCAGGTCGGCCGGATCGGTGAGCCCGTCCGCGGTTCCCAGCAGCGCTTCGGCCACGATGAGCAGCTCCGTGGCGCGCCAGTCGCGCCCGACGCCGCGGCTGTCGCACACGAAGTTGCCGGTGCAGGCGTTGAGCACCTCCCGCAGCTCCTCGGGGGTCTCCCGGTCGTTCTTGCCGTCCGTGAGCAGGATGGCGTGCTTGATCTCCGCGCGACCGGTGAGCAGCTCGTTGGCGAGCGTGAGCCAGCGGCCGATCCGGGTGCCGCCGTTGGCGGTCAGCGCCTGCACGGCGGCGTGGGCCCGGGCCCTGGTGTCAGCCGAGGCGGGCACCAGCACCGGCTCTGCCGGATAGACCATGCGCGCCTCGTCGGTGCCGGCAACCACCGCGAAGGCAACCCCGTCGCGAAGGGCGTCGATCGCGGCTGCCGTCGCCCGCCTCGCCTCCGGCATCTTCGTGTGCGGGAACGCCATGGACGCCGAACAGTCGATCACGATCACCTGGGCGGCGCTGGGCACGCCGCCGCCCGGGCCGCCCTCTGCCGTCACCGCGACGACCGCGTCGACCAACCGACCACCCTGCGGCAGGTACTCGTTCTGGTAGACCTCGGCGCATACGCCGTGGCTGTGGCTCATCGGTTCGTCTCCCCTCTGCTGTGAGCCGGCCGTGGACCGCGCCCGCCGGCCGGCGGAAACGGCGTGACCACCACGGTGATGTTGTCGTGGCCCCCGGCGTCGAGCGCGAGCTGGGTGAGCCGGCGGACCGCCACCTCGGGCGGGTCGCCCGCCGCTGCCACGGCTAGGTCGTGCGGGGTCGACAGGTAGCGCGACAGCCCGTCGGTGCACAGTAGAACCCGGCCGGATCCGGGCGGGCCGAACGTTTTGATGCGTGGCTCGATGTCGCGGGCGTCGGCACCGACCCACCGGGTGAGCGCGGCAGTATGCGAGTCGGTCTTCTCCACCCGCACCCCAGCCTCCTGCAGCTGTCCGGCCAGCGTGTCGTCGACCGTCAGGCAGCTCGACCTCGCCGACTCCGCGCCGGCCAGCCAGTACGCACGGCTGTCACCGATCCAGCCAACCGTGACGTCGGCGGCGGTGACCACCATGGAGACATAGGTGCAGCTCGGCGGGTTGTGCCTGTTCTCTGAGTTGCCCAGCTTGACCACCGCGCGCACCGCGGCCCGCGCCGCGTTGTGGGTGGCCAACGACGGGTTCATCCCGTCGGAGAGCGCGCGCAGGAGTGTCCTGATCCCGGCGTCGACCGCGGCGCGCGCCGCGGCGTCAGGTCGTGACGAGGAGGACACGCCGTCACAGACGACGGCGGCGGTTGCCGTGTCGGTGTGGCCCACCGCCACCGCGTCCTCGTTCCGGCGCCGGTGGCGTCCCCGGTCGGTGATTCCGGCCACCGCGCCGAGGCTCAGCTCCACCCGGCCGTCCCCGGCCTTAAGACACTGCCCGCACCACTGGCAGGAGCCGTTGACCTGAACGTGGTCGCGGCCATCGACGCAGGCGCCGGCGTCGCCCGTCGACGACAGCCAGCACACCTCCGGGCCGATCAGGTGGTGGCCGCATGCCTCGCAGAACCGGTCGTCGGCGTTTGCCGGGGTGGCACAGACGGGACAACGCGACATCGCTACACCAGCGTCCGGGGGCGTACCGCGTTGGCCTGGTCGACCAGCGTGATCCGGGTAGACCGGTCGTGTGCCACGTCGGCCAGGCGCCGGTACGCCCGTTCCAGGCCGAACCGGAGCTGGCGTTCGGTCAGCTCGCAGCCGAGGACTCGGACGGGGGTGGGGCCACGCGAGACGGTGACCCTGCCGGCGCGCACCCAGGCCAATGCCGCCTGCAGCACCTCGATGGTCAGCCGCCCACGCCCGGCGACCTCCAGCGGGACGCGTCCGGCTCGTTCGGCGGCCTCGACGAGGTCCTCCTCGCGCAGCGCGGCGGGTCCGGCCCCAAGCTGTGCCCGTACGGCGGCGACCTGCGCCGCTACGTGGTAGGTCGAGCTCTCCGGTATCTCGTGCAGGACGGCGACGGCGCCGGAGCGGTCATCCCGGGCGCAGAGGATGCGCGCCAGGCCGAACGCGGCGCTGACGTAGTTGTAGTCGGTGCGCCAGACTCTGGTGTAGTAGCGGCTGGCGGCCGCTTGGTCTCCCTTCCATTCGGCGGCGACGGCGAGCGCCAGTTGCGGCGCAAGCTCACCGGGGAGCACGTCGTACACAGAGTTGAATAAGGTGAACGCCTCCTCCGGCGCACCCCTGGCCAGCGAGGCCAGGCCGCGGTACCAGCTGACACGCCAGTCCAGAGGCTGGCTGTGGACCAGGGCGTCGAGCTCACTGGTGGCACCGGCCAGGTCTCCCTTTTCGATGCGGGCTCGTACTCGCTGGATCGCCACCTCGACGCTGTCGCCCGGTGCGGTCGACAGTGCCGCCAGGAGCGCGTCAGGGTTGCTGGAACGGTCGCTGCGTATGGGGAGGAACGCCGCGCCGGGATCGGTGACGTCGACCTGCGGCATCGGCAGCGCCATGGCGACGCTCGGGCCGTCGAGCGCGACCGGTGCGTGCCCACCGTCGGCGCTGAGCGCGCCGGCCTCGGTGCCGAAGACCCGCCGTTCCCCGGTGAACCACGTCGACAACGTGGGCCTCGGCTCGCCGTCGCCAGCAGCCAACGTCTGGCGCAGCACGCCGAGGAGCTGCTCACCCATCTCGACGGCCGAGGCGAACCGGCGCCGCGGATCGATATGGGTGGCGCGGCATAGCAGCCGGTAGAACGACTCCTCGCGGGCGAGCCGGGGCGTATGCGCGGCATCAGGTAACCGGTGCAGATAGGTGGTGGCGAACCGTCCCTGGAAGTCGAGGCTCATCTCGGCCAGCATGCGACCAACCGTGTAGAGGTCGGACTGGACGGAGGCTCCCGCCCTCTCCAGCTCGGGCGCCTGGTAGCCGGGTGTGCCGTACATCGCGCTGTAGGCATCGCCGATTGGGCGTACCGCACCCAGGTCGATGATCTTGATCCGGTTCCCGACATGGATGATGTTGTCCGGCTTGACGTCGCAGTAGAGCAGACCGCGCTCGTGCAGGTAGGCCAGTGCCGGCAGCAGCTCCAGCCCGTAGCCGATGACCTGGTCCAGGGGGAGGTGCTCGCGGCGCCCGTCCGACCCGCGGTGGCGGCGCATGATCTCCCTCAGGGAGCTTCCGCCGACATACTCCATCACTATGTAGCTGCGCACTGTCCCGGTGGGAAGGTGCGGGTGCGAGACGAAGTCATGGATCTTCACGATGGCCGGGTGGTCAACATGGACCAGGAACCGACGCTCCGCCACCCTCGCGGCCAACGCGTCCGGGTCGCCGGTGTCGATCAGGCCCTTGAGCACAACCCAGCGGGCGCTGACGTTGTCGCTGACGTTGCTGTCTCGGGCCAGGTAGATCCAGCCCTGGCCGCCATGCGCCAGGCAGCCGATGATCTCGTACCGGTCGTGCACGACCTGCCCGCCGGACAGGTCGGGCCGGAACGAGAACGGTGTGCGACAGTGCGGGCAGTACCCCTCAGCCAACGCCGGTCGCCCGGTGCGGCCCCTGCCTACCGGCCGGGAGCAGCTGCGGCAGAACCGCTTGGACTCGGCGACCTTCGGATCATCCTGCACGGCCCGCATCGGGTCGGGCGCCGGCATGGTGGGCATCTCGACCAAGCCCGCACCCAGGCCGCGGCCGGAGCGGCGGCTGCGACCGCCGCCGAACATGGTGGATGTGCCGGTACGCCCCGCAACGCTTCCCAGCCCTGGGTCCACAGTCCAGCCACCGGCCGGGAGCATCCCACTCAACGCCGGCCGTCGACCGCTGGACTGTCCGGAGCTAGGGTGCCCGCTCCAGGAGTGGTCCGGGCCTGACTGGCCCCGGCCGGAGGCGGCAACGCTCGGTCCTGGCCCCGAGACCCGGCCATGGCGGGACCATTGGTCGCTGGAGCTGGTACGTCCGACCGAGGCCCCGCTGTCACGAGCGCCGCCGGTGGCCGCGACAGCGGCGACCGGGCCCGCCTTGCGGCCGCACTCGTCGCAGTAGCCGTCGGGCCCGTACCTGCCGCCGCAGTTCGGCCGCACGCACATCGATGTGTCAGCTGTGCTCATGGCGTCGCGTCCCCTTCGCCATCTGGTGGGTTCGCCAACAGCTCCTGGTAGCGCCAGACTGCCCGGGCCGCGGCGGGAAGGTCGCACGGCGCGGTCCAGAGCAGGCCCCACGCCTCCTGATAGACCGTGGACAGCGCGGCGTGCTCACCCAGCCCATGGCGGTCGGCCTTGACGCGGTAGCTGTCGAGCCGGCCACGCAGCTCCTCCCGTCGCGCCAGCAGGGCGGTCGCCTGCCTTGTGCGCTCTCGCGCACGGTCAAGCGCGGCCCCGCCGGCCCGCTCCAGCGCTGGCAGCGCCTGGGCGATGCGCTGCCAGCGATGCCTGCGCTCGTACCGTTCGATGTCGGCGAGGGCGGCCTGCAGCCCACCCGCCTGTCCGGCGGATGGCGACAGACCGGGCTGCAAGATCTTGGCAACCACCGCCGAGTACGCCTGGTGTGCCTCCTCCTCCGCGATGGCGACCGCGTTGACGAGGCGTCGCAGGGCGTCCATACGCTCTGGGTACGCGTCACGCAGCGCGGACAGGTCGACCAGCCGCCGCCTTATCGCCTCCACGTCGGCCTCCACCGCGTGGAGTGCGACATCCACCGGACTGGAGCCGGGTCCAGCTGCGGCAGAACCGGTGTCGGCCGTGCCCAGCGGGTCGTCGATCGCCGACCGGCTCAGCTCCGCGAACACGGCAACCAACTGCTCGATCGCGGGATCGGGGCGGACGCCCAGAGCTGCGGCGTCCGTCCGGACCTGGCCGAGGGCACTAGCCAATGTGGACAGCCGGGTGGTCACGCCGACGCTCATCTCGTGGACCTGGGTCAGCACGGTGATGATGTCGGCGGATTCCTGGTCCAACCGCTTGGACAGCGTCGCCAGGCTCACCTTCTCGGCCGGTGCGTTCCCGGCCGGTGCGGGGAAGCCAGGCTCCACCGGGGCGCCGTCGGTGCCGAGCCCCACCACGTCGCCGCGCAGCATCCGGGTCAGCTCGACCAGCTTCGTATGGCCGGGGCGGTCCCGGCGGTCGCGCAGCCGCCGTGCGCTCTGCAGCGTGCTGTTGAGAAGGTGGTAGTACGCCCCGAGCAGGCGCATCCGCTGTTCCAGCTCGCGCCACACGTCACGGGTGCGGCCACAGACCGAGTGCTCACTCAGGTACCGATGCCCCGGATGGCCCTCCACCGCGGTCATCAACGTCTCGGCGAACCGGCCGACATCAGCCTCCAGCTGGGCGATGGCCCGGTCTGCCTCCTCGCGCGTCATCACCGACTCGGGTCGGGGCGCGACACTCATCGGTATTCCGCTATCCGTGGCCGAGCTCCGGCGACCGTCCCGCAGATCAGCAGCAGGGTCAGCACCACAACGGCGGCGTCGGAACCGGCCAGGTTACCTTCGGCGGCGGTGGTCTCACGGGCGAACCTGTCGTCGCGCTGGCCGATTCCGTCGTTCAGTGCCGTGTCGAGCCGGGCGAACACGGCGGGTACGTCGTCCTCTCCGGCGCCGGTCGCACGCTTGACAGCCGCTGGGTAGTCGCCCTTGTCGTCGTCATCGCGTAGCTGCTTATGCGTGTCCTGCCAGGCCTGCAGAGACTGCCGCATGCCCTCGCTGGCAGCCCGGCCGGCCCCGTCTGGCGCGTCTGCGCTGGCCCGCGCGAGCAGCTCGTCGAGGTGCCTTGTCTTCTCCTGGAAGGTTTTCTCGAACCCCTGCCCGCTGCCTCGTGCAATGAGTGTCAGCGCCTCGTCGGTGCGCGCCTGTAAGGCCACGATGCGGGCCTCGGCGAGCAGTTGGGTCTGTGCTGAGCCGTAGCGGCGACCGGCGTCGAGATGGTTGCCCATCGCAATCGTGGCCACGCCGACCCATGCCACCAGGCCTAGCGCCGCGACGGTGGCCAGCGCCAGGCCGATGTTGACCAGGCGCTTGGTCCGTCGGCTGAGGTAGAGCTGGGCGGCGACCAGCGCGATGAGGGTGGCTCCCGCCAGCCCGAGACAGGCCCACGGAACCGCCGCCGCTCGGTCCTGCGCGGCGGCCAGCCGCCGCTTCTCCGACTCGTAGAGCCGCTGCGCGGCCGGCAGCAGCGTGTCGCGCATCAGGCCGGACGCCTCCCGCAGGTACGCCGCGCCCAGTGGGAACCCCTGCCGGTTGATTGCCCGCGCGGTCTCCACCAGGCCCGTGTAGACAGGTAGCGCCGTGCTGAGTAAGGCCAGCTCGGCCGTTGCGGCGCCGCTGCCGACGGCGTTACCCGACGCCACGACGACTGCGTTGGCCGCCTGGGCAATGCTCGCCTGGTATCTGTTGCGTAGCTCCGCCGGCTCAGCGCCGCCGGTGAGGAACGCGGTCGCTGCGGCCGCGTCCGCCTCTGACAGCGACCGGTAGATGTCCAGTGCGGATGCGCCGAGCGGGCTGCTGCGTACGGTCATGTCGTGGACGAGGTCGGCCCGCTGCCGCAGCGCCGCCCAACCCACCAGCCCCGACGCGAGACCCAGCAGGACGAGCACGACGACGATCACCGACAGCCGGCCGGGCGTCGTCCGCGCCCGGTCGGCCAGCCGGCGGACCTGCCCCCGACGAGCCGGCGGCGCCCCGGCCACCCCGGCGACTTCGGTAACAGTCATCGACCAGCCCTCCTTGGTGTCGACTCAACGGGGCCGAAACTGGGAACCGAGGGTTGGCATTCGCCGCACTGCGGAATGCGAGCCGTTATTGTGACCCAGACTATATGTGTATATCGACGGCACTTTCAGTCACCTTTCGGCGGGCTGTCCGCCTGGGGTGGGGCGGTGACCTCGGCGAAGAAGGGGTCGCCCGGCGTGGTGCCGGCCTCCGGCCCCCGGGTGCGGAGCCGGGTGTTGCCGACCAGCGGGTCATGGACATAGCGACCGGACCACATCAGCGCGGTGGGCTGCCGGGAAACGAAAGACGCGGCCAGACCGCGCTCGCTCAGCACCCGTACCCCGGTGTTGACGCCGAGCTCCGGGACGACACCCACCGCCGCGGTCGCGGCCAGCTCCACCGTCGCCTCGGCGCCCGCGCGCCCGGAGACCAGGACCAGCACCGGCCCGGCCACGCCCACCTCGGTCACGACGGTCCAGCCGCGGTCCCAGGTGCCTTCCTGGTACGCGGCCAGCACCTGCTCCGCGACCGCCGCGAGGTCCACGATCTGCCGCGCCCGGACGTCCCGGGCCCGTACCACGAACGCGCCCTGGCGGCTGAAGCGGTAGTGCAGCGTGGCGCCGGCGGTCGTCACCGGCGCGGGCAGCGGGCCGCCCTGCGCGGCCACGGTGGTGGAGACCTCGGTGCCGTGTGCGGAGTGGTAGTCGTAGTCGACCGGAGTGCCTTTCGGCCCCACCCGGTAGGCGATGCCCGCCCCGGCCAGGGTGGTGACCGGCGCCCAGCCGTCGGCGCTGAGCAGCCCGACGTCGCCGAGCTGGATGGGGGTGCCGGGCAGCCAGACCGGCAGGCGCGCGAAGGCGCCCCGGAACTCGTGCCAGTAGCTGCGGGGTACCGATCTCATGAGCGGCCCCGGGCGTTCATGGGTGACCTCCGGTGGGTGTGGGTCTCGGTCGGGTGACCGGCAGCATGCGCAGGTCGGCGTTGCCGTAGAGGCAGTACAGGATCCCCAGCGGGTTAGCGTGCCGGAGCAGCAGGAACCGGCGGGCCTCGAACAACGCGGCGCCAAGGGTGCCACCGCCCAGCAGGTGCGCGTAGACGCGCTGGGAGAAGCCGGCGGCCAGCTGGTCGGGGACGCTGGCCACCGTGCCGATCAGGGCCAGGTTGCGGTTCTTGTCGAACGGGGTGAGCAGGCCCGTCCCGCACTGGGAGTCGAGGGCGGCGCTGTCGCACGCGTTGACGAACACCACCGGCATCTGCGCGTCGTCGTCTGCCCACGGCGCCGCCAGCACGAGCTCGTTGAGCAGCTGCCGAACCGACACCCTGGTCGAGTTGCCGTCCTCGTCGGCCAGGTGGAAGGCGTACTCGTCGGGGCGTGGCGACAGCGTGTCGCAGTGGCAGGCGAAGTGGACGACATGGTCGGCGAGGTCGGTGGGTCGGCCCCCGTCGTCGAGGGTGGGATCGCGCAGCTGCTGCCCGATCGACGGCGTCGGGCAGCTTCCGTCCGGGTACGGTCCACGCAGCCGGATGGGGCCCGCGTGCGCGCGGAGAAAGCCCAGCTCGGCCTGGGCGCCGTCGTACCTGGCGTGGTAGAAGAAGCGCACGCCAAGGCCCCGGCTGGTGTCGAGGATCGTGCGCAGCGGCACTCTCTTCGGCAGGCGCCGCTCGACCAAGGCGGCGAAGCCGCCGAACGGCCGGCAGGCGGCATCGAGGTCGGCTACGGTGGCAGCCGACGGGATGTGCCGATGCTCGAACACCGGCAGCAGCTCCCACGGTAGGTGCTCGTTGAGGCGGCCGTAGGACTGGATCTGCAACGGCCGTCGTCTCGGCCCACCCTGCCAGGTCGGACAAGCACGCCGGAAGCACTCGACGAGACGGTCCAGGTCACTGACGGACTCGAGGACCTGGCTCAGGAAGACGCGGCCCGCCTCGGCGAGCTCGGCCAGCGCCGCCACCGCCAGCTCCGGGGTGCAGGGCAGCGCGTCGCCGACGAGCTGGCGGAAGCGTACGAGATTCTGGACGAACTGGGAGTGCAACGTACGTATGGCAACCTCGCCGGCAGTGCCCAACGTCACCGGGTCAGTGCCGAGACGTGGCCCGGACAGCGTCAACGCCCGGCCCTGGTCCGTCGTGCGGATCCGCAGGTCGGGCGCTGACGGGGTCGGTCCGTTCATGACACTGCCTGCAGCTCGATGGGGACGGCCTGCACCAGCCGTCCGGAGGAGAACAGGGTCACCAGAAGGTCGTAGCGCCCGGGTCGCGGCACCGTGATGTCGGTCGAGCTCACCCCGAGGTCCTCGTCGCTCGCCAGGTCGAGAGAGTGGTGCGGCTCGGCCACGTCGATGAACGGGGCGTCGATGTCAATCTCGATCTCGACCCGGGGCGCCGCGCGCCCCCGGACGTCGAGGAACTCCGTAGCAACGGCGCTGGGGTTCTCCCAGTCCTCCCGCGGGCCGTGCCGTCCGGGCGCCATCGCGTCCAGCCCGACGACCAGCGCCACCTGCAGCCGCGAGCGGCGCCCGGCCGGGATGCGCCACCGCCGTTCGTCCCGGTCGTCAACCGGCTCCGCACCCTGCAGGGTCACCTCGACGACACCGCGGAACGTCACTGGCGTCGGCGGGACTAGGACGTCCTTGACCGCGTCCTCGACCCGGTCGAGCACGTCGGTGCCGACATCGCGGTGCCGGTAGGCCACGTCGAGAGGTACACCAATGGCCCATGCCTCGCTGAGCCTGCGGTTGAACGCCCGCTCCTCGGCGGGGCTGTCCGGCAGCGGCAGGTGTAGCGCGGCGAGCAGGTCGAACCGGTGCAGGTCGAACGCGACGCGCATGGCCTGGCCGTACCTGGTGGCGTTGCGCACGGCGGCCCGGTACGCGACCACGGTGACCACGGCAGGGGCGGGCAGCAGGAGCAGGGCCGAGCGCGGCCATACGAACAGGGCGGCGACGGCCGCAAGCGTCACTGCCGCGGCGGTGGAGGTGCTCCGGAGAGCGAGCTCGAACGCCATCCGCCGCTGCTCGACCTGTCGGCGCACCTGGTCGCTGAGCAGCGGGTCCAACCGTGGCCAGGCCGTGGCCAGGTCAAAGCCGTAGACCCGGTCGATGGTGCCGCGCGAGCCGGCCAGCGCGGCAGGCAGCCGGCTGGGCCAGACCAGGCGGAACGCGCGCGCGCCAGCCAACCCCGGGAGGTGGCCGGACAGCAGCCGCTCCAGCAGCCACCGCAGCCACAGCACCACGGTCACCGCCACGACCAGCACGACCACCCCGGCCGCCAGGTCGCGCGGCGGTCGGTCGGTCACCCAGTCGCGGGGCCGACCGCCGACCGGTTCACCGGCAGCCGCGAGGAGCGCAAGCGCGAGAAAAGCAGCGCCAACCAGCACCGGCACGAGCTCGACGAGCAGGAGACGACGGATCCGGAACGTGGTAGGGATCCCTTCCATACCTGCTCAGCCTCGTCTCCGCGGACCAACCAACACCGGCACAACCGGCCCGGGTCCGGCCGCGGCAGGAGGTCTACGGCGTACCACGCCGCGTCATTGGGCGTGACGGCCGTCGACTGATGCTGGTCAGGTGGCCCGGCGACCGAACAGGCATCGCCACCGCATAGAGCGAGGTCTGTTCGGGACCATCATTGTGGCAGCCTCGGGCGAGGCGACCCGTGCCCTGTCGGGAACTGGACAGGGCAGGCCGTGAACAGGCCATACGGGAGTTTGCCCGGTAAGTCGTGCGTAGAAGCTCACGATGGGCACCGGAGGTCTTCAGCCCGGTGTACGGAGTGCCGTCCATGGCGCGCTTCCTGCGGCTTTAGCTACCCGCAGGTCAGTTGGTCCAGTCCTGCCAGCTCAGGCCTTTGACCCGGCCAAACTCGGCGGTGTTGGCGGTGACGACTGTCAGCCCGCGCCGGAGCGCCTGGCCAGCGATCAACAGGTCGTAAGCGCCGATCGGATTCCCGCTCTTTTCTAGGGCCGCGCGCACCTGGCCGGCGGTCCGGGCGTCTTCGTCGTCGAAGTCCAGCAGGTCCAGATCTCCAGAAAGCAGTATCCGCAGCCGTTCGGTGTTTTCCGGCACCTGGCTGCTCTTCGCTACGCCATACCACAGTTCGAACAAGACGACGGATGAGAGTGCCAGGTAGTCTCCTGACGCTTCGGCCTCCCGGTACCGTTCCCGCGCTTTGGCTGGTTTGTTCCGCAGCAGCGCGACCACGGCGTTGGTGTCGAGGAGGTAGCTCACCCGAAGATTTCCTCGCCGACGGGCGCGGGCGGCTGGTTCCTGCCGTCATCGAACAACGGCACATCCGCGAAGCGGTCAAGCTCGGCGAACCACGCGTCGATGTCGGAAGCGATCGGCTCCAGCAGCACGCCATCTCCCATGTGGCGGACGCGTACCCGGTCGCCGGGCAGCCGGAACTCCTTGGGCAGTCGTACGGCCTGGCTTCTGCCGTGCGTGAAGAGCCTCGCGATCGCAGTCTCCCCCATGACGCCCCCTCGGTTGGTAGCTATCAAGAGTGTACATCAAGTTGTCTGATCGGCTGTGGTCGCTGCGGGCCGCCAGCTCGTGTGCCCACCCGTATGGCCGGTGCCAACCGCGTCGGCCGGGCCGTTGGGCCCTTCGGGCGGTTTTCGAGCCTGCTTCCGCTGATCAGGGGGGTGCTGCTCGATCTTCATCAGCCGCCGCTGGCTCGGCTGGAGGAGCCGGCACGAGCGCGGCTGATCGGCCCGGACGGCTCCGAGATGGACATTCCCGACGAGCTGTACCGAGTCCTTCGGGACGTGGTGACCGCCTTGTCGCAGAGCATGGCCATCTCAGTCGCGCCACACAACACCATGCTCACCACGCAGGAGGCCGCCGACCTGCTCAACATCTCCCGGCCAACCCTTGTCCGGCTGCTCACTGATGGAGAGATTCCGTACACGATGCGCGGCAGGCATCGGCGGGTCATGCTCCGCGACATCCTTGACTACCGTGACCGCACACGCCGTGAACGGCGCCAGACGCTCGACCAGATGGTCACCGACGCCGAGGACGACGGCCTCTACGACATGACCGCCAAGCCCAAGCGCTCGCTGCCGCAGTACGCGCCAACGCCGAGGTCATCGTCACCTTCAACGTCCGAGACTTCCCCGAGCCGGCGCTCAAGCCGTACGACATCCTCGCCGTCCACCCGGACGACTTCCTCCTCGACCAGCTCGACCTCTACCCCGGCCTCACCGTCGATGTCCTCGAGCAACAGGCGTCCTCCTACCGACGCGAGCCCACTTCTATCGCGGGACTGCTGCCCCTGCTCGAACGCACCGGCCTACCGCAGTTCACCGCCGAGGTACGCCGCCACGTCAGGTAGGACGCGGGCCCGCGAACAGCACAGCACGCGTCCAGTTTCGTAAGGCTGCGTCAACCCCGGCCGGCGCCACTCGACACTCGCAGAAGCGAAAGGAGTGTTGTGATGGCGAAGCTAGACCCTGGTGCAAAGTTCGTGTCCGCGCGCAGCCCGGTCACCCTGGCCCGGCTGTCCGAGCAGTCAGTGTTCAACGTCGCCCAGCCGGTCGACGAGGTGGCAACCGCGACGGTCTTCGTACAGTTCACCGGCGACGTGTCCACCATCGAGCGGGCCGGCATGCGCGTCCACAGCGTCGCCGGTGACGTGGCCACCGGCGAGGTCCGCGTGGACCAGCTCGAGGCCCTTGCCCAGCTGGACTCGGTGCAACGCGTCGAGCTGTCCCGCGTCCTGCACCACGAGATGGACCTCGGCCTGCCGGAGGCGGGCGTGCCGGCCGTACACGTTGGTCCGCCGGGCCTGCGCGGCGCCGGAGTGATTATTGGCATCGTCGACTCGGGCATCGACTATCTCCACTCGGCGTTCCGCCGCGACGACGGCACCTCCCGCATCCTGGCCATCTGGGACCAGGGGACGGAGCCGCAGGGGGCCGAGACCAGCCCGGCCGGGTTCAGCTACGGCGTCGAGTACCGCAAGCCGGCGATCGACGAGGCCATCGCCTCGGACAAGCCGTTCGACGTGGTGCGCCACCGGGACCAGGCGATCCGCGATGTCGGCTGCCACGGTACCCATGTCGCGGGCATCGCCGCGGGGGACGGCCTGGCCGCCGGCCCGGCCCGTACGGACCGGGTGTTCTCGGGGGTGGCGCCGGCCGCGGACATTGTCGTGGTCGCGAACACCCGCGGGCGGGCAGCTGGCGAGCTGGGCCTCGGCGACTCGGCCGCCTCGCTCGACGCGGTCCGCTACATCTTCCGCCTGGCCAACGAGCTGGGACGCCCGGCCGTGGTCAACCAGAGCCAGGGGGACAACATCGGCCCGCACGACGGCAGCAGCTCCTTCGAGCGCGGCCTCGACAACCTGCTCGGCGGTCCGGGCCGGGTCATGGTGAAGTCGGCCGGCAACGAAGGCGCCCGCAAGCGCCACGCGGGCGGCCGGCTCACCACGGGCGAGTCGCAGGTCGTGACCTTCACCGTGCCGCCACGGCGCCAGGCCGACATCGTCGTCGACATCTGGTACCCAGGCATCGACCGCTTCTCCGTGAGCGTCGCACCGCCGACCGGTGACCCGCTGCCGGGCATGGCGCACGGGCAGACCACAGAACACCGCCTGACCACCGGCGCCGGCGACCGGGTCTTCATCGACTCCAATGTGGACGACGGCAACCTCGACAACCGCATCTTCATCGTCATCTCCCCGGCCGACGAGGACGACGCCGTGGTGGAGGACGGGACGTGGTCACTGACCCTGACCGGCGACTCCGTCGCATCGGGCCGGTGGGACGCGTGGATCCAGCGCGGGGACCCCAGCCCGCGGTTCCAGCCGCCGTTCGAGGACCCTTCCCGCACGATCTCCATTCCCGGTACGGGGCACGAGGTCATCACCGCGGCCTCGTACGCGAACCGGGGAGGTGCTCCGGGTGCCCTGTCGGCGTTCTCCAGCCGGGGCCCGACGCGCGACGGCCGGCCGGCTCCCACGGTGGCGGCGCCGGGCGAGTTCGTCATGTCGGCACAGCCGTCCCTGTTCAAGAACGCCTACGGTCTCATGTCGGGCACGTCGATGGCGTCGCCGGTGGTCGCCGGCATCGTCGCGCTCCTGCTCCAGAAGCAGCCGACCCTGACCCAGGCCCAGGCCAGCGAGGCGCTCGCCACCACGGCACGGTCGGACAGCGCCACCGGCGCCACACCGAACAACACGGCGGGCGCGGGGAAGGTCAACGCCGCGGCGGCGGTGCAGGCCGTACCGGAGCCGTGAACGGGAACGCCGGCGGGTAGGGAAAAACGCCGGCGGGTAGGACGAGGCCGGGTAGGGAGCGGCCGGCGGGTAGGGGAGGGGCATGCCACGCTCAAGGAAGTTCGACGCGCCGCTGCGTAGCCTCCTCGCCCGGCTGGGCGAGGAGCGCGGCGGGCGCGGGGGCCGCGACACGGTGGTCGACGTCCTCGTACGGGGCCGGGCCGACTTCACCCCGGAGCAGGTCGGCGAGCTGGCGCGGCACGGTGCCGAGGTCCGCACGGTCGCCGGTGACGTGCTGAGCGCCGGCGTTCCCCTCGCCGCACTGGACGAGCTGGCCGGCCGCGACTACGTCGTCTCGGTCGCGCTGGCCGCCGCGCTCTTCCCGGAGCGCGGCGCGTGCGGTGGGCCCGTACCCGATGAAAGTGGGTGAGGTTCGCGGGGGAGCCGCTCCAGCCGGTCGCGGACCCCGGCGGCGTCGGGGTGGCCGAGCTCGCTGAAGATGCGTACGGCGTGCCGCCACTGCTGGCGTGCGCCGGCCGCATCGGCGGCGGCGAGGAGCGCGTCGCCGAGGTTCGCCCGCGACTCCGCCTCGTGGTAGCGGTCGCCGATGTCCTGGAGCAGCTCGACGGCTCGCCGGTAGCAGCTGATCGCCTCGTCATGGTGACCGAGCCGGTGGTGGGCGTACCCGAGGCTGTCCCAGGTGCCCGCCTCGCCGGCGCGGTCGTCGAGCTGCCGGAACAGGTCGTGGGCCTGCCGGCAGTAGGTGAGGGCGGCCTGGTGGTCGTCGAGCCGGGCCAGCAGCCAGCCCACCGAGTTGAGCGCGCGTGCCTGCCCGGACTCGTGGCCGCTGCGCCGGTGCAGGTCGAGCGCCTGGTGGGCGTGGTGGAGCGCCGCGCGGTAACGGCCCTGCCGCTCGAGCGCCCAGGCGAGGTCCAGATGGGTGTACGCCTGGCCGGCGTGGTCGCCACGTACCGTGAACAGGTCCAGGGCCTGGCTGAGGTTGGCGTGCGCGTGCTGGTACTGGCCGAGCCGGTACTGGGCCAGCGCAAGGCCCCGGTGGGCGTAGGCCCGGCCGTCCGGGTCTGACACCCGCCGGGCGGACTCGACAGCTGCCTGCTGGGTGGCGGCCCAGTCATGCCAGTGGCCGTTGCGGTCGAGGAACGTGGTCAGCGTCCACGCCAGCTGCCACGCGTGGCGGTCGAAGCCGGCGGCTGCGGCGAGCCGTACCAGGGAAAGGAGCACCGGACGCTCGGCGGTGAGCCAGGCGGAGGCCTGCGCCCCGTCGCCGAGTGGCTGTGCGGCGGCGCCGGGCTGGGGCGCGTCGATGGTGATCGGGTGCCGGTGCCGGCTGAGCAGCATGGCCGCGCCGTGCGCGGTGTGCAGGTAGTGGTCGAGCATCCGGTGCCGGGCGGCCCGCCGTTCGTCACCGCCATCGGCGGGGGCCAGCTCGACGGCGTACGCCCGGAGCAGGTCGTGGAACCGGTAGCGCCCCGGGATGTGCTCGGCGACCAGGTGGGTCCGGGCCAGCTCGGCGAGCGTGCGACGGACCTCCCGCGGGGAGCTGCCGGCCAGGCTCGCCGCAGCGGGTGCGGCGAGGTCCGGGCCGGGATGCAGCCCGAACAGCCGGAACAGCCGGGCGGCCTCCGGGCTCAGCTGCAGGTAGGACCAGGAGAGGACCGCGCGGACGTCGGTGGTCAGGTCGGCGCTGTCGAAGACGTCCAGGCTGTCCCGGGCCGCGCCCAGCTCACCGGCTACCGCCGCGAGGCCGAACCGGGGGTGGGTGGCGGCGCGCGCCGCAACGACGGCCAGCGCGAGCGGCAGCCGCGCGCAGGAGGCCACGATCTGGTCTACCGCCGCTGGCTCAGCGGCCGCCCGCCCGGCCCCGATCCGGCCCGCGATGAGGTCGCGCGACTCTTCGACGGACATAAGATCCAAGACCATCGGGTACGCGCCCTCCGCCGCGACCAGGCCGGAGAGCTCGTTACGGCTGGTCACCACCGTGAGGCAACCCGCCGTCCCGGGCAGCAGCGGGCGCACCTGGTCGGCGTCGCGCGCGTTGTCCAGCACGACGAGCACGCGCCTGCCGGCGAGGACACTGCGGTAGAGCGCCACCTGCGCATCGAGGCCGGCCGGGATCTGGTGCGGTGGCACGCTGAACGCGTCGAGCAATGCTCGTACCGCCTGGGCCGGGGCGACCGGCGACCCGGTCGGGTCGAAGCCCCGCAGGTTGACGTATACCTGCCCGTCGGGGAACCGGCCGGCCACCCGGTGCGCCCAGTGCACAGCCAACGCGGTCTTGCCTACGCCGGCCGTGCCGGAGACCACCACGACGGACGCGGTGGCCGCGCCGTCGCCGGCCTCGGCGGTGCCCCCGCTGGTGCGGAGCAGCGCGTCGAGCTGGGCAAGCTCATGACCGCGACCGGTAAAGCCCGCCACGTCGGTGACGAGCTGCCGAGGCGGGACCGAAGCGCGGGGGTCGGTCCCGCGGGGGCCGGGCTGGTGGGGCATGGGCCCGTCGGGCGCGCTCTCGGCCGTGCTGGCCGCCAGCCAGAGCCGGTGGAACAGTTCCGTGTCGCCGCCGAGGCTCTCCACGATCAGCTCCAGCAGGCCCCAGCGCGGCACCCGCGGTTCGGAGAACGCCGCCGACACCGTGGTATGGCTGCACCCGACATCCTTGGCGATGACCCGCAGGCTCGGCCAGCCGGCACGGTGGTGCAGCGCGTGCAGCGCATCGAAGAGAGCGCGGACCGGCCCTTCCGGCACCGGCGGCCTGGGTAGCGCCGCCACGCAAACCTCCCCTGACACGGGCTCAACCGGCACTGTGGTGGTCCAGGAACGTACGCCTGACCCCCGGCCAACGGTCCCAGCGCGGCCTGGTGGTGTAAAGCGGATACCCGTCATCCGGAGCTGGGCTGGCCGCGGATAGCGCTGGCCAGTTCCGTCCGGATCAGTAAACCAGCCGGCGGTGCCGCCAATACTGATGGCCGGCCGGTAGGCAGAAGCTCGGCCGAGTATTCCGAGAAAGGGTCGGCAGATGGGCGCGACGACTGTTTTGGAACGGCCTGACGGTAGCACGTTCCAGGTCACCGCCGGTGAGTCGGACACCGGCGGGCCAAGGACCCGTTACCTGGTCTTCGGCGTGCCCGACACCAACGACTCGGTCCGGCTTGACTGGGATGGCGACGCCGACCTCGCCACCGGCGGTCCCGTCCCCGTGTCGTTGCGGGTCGGCACGCTACCGGCGCAACCGGGTGTGCTCGCCGACCACACGGTCACTGTTCATGGCACGCCCGGCGAGCCAACGTTCGGACCGAATGTCGAGGCGATCCTAAAAGTATTGGCTGAAGCCTATCTAGAGCTTGTCACTGCGCACCCGGAAACGGTCGAGGAAATCGAGGGGAAGATCCCGAAGTGGCACTGGGCCGGCAAGATCGGTAAGGGTGGTGGTGCCGACCTCGACGGCAAGATCGGGAAAGGGCTGAGCCCCGACGTGACCGGCCTCGACCCCGAGCGCGTGGCGCCAGGCGGCGAGGTCGGGGCGGAGCTGGGCACCGTTGTCGCGCAGTACGCCGCAGCCGGGTCCAGCATCGGCGTGCTCATCAGCGGCACGCCGGCCGGTGCCGCCGTGGGCGCGGCGATCGGCGCCGCGGCCGGTGTGGCCGCCTACCTGACTGGCGTTCCGCAGCTGAGAGCTGATTCTGGACACACGGCCGGGTGAATGCCCAGGCCAGAGAGTTGCGACTGATCCCAGACGGCGAAAACCCCTGGACACACGATCAACTTCAGACGCCTTGCAGGGCAACAAAAGTAGGCGTATCTTCTGGACACGTGAAGCCGAAACCGCAGGTAGAGGCCATGTTGTGGGCCTGGGGCGGCGAGGATTCCTCGGATTAGATCATGGTCTTTGAATCATGATCATCTGAGTCTCTAGGCCGTAAGGCGCTGACCAGCGGCGGAGCGCCGCCACTAGACACACGCGAAATCCAGCGTCGATCGTCTATTTCGCCAGCTGGATGGCCGATTTCCGTGTCCAGACCCACCACTCAGCTGCGGAACGCCAGCCTGACCGAATAACGCCTGGCACCTTAGAAGGGATCGATCTCTATGGAAGGACGTACCAAGGTCATCGCGGCCCTGCTCGGCCTGCTCACCGCCGTGGTCGTGCTGCTCGGTTCGCTCACCAACCAGGGCTGGCTCCCGTCACCTATCAAGGAGCCGGTGCAGGAGATGGTGCCCGGCGCGCAGCCGGGCGAGCCGGCGCGCGACGCGCAGCCGGACCCGCTACAGGTGCCGGCCGACCGCAAGGAGGCTGGCTCCGCCCAGCGTCCTGGCAGCCGCGTCAGCCCGACCGGTGGCGCCTACGGCCCGGACACGTGCGTCCAGGGTTATGTGTGGCGCGAGGCGGTGCCAGGTGACCATGTGTGTGTGACGCCGCAGACGCGGGACCAGACGTGGGAGGACAACGGGCTCGCGGACAGCCGCCGGAGCCCGACCGGTGGCGACTACGGCCCCGACACGTGCATCCAGGGTTACGTATGGCGTGAGGCGGTGGCGGACGACCATGTGTGCGTGACGCCGGAGACCCGCGCTCAGGCGCAGGCGGACAACCAGCTCGCGAGCAGCCGCGTCGACAGGTGACGCTCGTCAAGCCTGCCCCGCCTTGTGCGGGCCTCAGATGTTCGCCGAGTCGGCCGGCACATCGTCCGGCAGCGTGGGCGCGCCGGCGGGTGAGCCCACGCTCGGGCAGGAGACGCCCACGGTGTAGGCGGTCATTGACAGCGATCCGTAGGCGTAACCGTCGACCAGCACGTCGGGCCGGGTTTCGGTGGCGCCGGCCAGGCCAGCGAGGTAGAGCAACGGGATGAAGTGGTCCGGCGTCGGCACGGCCAGGCCGAAGTCGCGGTGACCGTCCAGCCGGACCGCCTCGGTCGGCTCGTCCAGCATCACCGCCTTGGCGGCCTCGTCGAACCGCTGCGCCCAGTCGAAGCCCTCGTCAAGCATCCGGGGGTTGACACCGCGCAGGTTGTGCACGACGTTGCCGCTGGCCACGATGAGCACGCCGCGTTCGCGCAGTGGCGCGAGCCTGGCACCGAGCTGCAGATGGAAGTCCATGGGGCGGAACGCGTTGATGCTCAGCTGCACGACCGGGATGTCCGCCGCGGGGAACGCATGGGTGAGCACCGACCAGGTGCCGTGGTCGATGCCCCAGGAGTCCAGGTCGGCGCCGACCCAGGTGGGGTGCACGACATCGCTGGCCTCCTCGGCCAGCTCCGGTAGGCCTGGCGCGGGGTACTGCACGTCGAACAGCGCCGGGGGGAAGCCGTAGAAGTCGTGGATCGTCCGCGGCAGGGGCATCGCGGTCACCGCCGTGGCACCGATGTACCAGTGCGCCGACACCACGAGGATCGCCCGGGGCCGTGGCACCGACTGCCCAAAGGCGCGCCACGCCGAGGTGTACCGGCATCCTCCCAGGAGTCCGTCCGCCTTGCCCAGCAAACTGTTCGCACCCCACCGCAGGCGCGCGGACGCGGCGCAGCTACGTAACGGGATGGCCTTGAGCTAGCGCCGGTACCGGCAGCGACAGGGCCTGGAGGGGGTCACCGGGCAGGCCGAGGTGGTCGCGGGCGAGCTGGTCGCCAACGCGCTGCGCCACGCCTCCAGGAAGGCGTTCGCCTGGTCCAGGCCGGCGCTGCGTTCGCGCAGCTCGTCGTTGGTCGTCTGCAGCTCGTCGTTGGTCGAGTGCAGCTCCTCGTTCATCGTCTCCAGCTCCTCGCGCGCCTGGGTGGTCCGGCGCTCGACCTGCGCCTGCTCGATGTACCGGCGTAGCTCGACCGGCCGGTACGACAGCTGGAGGTCATGGAACGGCCGCCCGATGTCCTTGGCGGAGACGTCGAACAGGTTCTCGGCCGCCCGGTTCGCCAGCGCCACCAGGCCAACGGCAGTAACCACTACCTGCGCCACCGGGTTCTCCAGGAACGCCTCGTTGCGCAGCCGGTCGAGGCCGGTCAGCGCCGTGCGCGGTGGCGGCTCCGGGGTAGCCGGCAGGAGCTCGGCCGGTGACGCCTGTGACGGGGGGCAGCTTGCGGAACATCCTGCGTCTGAGGTCGATCGGTACGAAGAGGTTGGCGTGGCTGAGCGTCTCCGCGCTGGCCAGCTGCTCCACGGACATCTCCGCGCTGGCCAGCTGCTCCGCGGGGTCCCGCCGGCCGCCGACCGCCGCCGGCACCTGCGCCAGCTCCATCACCATCTGGGCGACCGCCGGTCCCAGCTGCGCGCGGCCGGGCACACCCGGGAGGTCGGGACGTGCTCGATCACGCTGCGCGGCATCGAGTCGTGCAGCGCGTCCTCCGGGTGCTGGACCAGCAGCCGCCCGCCCAGCCGGACGACGACGTCGGCGCTGGCCGTACCGTCGTCCGGGGCACCGGACAGCACCACCGCGATCGTGCGTGGGCCGGCCGCCCTGGCCGCCGACCGAACAGCGGGTCCACCGCCGGGCGGCGGCCGTTCTCCGGCGCCCCCGCGTCAGCTCGACCCGGTTGTCCATGACCAGCAGGTGATGGTCGGCCGGGGCCACGTAGATGCGGCCTGCCTGCACCAGCTCGCCGTCCCGCGCCGCCTTGGCCGGCAGCGGTCCGGCCCGGTCCAGGATGCGCGGCAGGGCGCTCGGCGCATCCCGCGGGATGTGCAGCACCATGAGGACCGCAGCCGGCAGGTCACCGGGCAGGCCGGCCACCATGGCCCGAAGCGCCTCCACGCCGCCCGCGGACGCGCCCACGACGACAAGGGCCTTCGGCTGTTGGCGGCTCAACGACTCCGTCTGTGCGCCCGGCAGGATTCGAACCTGCGACCTTAGGATTAGAAGTCCTCTGCTCTATCCACTGAGCTACGAGCGCATCCGGCTGTCTCGAAGGCTACCGCCCGCACACCCTGTCCGACCGGCTTGAAGGGGGATCGTACGCGCGCTGGCCAGCCGCTAGGTTGCTAGGCGTGCCCGTGACGCGGACGGCGTTCCTACCGCTCCTGGTATCGGTCGAGGACGACCGCTACCCGGACGAGCTACCTCTGGACGAGTTCCTCGGCAACCTAGGCGTGGCGTACACCGCCGGTCCGCCGTACGGTGAGCGCCTGATGACCTGGACGGACCTGGACCGGTTCGGCCTGTCGCACCGGGCGCTGCGCCACCAGGCGGTGGCCAACCTGGACGCGATGCTGGGCCGGGTCCGCCTCCACGGCCAGCCGCCCGCGCTGATGCTCTCCTTCGACGGGCTGGAGTCGAGCGTGCTGCTCGCCGACGAGTTCTGGGACGGCCTGGAGGGGTCGGTCCCGGGCGACCTGGTCGTGGGCGTGCCGGCGCGGGACGTGGTCATCGTGACCGGGTCGGAGTCGCGGCCCGGGCTGGAGAAGGCCCGGCGAGCGGTCGACCGGGTGTTCTTCGCCGGTGATGAGCACCTGCTCACCCGGCACCTGCTGGTGCGCCGGCGGGGCCTGTGGGACGTGTTCCGCCCGGCCCGGCCACGTATGCGCCCAGCCACCGGTCCACCTCGCTGAACAGCTCCTGCCGGACCGGCGCGGGCGAGAGCGTCAGGTCGTGCAGCCCGCCCTCGATGGTCACGATCGTCACGTGCCGGCCCAGCGCCGGCGCCCACCTGGCCATGTGGGCCACGTCCAGCACTGCGTCGGCGCGCATGGCCGCGTCGGTCCATCTCCGACCGCGGCAGGTTGCTGCGGACCTGGCCACCAGGATGGGTACGGGGATCGAAAGGCCGGCGCGCAGGAGCCGGTGGCCGTGGCGGATGGCGTGCAGCCAGCCGGCCCGGATGGGGAAGCCGGGGACCGGCTTCCAGGCGAGGTCGAAGCTCCACTCGCCGTGGTGGTCGGCGTGCAGGCTCTGGCCGTACGCGAGGGAGACCCCCAGCGGAACCACCCGGTAGGGGGACGCGCGGCCCAGCCCGTTGGTGAGCAGCGCCGCGACCGGGCGCCGGACCAGCCAGGGCGCCCTGAAGTCGAAGAACGGGCTGTTGAGGAACAGCGCGTCGACGAGCCCGGCCGCCCGCCGCTCGTGCGCCCACAGGGCGACGAGCAGGCCGCCGGTCGAGTGGCCGTTGACCAGCAGCGTGTCGTGCCCGTCTACGTCGCGGACGAGGCGGGCGGCCTCGTCGAGCTCGGGGGCGTACTCGAGCGGGTGGCGCAGGAAGTTCGGCGTCTGGTGCGGCAGCCAGCTGCGACCGCACTTGCGCAGGTCGAGGGCGTAGAAGTCCCAGCCTCGTGCGACGTAGAAGTCGGCCAGGTGGGTCTGGAAGAAGTAGTCGTTGAAGCCGTGGACGTAGAGCACGGCGCGCCGGGTCGGCGTGCAGGCTCTGGCCGTACGCGAGGGAGAC
>DASRIS010000200.1:0-17445 GCA_035649895.1 Micromonosporaceae bacterium | reverse complement strand
TCGATCTGAGCGACTATCCCACAAAGATCAAGGTCACCAAGCGGGAGAGGGAGGAAATACCTCTCGTCAGACACGATTTTCACGGCGACTGGAACTATAGTATTCGGCCCTCAGCAGAATAGCTTATTTCAATTCGGCTCCTTACGCGCGCAATGGCGCTGAAGACGCGGCCGGTCTTACGGGCTCGGTCGCCGCGTGGCTACCCGCTCTCGAAGCCCGCGCATGGGCACAGATGGGCATGTCCAACGAGGCGAGCGACGCGCTCGGCCGAGCGTTCGACCGACGCGACGCCCATCAGCCGGATGACCTTGACGCCATCGGCGGTTTGCTGGCGTTTTCACCGGCAAAGCAGCGGTACTACGCGGCCGGCACCTACGTGTGCCTTGACGACGAACAGGAACGCGCACAGACCGAGGCTCTGTCCGCGCTCGATCTGTTCGAGCACGGACGTCCGGAAGACCGGTCGTTCAGCGACGAAGCTGGTGCCCGCGCCGAACTCGCACTTGCTCGTGTCCACGCCGAACAGGTTGACGGTGCACGTGAAGCGCTCGCGCCTGTTCTCGCCCTTGAACCGGAGCGGCGAATCGGGGGGATCATCACCAGCGCCGGCCGTGTTCATCACGCGCTGCGGAGGCGGCGCTACACCGGCTCGCCGGTCGCCCGCGATCTCCGAGAAGAGATCGAGTCCTTCTGTCGGGTGCCGGCCGCCGCGCTGCCCGCGTGAGTTGCCGCCGCACCAACGGGATACGGTCAGCCGGTGTTCCCCATCAGCATTGCCGGACCGCGCATCACGCTGCGCGAGTTCCGCCCCGACGACCTTGACGCCTCGATGGCCGTGGTCGGGGACTCGGCTGTTACGCAGACGCTCAGCTTCGACGTGCGGACCCAAGAGGATCAAGCGGAACGGTTGCGTCAGGACATCGCCCGCGCTCGGACTGACCCTCGACCTGACTATTACCTAGCGATCGCCAACAGCGCTGACACCCTGGTCGGGTTCGTACGCATCGGTTTTGGCCGTGATCGCAGCGGGGAACTCGGATACGCGCTACGACGCGAAGATTGGGGCAAGGGTTACGCGACCGAGGCCACCCGACTCCTGATCACCTTCGGGTTCGACACGCTTTGCCTGCACCGCCTACAGGCCGCGTGCGGTCCGGACAACCGGGCGTCGCAACGACTCCTCGCACGCCTCGGATTCACGCCGGAAGGACGATTGCGAGACCACGTGTTCACGAATGGCGCGTGGCGCGACTCCCTTCTCTACTCACTCCTAGAACACGAGTGGCGAGAGAACCTGAGCGATGCTCTGTAGGGAACCGCGCGACACGCGCGGAGGCGTGCAGCCCGGCTCAGGGTTGCCCGCCTCACGCTCGACGCTGAACCGCGCGTCGCGGGCTATGCCACCACTTCCGAGAGCGGTTCGGGCTCTTGCGGACCGGGGCGGACGGCGTTCGGGCCGATCGTGGTCATGTCCTGTTCCGCTCTGAGGATCTTGAGTAGGAGCGAGGCGCGCTCGTTGGATACGCCGTGCCCGTCATCGCGCATCGCGTCGGCAAGGTTGTCTCGTGACAGAGACCTGCCATCCCTGGCGAGGGTCGCGCGGGCCGCCCGCGCCGCCGGCACGAGGTGCACCACCGTGCGGATGTCCACCGGCGCCGCATGCGCGCCCGCGCCAGCGCGCTCACCCTGTGTGTTCTCAGCGGGCCGGCCAGCCGACTCGGTCACGGACGGCGCAGGGGCGTTCGTCCGCTCGCCGGGGGCGGCGGTCCCGGACGGCGCCCGATCGTCCCGGCCCGTCTGCGGGACGGTCCCCCGGACGTCCGGGACGGTTGCGGCCGTCCGTTGATCGTCCGGGATGGTCGTCCGCTGATCAGTCATGCTGTGGTCGATCAACGCGAACAGCAGCTTGACCGCGATCAACATGGAGACCGCCGGCCACCCGGCAAGCGCCTTGCCGATCGGGTCCGCGCCGCCTACCGCGACGTTCGCGGCGAGGCTCGCGGCGGTGCCGACGATCAGCGCCACCCACGGCACCCATCCGGTCGCCAGCCGGGCGCGGCGCTGCGCCACCAGGTACAGGCTCGCCACAATTTCGAGGCCGTCCACGCTGATCGGGAACGCATACGACTTCCACCCGACTTGATCGTGATGGGTGGCCAACTCTCGCATGTGCGCGAAGCTGATAGCGCCCGCAACGACCGCCAGACCGGCGACGAACAACGCGGTGAGGATCAACAGAACCTTGTCAGTTCGGGTCTTCATCGGGTCGCCTCCGCGTCGGTCATCGCGGAGGCGACCAGCGCGGACAGCGCAGCCAGCAACGGCGCGGCATTCTCGACCCGCATCGCCAACTCGGTGTCCCGGTCGACCACGATCCGCAGGTACGTTGAGCACCGCCACGGCGCGACGGCTTCGGACAGGAACGCCACGGCGTGGGGCGGGATCGGCCACATGCCGGCCCGCAGTTTCAGCGGCAGGTCGGCCGAGCGGTGCTGTCCGCCGGTGCGCGAGTCGTACCCGTTGGCCTGTGACGCGAGGTCGGCGGTGCACCGCGAATGGTCGCACCAGGCGGGATGCCCCTGGTCACGGGTGGTCTTGATGGTCACCAAGTGGTCTTGGCTTTTTTCGCGCATTGACTACGGTCAAGAGCCAGACCTCGCGCGGGCTTGCCACGCTGCGCCGCCTGGTCAGCAACCAGGCGAGCGTGGCCAGCCCGGGAAAGAGAAGCCGATGAACACGTTTGACGACGACGGCGCCATCCTGCTCGGCCCGCTCGACCACGAGCCGAACGGACCGTGCACAGTCGACATTCAACGAGCGGTGCGCGAGGGCCGGCGACGGCACCGGCGGCGCCGTACCGTCCGGTACGCCTCGGTCGCGGTGGTCGCCGCGCTCGCGCTGACCGGTACCTCGCTCGCCGCAGGCACGCTGCGCGACACCGACCGAGCCGACCCGTCGAAGGCGCCCACGAACCAGGCGGTCGCCACCAGCGGCGCTCCCGCGCCGCCGGCGGCGTCGACCAGTGCGCCGGCACCCGCGCCACCGACCAGCTGCGCGATCCGGCGGCTGCCGGTCCCGGACGGGGTGGACATGGCACTGGTCACCGGCGCCGACCCGACCGGGCGGATCATCGTCGGCAGGTCCTACCCGCGCGGCAAGGACTACCAGGTCATCCTGTGGCGCGACGGCCAGGCGACGAAGATCGCGCTGGGTGGCTCAGACGCGACCCTTACCGACGTCACTACCGGCGGAGTCGCTGTGGGGTTCACCTACGAGCGCGTGGCTGCCGGTGCGGACGGTGTCCGGGCCGTGCCATACGCGTACCGCGACGGCACGCTGGCGAAGCTGCCCGGTGTGCGGTCCGGACTGGCGCACGGGATCAACGAGACGGGCCGGATCGCGGGCGTCGACGGTGAGCGGGGATGGCCGGTTGTCTGGCCGTCGCCGACCACCGCCGCGGTGGCTCTGCCGCTGCCGGCCGGCGCCCCAAGAGGCGAGGCGTACGACATCGACGAGGACGGCACGGTCGTCGGCAACCTGGGCGAGCGCCGTGCGCACGTATGGCTCCCCGACGGTACGCACCGCGACCTGCCCCTGCCTAAGGTCAACGGCGTGGCGCCCGCCGGCGCCCGGGTGTACTCGATCCGCAATGGCTGGGCCACCGGCGTGCTCAGCGGCACACCGATGGGGGAGCCCAGCGCGGTGCGGTGGAACGTGCGCACCGGCGAGGTCCGCGTCTTCGCCGAGCTCAACATCCGCGCCAGCACCGCCAACGAGCTCGGCTGGCAGGTCGGCACCGACCGGCAGGGTAGGGCCGCCTTCCTCTCCGACGCCGGGCTGCTGGTCCTGCCCGACCTGGCCACCCACCGCCCTAACGAGCTGACCAACATCCCCACCACTCTCAGCGACGACGGCCGGACCATCGCGGGCCAGGCCGATGACGCCGCCGGCACCATCCACGCGGTGGTCTGGCACTGCCAGTAGCCGCAACCGGCGCACCGCGCGTGGACCGGCACGGTCAGCCGATGCAGACCATGCCGGCGGTGCCGCCGGCTATGACCCGCTGCCGGTGGTGATCTGGGTGGTGGCGTCGCGGACCCCGACGACCGCGGGTATCCGTACGCGCGGGCCACCACCGCACTGTGCCACCCGCTCATCCAGATCGGCGTTACGGCCACTTTGTCTCGCGGGCTCGTGCGGCTCGGCTGGCGTCACGATCGGTGGTACCCGCCTACCCGAAGGGTTGCTGGAGAAGGCAAGCCTCATCCTGCGAGCCCTGCTGTCCAGGCGAGCGGTGGCCCTGGCGCGGTCTAGCTGTTGCGGCGGCCGCTCACCGGCAGCGTCGGCGTGATGCGTTGCCGGCCGGCGAGGGTGACGGGCCGGCCCCCTACCAGGCGCCAGCAGATGATCGTACGCTCGACGTAGTAGCCGGTCGGGCCGCAGTACCGGTAACCCTCCTCGCTGAAGACCGACATGCGGGCGTCACCAGTGCCCGAGGTCCGCCGCCAGGTGAAGGTCTCCCGGGCGGCGTGCTGGTCGGCGGGGATCGAGAAGCAGACGGCCGCCAGGTGCAGCACGGTGCCGGTGGGCTGGTTGAACTTGTAGCAGTAGGCCGCCAGGCCGGCCGGCAGAGTGCCGGTACGGCCGTCCGAGGCGAGGGAGAAGAAGCTCTCCGGAAGGTTGGCGCACTCCGACGGCGCCCGCATCGACTCCACCGAGAGGGTGTAGCTGCTGCTCCCGGTCGGGAAGTAGAGCGACACGGTCACCGTGTAGGTGCCGGCCGTGCCGAGCCGGCACTCGTTCAGGTAGGGCCCGAGGAAGCAGACTGAGGCGCCGCCAGGGCGGACAGCCTGCTGGGTGCCTGTGGTGTGGCGGTCTGCACGGCCGTGGCCTGGGTAGCGGACGGCTGGTCTGGTGGCGGGCCTGCGCAGGGCCGGCGTGGAGACCGCTGTGTTCGAGCTAGCCGAGGAACCATGGTGTCGCCGTGGTGTCGCTGGTGTAGAACTCGACGAGCGCCCCCGCCACCTTGTCCTTGCCGGACGCGGAGGGGTGGATGCCGTCGGTCTGGAAGTCGCCGCAGGCCCACTCGAGCCCGTCGCTGCGGCCAGGTATGCCGCCGGGCACGCCGTCGGCGCCGAGGCCATCGGCCCACAGGTACGGCCCCCAGGCCAGCCACGGTGCGACCGGGCTCGTGCCCGTGTAGCTCAGCCGCGGGTCGCCGCTGATCTGGTTGGCGATGAGCAGCTTCACGGCGAACGCCGACTCGTACGCGCCCTTGCCGCGCTGCGCGCCGTGGTAGTCGCCGTACGTGCGGCTGGACAGGTGGGCGACCCGCAGGTTCGGGTACTTGGCCCGCGCGATGGTCACGATGTCGCGCAGCCGGTCGCGCAGCGTCTGCGCCCCCTCCGGGAACGTGCCGAGCGCGTCGCCGCTGATCTGCTGCTTGAGCCAGACGACCTGCACCTGCTGGGCGGTCACCCCGGCGGCGGCCAGGCGCTGCGCCACGACGGTCCACGTGGTGCTGGTCGGGCTGGACCAGGCCACCGCGTCCTTGCCGCCCTGCGCGCCGTCCACGACCACGAGGTGCGGGTCCCGGCCGGGCACGCCCGCGGCGACCTGGATGAACCGCTGGAACTCCTGGGTGGTGTTGGACATCCCGATGGACAGCAGCACGACCTTGCCGGAGACCGGGTCGGGCTGCCCTGCGGCGTTGCGCGGGACGACCTGGTTGGTGGCCAGGGCGATGCCCGCCTGGTCGTGCGCTGCCGGGCGGGTGTTCACGCCATCCGGGTAGAGGCCGCCCTGCCGGCCGAGGTACGTGCCGGAGCCGAGGTCGTCCAGTGGCACCCTGCCGGTGTGCGTACGGGTGCAGTCCGCGGCGACCGCCACGCCGGCGGCACCCGGTGCGACCACAGACAGCGCGGTCAACGCGGTGACAACCAGCAACCTGTGTAGATACAGCGCTGTCATGGCGGCAGTCTAATGTGGTACCTCGGGCCGGCGGCCGGTGTTGGCCAGGATGCGCCAGCTCGGTCGGTGCCCGGGAGGAGGATGGTGCTGTGGTGGATGCGGTGATCTTCGACCTGGACGGGGTGCTGGTCGACTCCGAGCCGGTCTGGGAGCAGGTACGCAGGTCCTACGTTGCCGAGCGCGGTGGCCGGTGGCTGCCGGACAGCCAGCGGCGGATCATGGGCATGAGCACGCCCGAGTGGGCCGGCTACCTCAGCCGGGAGCTGGGCGTGGGTGCTGACCCGGAGGAGGTGGCCGCGGTCGTGGTGGAACGGGTCGGCGCCGCCTACCGGACCCGGCTGCCGTTGCTGCCCGGCGCGGTCGAGGCGGTGCGGCGGATGGGTGAGCGGTGGCCGCTCGGGCTGGCCAGCTCCTCTGCCCGGCCCCTGATCGACCAGGTGCTCGACGCCAGCGGGCTGTCGTCGGCATTCGCGGTGACGGTGTCCACAGAGGAGGTCAGCCGCGGCAAGCCGGCGCCAGATGTCTATCTGGCCGTGGCGGGCAAGCTCGGCGTGGCGCCGGCGGCTTGCGTGGCGGTGGAGGACTCCAGCAACGGGCTGCGCTCAGCCCACGCCGCCGGTGCGGTGGTCGTGGCCGTGCCGCACCCGCGCTACCCGCCCGACCCGGACGCGCTCGCCGGCGCCCGGCTCGTGCTCGACGACCTGGCCGGGCTGACCGTCCCCGCCGTGCAGGCGCTGAGCTGACGGCCGGGCCCGCGGGGCAGGCGTCATAGCCGGCCAGGCCGGGCGTACGTACCCGGTCTCGGTCTGGAACGACAGCCCGGGGCCGCCCTCCGGCGCGCCGAGCTTGACCCAGCCGGGCTCGTCCTGCACCACCCCCCACCCGAGCAGCCGGCGGTAGAACGCCGCCAGATCGCGGGCGTCGGGTGCGCCGAGCACGATCGTCCACGGACCAACGCGGCACGGTGAAGCGGCCGCGGCGGTCGTGGCTACCCGCCGGTCCGCTCAGCGGTGAGCGTCTGGCCGGCCGCCCGGAGCCGGTCGACAAGTGCGCTGCCGAGCGCGGTCGCCGGGGTGAGCACGCCGGCCGTGCTCGGCAGCCGGTCCCGGTCCAGCGCCAGGCAGAGCGCGGTCTCGCCGAACATCACGGAGGTGGCGGCGTAGCCCGGGTCGCCCTGCGCGGCGACCCGGCACCGGTAGCGCGCGCCGGTCGCCGTACCCGCGTGGATGTCCATGCGGAGGAAGCCGGTGCGGCGGGTCTCCTCGCTGGGTCCCTCGCCGGGCGCCGGCAGGAACCGGTCGAGCAGCGCGCGGGACGGCCGGAAGGCCAGCCCGGCCCGCAGCGCGCCGAGGCCGGCGGCGGTGGTCGCGGCCCGCAGCCGGGCCGCCGGGCCGGTGCCGAAGCCGGTCACCTCCCGGTACCGGAACCGCCGGCCGTACGCCCAGCCCTGCAGGGCGTTGCTGCGCCGGACGACCCGGGTGTTGATGCCCGCCATGAGGAACGGGCCGGTCCAGATGCCCAGACCGGGGTCGTGCTCGACCCACGCCAGGTCACGCTCGTCGCCCAGCTGCGGCTCCGCGTCGCGCTGGGGGCTGAGCGCGTACGGGTCGGCGACGACCCGCCGGCGGTGCCTGCTCGAGCGGATCTCGTCGAGCTCGACCTTGCCGCTGGCCAGCGTCCCTCCGCTGAAGCCGCCCTTGAACGCCCGCACCACCAGCGTGGTGCCGGTCAGCTCGCCGGCCCCGTCGGCCCGGGCCGCCTGGTGCAGCAGGAGCACCCCGAGGTCCGAGGGGACCGAGTCAACGCCGCAGCAGTGCACGATGCGCGCCCCGGTGCGGGTGGCCAGGGCGTGGTAGCGGTCGATGCTGTCCCGGACGAAGAGCACCTCGCCGGTGAGGTCGGCGTAGTCGGTGCCGGTGGTGGCACACGCCTCCACCAGAGGGAGCCCGTGCCGCAGGTACGGGCCCACGGTGGTGGCCACGACGCGGGTGGCCTGGGCGAGCTTGGCGAGAGAGCCCGGGTCGGCCGCGTCGGCCACCAGCAGCGGCCAGGTGGCGGCTGCGCCGCCCAGCCGGGTGCGCAGGCTGGCGAGGCGCTGCGCCGACCGCCCGGCGAGGCCGACCCGCACCTCAGGTGGTGCGTGCCCGGCAAGATATTCGGCGACCAGCCGGCCCACGTACCCGGTCGCGCCGAAGACAACCACATCCAGGTCGCGGTCTCTGTCCACCGCCTCACGCTAGTGCAGGCCGGCGGCTGCGTGCCGCGCGAGCGGCGGGCCGGGACCTCCGGCATGGGGACCCGGCTGGCGGGGCAGGTGGCCGGTGCCGTCCCGCCAGCCGGGCGCCTCCCCCCAGCCGGACGCCTTCCGCCAGCCGGACGCCCCCGCCCACCTGTCGCGCCTAGCGGCTGGAGGCCCCCATTTCAACAGCTGGGTGCCACCTGCCCGTTGCTGCCGGTGTAGACGTACGCGTCGGTCACGTACTGACCGGTGCCGATCCGGTCCCAGAGGTCGGTCCAGACCTGGTAGACCTCGCTGTAGATCCACTGCCCGCGGGTCTGGCAGTAGATGCGCACCGTGGCCCCGTTCGCGACCGAGCCCACCACCTGGTACGAGGTGGACGGGCCGGAGCGGATGTAGAGCGAGCCGCCGCCGGTGTTGACCGTGCCGTAGATCGCCCCGCCGCCGATCGCGTTCACCCCGGCCTGGGCCTCCGCCCAGTAGTCGAGGTAGTCCCCGTTCAGGTACGTCGTCCACGGGGTCCACCCGGACCAGCCGTAGATGGTGTGCGCCGCCCTCGCGTTGCAGTAGAGCTCGTACGCACAGCTGTCGGAGACCCACGACTGGTAGCAGTTGTTGATCTGCCAGGCCCCGCGGTCAAGGGAGCCGTACGGGCAGTCGGCGTTCGGCGGGTTGCTGTGTACCGCGTTCGCGGTGCACCACGACTCGGCCAGGGAGATCGCCACCGCCGTGACCAGTGGCCCGCCGCTCCAGCCGGCCGCCTGGGCGGCGCGGGCGCAGCGCATCGAGCGCTCGGTGGCCTGGATGGCGGGTCCCTCGACGCCCGGCGCTGGCGTGGCCGTGCCGGCGCCTCTTGCCCCGGTCGCCGCGAGCGCGGCCGGAGGTGCCACGGCGACCAGCACCGGCGCTGCCATTGCGGTCAGGGCCGCCAGCAGCACCATCGCCGTACGCAGGCGGCGTCTCTGGAGTCTCATCTGCGGTGTCCCTTCTCAGATGTCCTCTCTCAGGTGTCCCCTGTCTCAGGCGGCCCAGAAGGCCCAGCCGCGCATGTAGTCCAGGGTGTAGATGGTGTTCTTGCCGTCGTAGCTGCCGTCGGTGCCGGCGCCGTACGGGTCGTTGACGTAGAACCGGCCGTCGTCGGTGTAGCCGGTGATCAGCGCGATGTGGCCGTACCGCCCGTAGACGAAGTTTCCGCTGACGACAACCATCAGGTTCGCGTCGATCTGCGCCCGGATCCAGGCCGGGCTCGGGTTGCTGGCCTGGGCGATCGGGTAGGCCACGTGCCGGTCGAGGAAGTCGGTGAGCCAGTAGTGGATCGTGCCCACGCTCGGGTTGTCGACCATCCAGCCGTACGCGCCGGCGAACCAGTTCCAGTTCGGGTCGGGCCCGTACGCGTTGTAGGTGGTGCCGTAGGCGCTGTACACCCTGCTGACGTAGCCGCCGTACGGCGACCAGTGCCCGTACGGCGAGCTCACCCAGACCCCGAACTCGCTGGCGAGCTGGTAGCCGGCAAGGTCCATCACCGCGCTGGTCGGGCCGCAGGCGGAGTTGCCGTTGAAGTCGTCGGCGGTGTCCCACAGCTGGTGGATGAAGTTGGACGGGAAGATCTTCGCCTGGGTCGACGGACCGTCGGCGGCGGCGTCGAGCCGGTCCGCGGCGAGGGCGTCCACGGCCGTGGCCGGTGCGGTGCGCACGCCGAGCCGGTCCGAGGCCAGCCGGACCGCACCGGCGGCGAAGCCGGCGAGCGGGAAGCTGTGGGACAGCCCGCGGACCACCCGGTGGGCCCGTCCCGTTGCCAGGTCGCGCACGTAGACCCCGTTGACCGTGGACATGCGGCGCAGCGCCGCGCCCCGGTCCCGGGCCTTCTGCCCGGCCGCCACGCACGCCTGTAGCTCGTACGCGACCGCCCGGCCGTCGGAGCCCCAGACCGCCGACCGGTAGGAGTCGGTGGTGGTGCCGACCGTACGCAGCACCGCGCCGCGCTCGTCGGCGAGCACCAGCGCGGAGTCGCGCCCGGCGCACGGGTAGCTGTGCGTGGCCCGGACAGCGGTGACGCGCTGCACACCGCCGACCGTGGCGAGGCGGAAGTCGCGGTAGACCAAGCCGGCTGCGGGGTTGCTGGCCAGCACCGGGGCCAGCGCACCGGTGGCCAGGTCGAAGCGGCTCAGCGAGGCCACCATGGCGGCCGCGTCGCGGTGCGCCACCAGCAGCGCGGTGCCGCCGGAGGCCCAGCCGAGCAGCTCGGGCGCCCGCCCGGCCACGGTGCCGTGGACCGTGCTGCCGGCCGCGCCCGAGTGGGTGAGGACCTCGCCGCCCAGGCGGGCGTAGGCCAGCCGGCCGTCAGCGGAGAAGGTGGCGGAGGTGACCTCCCCGCGGGCCACCGTGCGGGTCTGGCCGCTGGCCACGTCCAGCAGCCGCAGCTCGCTGCCGGCGTAGCCGGTGAAGTCCGGGATGACCGCGGCGGTACGCCCGTCCGCGCTCAGCACCGCCCGCACGGTGTACGCCGGGTCGCTGACCTCCACCGTGGCCCGCGCGACGCCGTTGACGTGGACGGCGAAGCTGCGGGCGGCGGTCCGTACCGTGTGGATCTCCTGGCCGGCCGGGACCGGTTGTGCCAGCGCCGGGGCCGGTTGTGCCGGAGCCGGGGCCGGTTGTGCCAGCGCTGGCGCCGGCCCCAGCCAGGCCAGCGCCAGCACCGCCGCGCAGAGCGTGGTCAGCGCGGCACCGCCGTGGCGTGCGCGTGGTCTAAGCATCGTCTACCCCCTGCCGGTGGTGTCGTGCCCGCCCGGCGGGTGCACCGGACGTCACGCAAGGACGCTCCGGCACCGCGTTCTGCAACTGGTATGTGCGCGGTAAACGCGGCAACGCCCTGGCCGCCCCCAAGAATTGGTATTCTTCGATTAAGACTGCGCGTGACGGCGCGCCAGCTCAGCAAGGGGCGAACGGATGAGGTTCGGGCTGCTGGGTCCGGTCGAGCTGTGGACCCACGGGCAGCGCACCGAGGTAGGCCCGGCCAAGCAGCGGGCCGTCTTCGCACTGCTGCTGTTGCACGCCAACCGGGTCGTCTCGGTGGACCAGATCGCGGACGCCCTGTGGGCGGAGGCGCCGCCGCGCACGGCCCGCAAGAACGTCCAGGTGTACGTGTGGCGGCTACGCCGGCTGGTCGGTGCCCGGCTGGAGTCACGACCGCCGGGCTACCAGATGTCGGTCGGGCCGGAAGAGCTCGACCTGGCCGAGTTCGAGCGGCTGGTGAGCCGGGCCCGAGCCGCCCGGCGGGCGGGCCTGCTGGTGCAGGCGGCGGGGGACTACCGGGCCGCGGTGTCGCTGTGGCGGGGCGCCTCGCTCGCGGACGTGGCCGGGATCGGCCGGCTGGGCACCACCGCCGCCCTGCTCGACCGGCGGCGGCTCCTGGCGTACGAGGACCAGATCAGCGTGGAGCTGGCGCTGGGGCGCCACGCCGAGCTGCTCCCGGTGCTGGACGAGCTGGTCACCGCCCACCCGCTGCACGAGCGCTTCGCCGAGCAGCAGATTCTCGCGCTCTACCGGGCCGGCCGGCGCGCCGACGCCTGTGTCGCGTACCTGCGGTGCCGCCGGGTGCTCTCCCGGGAGCTGGGTGTGGAGCCCGGGCCGGCGCTGCAACGGCTGGCCCGGGCGGTGCGGGAGGCCCAGCCGCTGCCGTGACCGCCGGTGGCCCGGGCGCCCGGCTGGCGACGTGGCCGCGGACATGCCGCGTCCCCGGTCGCCACGTGGCGACCGGGGACGCGGGCTGGGATCGGCCGGCTGCTCGCCGGGCCGCCGGCTACTTGAGCCAGGGCAGCCGCTTGACGAGGGCGGTCTTCTCCCAGAGCCGGCCGAACCCGAAGGTGCGGCCCGCGCCCACCAGGGCGAGCGCGGCCAGCAGGCCGGCGTAGATGAGGTGGTCGTCCATGAACGGGTTGTTGTCCAGCGGAAGGCTGGCGGTCCACATCATCACCATGAGGATGGCACCGGTGACCGCGGCGACCCGCATCCCGACGCCCGCGACCAGCGCGATGCCGATGCCCGCAAGGCCGGTCATGAAGAGCCAGTCCGCCCAGGCCGAGCCGGCGATCTCGTGGTAGAAGCCCTCGAACGGGCCGGTCGCGTTGCGCAGGAACCCTTGGGTGGGGTGGCCGCCGTTGATCCATGAACGGGCCTCCGGCGTGGCGAAGCCGAAGCCGAAGAGCTTGTCCAGGAAGGCCCACAGGAAGATCCAGCCGAGCGCGATGCGCAGCCCGGCCCACACGTACCTGGTGACGACCTGGCTGGTGGTCTCGCGGATGGTGGCCGCGGGCGCCTCCCGCACGGCTGTGGCGACCTCGCCGGTCACTATGGGCTTCACCCTGGCCGCAGGACGGGTGGTCAGCGTGGTCATCGGTTCACGTCCTCTCTCGTCTCCTCTTTGTCACCCCTATTCGACGGCTTCTCCCGGCGCGGCGGGCAGAGCCGGTCGACCGCCGCGTGCGGGACTTTCGACCCCCATACAGGACTCGCTACGCAGCGGCCATCCGTTCGGCGGGTGGGAACCTGGTCGACGCCGGAGCCAACCGGACGCCGGGCTGGCGGGTGTTGCCATAGAAGGGCACAGGACGCCGCCCAGGAGGCGTACGTACCGCCTGGTTCTCAACCGGTGGCGCAAGACCAGGAACCGGGTCATCGCGTACCGCCGGCACGGCGCCGACCCGGCGGCCCCGCCGCTGAACGAGGACACGGTGGCGCTGGTCGCGGCGTTGAAGAAGCTGCCTGTACCAGAGCGGGAAGCGATCATTCTGTACCACCTGCTCGATCTGCCTGTCGCTGATGTGGCAGCGCAGACCGGCGCGCCGGGACCGGACGCTGAGCCGCGGCACGCCGGAGGCGGAGGACCTGCTGGCGCAGTACGTGGCCCGTTACCGGCCCGGCGATGCCGCCCGGTACCTCGACCAGGTGCGTGCCCGGGTGAGCTCGTGTCGGCCGGGCGGCGGGAGGTCGGTCAGGATCGTGGCGCAGCGCTTTGCCGGACAGGACGCGCTGCTGGTCCAAGCCGACTACGGCGACGGATTCACCGCCAAGCACGTGCTGGTCCGGCAGGGTGATCTCCTCACCGAGTTCTTCACCAAGCCGGAACGCAGCAGCGCGGCAGCGCAGGAGCTCGGCCGCAGGGCCCGCGCTCCGGCTCTGCGGAGGCACACCAGCCTGCTGACGGCGTACCGAGGCGTCCTAATGCTCCACCCGCCGCCTATGGGGCCGGCCCGGCGTCCAGTCGGCCGAGCGCCGGGCCGGCCTTCAGCCGCAGCTGCTCAGCTTTGCGAGCTGGGCAGGTCCACGGTCCCGGACGGGTCCTGGTTCCCCGGCTCGATACGCCCCTGCGAACCGGGGTAGACCAGGGACTCCTGGCCACTGTCGAGCCAACGCACGACATAAGGGGGAGTGCCGTCCTCACGGCGGAGCGCGATGATGACCCCGATCCGCCTGCGGTCGCCGACGTGGGCGCCTTCGAGGACGAGCCGATCGCCGAGCTGTGCCTTCATGGCCCTATTTTCCCCCAAGGCCGGCCGGCCGCCTCCCCTTGGGGCCTGTTCAGCACGGCTTTCGCGCAGGCCCGGGTCTTTCGCGCAAGCTTCCGGTACCAGCCGTCGGGCGTGCTGGTTGATCCTGGTTGATCCTGCGAGCCCACCCGCAAGCTCGCTCGCCGCCGGCACCACGCGGATCCGGGTGGCCTATCGAGGCTGTCCGTGGGCGGTTGGCTCCCCGGCTGCGGTGAGGCACTGGCTACCTGCCACGGTCCGTTCGGCGGCTCAAGACCGTACGTCTCCTGCCGTCATCGTCACTGTCGCGGCCAGTAGTGGTTTCGGCGTGGTCGTTGTGTGGGGTCGACCCAGGCCGGTGGGGTGAGCTCGGGTCGTCCGTCGGGTGTGATGTGGACGGTCCAGTCGTCGTGGTGGAGCAGGCGGTGGTGGAAGGTGCAGACGAGTACGACGTTGTTGAGGGTGGTGGGGCCGCCGTCGGCCCACGGCCTGATGTGGTGGCCCTGGCACCATTTCGCCGGCCGGTCACAGCCGGGAAACTGACATCCGCCATCGCGGAGCACCAGGGCGCGGCGCAGCGCGCCGGTGCAGCGCGGCCACCTCAACCTCGTCGGCGACCTTCGTCGCCACCGCTGCCCGCATGCCTTCTATTCTAGTACTTTTGTTCGACACTATCTATAGTGGATCCTTTGTTGCCTAAGCGTTTCTACAGTGGACCTGAGAGCAGATCGACCCCGGCAGCTTCGCGCGCACAGCCCAGTCCCGGCCTGCGGAGGATGCTTGTAAACCTGGCCACTACGGTGATGCGACCTGGGACATGCCACAACGGCGCGGACTGCGAAGGCGCCTGCCACGTGAAGGAAAGCGGCGGTGGAGCAAGGACCTACGTGTCACGGCGACGACGGGCAACGCACTACCCGCAGGACCTGACCACCGCAGCACTCTGGGTCTACGGACCGGACCTCCGCTAGGCGCTAGCCGCGGGTGGGGGCAACCTGCGACACGACGGGCTGCACAAGCTCACCAGCCCGCTGGCCCACAAGATGCGGCACGCTGACCGTGGCCGAGCGGCGGACCGGAGAGGGGTCGTGCGATGACGATGATCGCCTGGGAGGTACGGCGGCCGGGTCCGGTCAGCACCGGGCCGCTGGTCCTGGCCCGCCGGCCGGTGCCCCGGCCGGGTCCGGAGGACCTGCTGGTACGGGTCACCGCCTGCGCGGTGTGCCGTACCGACCTGCACGTGGCAGAGGGCGACCTGCCGGTCCACCGGCCAGCCGTGGTCCCGGGCCACGAGGTGGTCGGCGAGGTGGCCGGGACCGGCGCGCAGGTGCACGGCTACGCGGTCGGTGACCGGGTCGGCATCGCCTGGCTGCGGCACACCTGCGGGCAGTGCCGGTACTGCCGGCGCGGCGACGAGAACCTGTGCCCGTCCTCGGAGTACACCGGCTGGGACGCCGATGGCGGCTACGCGCAGTACGCGACGGTGCCGGCCGGCTTCGCGTACCGGCTGCCGGACGGGTACGACGACGCCGAGCTAGCCCCGCTGCTCTGCGCCGGGATCATCGGCTACCGGGCGCTGCGCCGCTCCGCCCTGCCGCCCGGCGGCCGGCTCGGCGTCTACGGCTTCGGGGCGTCGGCGCACCTGGCGACCCAGGTGGCGCTCGCCGAAGGCGCCACGGTGCACGTGCTAACCAGGTCCACCGCGGCCCGGGAGCTGGCGCTGGAGCTCGGCGCCGCCTCCGCCGCCGGCGCGTACGACGCACCGCCGGAGCCGCTGGACTCGGCGGTCCTGTTCGCCCCGGTGGGGGACCTGGTGCCGGTGGCGCTGGCCGCGCTCGACCGCGGTGGCACCCTGGCCGTGGCCGGCATCCACCTGACCGACGTGCCCGTGCTCGACTACCAGCGGCACCTCTTCTACGAGCGCAACCTGTGCTCGGTCACCGCGAACACCCGGGCCGACGGGCGGGAGCTGCTGGACCTCGCGGCGCGCCACCGGTTCCGGGTGGCCGTCACCGGCTACCCGCTCGACGCGGCGGACCGGGCCCTCGCCGACCTCGCCGCGGACCGGGTCAACGGGGCGGCAGTGCTGGTGCAGGATTGACCGGCATGGACGCATCCGAGTCGCCGACCCAGCCGGGCCGGCCCAGGGCGGCTGGAGCCTTCGCCGCAGCCGCCGGTGTGGCGTTCTTCGCCATGGGGACCTACCTGTTCGTGGTGCTCGGCTCGGCCGGGCTCTCGGTCGACATGTTCGACGACCCGGCCGCCCTGCTGCCCTGGGTGGACCGCCACCGCGGGATGTACCAGGGCATGTGGCTGCTCTACCTGCTGTCGCAGGCGTTGCTGCTGGGGGAGCACCTGGGCATGCGTACCGCCGCGGTCGTGGGCACGGCTTCGGTGGTCATCGCCCTGGTCGGGCTGGTGTTCCTGTTCGCCGCGAGCCCGGTCACCGCGGACGCGTACCAGCAGGCCGTGCAGCGGGGTACGGCCGGCGGGCCGGAGGCGGTCCTCACCGTGCATACCGTGGCCGCGGACATCGGCAAGGATCTCCGGCTCGTCTCCGAGGTGCTGCTCGGCGCCTGGCTCGTCCTGGCCGGCGGTGCGCTGCGCCGGCGTACCGGGCGGCTGGGCTGGTGGGCGCTTGCCGCGCTCGGCGGCTGGACCGTCCTCGTGGCCGCCTGGAAGCTGGTCCAACCGGCGATGCCGCTGGAGGACTGGCTGGGCTTCCTGCTCGGCGCCGGCTACGTCGGCCTGGGCGCCGGCCTCCTCCGCGGCGCGCCACCACGGCAGGCGTCCTCGCGTCCATCGCCGTAGGCGACGTGGGGTGGGGGTACGACACGCACAACTCATCGGCTGTAGCAAGCAAGCAACATGTCGTCGTGCCGCCACGTTTGTGGACAGTCAGAAGTGGAGCGATGGCGTACGCTCGTCCCCGGCCGATGACATATCTCCATCATGGACACTCTGTGGCGACCGGAGCGTGTATGCAGGCTCTCGACCAGACAGTGGTCTATCTCGCCCGCCATCTCACCGAGGTCAAGCCGGCCCTCGACCCCGCGCAGATCGGCATGGACTGCTCGCTGACCGCGGATCTCGGGCTTGACTCCCTGGATCTGGTCGAGCTGGCGAACCGGCTGACCAGCGACCAGGGCGTGACCGACCTGACCCCGTGGCTGGCCCAGGCGATGGGTCCAGGCGGTGACACGGTGCGCAGCCTGGCCGCCTTCCTGCTGGACGCCGGTCCGCCCGGGCCGGACAGCGATGGGTCCGCGCCACCGAAGGAGGCACAGCCATGACCGAGTGCACCGAGCGGAGCGAGGGCCACGAGGGCATGGCCAGGGAGGTAGAGCAGCCATGACCGTCACCACCGCAGAGCCGGTCCGCGCGCCCGCCCGCCGCGACTACACGGCCCTGGCCGAAGAGCTGGCGCCGGTGTTCGCCGAGCGCGCCGCCGCGCACGACGCGGCGCAGACGTTCCCGCTGGAGAACTTCGCCGACCTCGTCCGGTCCGGCTATACCGCGATGACCGTCCCGGTCGAGTACGGCGGTGGCGGCGCCTCGCTCGCCGAGCTGTGCCGGGCCCAGCAGGTGCTCGCGGCCGCCTGTGGGTCGACGGCGTTCGCGGTGAACATGCACGTGCACGGCCTGGCGATGATCGCCGCCCGCAACGACCCGCGGTACGAGTGGATCTACCGCGCGGTGGTCGACGACGGC
>DASRIS010000199.1:0-15894 GCA_035649895.1 Micromonosporaceae bacterium | reverse complement strand
GAGAGCGCCTTTGTCGCGGAGGCCACCGCGATGTCCGCGCCGAGGTCCAGCGGGCGCAGCCCGAGCGGCGTGGCGGTGGTGTTGTCGACGGCGACCAGCGCCCCGGCGGCCCGGGCCGCGCCCGACAGCGCGACCAGGTCGCACACGTCAAGGCTGGGGTTGGCCGGCGACTCCAGCAGCACCAGCCGCACCCCGGCCAGCGGCGGGTACGGCCCAGCGGTCGGCGCGGTGAGCACCGTCACACCCCGCGGCGCGAGCACCGAGCGGGCCACCGCCCGGGTGTGGTAGTAGCCGTCCGCCGGCACCACGACGGTGTCGCCCTGGCTGGTCAGCGCGAACAGGACCGCGGAGATCGCGGCCATGCCGGAGGCGAAGGCAAGGCACTCGCCACCGCCCTCCAGCGCCCCGATGGCGGCCTCAAGCGCCCGCCGGCTCGCGTTGTCCGGACGCCCGTAGCCGTCCACGCCCGGCTGCGGCCCGGCGACCGGGTCGAGGTGGTAGGTCGACGCGAACACCGGCCCGGGCAGGAACGGCTGGCCCGGCTGCGGGGAGAGTCTGCCGGCGTGTACGCACCGAGTTCCGTCACGGTACGTCGAAGATGAGCTCACGCCACTATCGTCAGCCATCCGGACGACGATTCCTCTACCTCCGTCGTCTGATGCCACCGAACGGCTGTCCGTGCCAGACTGGCCAAGATCGAACGGAGGTACGGTGCGATACGTCATCGTCGGTTGCGGCGCGATCGGCTTGGAGCTGGCCAAGCAGTGGAGCCGGGCGGGCCATCACGTGGTGGGCACCACGTCCTCGCCCGCGCGCCTGCCCCAGGTCGCCGGAGCCTGCGCCGAGGCCCTTGTCGTGCCCACCGACGACGCGACCGCGCTGCGCGCCGCCGTGGTCGACGCCGACGCGGTGATGCTGGCCGCCCGGCCCCGGCTGCGCTTCGCCAGCTCCCGGCGCGACCGGGCGGCCGAGTTCCGGCGGACGCTGCTGCTGGTGACCCGGTCGGTCGCGCTCGCACAGCCGCGCCTGTTGCTCCTGTCGTCGTTCGTGGTCTACGGCGATGGCAGACCCGGCAACGGTTCTGGTGGCGGCAAGCAGGGCGACGACCCGATCGACGAGCGGGCGCCGGCGAGCATCGCCCTGGAGCCGGCCGCGCAGAGCTTCAGCACCGCCGAACGCACCGTGCTGGAGTCCGGCCGCGGAGCGGTGCTGCGCCTGCCCGAGGTGACCGGCCACCCGGACGACCTCGACGACGCCGCCCTCATCCGCTTCACCCACGAGCACCTCGACGGCAAGGTGCCGTTCGCCGCGGACGCGCTCTACTACCGCATCGACTACCGCGACGCCGCGGCGGCTGCGGCCTTCGCCGTAGGACGCGACCTGGTCGGCGTCTACAACGCGGTTCCGGACGCGGTCGTACCGCCCACTGTGGATGTGGTCTTCGGCAAGCTCACGGCGGAGCTGGGGCTGCCGCCGGTCACCTTCACCGGCGAGGTGCGGACCACGACCCGGCCGGTCTCCTCGGCGAAGCTGCGGGCCGCGGGCTTCTCCTTCCGGTACGACTGAGCGCCCGCTACTCGGGTTTGGTCTCCCGGCTCATCAGGGTGTAAAGGGCCACCTTCGGGTCCACGCCCTCGTGGCACACCCGCTCCACCTGCTCGGTGATCGGCATCTCCACCCCGTGCTGGCGGGCGAGGTCGCGGATCGCCAGGCAGCTCTTCACGCCTTCGGCGATCTGCCGCGTGGCGACCCGCGCCTGCTCCAGCGTCTTCCCCCGGCCCAGGTGCTCGCCGAAGGTGCGGTTGCGCGACAGCGGCGACATGCACGTGACGACCAGGTCGCCCAGGCCGGCCAGTCCGGCGAAGGTCAACGGGTCGGCGCCCAGCGCCACGCCCAGCCGGGCGGTCTCGGCCAGCCCTCTGGTGATCAGGGTGGCCTTGGTGTTGTCGCCCAGCCCCATCGCGGTGGCGATGCCGTACGCCAGGGCGATCACGTTCTTCACCGCGCCGCCCAGCTCGCAGCCGATCACGTCGTCGTTGGTGTACGGCCGGAAGTACGGGGTGGTCACCACCCGCTGCACGTACGTGGCCCGGGACGTGTCGGTGCACGCCACCACGGTCGCGGTGGGGTACTCGCGGGCCACCTCGGCGGCGAGGTTCGGCCCGGACACCACGGCGACCCGCTCGGCCGGCACGCTGGCGGTCTCGCAGATCACCTCGCTCATCCGCTTGGTGGTGCCCAGCTCGATGCCTTTCATCAGGCTGATCAGCGTGGCGTCCGGGCGTACCGCCGAGGTCCACCCGGTGAGGTTGCCGCGCAGCGTCTGGGACGGGACCGACAGCACCACGATCTCCGCCTCCGCCAGGGCCTCCTCGGCGCTCGCGGTGGCCGACACCAGGTCCGGCAGGCGCAGCTCGGGCAGGTACTCGGCGTTGCTGCGGTGCTCGGTGATCGCCTGCGCCACCTCGGGCCGGCGGGACCAGATCGTCACCTGGTTGCCGGCGTCGGCCAGCACCTTGGCGAAGGCCGTACCCCAGGAGCCGGCGCCGAGCACAGCGGCGCGCACGCCGTCGTTCGCGTTCACCGCGCCACCTCGCCACCGGCCGCGGCATCCGGGGCGCCTGGCTCGTCCGGGGCGTCCCGGTCGTCCGGGGCGCCTGGCTCGTCCGGGACGGCAGAGCCGGACGGCGGCGGATCGCCGCGGACCTCGGCCAGGATCTCGGTGATCCGCCGCATGATCTCGTCCGTGATCTCGTAGAGCGTGCTGGTGCTGGGCGCCGCCCCAGCCCATTTGGACAGGTCGATGGGCGGCCGGGCGACGACAGTGACCGGCGTGCGCGGGCGCAGCCGCAGCCGCGCGGTACGCGGGTCGAAGATGCGCTGCGGGCCCCACATCACGATCGGGACGACCGGGGCACCGGTGGCCAGCCACAGCCGGGCCACCCCGGTCTTGCCCCGCATCGGCCACAGCTGCGGCTCCTTGGTGGTGGTCCCCTCCGGGTAGATGAGAACGGCGTCACCGGCCCGCACCGCCTCGACCGCGGCCTGCAGGGCGCGCACCGCGTCGACGGTGCCGCGGTAGACCGGGATCTGCCGGACCTGGCGCAGGTACCAGCCCAGGACCGGCACCTCGAACAGGCTCGCCTTGCCGAGGAACTGGGGCCAGCGCCCCGCGTCGTAGACGAAGTGGGCACAGGTCAACGGGTCGGCGTGGGACACGTGGTTCGCGGCGAGGATCACCCCGCCGGCCGGCGGCACGTGCTCCATGCCGTGCCAGCTGCGGCGGGTGAGGAGAGTGAGCGTCGGCTTGATGACGACCACCGCGAGCCGCCGCCAGAACCCGATCCTGCGTCCTGCCACGGTCGCCCTCCTACCGCATCCGCCTGCTGCGAATCATGCCTGGCCGCCGCGGCAACCGGCCAGGCGGCCCCGCCATCCGGTGAGAGCCGGTAGGGCCCCACCGGCCGGCAGAATGGGCCACGTGCCGGACGCAGGATGGGCCGTGGTGCTGCCCGTGAAACGCCTGGGCGCGGGCAAGACGCGGCTGCGCGGCGCGCTGCCGGCCGTCTCCCACGAGCGCCTGGCGCTCGCGCTGGCGCTGGACACGGTCGCGGCGGCACTCGACTGTCCCGAGGTCGCCGTCGCCCGGGTGGTCACCGACGACCCGCTCGTCGCGCAGGCCTCGGCCCGGCTGGGCGCGGATGTCGTACCAGACCTGCCCGACGCCGGGCTGAACGCGGCCCTGCTCTACGGCCTGGGCCGCCAGCCCGCGGGCATCGGGGTTCCCCCCGGGGGACGTGCCGCGGCTCCCGCGGCGGCACTCACCGCCGACCTGCCGGCGCTGCGCGCCGCTGAGCTGGCCGCAGCCCTGCGCGCGGCGCAGGCCGCCAACCAGCTGGCCTTCGTGCCGGATGCGGCCGGCACCGGCACCACGCTGCTCGCCGCGCCGGCCGGGGTCGCGATGTGCCCGCGGTTCGGGCCGGGGTCCGCCGCGGCCCACACCGCAGGCGGGGCGCTGGCGCTGGCCGGGGAGTGGCCGTCGCTGCGCCGCGACGTCGACACAGCGGCCGACCTGGCCGCGGCGGTACGGCTCGGGGTCGGCCGGCACACCCGGGCGCTGGTGGCCGGGTACGGTGCACGCATGCAGGGCACGGTCGCGACGTACGACCCGGAGAGCCGCTCAGGCACGGTGCTGCTCGACGACGGCACCCAGGTGGAGTTCGGCTCCGCCGCCTTTGACGCGGGTGGCCTGCGGCTGCTGCGGTTCGGCCAGCGGCTGCAGCTCGAGCAGGACGCCACCGGCGCGGTCACCAGGGTGACCCTGCCCACCCTGCCCTGACCGGCCCGCGCCCAGCCCCCTCACCTGCCGCACTGACACCGGCGCGCGCACCTGCCTGGTGGGAGTGATGATGGCGGGGTGACCGTCACCCCGGACGAAGCCGGCACGCTCGCCGCGCCACCGGCGCTGCCCAGCAACCGGTTCCTCAACCGTGAGCTGTCCTGGCTGGACTTCAACGCCCGGGTCCTCGCCCTCGCCGAGGACCCGGCGACCCCACTGCTGGAACGCGCCAAGTTCCTCGCGATCTTCGCGTCCAACCTGGACGAGTTCTACATGGTGCGGATCGCCGGGCTCAAGCGCCGGATGCAGGCCGGCATACCGGTGCGCAGCCCCGACCAGCTGACCCCACGGGAGCAGCTGGAGCTGGTCGCCGAGCAGACCACCGAGCTGGTCGCCCGGCACACCCGCTGCTTCGCCGACGACGTGGCCCCGGCGCTGGCCGCCGAGGGCATCCGGCTGGTCCACTGGCCCGAGCTGGCCGCCGCCGACCGCGACGACCTGCGCCGGTACTTCCGGGAGCAGGTCTTCCCGGTGCTCACCCCGCTGGCCGTGGACCCGGCGCACCCGTTCCCCTACATCTCCTCGCGGTCGCTGAACCTGGCTGTGGTGGTCCGCGACCCGGACGGGGGTCCGGAGCTGTTCGCCCGGGTCAAGGTGCCCAACAACGTGCCCCGCTTCGTCGCCGTGGAGCGGGGCACCCGCAGCGCCCGCTTCCTGCCGGTGGAGGAGCTGATAGCGGCGCACCTGGGCGAGCTCTTCTCCGGGATGCGGACGGTGGAGCACCACCTGTTCCGGGTCACCCGCAACGCCGAGTTCGAGGTCGCCGAGGACCGCGACGAGGACCTGCTGCAGGTGCTGGAGCGCGAGCTGGCCCGCCGCCGCTTCGGCCCGCCGGTGCGCCTGGAGCTGGCGGCCGGCACGTCGGGGCACGTGGTCGAGCTGCTCTGCCGGGAGCTGGAGATGGACCGCCGCGACGTGGTGCGGGTGCCCGGCCTGCTCGACCTGTCCGCGCTGCGGCAGGTCTACGAGGAGGTGGACCGGCCCGACCTCAAGGACCGCCCGTTCGTGCCGGCCACCCACCCCAGCTTCCTGGAGGTCGACGGCACCCACGTGCAGAGCAGCCCGGACGACGGCCGGCGCAGCATCTTCGCCGCCCTGCGCGACGGCGACGTGCTGGTGCACCACCCGTACGACTCCTTCTCCACCAGCGTGCAGCGCTTCGTGGAGCGGGCCGCGGCAGACCCGCACGTGCTCGCCATCAAGCAGACGCTCTACCGCACCAGCGGGGACTCGCCGATCGTCGACGCGCTGGTCGCCGCGGCCGAGGCCGGCAAGCAGGTGGTGGTGCTGGTCGAGCTGAAGGCCCGCTTCGACGAGCAGGCCAACATCGGCTGGGCCCGGACCCTGGAGAAGGCCGGCTGCCACGTGGTCTACGGCATGGTCGGGCTCAAGACCCACTGCAAGACCGCGCTCGTCGTACGCCAGGAGGGCGGCCAGATCCGCCGCTACTGCCACATCGGCACCGGTAACTACCACCCGAAGACCGCCCGGCTCTACGAGGACCTCGGGCTGCTCACCGCCGACCCGCACGTCGGCGCGGACCTGACCGACCTGTTCAACGTGCTGACCGGGTACTCGCGCCAGACGGCGTACCGGCGGCTGCTGGTGGCCCCGCACGGCGTACGCAGCGGGATCGTGGAGCGCGTCGAGCAGCAGACCGAGGTGGCTCGCTCGGGCGGCGCCGCGCTGGTGCAGATCAAGGTGAACTCGCTGGTCGACGAGGAGGTGGTGGATGCCCTTTACCGCGCCTCCCAGGCCGGCGTCGACGTCGACCTGGTCGTCCGCGGCATCTGCACGCTGCGGCCCGGCATACCGGGGCTGTCCGAGCGGATCCGGGTGCGCTCCATCCTGGGCCGGTTCCTGGAGCACTCCCGGGTGTTCCGCTTCGGCGCCCGCGTGGGCGCGGGCGGCGAGCGGGACCCCGAGTTCTGGGTCGGCTCGGCCGACCTGATGCACCGCAACCTCGACCGCAGGGTGGAGGCCCTGGTGCGGGTCACCGACCCGGCCGCGCAGGCCGCGCTGGACCGGCTGTTCGAGCTGTCGATGAGCGAGGGCACCGCCGCGTTCGAGCTCGCCGGCGACGGCACCTGGGTCCGCCGGCCCGGCCGCGACCTCCAGCAGGAGCTGCTGGCTCGGACCGCGGGCCGCGGCGGCTGAGACCTACAGTGACGGCCATGCTCGAGGAGGAGCGCAAGTACGAGGCCGGCCCGGGGTTCGCCGTGCCCGACCTCACGCCGTGCCTGCCCTCCGGCGGGCAGGTGGTCGAGCTGCCGCCGGCCACGCTGAAGGCGACCTACTTCGACACCGCCGACCTGAGGCTGGCCCGGGCCGGTGTCTCGCTGCGCTACCGCCGCGGTGACCCGGCGCCGTGGACGGTCAAGCTGCCGGCACAGGTGCCCGGCGTCCGGCGGGAGATCTCCCGGCGCGCGGCGCCGGGCACGGTCCCACCGGAGCTGGCGGCGCTGGTCACCGTCTGGCACCGCGGCGCCCCACTCGCCCCGGCCGCCGTCGTGCGCACCGTGCGGCGGGGGTACGAGCTGCGGGACGGCTCAGGCGGGGTGCTCGCCGAGGTGGCCGACGACACGGTGAGCGTGCTCGACGGGCGGCGTACCAAGCTGAGGTTCCGCGAGATCGAGGTCGAGCGGCGCGGCTGCGACCGCGAGCAGCTGGACCGGGTGGAGGCCGCGCTGCGCGCGGCCGGGGCGACCGGCGGCGGGTTCACCCCGAAGCATGTGCGGGCGCTGGGCCCGGCCGCCTCGGCGCCACCGGAGCTGCCACCGCCGCCGCGGCTGAGGCGGCGGCGGGCGAGCGCCGGCGAGGCCATCACCGCGGTGCTGCGCACCGACGTCGCCCGCATCCTCAACCAGGACCCGCTGGTACGGCTCGGCCAGCCCGCCAACGCCAGCAACGACAACGACGGCGACCGTGTTGGCAGCGGCGGCGACGGCACCCCGGTGCACCGGATGCGGGCCGGCTGCCGGCGGCTGCGCAGCGACCTGCGGACCTTCGCGCCGCTGCTGGACCAGGCGTGGGCCGACCGCCTGCGCGACGAGCTCGCCTGGCTGGACGGCGTGCTGGGCGCGGCGCGGGACGCGGAGGTGCTGCGCGCCCGGCTGCGCCGTACGGCGGCCGCCGACCCGCTGGCGCCGCTGGACGAGGTGGCGGTCGCCCGCCTCGACGCGGACCTCGCCGCCCGGCACGAGGACGCGCTCGCCGAGCTGGAGAAGGCGCTGGCCGCCAAGCGGTACCGGTCGCTTGTGGACGATCTTGTGGCGGCGGCGCAGGCGCCCTCGCTCACCCCGGCCGCCGAACGCCCCGCCGGCGAGCTGCTGCCCCGCCTGGCAGCGCAGCCGTGGCGGCGGCTGGCCTACGGGAGCCAGGGCATCGGTGGCGCGGCCGACCTCGACGCCGCCGCGCCGGACGAACACTGGCACGCGGTACGGACCACCGGCAGGCACGCCCGGTACGCCGTGGAGGCGGCGGCCGTCGTGGCCGGCGCACCCGCCACTGCCCTCGGTGCGGCTCTGGCCCGGGTGCAGGACCTGCTGGGCGAGCACCGGGACGCCGCCGTGGCGGCGCAGGCGTGGCTGTCCATCGCCCGCTCGGACCCGGATGACCACCTGCTCGCGGTGACCGCCGGGCGGCTGGTGGAGCGGGAGCGGGCGCAGATGCGCCGGGTCCGGGCCGGTTTCACCAAGGCGTGGCGGGCGGCCACCCGGCCGAGGCTGACCGCGTGGCTGCCGTGACCGGGATCCACGCGGCCGGCGGCGTGGTCTGCCGCGAGTCCCCAGCCGGGCTGCAGATCTGCCTGGTGCACCGCCCCCGGCACGACGACTGGTCGCTGCCGAAAGGCAAGCTGCTGGACCGGGAGACCCCGCTGGCCGCGGCGGTCCGGGAGGTCGGCGAGGAGACGGGGCTGCGGGCGGCGCCCGTGGTGTCCCTGTCCTCGGTCCGCTACCTGTCCCGCGGGGTGCCCAAGGTCGTGGACTTCTGGGCGATGCGGGTCGTCGGCTCGGTCGGCTTCACGCCAGGGCCCGAGGTGGACCAGATCCGCTGGGCGACGCTGGCCGAGGCGCGGTCCCTGCTGACGTACCCGCACGACGCCGAGGTGCTCGACCGGTACGCGCAGCTGCCGCCGCTGGCGGGCGCGGTGGTCCTGGTCCGCCACGCCGCGGCCGGTGAGCGGGGTTCGTGGCCGGGGCCGGATGCGGCTCGCCCACTCGACGCGGAGGGCACCGCCCAGGCCGCCGCGCTGTGCCACACGCTCGGGCTGTTCGCGCCGGAGCGGCTGGTGTCGGCGCCGGCGCGGCGGTGCGTGCAGACGCTGGCGCCGCTGGCCGCCGCGCTCGACCTGACCGTCGAGGTGGACACCGCCTTCGCCGAGGACGCCTTCGCCGAGGAGGCCGGTACAGGGGCAGCGGCGGACGCCGCGCCGGCGGCGGCAGACCACACGGCGGCAGACCACACGGCGACCGCCGTGGCCGTGGCGGCCAGCCGGCTGCGGGCTTGCTCCGCCGCCCGGTCCACAGTGGTCTGCAGCCAGGGGGCGGTGGTCCCACCGGTCCTGGCCGCGCTGGCCGGGGCCGGCACCGCGGATCGTTACCAGACCCCGAAGGGCGGGGCCTGGCTGCTCTCGTTCGGCACCGGCGGCGCCCTCGTCGCACCCCCAGAGCAGCTCGCCCTTCCCCCAGGGCGGATCTAGAAGAGCTGTGCACGCTATCCCTGCACAGCTCTTCTAGATCCGCCAGCGGCGGCTAGATCCGCTAGCAGCATCCGCTCGCGGCGGCTGCGGCGGTGCGGTGGTGGTGTCCATATGGGACGGGGGTGACGAGACGGGGGCGCCCGCCTGACGGCGGGCGCCCCCGTGGAGCCTGTGGTTCAGCGGCTGGCGGCCTTGCGGGCCGGCGCCTTCTTGGTAGCGGCCTTGGCGGTGGTGGTCGCGCGCGCGGTGGTCGCCGCGGCACGGGTGGTCTTCGCCGCCGCCTTCTTGGCGGGAGCCTTGGCGGCGGCCGTGGTCTTCGTCGCGGTCGCCTTCTTGGCGGCGCCGGCTGCGGTCTTCTTGGCTGCGGCGACCTTCGGCACCTTGCCGCTGGCGACCATGTCCTTGAAGCTGGCGCCGGCCCGGAACGCGGGCACCGACGTCTTCTTCACCTTCACGGCCTCGCCGGTGCGGGGGTTGCGCGCGGTTCTGGCCCCGCGCACCCGCTTCTCAAAGACCCCGAACCCGGTGATGGCGACTCGCTCGCCCTTGGTCACCTGGGCCTGGATCTCTGCGAGGACGGCGTCGAGCGCAGCGGTCGCGGCCTTCTTGTCTCCCAGGCGTCCCGCGAGCGCCTCAACTAGCTCGGCCTTGTTCACTTCTTCCCTCCCGTACCTGAGATGGACTCACGCGAGCCATTCTGCGCGCACGGTATGCCCTTGGCCGCTCGGGCACAAACATCTGGCGGAAAAGAGCCGTTGTGTCGTAACGGATTCCCGCCCCCCGGAGGATGCCGAGCAGGCGGAAACGGCTAGGTGACAGTCGGAAGGAAGGATGGCCTGTCGCGCTCGTACGACGAAACCGCGGCCTCGTGCCGCAGCGTCAGCGCGATGTCGTCCAGGCCCTCCAGCAGCCGCCACCGGGCGAAGTCCTCAAGCGGAAACGGCCAGGTCAAGCCCTTGATACGGACCTCGCGCCGGACCAGGTCGACGGTGACCGCCAGGACCGGTTCGGCGGCCAGCCGGGCCCACAGCAGCGCCACGGCGGGGGTCGGCAGCTCCACCGGCAGGAGCCCGTCGCTGAGCGCGTTGCCACGGAAGATGTCGCCGAAGCTCGGCGCGAGCACGGCCCGGAAGCCCCAGTCGCGCAGGGCCCACACGGCGTGCTCCCGGGACGAGCCGGTGCCGAACTCCGGCCCGGCCACGAGGATCGAGGCCCCGGCGTACGCCGGGTCGTTGAGGACGAAGGCCGGGTCCTGCCGCCAGGCGTGGAACAGGGCGTCGGCGAACCCGGTCCGGGTGACCCGCTTGAGGAAGGCCGCCGGCACGATCTGGTCGGTGTCCACGTTGGAACGCGGCAGCGGCATGGCGGTGCCGGTGTGCACGGTGAACCTCTCCACAGGCTCAGCCCCCGGGCAGGTCGGTGGGGGCGGCGAGCCGGCCTGCTACAGCAGAGGCCGCGGCGACCGGTGGGGACACCAGATGGGTACGCCCCCCGGCGCCCTGGCGCCCCTCGAAGTTGCGGTTGGAGGTGGACGCGCAGCGCTGGCCCGGCGCGAGCGTGTCGGCGTTCATGCCCAGGCACATCGAGCAGCCGGCGAAGCGCCACTGCGCGCCGGCCGCGGCGAACACCTCGGGCAGCCCCTCCGCCTCGGCCGCCGCGCGCACCGCCGCCGAGCCCGGCACCACGAGCATCCGTACCCCGGGCGCGACCCGGCGCCCGCGCAGCACGCCGGCCGCGGCCCGCAGGTCCTCCAGCCGGCCGTTGGTGCAGGAGCCCAGGAACACCACGTCGACCGGTACGTCGCGCAGGGCCGTGCCGGGCCGCAGCCCCATGTACGCCAACGCCCGCACCGCCGCGGACCGCTCGGCCGGGTCGGTCAGGTCGGCCGGGTCCGGCACCACGCCGTCCAGCGGCACCGCCTGGGCCGGGTTCGTGCCCCAGGTGACGAACGGGGCCACCGTACCCGCGTCAAGGGTGGCCTCCCGGTCGAAGGCCGCACCGTCGTCGGTGCGCAGCGACCGCCAGTGGTCCAGCGCCGCCTCCCACGCCGCGCCCGACGGCGCGTGCCGGCGCCCTTCCAGGAAGGCGTACGTGGTGTCGTCCGGCGCGACCATCCCCGCCCGGGCGCCCCACTCGACCGACATGTTGGACAGGGTCATCCGCCCCTCCATCGTCAGGCTCTCGACCGCCGGCCCGCGGTACTCAACCACGTGGCCGCGCCCGCCTCCGGTGCCGAGCCGGGCCACCAGCGCCAGCGCCAGGTCCTTCGCGGTGGTGCCGGCCGGCAGCTCGCCGGTGACCGTCACCGCCATGGTGCGCGGCCGGTGCTGGCGCAGCGTCTGCGTGGCGAGCACGTGCGCCACCTCGCTGGTGCCGATGCCGAAGGCGAGCGCGCCGAACGCGCCGTGGGTGGAGGTGTGGGAGTCGCCGCACACGATGGTGAGCCCGGGCTGGCTCAGCCCGAGCTCGGCCCCGATGACGTGCACGATGCCCTGGTCCGCGTCGCCGAGCCGGTGCAGCCGTACGCCGAGCTCGGCGCAGTTGCGCCGCAGCGTCTCGACCTGGGTCCGCGACACGGGGTCGGCGATTGCGGCGAGGCTGTCGGTGGGGACGTTGTGGTCCTCGGTGGCCAGCGTCAGGTCGGGCCGGCGCACCCGGCGCCCGGCCCGCCGGAGCGTGTCAAAGGCCTGCGGGCTGGTCACCTCGTGGACCAGGTGCAGGTCGATGTAGAGCAGGTCCGGCTCCCCGTCCGCGGCCCGCACCACGTGCGCGTCCCACACCTTCTCCGGCAGCGTCCGTCCGTTGCCTGGCCGGGCCCGTTGTGAGGTCTCTCCCCCCATCTGGACATCCTAAGATCTGGGAGATAGTTTCGCCTTGTGGGACAGAGTATCAGCGGCGTCGGCGTGCTCGACAAGGCCGTGGTCATCCTGTCGGCCTGCGTCGACGGTGCGAGCCTGGCCGAGCTGGTAGACCGCACCAAGCTGCCCCGGGCCACCGCGCACCGCCTCGCCCAGGCCCTGGAGACGCACCGCATGCTGGTGCGGGACAACAAGGGCCGGTGGCGGCCCGGCCCGCGCCTGGGTGAGCTGGCCAACGCCGCCCCGGACATCCTGCTCACCGCGGCCGAGCCCATGCTGGGCGCGCTGCGCGACGCGACCGGGGAGAGCGCCCAGCTGTTCCTGCGCCGCGCCGACGAGCGCGTCTGCGTGGCCGCCGCCGAGCGCGCCAGCGGGCTGCGCGACACCGTGCCGGTCGGCGCGGCCCTGCCGATGACCGCCGGCTCCGCCGCGCAGGTGCTGCTCGCGTGGGAGCCGCCAGAGGCGGTGATGCCGCTGCTGCCGCGCAGCAAGTTCACCGGCCGCACCCTCGCCGAGGTCCGCCGGCGCGGCTGGGCGGCGAGCGTCGCCGAGCGGGAGGCCGGCGTCGCCAGCGTCTCCGCCCCGATCCGCGACCGCACCGGGCGGGTGATCGCCGCGATCAGCGTCTCCGGACCGATCGAGCGGATGGGCCGGCGCCCCGGCGACCGGCACGCGATGGCCGTGGTCCGGGCCGGGCAGCGGCTCTCCGGCCTGTAGCGCCAGCACAGTCGCGGGCGCCAGCACAGTCGTGAGCGCGTAGCCGGTATCGTCATCCCGCTCGGTTCGCCCACGCGCCCGGCGCGTCTGCCGCTTCGCGCGACTGCCGCTGGAGGAGGACATGTGTCTCGCCTGCTCCGCCGCGTCGGCTGGGCCGCTGCGGTCCATCCCTGGCGCACGCTCGGCGCCTGGCTCGTCATCCTGCTGGCCGTGGGTGGGCTGGCCGGCGCCTTCGGCGGGGAGCCGCGCGACAACTACCGGATAGCCGGCGCGCCGTCCCAGGCCGGCCTCGACTTCCTCGCCGAGCGCTTCCCGGAGATGTCCGGGACGCAGGCACGGGTCGTCGTGCACGAACGCGACGGCCGGCCTCTGGACCCGGCGCAGCTGCACGGCCTGCGCACCCGGCTGGGCGCGCTGCGGGGTGTCTCCATGGTGGATCCGCCGCGGCTGTCCGCCGACGGCGACACCGCGCTGATCGAGGTCCGTTACGACATCAAGGTCACCGACTTCTCGGGCTCGGAGGGGATAGACGCGCTGCGCACCGCGGCCAAGCCGACCGAGCGGGCGGGCCTTCAGGTCGAGATCGGCGGCGAGCTGCCAGAGGACCGGACCAGACCCGACGGTACGGCCGAAGCGGTGGGCTTCGCCGCCGCCCTGGTGATCCTGGTCCTCGCCCTGGGCTCGTTCGTCGCCGCCGGGCTGCCGCTCGTCGTCGCGCTCGCCGGGCTCGGCCTCGGGTTCTCGGTCGTCGGGCTGATCGCCGCCGTCACCGACGTCAGCACCTCGGCGCCGACGGTCGCCTCGATGGTGGGGCTCGGCGCCGGCATCGACTACGCGCTCCTGCTGGTGAGCCGGCACATCGAGGGCCTGCGGCGGGGACTGTCGACAGTGGCGGCAGCGGCTGAGGCCACCGCGACCGCCGGCGCCTCGGTCGTCGTGGCCGGGTCGACGGTCCTGGTGTCGCTGTTCGGCCTCAGGCTCGTCGGCCTGCTGTCCTACTCGTCCTTCGGGTACACCACCTTCGCCGTGGTGAGCGCTGTCATGCTGGCCGCGGTAACCCTGGTGCCGGCGCTGTGCGCACTCGCCGGCAACCGCCTCCTGCGCCGCGACGAGCGCCCGGTGGTCCGCGCCGCCCACCGCATAGACCCCCGGACCGGCCTACGGCGGCCACCCCGGGCACCCCGGAAGCCGCCACCGGCGCCCCGGCCGCAGCGGCGAAGCCGTACCGAGCAGTGGGCCCAGTGGGTCGGGGCCCGGCCGCTCGCCGCGGGCCTCGCCGCAGCGGCGGTGCTGGCGGCGCTGGCCGCGCCCGCCCTGGGGATGCGGACCTGGCCCCAGGACGCCGGCAGCCAGCCCACGTCGAACACCACCCGCAACGCCTACGACCTGCTGTCCGCCGAGCTCGGGCCGGGCACCAACGGGCCGCTGCTGGTGGCCGTCGACCTCGCCATGGTCCCGGATCCCGAGACCCTGGCCCGGCGCCTGCGTGCCGAGCGCGGCGTGGCCGCCATCGGACCGCCGGTGCGCAACCGGGCCGGTGACGCGGCGGTCATCTTCATAGAGCCCCTCACCGGGCCGCAGGACCAGCGCACGACCGAGCTGGTCGACCGGCTGCGCGCGGAGGTGCTGCCGCCCGGCACCATGGTCACCGGGACGGTGACCGTGTTCGCCGACATCTCCCGCCGGCTCGCCGACCGGCTGTGGGTCGTCGTGGCGTTCGTCGTAGCCGTGTCGCTGTTCCTGCTCATCGTCCTCTTCCGCGCCCCGGTGGTGGCGGTCAAGGCGGCCGTCATGAACCTGCTCTCGGTCGCCGCCGCGTACGGCGTCATCACCGCCGTGTTCCAGTCCGACCTCGGTGCGCGCCTGGTGGGCCTGCCGCATGCGGTGTCGGTCTCCAGCTGGGTGCCGGTGCTGATGTTCGCCATCCTGTTTGGACTGTCCATGGACTACGAGGTCTTCCTGCTGGCGCGGGTGCGCGAGGAGTGGATGGCGACCGGCGACCCGCACGGCAGCGTGGTCCGGGGCCTCGCCGCCACCGCCCGGGTGATCACCAGCGCCGCGGCCATCATGGTGGCGGTCTTCATCGGCTTCGCCCTCGACCCGGACGTCACGGTCAAGATGCTCGGCGTCGGCATGGCCAGCGCCATCTTCGTGGACGCGACCGTCGTACGCATGGTGCTGGTCCCCGCCACGATGGCCCTGCTCGGCCGGGCCAACTGGTGGCGTCCCGGCTGGATGGAGCGGGTCCTACCGCAGGTAGCGATCGAGCACGGGTACGCACCACCACCCCGGCCGGCCAGCGCGAGCCCCAACGGCCTCCTCGTCCAGCCGGAGGGGACACTCCACACTAGACAGTCTTCCGGCGTCGGCCTTGGCTAGCTTGCCGCCGCCTTCCCGTGTCACCTGGCGGTCATGGGCAGCACCGCATGGTCGCTCAGGCGCCTGGGCACTCCGTCGGTAGCCCAACGGCTGACGCCGCCGCCAGTAGCCGCTTGTCATGGCTGACGAACGCCTCGAACGCAGCACCTGCCTCGGCGACCAGCAGCTGCGCGGTCGCGAGGTGGACCGCGTCGAGCGTTCGCAGCGTCGGCTCGGCAAAGGTAGCCGCCGTCGCGCGTACAGTGGCATCGATCTCCAACCGGTAGAGCCGAGCGAGCGCCGATGGCACGCCTACCAGTGCCTGCGGCGCCGCGCGCCGCAGCGCGTGCGGCACCTCGACCTCAACGAGAGTCGATGACACCAGGGCGCGTCGGGGCGCGCATTCAGCCAAGCCAAGGCAGGGGTCTCCCGTTTCCAGGCGGACCAGCTTCATCACCGCCGCCGAGTCCAGATAGATCACCAGCGCCCGTCTTCCCGGTCGGCGGCCAACTCCTCGGCCACGTTGATGTCCGGATCACCGAGCGCCGACGGAAGCGGCACTGGGCCGCCGCCGGCTGGCCCGACCGCTCGCCCCTCAGCGACCAGCCGGTCCAGCAACGTGAGACCTTCGTCGACCGGTACCAGCCGCGCCACCGGCCGGCCAGGGCGGGGCGCAAAGTCGTTTCCGCAGGTAGGACGGGGTGAAGTGCTGGGTGGGCTGGCGGCCGTTGGCGGTGTGGTTCGGGGAGGGTGCACGGGTTCGGTCTGGATGTCACGCCGGGGATTTGCCACTGTAGGTAGGCAAGGCTCGGGCGGTTCGGAGACGGGACGGGTGGGGTCGCCTTGTCCCGGGCGGTCAC
>DASRIS010000198.1:0-4580 GCA_035649895.1 Micromonosporaceae bacterium | reverse complement strand
GTCCAGGATGTACGCGTGCACGTTGGTCGCCGTGCTCGGGTAGGTGTAGGAGCTGTCCAGCGGCCGGCTGCGCTGGTCGATGCGGTCCAGCCCCCACGACGGCGGGTTCGGCTGGGTGCCGACCAGGCCCAGCACGTGGTTCTGCTGGACGTAGTCCACCGCCGGGTCGGCGGCGAGCCGCCTGGCCACGGCCTCGCTCGTGGACACCTCGAAGCCACGCAGCGCGGCCGCGTAGGTGAAGCCCACCGTGCCGCCGTAGCGCGCCGCAAGAGCGCGGGCGTCGGCGCGTACCCCGTCCTTGAGCACCACGATGTAGCTGCCGGCGACCGCGGTCGCCCCACCTGCGTGGCGGATCTCGCCACCGGCCGCACCGGCCGGGCCGGCCACCGCAACCGACGCCACCACGGTCGCCACCGTCGTCGCCAGCCCGAGCACGGCCAGCCGACGGGTGCTGGGTCCAAAAGCCATCTGGGCGTTCCTCCCCTCGATCGGCATCATGCTGATCGAGAGAAGCCTATTTAGCCGATCCCACCCAAAACAGCCATTGAAGAATATACATTAATCAAGTAAGCTGAAGCTTCTGCCCGGCCGGGTCAGCCGGCCCGGTACAGCTTTCCGGGCGGCCCGGCCACGGCGGCTTGGGGTCAGTCCCGGCGGCGGCCTGGGGTCCGTCCGGCCGCAGCCGGGGTCAGCCCGGCGCGTGCGGCAGGCCGCGTCGCCGGTGCGGCGTGGTGCAGCGTGGCGAGGTGCTGTTGCAGGCGCGCGTGCCGGAACTGGTAGACAGCGCCGGTCTGGCGCAGGACGCCCCGGTGGTGGGCGTCGTCGAGGAACCGCATGAGGTCGTACGGCGTGCGACCGCGGACCGCAAGCAGCGCCCGGGACACCACGAACGCGGGCCACGCCGCTGAGGAGGACGCCGCCAGCAGCCCCGCCGCGGGTCCGACCACGAGCCCTACCGCGAGCCCGTCCTCGTTGCCGACCGGGACTCCCCACATCAACGCGACCGCGGCCAGGATGACGCCGCTCACCCTCCGGTCGCTCGCCAGGGTCGACCCGGGTGTGACGGCCTGGGCCAGGCTCACCGGCGCACCGAGCATGACCTCCGTCCCGTAGGTGACCGCGGCCATGAGCCCGAACATGACGCCGAGCACCAGCCCTCCGGTGAGCGCGTCCTGCCACCCCGCCACGAGCCCCACCCCGAACCCGAGCACCAGCCCGAGCCCCCCGGCGATGAGTACGTTCATCACGCCGACCGCCAGCTGGTTGACGTTGACCTGCGTCCGCTGCGGTGCGCTACGGCCGCCCACGGACCCGACCAGCAGCGCGTACATGAGCGCGGTGGAGAGGCCCCCCGCGAGGCCGGCGACGAGACCGGTCCCGAGCCCGGACATGAGCCCGAAGACGATCCCGAAGACGGGCCCGGCTGCGAGCCCGGAGACGAGCCCGAACCCGAGCCGGAAGTGGGGCACCGCATCGCGCAGCCGCCACCAGGCCAGGTCGGTGGCCTGCTGCTGGGTGAGGTGTGCGGCGAGAAAGGCCAGCCACTGCCGCGCCTGCGGGAGCGGGTAGCTGCGCGGGGTCCGGCGGGCAGGGTGGTCGGGGTGCGGCGGGGGTGGTGCCGGGCGGGCGTAGACCGCGGGCAGGTAGGCGTGGAGCAGGTGGGCGGTGACGGTCTCGGGATCGGTGAGGGCGAGCAGCCTGGCCGGGTCGCTGTCGGGCGCCTGGTAGGCGACGCGGGCCAGGTGGACCATGAGCGGCGTGCACAGCGTCCGGGCGAGCGCGCCGTCCGGGAAGGCGGCGAGGTGCGCCAGCACCGGCCGCCAGCGGGCCGCCCCGCCGACGTGTCCACCGGCCTGTCCGGCTGACAGGTAGGCCGCCGCGTCGGCGGCGGTGACCGGTTCGATCTCCACCACGGCCGCGCGGGCCAGCGGGGCGCCGGCCCGGCGTACCGCGTCCTGGTACTGCTCGGCACGGCTGGTCAGCACCAGCGGCCGGTCCCGGCCGACCGCGGCGGTCAGCGCGGTGAGGGCGGCGGCCTGGAGCGGCTCCGGGATCTCGTCCAGGCCGTCGAGGACCGGCAGCACCAGACCGCGGTCCACCAGCCGCATAGCGGTGTCGGGGTGGTAGCGGCCACGGCTGCCCAGCGCCGGGTAGGCCTGCGCCAGGCGCTGGGCCAGCCAGCCGTGCAGGTGCTCGCGGGCGGGGTCCCAGCCGGTCATGGTCAGCAGCACCGGCACCGCGTCGGTGGGCTGGCGCCGGGCGAGCAGGCCGAGGGTGAGCAGTATGGCCAGGGTGGACTTGCCGGCGCCCGGTGCGCCGATCACGACCAGCTGCCGGGATGGTAGGCGGGCCAGGGTATGGGTAACGGTGTCGATGTCGCCGGCCAGGCGTAGCCGGGTCACCCGCGCCGGCGCCGGCGGTAGCCGGTCCGCACCCACGACCTCGGCGGGCGGGGGCATCACCGGCCGGTCCGTGGCCGACCACCGCAGCCGGATCGGGTCGAGATGGCCGATCCCCCGCATGCTCAGCTCGTCCTGCCACTGCCGGTCTACCTGGGCGGCGAGGTCCTCGAGGGCCCGCTGCAGCTGCACCGCGGGGTCTGCCGCCGGCTCACGCACCGCGAGCGTAAGAGACCGGGCACTGATCACCAGGCTCGCCACCGCGACGACCAGCCCGCCGATGCTGCTCAGACTGTCGAAACGCGCCAGCCGGGAGTCGGGCCCCCAGCCGAAGAACAGCAACAGGCCAACAAATGCGATCACCGCGAAAACGCCCGCGACCCACAGGCGTCGTGATCGTATTTGGTCAATGTTGGCAGCCATCTTTCCATTATCGCAGCCACCCGATACCAGTCCTTGGTACCCGGCTGTCAGATAGACGGCCCGCCTTTGAAGTGGTCTCCGTCGTAGCAGGTGGCGACGCAGCCGCAGGCTTCACCGCGCTTCCGCACCGGGATTGCAGCTGCGGCGGAAAAGTACTTTGCATCTGCACGTTCCCGTTCCGCAGCCGCAGTCACGACATGCCCAGGCAGCCACAGCCGCCGGCTGAAAAGGCCACTCCGAGCAGTGCTGAGAATGGTCGGCCGAGCGGCAGGCCCAAGCCGTCGGCCCGCCGGTCTCGCGTCCCTTGGTGCGCGTCACGGCCGAGCCGCCATAGCCGTCGCGCCGCACCGATATCCGTACCGTTCCCCGCAGCGTCGACCGGCAGCCGAGCCGCGGGCGGCTCGGCTGCCGGAGGGCTGCTCCGGCCCGACCGCTTCGGTCGGTCACTGGCCGGAGCTGGAGCAGGTGGGAACCAGCTGTTCCGCGGAGCTACAGGCGCAGGGTCCAGCTGTCCAGGAAGCCGGTGTTGCCGGCCCTGCGGTCGCGCACCTGCAGCTGCCACGTGCCGTCGGCCGCCTCACTGGACAGGCCCACGACGTAGGTGGCGTGGATGTCGTCACCGGTGTCGTTGCTCCGCCGCTTGAGCGTGTAGCTCGAGCCGTCCGGTGCCAGCAGCCTGATCTCGATGTCCCCGCGGTTCGGGTGGATGATGTGCACCTCCACCTGGGACGTTGCCGAGGCGTTACGGCCGCAGCCGGAGATGGTGACCGGGCTGTGCACCGCGGCGCCCGCGTCCGGGATCGTGACGTTGGTGTCGTTGGTGCCGGAGCAGGTCGGCGGCGGGGTGGTGCCGTTGTCCACGAACAGCAGCAGGTTCGGTGAGCCGACGCCCGGGTTGACCACGACGCCCGTGGTGGCGTCGGCCACGATCTCGTCCCGGACCTGCTGCGGGGTGAAGGTCGGGTTCGCCGAGGCGACCAGCGCCGCGACCCCGGCCGCGTGCGGCGCGGCCATGGAGGTGCCCGACAGCGTTGACGTGGCGGTGTCCGAGGTCCACCACGCCGACACGATGCTCACCCCGGGGGCGAACAGGTCCAGGCAGGTTCCGAAGTTCGAGAACGAGGCCCGGTTGTCGTTGATGTCGGTCGCCCCGAGGGTGATCGCGGTGCCCACCCGGGCCGGCGAGAAGTTGCACGCGTCGGCGTTGCTGTTGCCGGCTGCGATGGCGTAGGTCACGCCGGAGGCGATGGAGTTGGCCACCGCGCTGTCCAGCGCGGTCTGCACGCCGCCGCCGAGGCTCATGTTCGCCACGGCCGGCTTGACCGCGTTCGCCGTCACCCAGTCCACACCGGCCACGACCTGCGCCGTGGTGCCGCTGCCGGAGCAGCTGAGCACCCGTACGGCCACCAGCTGGACGGCCTTGGCCACGCCGTACGCGGTGCCGCCGGTGGTGCCGGCCACGTGCGTGCCGTGGCCGTGGCAGTCATCGGCCGAACCGCCGTCGATCGCGTCGAACCCGCTCACCGCACGCCCGCCGAAGTCGGTGTGGGTGAACCGGATCCCGGTGTCGATGATGTACGCGTGCACGTTGGCCGCGGTGCTCGGGTAGGTGTAGGAGCTGTCCAGCGGCCGGCTGCGCTGGTCGATGCGGTCCAGCCCCCACGACGGCGGGTTCGGCTGGGTGCCGACCAGGCCCAGCACGTGGTTCTGCTGGACGTAGTCCACCGCCGGGTCAGCGGCGAGCCGCCTGGCCACGGC
>DASRIS010000197.1:0-20866 GCA_035649895.1 Micromonosporaceae bacterium | reverse complement strand
TTCGGCCAGATGGACGAGCCGCCCGGCACCCGGCTGCGGGTCGCGCTCTCCGCGCTGACCATGGCCGAGTACTTCCGGGACGTGAAGGGCCAGGAGGTGCTGCTCTTCATCGACAACATCTTCCGGTTCACCCAGGCCGGCTCCGAGGTCTCCACCCTGCTCGGCCGGATGCCCTCGGCAGTGGGGTACCAGCCGACCCTCGCCGACGAGATGGGTGAGCTGCAGGAGCGGATCACCTCGGTGCGGGGGCGCGCGATCACCTCGATGCAGGCGATCTACGTGCCCGCCGACGACTACACCGACCCTGCGCCGCACACCACCTTCACCCACCTGGACGCGACCACCAACCTCGAGCGGCGCATCTCGGACAAGGGCATCTACCCCGCGGTCGACCCGCTGGCCTCCTCGTCGCGGATCCTCGCCGCCGAGTTCGTCGGCGCCGAGCACTACAACGTGGCCTCCGAGGTGAAGCGGATCCTCCAGCGCTACCAGGACCTGCAGGACATCATCGCGATCCTCGGCATGGACGAGCTCTCCGAGGAGGACAAGGTCACGGTCGGGAGGGCCCGGCGGATCGAGCGCTTCCTGTCGCAGAACACCTACGCAGCAACCCGGTTCACCGGCATCGAGGGCTCGTTCGTCCCGGTCAAGGAGACCGTCGAGGCGTTCAAGAAGCTCACCGAGGGAGAGTACGACCACTATCCCGAGCAGGCGTTCTTCATGTGCGGTGGGCTCGAGGACCTGGAGCGCAAGGCGCACGAGCTGAGCCGCGAGGAGTAGGTCGTACCGACCGGCGGCGGTGGGCAGGCGGCGGGGTGGGTACCCCGCCGCCTGCCCGCGTGTTGAGCGGCCCGGCGTGCTGGATCAACCCGGTTTCAGCGATATTGGGCCCATCTGGTCCGCCGGTAACCCCAAATACACTGAAGTTGATTTGATCTTGACGCGCCCCCTGCCTCGGTGGTGTCCGGTCCTGGGGTGGTGGCGAACGGACAGTGTCAGAAACATGGCATCCCAGGATCCGAACGGGCGAGGGACTTAGCGTACTGTTCCTGTAACGCTATGCGAATGTTGACAGTGAAAAAGAGTGGTTGGCCTGGTTGGCGTGCCGCCAGCCGCGCTGCGGTCGTGCTCGTCGCGGCCCTCGGCTGCCTTGTGGCGGCCGGCATTCCGGCATCCGCTGTCAACGCGACGCACCCGACGGTCGTCAGTGAGGATCCGGCGAACTATACGCCGCACATGCTCGACGGCACCGTCTACAAGCTTCTCCAGGTTGGTGACCGGGTCTATGCCGGCGGGTCGTACACGCGGGTCCGCAACGCGGGCTCGACCACCGAGTACGCCCGGCGTTACCTGGTCGCCTTCAACCGGGTCACCGGGCAGCTGGACCTGGCGTTCAACCCGGTTCTCGACGGTGCGGTGCACTCGCTGGTGGCGGCGCCCGACGGGCTGTCGCTCTACGCCGGGGGCAGCTTCCGGACCGTCAACGGTACGACGTCGCGCAGCGTGGCCCGGCTCAACGCGGTGACCGGGGCACGCTGGGCCGGCTTCGCGCCTGCGGTCTTCTCTGGTGCGGTGGCGGATATGCGCCTGCTCGGCGCCCGCCTGCTGGTCGGCGGCTCGTTCCAGTACGTCGCCGGGGCCAGCCGGCCGGGCCTGGTCGCGCTGAACGCCGGCACCGGGGCGGTGGACCCGTTCCTGCACACCATGGTGCTGTCGGAGAAGCGGGTGACGCCGACCGGTGTCACCTCGCCGTTGAAGGTCACGGGGATGGACGTCTCGCCGGACGGCAGCCGGCTGGTCATCATCGGTGGCTTCAACCGGGTCGCCGGGCAGCTGCGTCCCCAGCTCGCCGTGATCGACCTCACCACCAACCCGGCCAGCCTGCACAGCTGGGCGACCGACCGGTACCGGCCGTACTGTGCCAACAGCGTGCCCGTCTACACCACCGGTATTGACATCGCGCCGGACGGCACGTGGTTCTCGGTGGTGACGCAGGGCTATATGTACACCGGGCTGCTCTGCGACAGTGCCACCCGCTGGCAGCTGAACCGTACCGGCGGGGGACAGCAGCCGGTGTGGGTGAACTACACCGGCGGCGACACGCTGCTGTCGGTGGCGATCACCGGTCCGGCCGTGTACGTCGGTGGCCACCAGCGCTGGCTGAACAACCCGTACGGGCGCAACTCGGCCGGCGCGGGTGCGGTGTCCCGCCCGGGCATCGGCGCGACCCATCCGACGACCGGGCTGGCGCTGTCGTGGAACCCAGGCAAGACCAGAGGCGTGGGTACCCAGGATGTCTACGCCACGCCGCAGGGCCTGTACATCGGCAGTGACGGCAGCTACGTCAACGGCGAGTACCACGGCAAGATCGCGTTCTTCCCGCTGCCGTAGCCAGCGTTCTTCGTGCCGCCCCCTCCCGCGCCGTACTCGCGCAGGAGGGGTCGGCTCTTGAGGCGGTCCCCGCGAGGATGTCCGGGCGGCGAGCGCCGGACCGCTGTTTACAGCGGCAGCCGCACCGGGAACCGGAGGATGCATGAGAAGACCGAGCCTGCCGCTGACCCTGGGCGTCCTGGCGGCTGTCGCGCTGCTCGGCTACGTGTTCTTCCTGGTCACCCGACCCGGCGACCGCCAGGCCACGAACGGCGCCGGGCCCCCGGCCACCAGCCGCAGCGCCACACCGGGCCCGCCCGTTGTCTTCCCGCCCAGCGGCAAGGTCTTCCTTGGTCTCGGCACCGACCCCGGACCGTACGACTTCGCGCCGGTCGACGCGTTCGTCGCCGCGACCCGGCACCAGCCTGCCGCGTTGCAGTTCTCCCAGGGCTGGGCGCACCACCAGTTCGACCGGGCGTTGTTCGACCGCATCGCCGACCGCAGCATGCTGCCGATCCTGAGCTGGGAGCCGTGGGACTACACAGCCAGCGGGCCCAGCCAGACCCACGGCGAGCAGCCGGCGTACCGGCTCAGCCGCATCGCCAACGGGGAGTTCGACGAGTACGTGCGGTCCTGGGCGCAGGGCATCAAGGACCTCGGCTACCCGGTCGCGGTGCGGTTCGGCCACGAGATGAACGGCTTCTGGTACCCCTGGTGCGAGCAGTCCAACGGCAACCGGCCAGGCGACTACGTCAAGGCGTACCACCGGATCCACCGCATCTTCACCGAGGCCGGCGCGGACAAGGTGACCTGGCTGTGGAGCCCGAACGTGACCTACCCGGGGGCCGAGCCGCTCAAGGGCCTCTACCCCGGTGACCGCTACGTCGACTGGATCGGGCTGTCCGGCTACTACGGCACCCCGGGCGTGGAGCAGTACCGCTCCTTCGACCGCATCTTCGACGCCACCATCGACGAGCTGCGCAGGTTCACGAAGAGGCCGATCGTCATCACCGAGACCGGCGCCAGCAACGCGACGGGCAGGCGGGCCCAGTGGATCCGGGAGATGTTCCGCCAGCTGCCCCAGCGGCCCGACATCATCGGCGTGATCTGGTTCGAGACCGTCAAGGACCTCGACTGGCGCATCGCCACCGTCCCTGACGCGGCCCAGGCGTTCGCCGAGGGCTCGCGGCACCCGCGCTACAACGTCGCCTGGTCGCGCAGCACCGTGCCGCTCACCGAGGTACGCGTCCCGGCCGGCGGCTGACCCGGGCGGGACAGGTAGGTAGTAGCCCCGGAGGACGATGTCCTCCGGGGCTACTACACATCCGTACCTGGCGCCTACCGGCGCGGCGCGTTACCCGAGCAGCCGCAGGATCCGGTTGAGCAGGCCTGCGATATCGCTGAGCGGGTTGCCGTCGTTGAGCAGGTTGGCAATCGCGCATAGCAGGTTCCCGAGCAGGTTGCCTGGGCCTTCCACCGCTTCGATCACGAGGTGCACCTGGTCAAGGTGAACCTCCAGACCGAGCAGGTTCAGGTCCAGCGGCCCGAGCGTGAGCTCGAGGATCGTACAGGTCGCCTGGATGACAGCCGTCCTGTCAAAGGTGATGGTCTGGGTCACCGTACCGATGACAGCACCGGCCGCGTCGTACAGCGTCGCCTGCAGCGTTCCGGTAGCCGTCAGCGCATCACCGGCGGCCCTGAACCTGGTCGGGTCGAACGTGCCGACTAGGCTTCCGCCACCAGCCACCGTACCGGTGACCTGGCTCACGGTCAGCGAGCCACCCGGGGCTGGAGGAGCCGCCTGGCTCGTGCTCGGTACGACGAATGCCAGCAACGCCGCTATCAACGCGACGAGGGCAAATCGTAGCCGCATTCAGTGGCCTCCTTCTGCTCCTAGTGCCGTTACTGCGCCCGCCTTTCGAGCGCCTGACCTGGCCGTACCCTCACCGGCGGGCAAGAAACGCCCCGCCCTAGACGCAACCGGGAATAAATCGGATCTATGGGAGAATATGGGCATCACGTGACAGCCGGGCCGGTGATCGCCACGGACAGCAGCGTGTCACCGCCGGTTCGCCAGCTAGACGCCTGGTGCGGCGGCGACCTCGCCGGTACGGCGCAGCTTCTGCCAGCGCAGATGCCTCCCGCTGAGCGCGGTGAGAGCGGAGTGAAGCAGAACCAGGTACATGACCTGCCGGTAGACGAACTGCTGCAGCGGCAGTGCCCACAGCGGGCGTAGCGGCTCGCCGTCGAGGCGGAAGGCGAGGACCGCGGTGACGGCCTGCACGACCATGACCGCGAGCCAGCCGACCAGGGTCTCCCAGCGGTCGAGGAAGAACGTCCCGTAGACGGCGAGGATGTCCAGCAGCGGGGCGAGCAACGGCAGCGCGACGCTGAAGAGCGCGATGAAGGGCAGCCCCCGGCGGCCGAAGCGCCCCGACGGCCCGGTCTCGACGACGGCCCGCCGGTGCTTCCAGATCGCCTGCATGGTCCCGTAGCTCCAGCGGTACCGCTGCCGCCACAGCTCGCGCAGGGTGACCGGGGCCTCAGTGTGGGCCCGCGCGGACTCCTCATAGACGACCTGCCAGCCGGCCCGCTGCACCGTCATGGTCAGGTCGGTGTCCTCGGCGATCGTGTCCAGGCTCAGCCCGCCGACGTCGTCGAGGGCCGCTCGGCGGAACGCGCCGAGAGCTCCCGGGATGGTGGGCAGGCAGCCGAACGTGTCGTAGAGACGGCGGTCGAGGTTGAAGCCGATGACGTACTCGATGTGCTGCCACCGGGCGAGGATCCCCCGCCGGTTGCCGACCTTGACGTTGCCGGCGACCGCGCCCACGCCGGGGTCGGCGAAGGGCTGGACCAGCCGGTGGATGGAGTCGGTCTCGACCACGGTGTCGGCGTCCACCATGACGACCAGGTCATGGCTGGCCAGCGCGGCGCCGGTGTTCAGCGCGGCCGCCTTGCCGCCGGGCGGCACCCGCACCACCCGCACGTTGTCCAGGCCCAGCCCGTTGACCACGTCCGCGGTGCCGTCGGTGGACGCGTCGTCGACGACGACGACCTCCACCCCCACATGGGCGGACAATGCCAGCGAGCGCACGGCCGGGCCGATCGTGGCGCGCTCGTTGTAGGCCGGCACGACCACGGACACCGGGTCGGTCACCGGTGGTCCCCACGACCAGGTGGGTGAGCGCCGCCGCCGGGCGTGGCGCACCGCGAAAAGGAAGAGCAGCAGGGTACGCGCCAGCGTCAGCACCCCAGCCGCCAGCAGCAGCACCCACAGCACCAGCATGGTCCCGTCGGCCAGACGTACCGACCACACCAGCGCCCGGCCCCGCCACTGCTCCCCGCGGGTCGCCCGCGGGTTCATCGCGGCCGTGGTGGTGCCCAGTGCCTGGGAGACCGTGGTGAAGCGGTACCCGCGCCCGGACAGCGCGGGGATGAGCCGGTCCAGCGCGGCCACGGTCTGCGACCGGTCCCCACCGGCGTCGTGCAGCAGCACTACCGCCCCGGCCCCGCTCGCGGGCGTCGCGTTGGCGACGATCGCGTCAACGCCCGGCCGGGCCCAGTCGCGGCTGTCGGTGTCGTTGAGCACGGTCAGGTAGCCGTGGCTGCCCGCCTGCCGCACCGTCGCCCAGCCCGCGTCGTCCAGCGCGTCCGGGAAGGACGAGTACGGCGGGCGCAGCAGCTGCGTCTTCACGCCGGCGGCGAACGCGATCGCCATCTGGGTCTGCGAGTGCTCCAGGTTCTGCCGCCAGGCCGGCATGCCGGCCAGCTTCGGGTGGCTGAACGTGTGCGCGCCGATCTCGTGCCCCTCCCGCACCAGCCGGCGGGCCAGCTCGGGGTGGCGGGTCACCTGCGAGCCAACCACGAAGAACGTGGCCTGGACCCGGTGCTTGGCGAGGACCTCCAGGATCTGCGGGGTCCAGGTCGGGTCGGGGCCGTCGTCGAAGGTGAGCACGACCGTGCCCGGTGGGGTGCGCAGCGAGCGCGGCCGCTCGCCGGAGGTGTCGATGACCGGTCCCCCGTCGCGCACCGGCGCCGGCACCGTTGTGCTTGCACCGGTGGCCCCCAGTGCGGAGTCCGGCGCGAACCGCGCGTTCGCGTACGCCTCCACCAGGAACAGGTTGCCCAGCAGGACCACCGCCAGGAAGGCCAGCACCCATTGCAGCGGGAGGCGTAGCCCGCCCGGCCGTACCGGCTGCGGTCGCCCAGGCGCAGCCACGCCGGTCGATGCAGAGCTGCGGTAGACCGTCACCTGTCCTCACACACCACACCCGCATCGGGAGCGACGCCCTGGCCGGCGGGGGCACTGACACAGGGCGGGACAGGCGCCGGCCGCACCGTGGCACCAAGCTGTGTCAGCCACAACAGGAGCACGGCGAGCAGCGCCGCCAGCCCTACGGCCAGCGCCAGCCGGCGCAGGGTCCGGTGCCGCCGGCCGCTGGCATCGACGAACACCGGCTGGTGCACGGGCTCGTCCAGCCGGAGGACGTTCGTCGCGGCGCTGTCCCCTGCCGAAGCCGCGTCCTCCACCCGCGCCTTGCCGGCATGACCCCCGACCCGGGCCTTCCCGACGTATCGCCGTACCGTCGCTCGCCCAATATGTCGAAGTGTGGCCACCCCATCTAAACTAGAGCGTCCGCAGCATCTTCACATGATCAACAAGTATGTGGACGCGCCCGCCAGCGACCGCCTGCTGGGACGTGCTCGGCCTTCAGGTGCGCAACGACGTCGCGGTGTCATCTTCAGGACCGACGACTGCGCCTTCCGCGACCCCTCCGGCAACATGCTGCGCTTCAACCGGCCTCGCCGGCAGTGAGCGTGCACGGTCCACGCTGGGTCACTAGGTCGAGCGGTCGACCATCTCCCAGGCGTGGTCCAGGACATGCCAGGCGATGCGGCGGGCGGCGTAACGGGCCGGCCAGCCGCGCTCCACCAGCGGCTCGCCGTCCGACGGGCGGGCGAGCACCTGCCGGATCGCCTCCCGCAGCTCCTCCACTGCCGCCCGGTCGCCCAGGGCGGGCGGCCGCATCCTGATGCCGATCTTGCGTGCGTACGCCGCCTCGGCGCCGAGCACGTGGTCGATCATCTTGTCCCGGTCGCGCCCGCCGCCGCGGGGACCCTTGCGCAGCTCCTCAGGCGCACCGGCCGCCACCTCGTCAAAGACCTCCCAGGCCGCGGTGACCAGGGAGGCGAGGCGCCGGGCGGCGGCCGGCGTCACCCGCCCGGCATCGATCTCGGGCACCCGCCCCGGCACCCCGAAGTCGGTGGACGCATCGCCGGTGACCCGCTCGGCCACGTCAAAGGAGCCGGCCGCCCGGGCGGGGAACCGGACGCCGGCCCGCTCGGGCACCGGCGCGTAGCGCGGCGCGTACTCGGCCAGGGCCTGCAGGGCCAGCTCCTCCGAGCGGGCGGAGCGGCACCAGCCCGGCCAGTCGACCGCACACGCGAACACCCGCTTGCTCCCCGCCTCCACGTACACCTTTGTGCCGCGCGCCGCCGCCATGCGCTGACCCTACTGCTGCTCCGGCGCCGGCTCGGGCAACGGCGCGAGCGCCGGCCCCCGCCGTGACCCCCCGGGCGCGGCTGGGCCAGCTGGTCCGGCCAGCCCAGCCGACCCGGCCAGCTCGCCCAGGGTGACCGGCCAGGCGACCGGGCGGGCCGCGAACGCCGCCAGGTCGCCCTCGCCCACCGGCCGCCCGCACAGCCGGGCGGCGAGCGCAGCCGTGGCGAAGCCGCATACCCGGCCCTGGCACCAGCCCATCCCCGGCCGGGCGAACAGCTTGACGCTGCGGGCGTCGGTGGCGCCCAGCTCGTCGACGGCCTCGACCACCCGCGAGTACGGCACCTCCTCGCACCGGCACACCAGCGTGTCGCCGGCCAGCTGGTCGGGCCAGCCGGCCGGCGGCGCATGCACCGCGTGCATGGCGGCGGCGAACCGCCGCAGTGCCGCCCGGCGGCTGAGCAGCCGGGTCAGCTCCACCGCCCCGAACGGGGCGGGCCGCAGGTACGACAGCGCGAGCGCGGCGCCGGCCAGACGCCCCTCGGCCACCGCCAGCTCGGCGCCGCCGACGCCGGTGACCTCGCCGGCCGCGTACACGTCAGGGACCGAGGTACGCCCGGCTGGGTCCACCGCCACCACCAGGCTGCCGTCGTGCCCCACCCAGGTGGCGCAGCCCAGCGCCAGCGGCAGCTCCAGCGAGGGCGTGAACCCCCAGCCGACCGCGAGGGCGTCGCAGGCGATGCGGCGGCTGCTGTCCGGCACCACCCGCCCCGCCTGGTCCACCCGGGCGACCTCAACCTCGCTGAGTGAGCCCTCACCGCGAGCGGCCACCACAGTGTGCCGGGTGTGGTAGGGCACCCGGTGCCGGGCGAGCACCCGGGCGTACCGGGCCGCCTCCGGCAGCTTGCCGGCGAGCGAGGCCAGCGCCGGCCGCCCGTGCCCCAGGTAGCCGCGCGGGTCGCCGGCCTCGTAGACGCCCTCGACCCGGGCGCCCGCGGCGAGCAGCCCCGCCGCCACCGGCAGCAGGAACGGTCCGGCCCCGGCCACCACCACCCGCTCCCCCACCACCACGCCGGAGCCTTTGAGCAGCGCCTGCGCGCCGCCCGCGGTCACCACTCCGGGCAGGTCCCAACCAGGGAAGGGCAGGGTACGGTCGTACGCCCCGGTGGCCAGCACCAGCCGGTCGGCGCGCACCACCCCGGTCGAGGTGTGCAGCCCGAACCCGGGCTCGACGAACCAGACCTCGGTCTGCCGCCAGTGCTCGACCAGCCGCTCCACCTCGGCCCGCAGCCCGGCGAAGACCGCCCAGTCCCGGTGGCCGGCGCCGGTGTCACCGGCCCGGTGCCGCCAGAACTGCCCGCCGGCACGGGGTGCCGCGTCCAGCAGCACGACGCCGAGGCCGGCCTGGGCGGCGGTGGCCGCGGCGGCGAGGCCGGCCGGCCCGGCCCCGACGACGGCGACGTCGCAGCGGCGGCCGGCAGGCGCGCCGGACGGGGTGGAGGCGGCCGGCCCACCGCCGGGCGCGGCGGGGGCGCCCGGACCCGACTGGGCGGTCACCACCATGCCCGCAGTGGCCGGCACCAGGCAGGCCCGCCGGTTCGGCTGCCCGTCCACAGTAGACAAACAGTCGAAGCAGGCGCCGATCCCGCAGAACAGCCCGCGCGGCGCGGCGCGCTCGCGGCTGGTCCGCCAGCTGCGCACCCCGGCCGCCCACAGCGCGGCGGCCACCGTCTGCCCGTCGACGTACGGGATCTCGCGGCCGTCGAAGCTGAACCTCATGCGAACCGCCCCGCCCGGTACGGCGCCGGGTCCAGCGTCGGCGGCGCTCCGGTCAGCGCCGCCGCGACCAGTGCGCCGGTGCCCGGGGCGAGCCCGACCCCGGCCCCTTCGTGCCCGCAGGCGTGCAGCAGCCCGGGCACCCGCGGGTCGGCCCCGATAACCGGAAGGTGGTCCGAGCAGTACGGCCGGAAGCCGGTGTAGTAGCGGATCACCCGCACCCCGGCGAGGACCGGGAACAGCGCCACCGCCTGCGCGGCCAGGCGGCGCAGCACCGGCAGCGCCCCGCCCCGGTCGAAGCCGACCCGCTCCCGGCTCGCGCCGACCAGCACGGTCCCGGCCCGGGTGCCCTCCACCACGGCCGACGACTCCAGCCCGGCCCGGTCGCTGGCGATCGTGGCGGTGTACTCGGCCGCGTACACCTTGTGCCGTACCGTCCCCGCCGGCAGCGCCTCGGTGACCAGGACGAACCCCCGGCGCGGCGCGACCGGCAGCGCCACCCCGGCCAGCCCGGCGACCTCACCGGCCCAGGTGCCCGCGGCGTTCACCACGGCACCCGCGCCCACGTCGCCGCCGGCCGTCCGCACGCCGCGTACCCGGCCGCCGCGCCCGCCGCGCAGCACCCCGGTGACCGCGACGCCGGGCCGGACCCTGGCGCCGGCCGCCCGGGCCGCGCGCAGCAGGTGCGCCGTTGCCAGCATCGGCTGCACCTGAAGGTCGTCCGGGTAGAAGGCACCGCCGGCCAGCCCGCCGGCGAGCGCCGGCTCGTACCCAGCCAGACCCTCCGCTGGTACGCCGACCGCCCGTACCCCGTAGGTGCGCTGCTCCGCGGCGAGCGCGGCCAGGCCCGCCAGGGCGGCCTCGGTGGCCGCGACGACGAGGCCGCCCTTGGCCTCCAGCTCGATCCGCTCGGCGCCGATCTCCTCGCCGAGCCGCCGCCACAGCGTGGCGGAGAGCAGCGCGAGCGCCAGCTCCGGGCCGGGCAGCTTGTCCGAGATGAGGATGTTGCCCTCGCCAGCGCCTGACGTGCCGCCGGCGACCGGGCCCCGGTCGAGCACCAGCACGTCCAGCCCGGCGCGGGCCGCGAAGTAGGCGCAGGCCGCGCCGACGATGCCGGCGCCGACGACGACCACGTCCACCGCCCGGCCGGACACCGGGGGAACCCGGGCAGCGGTCACAGCAGGAACCCGGCGGGGAACGGGTCCTCGGGGTCGAGCAGGTACTGCGCGGTGCCGGTGAGCCATGCCCGCCCGGTGACCGTGGGCAGCACCGCCGGCCGGCCGCCGACCGACGCCTCGCCGACCAGCCGCCCCACGAACCGGGTGCCGATGAACGACTCGTTGACGAAGTCTGCGTCCAGCCCCAGCTCGCCGCGCGCCCACAGCTGCGCCATCCGGGCGCAGGTGCCGGTGCCGCACGGGGAGCGGTCGAACCAGCCGGGGTGGATCGCCATGGCGTGCCGGGAGTGCTTCGCGTCCGAGCCGGGCGCGGCGAGGTAGACGTGGTGCACCCCGGTGATCTGCGGGTCCTCCGGGTGCACCGGCGGCGCCTGCCGGTTGATCGCGTCCATGATGGACAGCGCGGCGGCGAGCAGCCGGGGACCGGCCGCGCGGTCGTACGGCAGGTCGAGCTCGGCCAGCTCCACGATGGCGTAGAAGTTGCCGCCGTAGGCGATGTCGTGGCGCACCGGCCCGAGGCCGGGCACGTCCACGACCGCGTCCAGCGCGGCGGTGAAGGCCGGCACGTTGTGGATCGTCACGCCGGTCGCCGCCCCGTCCTCGCGCACCGCCACCTCGGCGACGACCAGCCCGGCCGGCGTGTCCAGGCGGACCGTGGCCGCCGGTGGCGTGGCCGGGACCGCGCCGGTCTCCACCAGCACCGTGGCCACCCCGATCGTGCCGTGCCCGCACATCGGCAGGCAGCCGGAGACCTCGATGAAGAGCACCCCGAAGTCGGCGTCCGGGCGGGTGGGCGGCTGCAGGATCGCGCCGGACATGGCCGAGTGCCCGCGCGGCTCGTACATCAGCAGGGTCCGTAGGTGGTCCAGGTGGTCGACGAGGTACGAACGCCGCTGGGCCATGGTGTCGCCGGGGACCACCCCGACCCCGCCGGTGACCACCCGGGTCGGCATGCCCTCGGTGTGCGAGTCCACGGCGTGGAAGACGTGGCGGGACCGCATCGCTCAGTGCCCCAGTGCCCGGGTGGTCGCCGCGCGCACCTGTGCGGCGTGCTCGGTGGTGAGCGGTGCCCGCGGCGGCCGGCACGGGCCGCCGTACCGGCCGGCGAGGCCCATCGCCAGCTTGACCGCCTGGACGAACTCGGTCCGCGCGTCCCACCGCAGCAGCGGGTGCAGCCGGCGGTAGAGCGGCAGGGCGGTGCCCAGGTCGAGCCGGGTGACCGCGGACCACAGGGCCACGCACTCGGCGGGCAGGGCGTTGGGCACGCCGGCCACCCAGCCGACCGCGCCGGCCAGCCCCAGCTCCAGCACCACGTCGTCGGAGCCGACGAGCAGGTCCAGCCCGGGCGCCCGCTCGGCGATCTCGTACCCCCGGCGCACGTCGCCGGTGAACTCCTTGACCGCCGCGACCAGGCCCTCCCCGTGCAGCCGGGCGAGCAGGTGCGGGGTCAGGTCGACCTTGGTGTCGATGGGGTTGTTGTAGGCCACGATCGGCAGCCCGGCCTTTGCCGCCTCCTGGTAGTGCGCGACCACCGCGCGCTCGTCGGCGCGGTAGCCGTTCGGCGGCAGCAGCATCACCGCCGGGCACCCGGCCTCGGCCGCCTGCTCGGCCCACCGGCGCGCCTGGGGGCCGCCGTACGCGGCGATGCCCGGCACCACGGCGAAGCCCTCGGGCGCGGCGGCGCGGGCCGTGGTGACCACCGCCGCCCGCTCGGCGTCGGTGAGCGTCTGGTACTCGCCGAGCGAGCCGTTGGGCACCACCCCGGCGCACCGCTGCTCCGCGAGCCAGCCGACGTGGGCCGCGAAGCGGTCCAGGTCAACCCCAAGATCTTGGGTGTACGGCAGGGCCGTGGCCACCAGGATCCCGTGCCACGGCGGGCGGAGCGTGCTCATGTCTCGCACCCTGTCACGTCCACACCCGGCTTGACCAGGGCGGTCACCGTCGTCGACAACTCGTCATAGTCCTTGACGCCTCAACTACCTGGAATATAATTCATCATTCGCGGATATCCCCAGCTGAGGAATTGACGTCACCGCAGTGACCAGCTGGTAGGGCGCACGTGCCTACGCACGTTGCCGTCGTCCGGGCAACCGGCACGGGGCGCCGGCCACCCGCCGGGGGAACGGGGGAGACGTGTCCGACCTGCTGCACGAGCTGCGCGAGTGGCTGCTCAAGGAGCACTCGGGCACGGTGGACGCCGACCGGCTGACGGTCATCCAGAGCGCGCTGGAGGGGCTGGTGTCTGCCGGTGTCCCCGGCGCCGTGGTCGAGCTCGGCTGCTACCGCGGGGCGATGGCCCTGTGGATGCGGGCGGTGCTCGACTCCGCCGGCGACCCGGACCGGGAGATCCACGTCTACGACTCGTTCCAGGGGCTGCCGTCACCGGGCATGCATGACCACGGCCAGCTGCCCATGGGGCCCCTGGTGGCCAGCGTCGACAACGTGGTCGACACCCACGTCCTCCAGGGCAGGCCGGTCCCCACCATCCACCCCGGCTGGTTCGCCGACACCCTGCCGACCCGGCTGCCGGCGCAGGTCGCGTTCGCCTACCTCGACGGGGACTTCTACGACTCGATCCTCGCCTCGCTCATCCACTGCGTGCCCAGGCTGGCCAACGGCGCGCTGCTCGTCGTCGACGACTACGCCGACCCGGTCGCCAACCCGAGGGCGTGGGGTGGCGCGCCCGGGGTGAAGAAGGCGTGTGACGCCTACTTCGGCACCCCGTCGCCGATCCGCGTCGTGGTCGGCGAGGAGGACCTGGCCCTCGGCGTCTACCGGCACTGGTGGGACGGGTGCTGATGGCCCTTGTCGAGTACCCCGACGCCGCCGCAACGCCGGTCGCCTGGTGGCCCCGCCGGGCTGGCGACCCGCGGGCGACGCGGGCCTGGGCGAGCGCGATCCGCTGGCGCGGCGACGGCGTATCCTTCGCCGGCCTGGCCCCGGACGGCCCGTTCGCCGCGCTGCGCCGCGGCCCGACCGTGGGCGGCTGGTCGCGGATGAACGCGGTCGAGGTCTGCGGCGGCACGTTCCGCGGAGCGCGGCCGCCGCAGCAGCCCCTCGCCGCCGCGCGGGCGCACCGCCCGCGCCAGCTGGTGGCCGCCGCCGCCGGGTACGCCTGCCCGGTGCTGGCCGGCACCGGCGCCCCGGAGCCCGAAGCCGCCGCCACGCTCATCGCGGACCTGCGCCAGCAGGCGGAGGACGAGTCGGCCAGCTTCGCCGTGCTGCACCTGCCGCTCGGGTCGCCGCTGGTGCCCACCCTGGCAGCGGCCGGGTTCACGGTCGGCGGCACCGACCTGTACCCGTTCCTGGAGGTCGAGGCGGCCGACCCGGCCGAGGTCATCGCCCGAGCGCCGTACCACCGGCGGCAACGGATGCGCCGCGAGGTGCGCGCCTTCGAGCGGGCCGGGGGCCGGCTGGTCATCCTGGCCGGCCGCGCCGCCCGGCCCTTCCTGCCGGTCGTCGCCGAGCTGGAGGCCCGCGCCGCGGCGCAGCGGGGCGAGCCGCTGACGAGCCAGATGGCCGCCGAGGTCAACGACCGCATCTTCGACGAGTTCGGCTCCGCCGCCATGGCGGTGCTGGTCCGCAACCGGGCCAACGCCGCGGTCGCCTGCGCGGTCATGGTGAGCGCGGGCGGGTGCGTGCTGCTGCGTACTGTCGGCGCCGACCCGCCCCGGGCCCGGCCGCTGGGCGGGTACTTCCAGGCCAGCTTCTACGCGGCGCTGTCGGTGGCGTGCGCCATCGGCGCCCGGCTGGTGCTGCTCGGCCCCGGCTCGCTGCAGCCCAAGCTGCTGCGCGGAGCCCAGCTCGCGCTCACCGTCTCCGCCGCGCCCCGCACCAACCACGCGCTGTGCGAGCTGCTGCGCCACACTGACGCCGCGGTGCGGGCCCAGGCGGACCGGCTCGCCGGCGAGTTCGGCATCACCCTGCGCCAGGAGGCCGGGTGGCTGCGACGGGAGGCGGGCTGATGGCTGGGCGGCTGCTGGTGCTCGGGGTGGGTGGCCCGTTCCGGGAGGGCTTCTTCCGGGCCGCGGCGCGGCGCGGCATCGAGACGGTCCTCGTCGACGACAACCCGTACAACCGCTACGACCGCCTCGCCGACACCGTGGTGCTGCGCTCCCCGGCAGACCCGGACCTGCTGCGCGACCTGCCCGCCACGGTCGGCCCGGTGGACGGGGTGACCTCCCTGTCCGACCTGGCCGCCAGCATGGCGGACCGCCTCGCCCGCCGGTACGGCGTACCGGCGCCGGGGGCGCGCGGAGCGCTCGCGGCGCACGACAAGACGGTGCTGCGGCGGCTCACCGCGGACCTCACCCCGGTGCACTGGGCCCTGGTCGAGCACCCCGACGACCTGGCCCGGCTCTGCCGTGCGGCGGGCGGGCCGGTCGTGCTCAAGCCGGTGGACGGCGCGGGCAGCTTCGGCGTCACCGTGGCCAGGGACGAGACCGAGGCCAAGGCCCAGCTCGGCTATGTCACGGCACGCTCGCGCCGGGGCGTGGCGATCGCCGAGGCGTACCTCGCCGGCCGGGAGTACAGCTTCGAGGTCACCGTGGCCGGCGGCGCGGTGCGGTGGTTCTCGGCGACCGAGAAGACCACCAGCGGCGCGCCGGCCTTCCTGGAACGCCAGCATGTGGTCGAGCGGGACCAGCGCCGCTACGCCGACCTGGGCGTGCCGGCGTTCCTGTCCCGGCTGGTCGCCGCGCTCGGCATCGAGCACGCCGTGCTGCACGTGGAGGCCCGCCACGGCTCGCCCGGGTGGCGGCTGATCGAGGTCGCGCTGCGGCCCGCGGGCGGGATGATCGTCGAGGTCACCCGGGCGGCGACCGGGGTGGACCTCTACGAGCACCAGATCTCGGTAGCCCTCGGCGAGGAGGCACCGCTGCCGCCAGTAGCGGACCGGAGCGACGAAGGCGACGAGGCTCCCGGGGCCCAGCCGGGCCAGGTCGCCGGGGTGCGCTTCGCGATCGGCACCGGGGTGCTCCAGGACGTGCGCAGCGTGGCCCGGCTCTGCGCCGGCCTCACCTCCGTGGTGCACCTCAGCCCGTTGCTGCCCGCCGGCACCGAGATCCACCGCCTGGACGCCAACTGGTGCCGGGCCGGGTACGTGCTGGCGCGGGGCAGCCTGCGCGGCACCGTCCTCGGTGATCTCAAGCTCGCCGAGCAGCGCCTCACCGCAGCCTTGGGGCTGCACGACCCGTTCCCGGACCAGGGCGACCCCGGCGCGCTGGCCCGGGTCGCCCTCACCATCGCGGCCCACGGCTCAAGGGCGAGCGCGTAGCTCAGGACGGGAGACATGGACCAGCGTGACGGCGTCCACGAGTGGGCCCTGCTCCCGTACTTCGTCCTGCGGATGGCGGGCTTCCCGTTCAGCTGGCTGGCGGACCTGGCCGACGGGCGCGCCACGGCCGCAGCGGCGGAGCTGCTGCGGCGGCGCCGGGCGGTGGACGAGGCGGCGCAGCGGGCCAGGTCACTGGCGGCGCAGGGCATCAGCAGTCCTGGCGCCACCATCGGTCGCGGCGCCCCCAGCAGTAGTGGCGCCCCCAGCGGTAGCGCCAGCGGTCGTGGTGGCGCGGCTCGGCGGCTGCTGCGGGCCATGGCGCACCGGCGCTCCCCGACCGTGACCGACGCGGAGCTGGCCGCCGCGAAGCTCCCCGCCGACCTGCTCTCCCTCTATGCGCAGTACCGCCAGGCGCTGGCCGCCGAGTCCGCCGCCCAGGACTCGTTCGACCGGGCGTACGCGGACGCGTCGCGCTCGTCCGGCGGCCGGGTGGTACGGCGGTTCCACTCCGAGCCGCTGCTGCGGGACATGCTCCTGGTCACCAACGACGACGCGTACGAGGTCCTGACCGGCTGGGTCGACGCCCGCGCCGGCACCGGCCAGCCGCTGTCCCAGCTGCGCGCCCGCGACCGGGCCAAGCTCGACACGCTGGTCCGCTACCTCCAGCGGGCGTGCGCGAAGAACGACACGCACAGCCACTTCGGGCCCTTCGCCCCAGGTGCCTTCGACCGTGGCGTGGCCGGCGTCACCTGGCGGGTCGGGCAGCTCGAACGCCACCCGCAGCTGTCCCGGTGGGCCGCTGAGGCGCTGCTGGCGACGCTGGCCGCCGGGGTGGACCCGGCGCTGCTGCGCCGCCCGCGCCGGGCGAGCGCGGTCGCCGTCCGCGACGGCGTGCTCGACGTGGTCGACTTCGACTACTCCGCGCGCCGGGACGACGTGCGCGAGGTGGCCCATCCGAGACCGGCTGTCGCCCTGTCGCCGGTGGAGGAGCAGGTCCTCGCGCTCTGCGACGGGGAGAGCCCGGTCGAGCAGATCCGGGACCGGCTGCGGGCCGCCGGCTGCCCGCTCACCCAACCGGGGCTGCTCGCGTACCTGGACGCCCTGGCTGCCAAAGGCGCGCTGGTGCCCGGCCCGGAGCTTCCCGTCGGCATCGAGGACTCGCTGGCGGCCCTGGAGGAGACGGTCCGGCAGCACCTGCCCCCCGACCGCGGCGGGGCCCTGGACAGCATCCGGACCGCCCTGGACGACCTGGCCTGCGGGGACACCCCGACCCGGCACCGAGCGGTGCAGGCGCTGCACGCCGCCTTCACCGGCGCCACCGGCGAGGCCGCCAGCCGCAACCACGGCCTGTTCTACGGCGACCGCAGCGTGTCCTATGAGGAGTCGCTGAGCTGGTGCCGTGACCTGGCCATCGGCCCGCCCGTCACCGACGTGCTGGCCCAGGAGCTGGCACCCGTCTACGACCTGTTCCTGCTGCGGCCCCGGGTGCGCCTGCTCGGCGAGCGGGAGCTCATGAGCGGCTGGCTCACCGAGCGGTTCGGCGCGGGGCAGCCGGTCACCGCACTGGACTACCTGCGCGCCTACCTGGCCGACGCCGACCGCCTCGCGCCCAGGTACGCCCGGCTGGAGGAGATCGTCGCCCAGGTCGGTCGGGAGGCTGACCAGCTGCTGCTCGCCGGGGTGGCCGGCGGGGCGCACCGGCACCGGCTGGACCCGGCCCGGTTCGCCCTCGCCATCCAGGCGCTCAGCCCGGCCGAGCCGGCCATCTGCAACCCCGACGTGCTGCTCGTCGCGGCGTCCGCGGCGCACGTGCGGCAGGGCACCTTCCAGGCGATCATCGGCGACCTGCACGCGATCGAGGAGGTGATCAGCCACCAGATGTTCGCGCCGTTCCTCCAGCGGCGCTTCACCGGGTACGCGCAAGCGGTCGTCGCCGCGTACCAGGAGGTCATCGAGGCTGACGAGGAGATCGTCGACGTCATCCAGCTGCACAAGAACAAGGCGTACATCCAGGCGCTCCTGCCCTGCCGGGACGTTGAGGCGTACGGGCGCTCGCCGAAGAAACGCGGGGATGTGCTCTCCCTCGCCGACCTGGTGGTGGTACCCGGCGGGGGCGGTCCGCGCCTGGCCGTACGCGGCTGCGACCGGTTCCTGCGGCTGATGGCGCTGCCCTTCAGCCAGCTCGCCGTGCGGCCCAACCCGTTCGCCGTCTTCGGCTTCCCCCGGCACTTCGGCGGGCTCGCGCTGGAGGGCGCCGGCCAGGACCACCTGCCCCGGCTGGAGGTGGGCCGGCTGGTGGTGCAGCGGGAGCTGTGGCGGGTCCCCGCACAGCAGCTGGCCGACCGCGACGAGCGCCGGGCGTTCGTCCAGGTGCAGCGGGTACGTGCCGAGCGGTCGTTGCCGCGCCACGTCTACGCCCGCCTCTCCAACGAGCTCAAGCCGGTCTACTGCGACCTGGACTCGCCGCTGCTCGTGCGGCAGCTGACCCGGATGGCCGCCGGGGCGGTCGGGGCGGTGGAGCTCACCGAGATGGTCCCCGGCCCGGAGGATCTCTGGCTCCAGCGGGACGGCATGGGCTACACCACCGAGATCCGGTTCACCGCCGTATGCGGGTCGAGGCGCCATGGCTGACTCCGAGCACCCCGGCACGGCAGGTCCCGGGCACTCCCCCGCCGGCACGCGCACGCCGGCCCGCCTCCCCCGGTCGTTCTGGCTGCTGTTCGCGGCGATGCTGGCCAACCGCCTCGGCTCGTTCGTGGTGCCGTACCTGGCCCTCTACCTGACTACCGACCACGGCTTCAGCGCATCCACCGCAGGCGCCCTGCTGGCCGGGTACGGCGCCGGCGCGGTCGTCGCCTCGCTGCTGGGCGGGCGCCTGGCCGACGGCTGGGGTCGCCGGCGCACCATCGTCCTCAGCTACCTGGGCAGCGGTGGCTGCGCCGTCGTGCTGGCCCTCTTCCCGCACCCGGTGGTCATCGTCGCGGCCACCATCGGCATCGGCGTGCTCGGCGAGATGTTCCGGCCCGCCGCGCTCGCCGCCGTCGCCGACATCGTGCCGGCTGAGGACCGCACCCGCGCCTACGGGCTGCTCTACTGGGCCACCAACCTCGGCTGGGCGACCGCGATGGTGCTGGGCGGCGTGGTGGCCCAGCGCGGCTTCACGGTGGCGTTCCTGGTCGACGCGGCGACCTCGCTGGCCGCCGCGACCGTCATGGGCCTCTGGTTCCGCGACGCCTGGCGGCGCCCGGCCGACGCCAGTGCCGGATCCGCCCGGTCCGGCATCGTGCCCCGCGACCCCACCCTGGTCGCGTTCGTCGCGCTCGCCTTCGTGTTCTTCTGGATCTACAGCCAGGCCCTGGTCACCCTGCCGCTCGCGCTGCACGAGGAGGGGCTCTCCTTCAGCCGGTACGGCCTGGTGATGGCGGTGAACGGCGTCACCGTGGTGCTGCTCCAGGGCGTGGTGACCCGCGTGGTCCAGAAGCTTCCGGCCCGCTCGGCGCTGGCCGCTGGCGCGCTGCTGATGGGCGTCGGGTTCGGCCTGTACGCGTTCGTGTCGAACGTCTGGCAGGCGGGGCTTGCGGTTCTCGTGTGGACCGTCGGGGAGATCGTCTACAGCGTCGTCGCACCGGCGACCCTGGCCGGCCTGGCTCCAGCCCACATGCGCGGCCGCTACCAGGGCCTCTTCTCCGCCTCGCTGACCGCCGCGACCGTCGTGGGGCCGCTCGGCGGTGGCCTGCTGCTCCAGCTGGGCGGCTCGGGCACGGTGTGGTTCGTGTGCGTGGGCGCCGGGCTGGTCACCGCCGTCGGCTACCTGGCCTTGCGGGTCGAGCCGCGCCCGAGTGCGGTTGCCGCGGACCCGCCCGCCAAGGTGGCCGGCGACCGGCGAGAGGCGCCCTGACCCTCCCCTACCCGAGCGCCCCGCGGCGATGCCGCACGACGGCACGGCCCTGTTAAGGCACGCGGTTGCGACTGCCCGGTTTCGGGCATAGGAGCGGCATGTCAGGCACGCAGATTGCCCTCGTCATTGTCATCATCGTCATCGTCGTGGCCGCTGCGGCGGGTGCCTGGGCACTGGCACGCCGCCGGGCGCTGCGGCAACGGTTCGGCCCGGAGTACGAGCGCGTCGTGTCCGAACAGGACAGCGTGCGCGCCGCAGAGCGCGAGCTGCGGGACCGCGAGCGCAAGCACTCCGAGCTGGAGCTCAATGAGCTGTCGCCGGAGTCCCGGCAGCGGTACGCCGAGTCGTGGGCGCAGGTCCAGGCCCAGTTCGTGGACGAGCCGGCGCAGGCCGTGGGCGCGGCCCACCACCTGGTGACCGATCTGGTCAGGGAGCGTGGCTACCCCACCGAGAACCACGACGAGCAGCTCGCCCACCTGTCCGTGGAGCATGCCCGCACACTCGGCCACTACCGGGACGCGCACGAGATCTACCTGCGCAACGAGCGCGGCGAGGCGACCACCGAACAGCTCCGCCAAGCGCTGGTGCACTACCGGGCCCTCTTCGCCGACCTGCTCGGCGAGGACCCGGTGCCGCCGAACGGCTCGTTGACCGACCGCACCCCGCAAGCACCCACCCGACACGGAGAGGCCGCCTCATGAGCGCCGTCAACGACCCTCGCGACGAGCGCGAGTACGCCTACCAGCCGGCCCAGCCCGTGCCGGGCGAGACCGTCCAGCAGCAGCCCGGCGACGTGACCGACCCCGAGGACACCGGACGGCCGATGCAGCTGTTCGGCCCCGGGGACGCCGAACACCCCGCCGGCCGCA
>DASRIS010000196.1:0-100957 GCA_035649895.1 Micromonosporaceae bacterium | reverse complement strand
AGGTATGGCGCGGCGTGTCGACATACCTGCGCGGGGAAGCGGCGGGCCGCGGCGTCGCGAGCCGGGAAGCGACAAGCCGCGACGCCATGGGCGGGGAAGCGGCAGACCGCGACGCCATGGGTGGGGAGGCAGCGGGCCGCGACGCCGCGAGCCCGGCCGGCGGTGACCGCCCTGGCCGGCCTTCCGCACCGCCGCCGGATGCGCTCTGGCAGGTGCCGCGCATTGTCGGGCGGGACTACGCCGCGGTCTCCGGCGACCGCAACCCGATCCACACCTCCCGGGTCGCCGCCCGGCTGTTCGGCTTTGCCCGGCCCATCGCGCACGGCATGTGGAGCAAGGCCCGGTGCCTGGCCGCGCTGGCCGGGCGGCTGCCAGACGCGTACCAGGTAGAGGTCGGCTTCAAGCTGCCGATCCTGCTGCCGGCCTCGGTGGCGTTCACCGCCACCCCGGGCGCCCCGGCCGCCAGTGGCGGTTGGGCGTTCACGCTGCACGACGCGCGCTCCGGCAAGCCGCACCTGACCGGCACCGTCACCGCCACAGCGCCGGGACCCGTCAGCCCGGCCAGCCCTGAGCACGCAGCGCCTGCCTGACCTCGTTGACCACATTGGACAGATCCCGCATCCGGCGGCTGGTCACGTGCAGCACGACCCAGCCCTCGGCAGCCAGCTGGCTGAGCCGGCGGCGGTCCCGGTGGAACTGGTCGGCGCTGTCGTGCCACGCGCCGTCATACTCGATCGCGACCCGGTACTCCGGCCACGCCAGATCCGGGTGCAGCACGGCACCGGACCGCAGCCTGACCGCAAACTGGGTGACCGGCCGGGGCAGCCCGGCCAGCACCAGTCGCAGCCGCAGCTGCGACTCGGGAGGTGACTGCGCCCCGCCGTCGACGAGGTCGACGACCCGCGCGACCCGCGCGATGCCCTGGACACCGGCGCGTTCGGCGACCAGCTTGTCGAGCTCGGTCCGGGTGGTACGGCCCTGGGCGAGCAGCCCGTCGATCGCTGTTACGGCCCGGGCCAGGTCCAGCCAGCGCGCCAGGTCCCAGGCGGTACGCACGGGTGTCGTGCACGCCAGCCCGTTACGGTGGACGACCTCCGGGCGGCCGAGCCGGGTGTGATGAACCCGCAGGCCACGAGCTGCGGCGAGCCGTATGCCCGCTGGCACGATGAGGTGGACGTCATCGTCGTACTGCGCGGCGAGCTCGACCCCGTGCAGCCACGCCGCCGACGGTCCCGCGATGACGATCCCGGCCGGCAGGCGCAGCACCGCCGCGCGGCAACGCAGCTCGTGGTCACGCTCCAGGCGGGCGTCGGCGTAGACCCCGTGCAACGGACTGACCCACGCGCTGCTACGCAGCTGGTACGGCGTGAGCAGGCCACGCTTGACGGCGGTGGCGCCGAGGAACACCTGCCACTCGAGCTGCCGCGGTCGGTACGGAGATCGTGCCACCAGGGCAGCCTGCCGGAGCGGGCGCATCGCCACAGCGGCGGGTCATCTGCCGGACATGGCGACATATGGACACTGACGCTCCCCCTTACCGGGCCTCCCGAGCCAGCCCTCCTGACCGGGACCGGTCTCGAGACGAAACTGGTCCCCGGCCGTCAAGATCAAATCAATTACACTGATATTGGGCCTAAGCCTCGACCAGATAGGCCCAATAACACTGAAATTGATTTGATCAAGGGGAGAGATAGATGGTCGGGCCCGCCTCGCCGGTGGACGGAGCGGGTGAAACCGGGCATCGGAGCGGTCGGCCGCACCCGAGGGTGCCGCGGCTGTCAGCTGGACCGGACGTTGCAGGCGGTCAGCCGGAGCAGGCGGTCAGCCGGACCCGGGGCTTCTCGGGCACGCAGACCGGGGATGTCTCGCGTCAGGCGGCAGGGCTGTCGCTGCACGTCGAAGGGCGCCAGGACGCACCGCGCAGGCGTGCGTCGGCACCGAGCCAGACGAAGTTCATCATTCGGGCCGCTGTGGTCTCCGCGTTCTCGCCCGGGTGCTCGACGGCCCAGTCCGCGAGCGACTCAGCGACGCCTACCAGCGCATAAGCCATTGCCGTGAGGTCCGGACGGGAGGAGGCGCGGGCCGGAGAGCCGCCCGCAGCGAACGAGCCGACAGGCGAACCGGCCTCAGCGGCTATCGGACCGGCCGCAGCGGCTGTGACACCAGCCACGGCAGCGGGATCGGCAGCGGCGGCAGGACCAGCAATGTCGCCGGCCGCGGCAGGACCGGCCGGGGCGGCGGGACCGGCAACGGTACCGGCTGGGACAGATGCAGCAGCAACGGCAGCGGCAGGCGCAGCAGCGCCAGCGCGGGTTACGGCGCGCTCCAGGAGGCCGGCCACCACCTCGATCATGCGGCGGCGCATCCCAGCCAGCTCGGCCGCGAACGGCTCCTGGCCGCGCGCCTGGCGGTAGAGCACGCCCCAGCCGTCCCGGTGCGCGGCGACGAACGCGAAGAACGCCCGTATCCCGCGCCACAGCTGCTCGTCCGGGGGCAGGTCCGGCTCCACCACCCGGGCGATCGCCTCCATCAGCCGGGTCCCCTCCCGGTGCAGGCAGGCGACGAAGAGCTCCTCCTTGGTGCCCAGGTACGCGTACACCATGGGTTTTGAGATGCCGGCCTCGTCGGCGATCTCGTCCATGCCGGCGGCGTGGAACCCGCGGCGGGAGAAGACCGCTACCGCCGCGTCGAGCATCTGCTGCTCGCGTACTGCACGGGGCAGGCGCTTGGCGGTGGAAGCGGTAGGAACGGTGGGACCAGTGGGCACCTTGCCAGCGTACCTACCCGCAAGTAGGGTTACGCACGGGTAGGTTACTCGAGAGGACGATGAGCCATGACAGATTTTGACCTGTCCAATCTCGCCAACGTCGACCCAAAGGAGTTTGCGCAGCTGGTCAAGAACGCTCCAGCTGACCAGATCCTGGCGGTGATGCAGGGCGAGTCGCGCGGCAAGGTGCTCGACGAGATCTTCGCCCGGTTCCCGCGGCTGTTCCGGGCCGACCGCGCCGGCAGCACCAACGCGGTCCTGCACTGGAACATCGGCGACCGGCCGGACGGCGGCGTCGACACGTACGAGGTGGTCATCGAGAACGGCATCTGCACCGTCTCGGAGAAGCCGACCCGCGACCCGCGGCTGTCGCTGACCCTCGGCGCCGTCGACTTCATCAAGGTGGTCTCGGGCAACGCCAACCCGGTGATGATGTTCATGACCGGCAAGCTGAAGGCAAAGGGTGACCTGGGCCTGGCCGCGAACATCCAGAACCTGTTCGACCTGCCGAAGGCCTGAGGCCAGGTCCGATGGCCGAGTTCTCGCTCGACCTCTCCGACGAGCAACGTGACCTGCGGGACTGGGTGCATGGCTTCGCCGCCGACGTCGTGCGCCCGGTCGCGGCGGAGTGGGACGAGCGGGAGGCCACACCCTGGCCGGTCATCCAGGAGGCCGCCAAGATCGGCCTGTACAGCTTCGAGTTCCTCGTCAACTGCTACTCAGACCCGACCGGGCTGTCCCTGCCGATCGTCAGCGAGGAGCTGTTCTGGGGTGACGCGGGCATCGGGCTGAGCATCTTCGGCACGTCGCTCGCTGTTGCGGCGATCTATGGCGCGGGTACGCCGGACCAGCTCGTCGAGTGGGTGCCGCAGTGCTTCGGGGACTCGGCGGACCCGGCGGTCGCCGCCTTCTGCACCACCGAGCCGGAGGCGGGCTCGGACGTCAGCGCGGTGCGCACCCGGGCCCGCTACGACCAGGCGTCCGACGAGTGGGTCCTCAATGGACAGAAGGCGTTCGCCACCAACGGCGGCATCGCCCGGGTGCACGTGGTCACCGCCTCGGTCGACCCGGAGCTGGGCGTGCGGGGGCAGGCCGCGTTCGTGGTGCCACCCGGCACCGCCGGCCTGCACTCCCCTGGCAAGCTGCGCAAGCTCGGCCTGCGCGCGTCGCACACCGCCGACGTGTTCCTCGACGACGTACGCGTGCCCGGCCGCTGCCTGCTGGGCGGCCGGGAGGCGCTTCAGGAGCGGCTCGCCCGCGTCCGCGTCGCCCGGTCAGCCGCAACGCCCGCACCGAGGAGCGGCACGGCGCAGCCGAGGAGCGGATCGGCCCAGCCGACGAGCGGCACGGCGCAGCCGAGGGGCGGCACGCTTCAGCCGGCGAGGGGCTCGGCCCAGCCGACGAGCGGCTCGGCTCAACCGGCGATGAGGGCGTTCGAGCTGTCCCGGCCCGCCGTCGGCGCCCAAGCCGTCGGGGTGGCCCGGGCGGCGTACGAGTACGCGCTTGACTACGCCCGGACCCGGGTGCAGTTCGGCCGGCCGATCGTGGAGCACCAGGCGGTCGCATTCGCGCTGGCGGACATGCGTACCGAGATCGACGCGGCCCGGCTGCTGGTGTGGCGGGCGGCGTGGATGGGGCGCAACAACCGCCCGTTCGACGCCGGTGAGGGCTCTATGTCCAAGCTCAAGGCCGGCGAGGTCGCCGTGGCGGTGACCGAGAAGGCGGTGCAGATCCTCGGTGGGTACGGCTTCAGCCGGGAGCACCCGGTGCAGCGGTGGTACCGCGACGCCAAGATCTACACGATCTTCGAGGGCACCTCGGAGATCCAACGCCTGGTGGTCGCCCGGGCAGTCTCCGGCCACTACATCCGCTGACCGGCCCGCGGACCAGCCCCGGCCCGCAGAACCAGAGCAGGCCCGCAGAACCAGAGCGCAGACCGGAGCCGCCATGGATCCCATCTTCGTACTGGCGACGTTGGGGCGCGCCGGCATGCTCCGCCCGGGGTCGCCGGTCCGGGTGGCGCGCCAGGTCGGCGCGCTGCGCCGGTGGGGCTACGGGCTCGCCGGCGAGCTGCGGTCGGCCGCGGCCCGCAGCCCGGACCGGGTCGCGGTCATCGACGAGCGGGGCGAGCTGACGTACGCCGCACTGCTCGACCGGGCCGAGCGGCTGGCCTGGGCGCTGCGCCGCGACCTCGGCATGGCCGCCGGGGACCGGCTCGGCATCCTGTGCCGCAACGGCTCCGGCCTGGTCGAGGGCGCGGCGGCGGCTGGCCTGCTGGGTGCGGACGCGGTGCTGGTCAACACCGGGCTCTCCGCGCCGCAGCTGGCCGCCGTGGTCCAGGAGCAGCGGGTCAAGGCGGTGCTGCACGACAGCGACCTCCCCGGCGTACCCGATGCGGTTCCCCACCTCGACGAGGTACGGGTGGAGCGGCTCATCGCGACGTCACCGGCCGGTGCGCTGCGGCCGCCCGAGCGGGAGGGGCGCACGGTCGTGCTCACCTCCGGCACCACCGGCGTGCCCAAGGGGGCCCGCCGCCCCACCCCGCCGGGCCTGCGCCCGCTCGCGTCGGTCATCTCGCGCGTCCCGCTCCGGGTGGGCGAGCGGATGATGGTCGCCGCGCCGCTCTTCCACACCTGGGGGTACGGCACCCTGCAGATCGCGCTGGCGCTGCGCGCCACCATGGTGCTGCGGCGGCGGTTCGGCGCCGCCGACACGCTGCGGGCGGTGACGGAGAGGCGCTGCACCGCGCTGTTCGTCGTACCGGTGATGGCCCAGCGGATCCTGGAGCTGCCCGCGGTGCCGACGCCACTGCGCATCGTGGCGGTCAGCGGGTCGGCGCTGCCGGGCGGGCTGGCGCACCGGTTCATGGACGCCTACGGCGACATTCTCTACAGCCTCTACGGCACCACCGAGGCGTCGTGGGCCAGCATCGCCACCCCGGCCGAGCTGCGCCAGGCGCCCGAGACCGCGGGCCGGCCGCCACACGGTACGCGGGTCGCCGTGCTCGACGCCGCCGGCGCACCGTTGCCGCCGGGCCGGGTGGGTCGGGTCTTTGTCGGCAACGAGATGCTGTTCGACGGCTATACGTCGGGCGCCGGGCGGGAGAGCCGGCACGGCCTGCTCTCAACCGGCGACCTGGGCCACCTTGACTCCAGCGGGCTGCTCTTCGTGGCCGGCCGGGAGGACGACATGATCGTCTCGGGTGGGGAGAACGTCTTCCCGGCCGAGGTCGAGAACCTGCTCGCCGACCTGCCGGAGGTGCGGGAGGTCGCGGTCGTCGGCGTCCCGGACCCCGAGTACGGCCAGCGGCTCGCCGCCTACCTGGTGCTCCGCGACGGCGCGACCCTCGACCCCGAGGCGGTACGCCAGCACGTCCGCGCGCACCGGGCCCGGTTCTGCGTACCGCGGGACGTGGTGTTCCTCGACGCGCTGCCGCGCAACGCAACGGGGAAGGTGGTGCCGCGGGAGCTTCCCGGTCCACAGTAGACCCAGGTCAGGAGACCTCCGGTAGGTCACCCGGTTCCGGTGGCCAGGCGGTAGGCGGTAGGCGGTGGCGGCCAGGCGGTGGCGGTCAGGCTGCGGGAGTGGGGTGGCGCAGGCCGGGGTGGTCCGGCGGCAGCACCGATCTGACCACCCACCAGCTCACCGCCAGGCAGACCGCCACCAGTGGCCAGGTCAGCAGCGCCTGGGCCACGCCGAGCGCGATGACCTGCCCGGCGAGGTAGAGCGGCACCAGCACCACGACGCGGACCACGTACTGCATCACCCAGACGTAGCTGCCGACCCGGTAGGCGCGCAGCAGCGCCGGGTCGCGCCGCCACCGGACCTTCTGCCCCAACGCCAGCCCCACCACCACGCCGAGCAGCGGCCAGCGTACGGCGATGCTCGCGGTCCAGGCGAGGGCGCTGACTATGTTCGTGGCGATCCGCAGCAGGAAGAAGTCCTCCGGCCGGCCGGTGCGCAGCGCCACCAGCGCAGCGACCGCCACACCGAGGATGCCGAGGATGACCGCCCGGGGACGGCCACCCCGGCCGATCCGCCAGGCGCCCAGGCCGACGGCGACGGCCATGGCGAGCCAGACGCCGAAGCTGACCGACTCGCCGCCCAGCAGGTACCCGGCGACGAACGCGACCGGCGGCAGGGACGCGTCAACGGCCCCGCTGCGCCCACCGAGCAGCGACGCCAGTGACTCCGTCGCGCCGCCCGGCAGCTGGACGGCGCCGACCGGGCCGGAGCGCCCCGCCGAGCCGACGACCGGCGTAGGACTGTCGGGCGGCGCGGGGTCGGGTCGGGGCTCGGACGGCAGGCTCACCGCAGCAGCCTCCCCACCACGGCCTGCCTGACCACACGTACCCGAGCGATCACGGTGAGGCACCGGACGGTCATGGTCCGGAACTTACCGCGCCACACCTTTACCGCAAGGCCTCACCGGTCACGACTTTCACCCGCTAGCACGACTTTCGCTCGCTAGGCGGAGCCACCCGTCAATGTACGGGTACGGTCACCCGCCCCTGCACCGCGGCGAGCGCGATGTCGGTGCGGTGCCGCGACCCGGCCAGGCGCACGCGGTCGACGACGGCGTACGCGGCCATGCGCGCGGAGGCCAGGTCAGGACCGGTGCCGGTGCAGGACAGGACCCGTCCGCCGGCCGAGAGCAGCGCGCCGTCGGCCCGGCGGGCGGTGCCCGCGTGCAGCACGCCGTCCACGTCGGCGCCCTCGACCGGGTCGCCCGTGCGTGGCGCCTGCGGGTAGCCAGCAGCGGCGACCACGACGGTGACCGCCGCACCGCCCCGCCACCGCAGTGGGGGATGGCCGGCGAGCGTGCCGGTCGCCGCGGCCAGCAGCAGCCCGGCCAGGGGCGTGTCCAGCAGGGCGAGCACCGCCTGGGTCTCCGGGTCGCCGAAACGGGCGTTGAACTCGATCACCTTCGGCCCGTCGGCGGTCAGCGCCAGGCCGGCGTAGAGCAGGCCGGCGAAGGGCGTGCCGCGCCGGCGCAGCTCGGCCAGGGTCGGCTCGACCACCCGGGCCAGAACCTCGTCGACCAGCCCGGGCGGCGCCCACGGCAGCGGGGCGTAGGAGCCCATGCCGCCGGTGTTGGGGCCGGTGTCGCCGTCCCCGACCCGCTTGAAGTCCTGCGCCGGCAGCAGGGGCACGGCCGCCGTCCCGTCGGTGACGGCGAAGAGCGACACCTCCGGCCCGGACAGGTACTCCTCGACCACCACCCGCCCGCAGGCCGCGGCGTGCGCGACGGCCGCGCCGCGGTCCTCGGTGACGACAACGCCCTTGCCCGCGGCGAGCCCGTCGTCCTTCACCACGTACGGCGGCCCGAGCTCGTCCAGCGCCCGCTCAACGGCGGCCGGGTCCGCGCAGACGTGCGCGGCAGCCGTCGGGACCCCGGCCGCGGTCATCACGTCCTTGGCGAACGCCTTCGACCCCTCGATCAGGGCCGCCGCCGCGGACGGGCCGAAGCAGGCGACGCCCTTGCCGCGTACCGCGTCGCAGGCCCCTGCCACCAGGGGCGCCTCCGGACCGACCACCACCAGGTCCGCATCGGTCGCGACGGCCAGGGCCGCGACCGTGGCGGGGTCGAGCGGGTCGACCTCGGCGAGCGTGGCCAAAGTGGCGATGCCTGGGTTGCCTGGGGCCGCGACCAGGGCGGTGACCGCCGGGTCCGCGGCCAGGGCGCGGGCGAGCGCGTGCTCCCGCCCGCCGGAGCCGATGAGGAGTACCCGCACGTGGGCACATGCTACGTCCGCCCGGGCGGGTCACAGCAGCGGATGCCGGACCACGTTCTCGTCGCGTCCGGGGCCCACGCCGACCATGCTCACCCGCGCACCGCACAGCTGCTCAATCCGGTCGATATAGGCCCGCGCGTTGGCCGGCAGCTCAGCCTCGGTGCGCACCTTGGAGATGTCCTCCCACCAGCCGTCCAGCTCCTCGTAGACCGGGCGGGCGTGGTGGAACGCGGTCTGCGTCATCGGCATGTCGTCGACCCGCTCGCCGCCGATCTCGTACCCGACGCAGATGGGCACCTTCTCCAGGCCGGAGAGCACGTCCAGCTTTGTCACGACCAGGTCGGTGATGCCGTTGACCCGTACCGCGTAGCGCCCTACCACCGCGTCGAACCAGCCGCAGCGCCGCTGGCGGCCGGTTGTCGTGCCGTACTCGTCGCCGACCTTTAGCAGGTGGGCGCCGGCGGCACCGGAGAGCTCGGTGGGGAACGGGCCGGAGCCGACCCGGGTGGTGTAGGCCTTGCTGACGCCGATCACCCGGGAGATGCGCGTCGGCGGCACGCCGGAGCCCACGCACGCGCCACCAGCGGTCGGATTGGACGAGGTGACGAACGGGTAGCTGCCGTGGTCGACGTCGAGCAGCGTCGCCTGGGCCCCCTCCAGCAGCACGGTCTCGCCGCGCTCCAGCGCCTGGGCCAGCACCAGCCGGGTGTCGGCGAGGTACGGACGCAGCCCCTCCCCGTACGCCAGGTACTCCTCGACGACCGCCGACGCGTCGATGGCCTTGCGGTTGTACACCTTGACCAGGACCTGGTTCTTCTCGCGCAGCACCAGCTCCAGCTTCTGCCGCAGGATGCCCGGGTCGAGCAGGTCCTGGGCGCGGATGCCGACCCGCGCCACCTTGTCGCTGTAGGCCGGCCCGATCCCCCGGCCGGTGGTGCCGATGCGGGCCGAGCCGAGGTAGCGCTCCACCACCCGGTCCAGCGCCCGGTGGTGCGGCATTATCAGGTGCGCGTCGAGGGAGACGAGCAGCCGGGAGACGTCCACGCCGCGTTCGCTCAGCCCGTCGATCTCGGTCAGCAGGACCTTCGGGTCCACCACCACGCCGTTGCCGATCACCGGCGTGCACCCCGGCGTGAGCACCCCGCTCGGCACCAGATGCAGCGCGAACTTACGCCCATCCGGCAAGATCACAGTGTGGCCCGCGTTGTTGCCGCCCTGGTAGCGGACCACATAGCCGACCGCCCCACCGAGCAGGTCGGACACCTTGCCCTTGCCCTCGTCGCCCCACTGGGCACCGACGAGCACGATCGCCGGCATGCGCCTCGCCTCCAAGGGGCCGGGCCGCCGCCGCTTCCCCGGGATGTCAGGCTAACAGCGTGTTCGACGTGCTGTTGCTGTCCCTCATCGACGGCGCAGGCTGTGCCGCCACCCGGGCTCCCGTGCTCACCTGCCGGGACGCGTTCGTCCGCGGTGGGGCGCGCCCGGAGCTGGCCAACGCCGGCTCTGACGAGGAGATCGACGCGGTGCTCGCCCGGCTCGACGGCCCGGCCCGGCCGGACGGCCTGGTCTGGCCGGACCCGGACCGCAGGACCAGGCTGGTGGTGGCCATCGCCACGGACGGGCAGCTGCGGGCCGTCGTGCGCCGGCTCGTCCGGCGGTACGCGCCACCGCCCGTCCGCCGCCCGGACGACCTGCCGCCCCAGCGGACCATGCCGGACCTGCCCCCGATCGGCGTGCTGCCGCTCAGCACCGGTGGGCTGCCTGCGCTGCTCGGCCTGCCCGGCACGCCGGACGAGGTCGCAAAGGCGGTGCTGGGCGGACACACCAAGCGGCTGGACCTGCTGCGTACGGACGGGGGATCGGTGACCCTCAACGGCGCCCTGCTGGGCGGGACCGACGCGGACGAGCAGGCGGTGACCTGGCGCGGCCGGGTGGAGGTCGACGACAGCGTGCTGACCGATGGTACGGACGCCGTGGTGGCCTGCGTGGTGGCGAACGCGGCCGGCTACGCCGCGGTGGACGGCCTCCCGCTCGCGCCCGCCGCGGACCCGGCCGACGGGGTGCTGGATGTTGCGGTAGCGGTGCCTGTGGTGACCCGCACGTTCCGGCGCGGGCGGCGGGTCAGCATCGAGGTACGTCGTACCAAGGGACGGGCGGTCTCGGTCAACCCGCTCGGCGGCGAGCTGCCGCTGCTCGAGGACAGCGTGTTCACCACGCTGAGCCACAAGCGCTTCTGGTGGGTGGAGCCCGGAGCCTGGGAGGTGTACGCACTCCCCGCAGGGTAAGCAGGGTAGGACGGTATACGACGGTGGATGCGCTGTGCGACGCTGCATGCGGATCACATCGGGACCAGGGGAGGGGTTCAGCGTGGATGACGCCGGCACCGACCGCACCCACGGGCCAACGTCGCCACCGGCCGTCCCCCAGGTCCGTCCCGCTGAGGCTCCGCCCGATGCGGCTGGGTCCAGCACGCCCGCTTTGGGCTCCGCTGCGGACTCCAGCGCGGATGCTGGGGACACCGGGCAGACCGGGGACGCAGCGGAGCGGTCGCGGCCGGAGACGGGGCCACTGTCCCCGCTGGACTCTGCGCGACCCGACCCGACACTGCCAGCCCGCCCGGCCACGCGGCTGGCCCCCGCCCACCCCGACCCCGCCCCCATTGACCCGACACGCCCTGACCCGGTCCAGCCCAGCGCGCCCCCACCGCCCTCCCCCTGGGCACAGCCGCCATCGCCGGGTATCGCCTCACCGGCGTCTGTGGACCCGGCCAGAGCCGCTTCACCACCGGTGCGACCACAACCTGACGCCGCCGCCAGCTCTGCCCCAACCAGCTCCGGCCCACCTGTCCCTGTCCCGACCGGCTCCGGCCCCACCAGCTCTGTTCCAGCCAGCTCCGGCCGGCCCGGCTCTGCCGCGGCCGGGTCCCAACCGGCTGGGAGCGACCCGGCTGGAACGGACCCGGCCAGGACCCGCGCGGTCTCGGTCACCGCGTGGCACCCGGCCGCCCCGGCGCCCGCACGACCCGGTGCAGGCTCGCCGGCGTCCGGCCCTGCCGTAGCCGCCGGACCCGGCCGCAGTCCCGAACCCCGCTCCACCGCCGAGCCGGACCACGCACCCGGACGGAGCTCTGCCTCGGGGTCGGGTGCCGGCGCAAATGCGGGGTCGGGTACTGGCACGAAGCCCGCCGAGGCGCCCCGGCACTCCGCCCGGCAGCCCACGCCGCCCAGCTGGGAGCCGGCCTGGGAGCTGCCCCCTCCGTCCCAGGTCAGACCGCCGGTCTCGCAGGAACCGGCGGCACCGAGCCGACCGCCACGGTACGACGACCCGCTGACAACCGCCGCAGCCGAGCGAGCCGTACGCGCACCGGCCTGGCAGCCACCGGCGGAGCCGCATGCCACGGACACCTCGGCCGCCGGCCGCGCGCCAGCCCGGCCCACGGCTCCCTCGGCAGAGGACGCTGCGGCCCCACGCCACGGGCGGGAGGCAGAGCGCCACGGGCGGGAAGCGGAGCAGCTCGCCGTACCCCGCCCGGGAATGACCGCGATGCCGCCGGCCCGGCCAGCCAGCGGGTACGCGCCGCCACCCCGGCCACAGCCGCACCGGGAACCGGCGCACGCAGCGGACCCGTTCGTACCCACCGCCGAGGAGTTCGCCCGGCGTCGCGCGGCACGGCCGCCGGACCCGGTGGCGGTGATGGGCGTCCGCGGGGCAGTGCGCAGGTCAACCCTTGGGCTGGTCCGGCTCGGGCCGGGCCGGCGGGAGCAGGAGTACCGCCACGACGTCGAGATGGTGCGGCGCAACTTCGGCGGGCTGCGCCAGGTGACCGTGGTCAACCCGAAGGGCGGCGCCGGCAAGACGGTGGCCGTGCTGCTGACCGCGATGACCTTCGGCCAGAAGCGCGGCGGCTACGTGCTGGCCTGGGACAACAACGAGACGCAGGGCACCCTGGGGATGCGGGCACAGCAGGACTTCCACGTCCGCACCGTGCGGGACCTGCTGCGCGACCTCAAGCTGTTCGCCGGCTCGCACGGCCGGGTCGGTGACCTGTCGCAGTACGTGCGCGCGCAGGGCGAGGGCATGTTCGACGTGCTCGCGTCCGACGAGTCGGCGACCGCCGGTGAGATGCTCACCTCGGCCGCCTTCGCCGAGATCCGTGACGTGGTCAGCCGGTTCTACAAACTGATCTTCGTGGACACCGGCAACAACGTACGGGCGGCGAACTGGCAGGCGGCGATCGACGCGACAGACCAGCTGGTGGTCACCATGTCGGCCCGCAACGACTCGGCCGAGACGGCCGCCCGGATGCTGGACCACCTGGAGCAGACTGGCCGCCACCGGCTGGTCCGCCAGGCGGTGACGGTGGTGTCGATGCCGCCGATCCGCAAGGACATCGACCTGCCGCCGATCCAGCGCCACTTCGCCGCCCGGACCAGGATGGTGCTGCTGGCGCCGTACGAGCGCCTGCTCGACTCCGGCGAGCCGATCCGCTACAGCCAGCTGTCGTCCGCCACCCGCGACGCGTGGCTGAAGATCGCAGCCGCCGTAGCAGAGGGACTATAGAGACTGGTGCATCATTACCGCCATGGCGCGCATCACCGTGGATATCAATGAGGAATGGCTTGAGGCCGCCCGTGAGGTGCTCGGCACAGACACCGAGGTCGCGACGATCAACGCCGCGTTGCACGCGTTCGCGGTACGCCGACAGGCGCAGGAGATCGTCGCCGCCTTCGACAGTGCGCCGATGGACTTCGAAGGCTCTGGCGAGGCGTGGCGTTACGGCGGCGGCCGTGACCTGTCGCGGCTTGTCGAGGACGCACGCATGACCAATGTGGAGTAATGGCCGGATCCGTACCGAGTGATCTTATCCAGATCGATCATTGTGTATCCCTTCCGGCCGCGAACGCGCCACGGCCGTACTGTTGACCTAGACGGGCCGCCGGAGTAGCGGCGGTACCGTCCGCCCAGCCCGCTACCTGGGGAGTACGTCATGGCAGCTGACACGATCGGCGCCCGCATCAGATACTGGCGGCTGCGCCGCGGCGGGATGAACCAGGCCGTCCTCGCCGGCCTCGCTGGCGTATCCCAGCCGTACATCTCACAGGTGGAGTCCGGCCGCAAAACCATTGAGCGCAGGTCAACGCTGGTCGCCATCGCCGGTGCGCTACAGGTCACCGTGGCCGACCTGCTCGGGCAGCCTGGCGACCCGACCGACCCCGGCCGCGCCCGGGCAGCGGCGAGCGTGCCTGCGATCCGCGAGGCCGTAATCATGCGCAAGGCTGGCGTTGTGCGCCAGACCAACCGCCACGCCACGGCCACCGTCGACCGTGCCGTCGAGCTGGACGGCGAGGGCGACTTCGCCGCCCGCGGCGCGATCCTGCCCCCGCTGCTCAGCGCCTGCCGGGGCCCTGACCTGATCCGCACCGCCTACGCCGCGGTCTGGCATCTGCACTTCACCGGCTACATCGACCTGGCCCGGGAGGTAGCCGGGCTGGCCATGGACGAGGCGCGGGACGTGGACAGCCCCGAGTGGGTCGGCTTCGCCGAGTACCTGCGGGCTAGCTCCCTACCGCCGGAGACTGCCGGGCTGGCCAGCGACCTCGCCAAGCGGGCCGCTGCCGTCGCCCAGCCGCACGCCGGTGACCCCCACGTGCGGCAGGTGTACGGGATGCTGCACCTGACCGCCGCGTTGCGTGCCGCCACGTCCCGGCGGGCTACGGACGCGATGGAGCACCTCGACGAGGCGGCTCGGGAGGCCACCACCCTCGGCGACCCTGGCGACGGGCGCGGCTTCTGCCACCTGGCGTTCGGCCCGACCAACGTGGATGTGTGGCGGCTGGGCATCCTGACCGAGCTCGGCGACCATGAGCAGGCGGCGGCCCTCGGTCCGCGGATCAACCCGGAGCGGGTCGGCGTGCCTAACCGTCAGGCGGCCTACTGGATGGACTACGGCCAAGCCCTGACCACGCAGGGCCACGATGACGAGGCAGTGGCCGCCTACCTGCGGGCCGAGGCGGTCTGCCCTCAGTGGTACCGGCTGCGGCCCAGCGTGCGGGACACCCTCGCGGTCCTTGTGCGACGCGCCAAGCGGCGGGCTGTGGGCCGTCCGCTTCAGCGTGCCGCGCTCGCAGTTGGGCTGAGGGTCGGGGACTGAGAATAACCGCCGGTTATCCGAGCCGCGTCGCCCGCACCTAGCGTCACTGGCTGGACGCGGTAACTCGATAGGCGCGGGGGTGCGTGGGCTGAGGACCGCCATCGAACCCGCGCGTCCCATCCCGCTTGCAGGTGGAAGCGAGGACGCGAATGGTCAGCAAACATAGGCCGGTGCGCCGCTGGTTGCGTAGCCAGCGGACACGACCGGCATGACCGGCCCCGTGTACGTCTGGCCGGACCATGGGCCGGCCAGCCCGGACACCATCCGGTGGGCCGCGCAGCAGGTCACCCGGATGCACGACGAGCCGCCCGACCCGCACCGGGCCACCGGCCGGTGCGCACAGTGCGGCGCCGACCGCTGCCGGCTGCTCGCCTGGGCGCGGCAGACGCTGGCGGTTACGCCAGCTCCCCACGCGTGGCGAGCTGGGCGCGGCGATGGGGCTCATGTCCCACCGGCGCGGAGCTGACGCGCGCATCCTCAAGGTCAGCCGCCGGTCGGGGCGTCCGGATCGCAGTCGCGCAGGAACTGTGCGCACCGGGCCGCCTCGTCGGCCTCGCCGATCGCGTCGGCGGCGCGCGAGAGCAGGAGCAGCGAGCGCAGGAAGCCCCGGTTCGGCTCGTGTGACCAGGGCACCGGGCCCTGCCCCTTCCAGCCGCTGCGGCGCAGCTGGTCCAGCCCGCGGTGGTAGCCGGTACGGGCGTAGGCGTACGCCGCGACCGGCTGCCCGGACCGCAGCGCGCGTCCGGCCAACGCCGCCCACGCCGCGCTGGACGCCGGGAACCGGGCGGCGACTGCCGCGACAGCCCCGTCGTCGTCAACGCGCTCAGCCTCGGCGAGCGCAGCTAGCGAGCTGCGCATCTCCTCGTCCGCGGGGAGCAGCGTGGCCGGTGGTTGTGGCAGGAGGTTACGCATGCGGCTATTTAACCGGTATCGGCCCCGATCTGTTGGCTGAACGGCTGAGGGACTCGTCACGGACCGGCGGGTGCGCGTACCCCGCTGACCCGCTCAAACTAAAGGTCCGGAGCCTACCCAGGACCCGGTTAAGAGGGCCCGGCGGCGCACCGCCGGGCCCTCGACCCATCTCGCAGGGCCCTCAACCCCATCTCGCGGCCTCGACCCATCCCGGTGTGCCAACCGCCCGCCGGCCGGGCACGATGGCCAGGTGCACGCATACGATGGCAGCCCGGATGAGGTCGAGTCCCGCGAGGAGCTCGCCGCCCACCTCGCCGAGGGGAGCCTGGCCGGGCTCACCGTGCAGGGTCTGCGGCTGGACGAGGACCCACCCGACCTGTCCGGCGTCGACGTCACCGACACCCTCTTCGTCGGCTGCCACTTCCCATCCCGCGAGGCAGAGGCGGAGCTGGTCCGCCGGGGCGCCTATGTGCTGCCGCCGTTCCAGGACATGCCGTACCCGATCCACCCGGCTCGGCTCTACACCCCGCACGACCTGGCCGCCGGCTTCGCCGAGCACGGCTTCGAGGGGATGTACGACACCATCGTCTACCGGCACTTCCTGGCCCACGGTGGCGCGCTGCCGAGCATCCGCGAGGCGCTCAGCCAGCGCATGCACGACCACGGGATCGACGACGGGCTGCAGGACACGATCGCCGACTGGGCCGGCGCGGACGGCGGCCCGGTCATCGGCATCATGGGCGGCCACGCCCAGCCGCGCGGCTCCGCAGGGTACGAGCTGGCCGCGCTCATCGGCTACGGCCTGGCCCGCGCCGGCTGCCTGGTGGTGACCGGCGGCGGGCCGGGAGTCATGGAGGCGGCGAACCTGGGCGCCTTCCTCGCCGACGCCGACGACGACTCGGGCGCACTGAAGGAGGCGATCGCCGAGCTCGCCGGAGCGCCCGACTTCACCGACCACGACCCGTACACCGCGCTCGCGCTCTCCGTACGGCGCCGGTTTGCCCTGCCCACCGGGGAGGAGCTGCCCGCCGGGCAGGACGAGCCGGCCGGCGGCGCGGAGCCGGCGATGGCGCCGCGCCGGCCCGGGTCCGGCGCCACCGACTGGGCCCGCCGCGGCGGCCTTTCCGTGCCGACCTGGCTCTACGGCCACGAGCCGGCGAACCTGTTCGCCGCGCGGATCGCCAAGTACTTCTCCAACGCCATCCGCGAGGACACCATCCTGCGGCTGGCCCGCGGCGGCATCGTCTTCGCCCCCGGCCGCGCCGGCACGGTGCAGGAGGTCTTCCAGGCGGCGACGAAGACGTTCTACGCGACGGACGGGGCGAGCGGGCCGTTCATCTTCCTGGGCAAGCGGTTCTGGACCGAGGAGCTGCCGGTGGAGTCGCTGCTGCGCCCGCTGTTCTCGGCGGCGCCCGACGGGGACCTGTCCCGCCTGCTGTGCGTCACCGACGACCCGGCGCAGGCGGTGGAGCTGCTGGTCGCCTGGGGCGCGCCGCCGCACGCCAAGGAGGAGCAGCGCACCACGCCATAGCACCGGCAGCGCCACGACAAGCCGCCCAGCCACCCGGTGACGGCTGGCGGCTGGCCGGCCTTCATGACCGGGGCGGCTTCGCCGGCCGGCCGGACGGCCGCAGCGGCCACGAACCGTCGATGGACTGGCTGCGGCCCTGGGAACGCCAGTACGCGTTGAGGCTGTCGGCCCACTCCTGCGCCCAGCTCACCTGCTGCCGGTGCAGGTCAGCCAGAGACCGCCCGCCGATCTCCTGCGGGTAGCGCCTCGCCAGCTGCCAGGCCAACCGGCCCGCGGCGAGCGCATCCTGGGTCGCCTCATGGGCCGCGTCGTGGCGGACCTTGTAGTACCGGCAGGTCTCCGCCAGGTTCCGGGGGCCAGTACGCCGGTCAAGCGCACGGTCGATAACGTGTGGGTCCACAACGGAGCCCGCGATCTCGAGCCGGCTGGCGAGATGCCTGTGCAGCTCCCGGTCCAGGACCGTGAGGTCATAGGCCACGTTGAAGCCGACCACGGGTATGCCGCGGGCCCACACGTCCCTGAGCCGGTCGGCGACCCCCACCATGGCCTCAACCGGCTTGGTCCCCTCCGCCTGGACCCGCTCGGTCGTGATCCCGTGCACCGCCGTGGCCGCGGCTGGTATCTCCTCGCCAGGGTCGACAAGGACGGTGAAGGTCCTGGTCGGCCGGCCACCGCCGACCAGAGCGAGGGCGGCGGCGACGACCCTGGCGGTCTCGGCGTCGGCGCTCGTGGTCTCCACGTCGAAACAGCACATGCGACTGTCGGCCCAGCTCATCGCGGCACCGCCAGAACGCCTTCCGGTAGCAGCAGGACGGCCCGCGCCTCAAGCAGTGGCAGGAGACGGCGTACGGTCACAGCGCCGCATTCTTCCAACGCCGGCCGCCAAAACGGTCCAGACACGCCTAGGCGACCGGAACCCGACGCCAGTGGCCTATCGGGAGCTCAATCTCGTCGTCGCCGGTGATGCCGTTCTCGTCGAGCGCGTTGAAGATGGCCAGCCGGGCGCCGTCGAACAGCAGCTCCACGGCGTGCAGGACGACAGGGCGCCAGGGCGCGGACATCAGGCGCTCGATGACGTTCACCGCCCGCAGCGGCCGGCCGTAGGCCCGTACCACGGCCGGGTGGGTGCCGGCGCGCCAGTCCAGGGCCAGCCCGGGCCAGGCGACCGGCTGGGACAGGTCGACCCGGTCCCAGGTGACCGCGCACTCGTCGAACTTGCGGTGGGTGACCTCGACGTTCGCCTCGGGGAAGCCCAGGACCACCGGACCGCCGGCGAACCAGGCGCCCGCCGCGGCGTCCCACATCACCCATGAGCCGACCATTGGCTGGCCTATGAGCGGGGCGAAGCGGGCCCGGTTGGCCGCGGCGAGGGTACGGGCATCGTGGTGCCACTGGGGTTCGTACCCCTCGATGCCGAGCACCGCCGCCCGACCTCAGCGGCGGATGGTGGTGCCCGCCGAGCGCAGGTCCTCGCATGCCTGCACGACCCGCTTGGCCATGCTCTCCTCGGCCGCCTTGCCCCAGGTCCGCGGGTCGTACGCCTTCTTGCTGCCGACCTCGCCGTCGACCTTGAGCACGCCGTCGTAGTTGGTGAACATGTGCGCGGCGACCGGGCGGGTGAACGCGTACTGCGTGTCGGTGTCGACGTTCATCTTCACCACGCCGTAGTCGAGCGCGGCCCGGATCTCCGACAGCAGCGAGCCGGACCCGCCGTGGAACACCAGGTCGAACGGCTTCTCCCGGCCGTACTCGGCGCCGACCGCGTCCTGGATCTCCTTGAGGATCTCGGGGCGCAGCTTGACGTTGCCCGGCTTGTAGACGCCGTGCACGTTGCCGAAGGTCAGCGCCGCCATGTAGCGGCCCTTCTCGCCCAGGCCCAGCGCGGCGGCCACGGCCAGGCCGTCCCCCGCGTTGCTGTAGAGCTTCTCGTCGATCGCGCCGACGATGCCATCCTCCTCGCCGCCGACAACCCCGACCTCGATCTCGAGCACCACGTGGGCGCTGGCGCACTCCTCCAGCAGCTCCTCGGCGAGGGCGAGGTTCTCGGCAACCGGCACCGCCGAGCCGTCCCACATGTGCGACTGGAACAGCGGCGTCTCGCCCCGGGCCACCCGCTCCTTGGAGATGGCCAGCAGCGGGCGGACGAAGCCGTCGAGCTTGTCCTTGGGGCAGTGGTCGGTGTGCAGGGCGACGTTGACCGGGCACTTGCGGGCCACCTCGGCGGCGAACGCGGCGAACGCCACGCTGCCGGTGACCATGTCCTTCACGGTCGGGCCGGACAGGTACTCGGCGCCGCCGGTGGAGACCTGGATGATGCCGTCGCTCTCCGCCTCGGCAAAGCCGCGCAGGGCCGCGTTGAGGGTCTGGGAGGAGGTGACGTTGATAGCCGGGTACGCGAACGCGCCCGCCTTGGCGCGGTCCAGCATCTCGGCGTAGACCTCGGGGGAAGCGATAGGCATCTCGGCTGCTCCTTGCGTGTCCTTGCGGGCATGGCGGCGGGACTGTGCGGCCCTCGCCGGCAGTATCCCGCAGGGCGCCACGGCTGGCGAATCCGGCCGGCACGCGGTCGAGGCAACCCGTACCGTGTCGGGGTACGCCGTTCGCGGCGTCATCCGCGAGATGCGGGCAACGTGCGGGGGTGCGCCCGCGGTACGGCGCGAAGGAGGCAACCGGCATGAGCGAGCCCGACGAGGAGCGCGCGCTGGACAATGCGGCGGAGACTCAGCTCGACCCCCGGGAGCGGGATATCGAGGCGCCGGACGCCGACGCGGTCGAGCAGGCGACCCCGGTCGACCCCACCGAGAGGCCGGAGGAAGTGCACCGCGGTCTTGAGGTGGACGAGTGGGACGCCGTTGAGCAGGCGCGCACAGTGCCGCTGGACGACGACTACTGACCACGTCAGGCGCTCCGCGAGGCGGGGAGATCGGGCACCGCGGAGCGCCAGTCCGGCACCGCCGTGGCCAATGCGGCACCGCCGTGGCCGATCCGGGATCGCGGGGTGTCAGTCCGGTCAGGCTCCTGGCCGTGCGACTGCACGTCCAACCATGGTGGCCGGCGCGCTAGGCGGGCTCGAAGGCGAATGCGGCGTAGCCCACCACCCGCGACGTGTCTCCCGACGTGTCCGCCGAGGTGCTCAGGTCGAGCAGCTGCGGGCGCCAGCCACGATGCCGGGCCCAGCCGACCGTGCCGCGTAAGGCATAGACGCCGCACGCGTCGCGTACCCCGATGCGCTCCGGGGCGAGGTCGAGCACGGCCCGGGCGGTCCGCGCGTCCTGCCGGCGGGCCGCGTCGTCGGCCAGGTAGTGCGACAGGTCGGTGCTGCACAGCAGCACCGTGCCCGGCGGTGCCAGCTCCACCGCCGCCTCGATGGTCACCACGAGGTCCTCCACTGTGGACCGGCCGACCAGGATCGGCAGGACCGGCACGCCCGCAGGCAGTGCCCGCTGGAGGAACGGCACCTGCACCTCGACCGAGTGCTCCGGGCCGTGCGGGCCGTCGTCGACGACCACGTGCCCGTCCGCGGCGAGGGTACGGGCCGCCGTGACGTCGATCTCGACGTCTCCGAGCGGGGTGACCCAGGCGTCCGTGGCCGGCACGGCGCAGCCGCGCAGCGGGGTGTGGTGTGCCGGCCCGAGGACGACCACCCGGCCGACCCGGTCGGCGTGCGCGCGCAGCCGCGCGTACGGGTGGGCCGCGGTCGGTCCGGAGTAGCGGTAGCCGGCGTGCGGCACGCAGTACGCCGGGGCGAGCCGGTCGCCCGCGGGCACGTCAACCGCGTCGAGCAGGCCGTCCACCAGGCCGGCGAGCGCGTGCCGGTCGCTGGGGTAGAAGCTGCCGGCCACCGCCGGCGGCCGGGTGCTGCGCTGGTGGCGGGACCTCGACACCCAACGGCCGGCCCGGCTCACCGGGGAGCCCGCTGCTGCCGCCGGCCGGACCGCGCCGGCTCGGCCAGGTGCGGGTCGGCCAGCCGCACCGGCAGGCGCCGCGCGCCCCAGCCGCCTACCGGCCCGTCGTACACCCCGGGCAGCTGGTGTCCACAGTGGCGGCAGGCGCCGGATTCGGTCAGCCGGTAGCCCTCAATCACGTACCAGTCACGCACGATCACGGGTCTAGCGCACTGCGGGCAGGCAGTCGTCTGCCCGTCCGGGTCGTGCACGTTGCCGGTGTAGACGTAGCGCAGCCCGTGCTCCTGCGCGATCCGGCGGGCCCGGCGGAGCGTCGCTGGCGGCGTGGGCGGCACGTCGCGCATCTTGAAGTCCGGGTGGAACGCCGAGAAGTGCAGCGGTACGTCCGGGCCGAGGTGCTCGGCGAGCCAGGTGCACTGCTGCGCGATCTCCGCGTCGGAGTCGTTGTGGCCCGGGATGAGCAGCGTGGTGATCTCCAGCCACACGTCCGAGTGGTGCAGAAACTCCAGCGTCTCCAGCACCACCGGCAGCCGGGAGAAGGTGACCTTCTCGTAGAAGTGCTCGGTGAACGCCTTGAGGTCGATGTTGGCCGCGTCCATGTGCTGGTAGAGCTCGGCCCGCGGCGCCCGCTCCATATAGCCGGCGGAGACCGCGACAGCCCGGACCCCCCGCTCGCGACAGGCGTCCGCGACATCCATCGCGTACTCCATGAAGATGACCGGGTCGTTGTAGGTGAACGCGACCGACCGGCAGCCGAGCCGGACCGCGGCCTCGGCGAGGGTCGCCGGCGACGCGGCGCTGGACAGCGTGTCGATCTCGCGCGACTTTGAGATGTCCCAGTTCTGGCAGAACCGGCAGGCCAGGTTGCAGCCGGCGGTGCCGAACGAGAGCACCGCCGAGCCGGGCAGGAAGTGGTTGAGCGGCTTCTTCTCCACCGGGTCGACGCAGAAGCCGGACGAGCGGCCGTACGACGCCAGCACGACCTGGTCGTCGACCCGGCCCCGGACGAAGCACAGCCCGCGCTGCCCCTCGTGCAGCTTGCACGCCCGCGGGCACACGTCGCACTGGACCCGCCCGTCGGGCAGGGCGTGCCAGTGCCGCGTCGGCACCGTGTACGGGTCGGCGAGGCTCAGCTCATCCGGCGTGGGCTGGCCCGGCGTGGGCTGGACCGGGCCCGGCTCGGCCAGTCTGGCCATGCTCTCACGCTAGTCCTGCAGGTCAGCCGCGACCACCCGGGAACGCCGACCCCCCGCTGATCCGGCTGGGCAACGGCTACTACGCTTCGCCTACTGATCAGAGGCACATGTGTAACACGAAAGGGTTACTCGTGACCGACAGCCGGTCCTCGGCCTACCCGGCCAACAACAGCGCAGAGGTCGCCAGAGCCGACGCCCTACCACTCCGGCTCGACCGGCGGGCTGGCCGGGGAGCTGTCGATCTCGAGCAGGATCTGGCTCAGGATCTCGGGCGTCCTACCCGGCGGATCGGCCCCGACGCTCAGCTGGTCCATGGCCACCGCGTACTCCATGACGTCGTCGCGCTTCTCCAGGTAGAGCGCGCTGTTGAGCTGCTCGATGTAGACCACGTCGGACAGGTCCTGGTCCGGGAACCGCAGGATGGTGAACGGCCCACCGGCGGCGGAGTGCCCACCGGACTGGAAACGGATCACCTGGAGCCTGATGTTGGGCAGCCTGGTCGCCTCGATCAGTGCTTCGATCTGGGACCGCAGCACCTGCGGGCCACCGATCATCCGCCGCAGCACCGACTCGTCCATCACCGCCCACAGCCGGGGCGGGCCCGGCCGGGTCAGCACCCGCTGCCGGGCCAGGCGCAGGTCGACCCGCCGCTCGACCTCCGCCTCGGGAGCACGGGCATGCCGCAGCAGCACGACCGCGCGGGCGTAGGCGGGCGTCTGCAACAGGCCGGGAACGAACTGCAGCTCGTACGTCCGGATGACCGAGGCCGCCGCCTCCAGCCCGATGTACGCCTGGAACCAGCCCGGCAGCACGTCGTTGTAGCGGTGCCACCAGCCGGTCGAGTTGGCCTGGCGGGCCAGTGAGAGCAGCGCAGCGCGCTCCTGCTCGTCCTGGACACCGTAGAGGGTGAGCAGGTCGGCGACGTCGCGCTCCTTGAAGCCGACCCGCCCCAGCTCCATCCGGCTGATCTTCGACTCGGACGCGCGGATCTCCCAGCCGGCGTCCTCCCGGCTGAGCCCCTTGTGCTCACGCAGCCGGCGCAGCTGGGCGCCGAGCAGCATGCGCAGCACAATCGGCCCACCGGTCGACCCGGCGTAGGACTGAGCCGTCGTCACCTACAACCTCCGGATGATCCATTCATCCCAATGGCGCGCTGCTCCTCATGCCATCCGTAAGCATGTCATGACCTGAGGCGAGAAAATCGGCACTCGGCCATCAGCCGGCTGGACCCTACTCTCGCCCAACATGGCACCGGGCGGCTCACGGTAGCCTGGAGCCCCGTGGACACCGCTGAGAAGACCCGAGCACTGACCGAGTACCTGAGCTTCAACCCGCTCAACCCCAAGGACTGGCTGGAGCTGTTCGGTCCGTTCGCGCTGTTCGGGGTCTGGGCCATCCTGTTCGCTGAGACCGGCTTGCTGATCGGGTTCTTCTTTCCCGGGGACTCCCTGCTGTTCCTCGCCGGGGTGGCCGCCTCCCCGGTCGCCGAGGCCATTCTCGGCGAAGGGGTGCAGATCCCGCTCGTGCCGCTGCTCATCGGCGCGCCGATCTGCGCGGTCGCCGGCGCTCAGCTGGGCCACTACCTGGGTGCGCGGTACGGCTCGCGGATGTTCGACCGGCCGGACTCCCGGTTCTTCAAGCGGGAGTACGTCGAGAAGGCGGAGTACTACTTCAACAAGTTCGGCCCGGCCAAGGCGGTGGTGCTCGCGCGGTTCATCCCGATCGTGCGGACCTTCCTGAACCCGGTCGCCGGGGTGCTGGAGATGCCGGCCCGCACGTTCCTGCTGTGGAACATCGTCGGCGGCGTCCTCTGGACCGACGGCATCATCCTGGCCGGCTGGGCTCTGGCGCGGCAGATCACCCAGGTCATGGACCCAGCCGACATCGACAAGTACATCCTGCCGGTGGTCGCACTGATCGTCGCGATCTCGCTGCTGCCGATCTTCGTCGAGATGTTGCGGGACCGCCGCGCCAAGCGACGCGGCGCGCCCCTGCTCACCGAGTCGCTCGACGCCGAGGCCAGGTAGCACGCCGAGCCAGAGCGCACGCCAAGGCCAGGTAGCACGCCAAGGCCAGGTAGCACGCCAAGGCAGGCCAGGTCGCGCGCCGGCTCAGGAGAGCAGGGCGTTCAGGAACACCACCTCGATGTCGTTCGGGTTGAGCACCTGGAACGCCTGCTTCGCCCCGGTCGCCACGGCGATCGCGTTCAGCTCGTCCATGTCCACGTCGGCGCCGACCCCGACGAGCGTGACCCGGACCGGTCTGGTCACGTCCCCCAGCAGCTCCAGCTCCCGCTGAAGCCGCTCCAGGTTCATGCCGCGCACGGTGTTGCGCCCGTCGGTGAAGACGACCACGCGGTTCGTACGGTCCGGCGCGTACCCGTCCTTGATCTTCCGGTACGCGGTCAGGAGGCTCTCGTAGAGCGCACACTCGTTGGTGGCCGACGGCCGGGCGGCGTCGATGCTGCGGGTTATCCGGTCCCGCTGCGCCGGCGTGAGCCGGTCGATCGGCACGGCCTCCAGGTAGTGCTGGCCGGTGGGCAGGTCCGCGGCGAAGGCCCAGATGCCCACCTGGCTCTCGTCGGAGAACAGGGCCAGCCCGGTCTTTGCCGCGGCGCGCAGTACGCCCAGCTTTGTCACGCCCGGCCGTAGCTGCTGGCCCATTGACGAGGTGATGTCCAGCAGCGCGAGGGTGCGGGAGGGCTCGACAGCGGCCGTCCACAGGTCGAGCGTGCTCTGCACCGCATCGGCTCTGGCCACCGCGTTGACGACGATCGGGTCGGCGCTGGCGCCCCGGCCGGTCGGGAAGCTGGCCGGGGCGGCGCCGTCCGGAGCGCGGAACCCGTGGCGGCCGAAGACGTCGCGGTAGCGGCCGTCGGCGAGGACGGCGCGGAACTGGGTCGCGGCCTCCTCGACGTCCCGCGGCACGCCGCTGAGCAGCGCGAACGGGTAGTCCAGCACCGGCCCGCCCTCGGCCAGCGGCACCGCGACCAACGGCACGGACGGGCGGCCCCCGTTGTACGCCAGCACCGCCTGCTCCGACATCGTCGAAAGCTGGAGGCCCTGGCGGTACGCCTGGCGCAGGGCGGCCTGGTCGGGCAGCTTGCCGATGCCGCGGTAGGCGAACACCAGTACGGCCAGCTTCTCCTGGCTGGTGACGATCGTGGTGCGCAGCAGCATCGCGCCGGCCAGGCCCGCGGTGTCCCGCCGCGGGTCCACCACCGCGAGCGTCAGCTCCTTCTTCGCCAGCCGGTCGACCAGCTGCCGCAGCGCGGCCGGGGTGACGCGACGGCCGCCCGGTCCGAACACCTCCTGGACCGCCGGCTCGGGCACGGCCAGCACGACCGGGCTGGTGGCGGTGGACGGCGTGGCACCGGCCACGGCGGCCCGGTCGACGCCGCGCAGCCGGTTGAGCCAGGCCACCGAGTCCGGAATCCACACCGCGGGCAGGTCCGCGGCTGCCGGGGTCTGCGCCGAGGTAGCGGCGACATCCATCCGACCACCCACCCGCGCGGCGAGGGCACCGGCGATGTCGGCCGAGGCCGCGGCGCGTACCTGCACCTGGATGCAGTCGCCGTTGACCTCGGGCTTGGTCTCACCCCACTGCTGCGCCGCCTCCTGGACGGCCGGCGCCACCTCCGGGCTCGCCGCCACGGTCAGGCGGACCTCGTTGCGAGTACGGCACCCCTCGCTGTCGGCGGCGACGAGCTGGACGGCGAACGTGGTGAGGCTGACCAACGCCAGAGTGAGCGCTACGTAGAGTGCCGTTCGGCGCGCGCGACGGGTAAAGCGGCGACCGCGCTGGCGATGACGTCCAGGCACCTGCCCCCCTGTCCGCGAGCCCTTAACGCCAGCTTAAAGGGGATCAATGCAAGTGCAAGGCTACGAGGTGCCGGGTTACCGACTCGTCATGAAACCGATTCGTGATCACTGTCCGTGCATGTCAGCGGCCACGGCGGACTCCACAGACGCTCCGGCGCCACACGGCTGTCAGGTGTGGCGCCGGGACGGTGCCTAGCTTCGGTGCTTCTGCACGGTCGCCGCCTGCCTCCGGGCGGCGGCCCGCTTCAGCGCGCCCGCTTGGTCGCCCGCTTGCGGGGCGGCGTCAGCAGCTCGGCGATCGTCGCGATCGCCGAAGGCACCAGCCGGTAGTAGGCCCACACACCGCGCTTCTCCCGCTCCAGCAGCCCAGCCTCGGTGAGGATGCGCAGGTGATGGCTGACCGTCGGCTGGGACAGGCCCAGCGGGGCGGTAAGGTCGCAGACGCAGGCCTCACCCTCCGGTGCCGACTGGATCAGGCTGAGCAGCCGCAGTCGCGCCGGGTCGGCGAGCGCCTTGAGCACCCCGGCCAGGCGCTCAGCGTCCGAACGATCGATTGGCTCGCCGGCAAGCGGCGAGATCTGAGGAATGGTCATCTCGGCCAACGCAGTTCCCACGTACTCCATCCTTCCACCAACACCATCGACTCGCCTGCATATGCGCAGGGACGAATCGACAATTTTTCAGGCCACAAGGCCAAGCTCGGCCAGCGTGAACGCGTAGCGATACGGCAGACCGGTGGAGCGGACCGCGCCGGCCGCTCCTCGATCGACAATAACCGCAGTCCCAACCACGTCCGCGCCGGCCTCCCGCAACGCCTCGACCGCGGACAGCACGCTACTGCCCGTCGTCGAGGTGTCCTCCACCGCGAGCACCCGGCGTCCCGCCACCCCGGGGCCCTCGATCCGTTGCTGTAGGCCGTGTGTCTTCCCCGCTTTACGCACTACAAACGCGTCCAGGGCGTGTCCCTGCGCCGCTGCCGCGTGCAGCATGGCGGTGGCCACCGGGTCAGCTCCGAGCGTCAGGCCACCCACCGCGTCGAACTCCCAGTCCGACACCAGATCCAGCATCACCCGCCCCACCAGGGGAGCTGCGGCGTGATGCAGGGTGACCCGGCGCAGATCTACGTACCAGTCCGCCTCCTGACCTGACGAAAGCACCACCCGGCCGGGCACGACGGCTATGTCGTTGATGTGTTTTCGCAGGTCGTCGCGGTCCCCCATGCACCGAGCGTACTGGCAATCCATCGGTATCTACCAACGCGCCGCCGGGGTGTGACGAAACGTTGACAGCGCAGCAACCAACCGGCCGACCCAGCTACCCGCGCTCATGTCAGCCGTCTGCGTGGTCGTTGTCAGCCAGCCGCGGTCGAGCTGACCTGGCCTCGGGTGTCCCGGGCGGCCAGCCGCAGCACCGATCTGGGCAGGTGCCGCAGGGCGAACGCGGCCAGCTTGTAGCGCCAGTCCGGAACGCTCACCACCCGCCCGCGGCGCAGGTCACGCAGGGCGGCCTGGACCACCGCATCCGCTTCCAGCCACATCCAGGCCGGCGTGCGACTCATGTCGATGCCGGCCCGCTGGTGCAGCTCAGTGCGGGTGTAGCCGGGGCATAGAGCCATCACGCGCACGCCGTACGGGCGTACCGAGGCGGCCACCGACTCGCTGAAGCTGGTCACCCAGGCCTTGCTCGCCGGGTAGGTCGAACCCGGCATGGTGACCCCGAACCCGGCGATGGAAGAGACGTTGATCACATCACCACCGCGCCGCTGCGCCATGCCGGGCAGCGCGGCGAGCGTCAGCCGCATCACCGCATGCACGTTGACCTGCAACAGCCGGGTCTCATCGGTGGCCGTGGACCGTAGGAACGGGGTGTTGAGCGTCACTCCGGCGTTGTTGACCAGCAGGTCGACCGGGGCGCGCTTCGAGCGCAGCCGCTCCTCCACCACCGCGCAGCCGGCGTCCGTGGACAGGTCCGCCGGCAGCGGGACGGCCTCCAGGCCGTACTCGTCGGCGAGGTGGTGCGCCAGCGCATCGAGCCGCCGCGCGTCGCGGGCCACCAGCACCAGGTCGTACCCGTCGGCGGCGAGCTGGCGCGCGAAGCTCTCACCAATGCCCGACGACGCGCCGGTGACCAGGGCGGTCCCGTGGGCCGGGGACACGTTCAGCCTCCTGGCGGCGGGTTCACCGGCGGGTACGACGGCACCGGCGGCTCCCACGTGGGCGGGGGCGGGGTCCGCCGGAAGAACGCCCGGGACGCCGGCAGCGCCAGCAGGATGGCCACCGCGACCAGGCCGAGCAGCTGGAGCGCGTTGAGGGTGAGGCCCGCCGGTAGGTACCAGGACGGCAGCAGCTCTTCCATCAGCCGCTGTAGCTCCTCCGGGTCCGTCTGGCCGGCCCCGCCGAAGCCGGTGAGCGCGTTGCGGGCGAGCGTGCTGATGACGGACCACCCGGTGCAGCAGATGCCGACCCCGGCCGCGACCCAGGTGATGATGACCGCGGCGTTGCTGCCCCGGGCGACGAGCGCGGCCAGCACAGCCAGGGCGGCGGCGAAGAACACGGCGACGGCGAGGCTGACCCCGGTGGCGGCGACGGCGGCGGCCGTGGCGGTGCCCTCCTGGTTCAGCTCCGGGTCATCGGCGAAGGCCCGCTCGAAGACCTCGCTCATCGGCCCGTGCGCAGCTACGGCGACTATCGCGTTGCCGACGAACGAGGCGGCGACGAGGTACATCAGCCAGACAGCGGCGGAGACGCTGCCCGGGCGGTGCCGGGCCGGCGGGCCCGCGGGTGGCACGGTGTACGACACGAGAACCCCTCCCAGTCACGACGGCGTTACGGTAGCCCGGGTGGAGATCCTCCCGCGACCCCCGAGTCAGAGCTGGCTGGCCGCGTACTCGGCAAGGGTCGACTTGTTCATCACGCAGCCGGAGAAGGTGGTCACCTCGCTGCGGTCGCCGGCCAGCCGGCGCCACGCCTCGCGCGCCGCAGCCGGGTCCAGCTCGCGCAGCAGCGTGACGCCGTACACCTTGCCGGCCGGCGAACCGTGCTCCACCAGCCACTCCAGCTGTGGCCGCAGCGCCTCGCCGTCGCGGGCGACCGCGGCGGCCAGCTCCCGGTACGCCTCGGTCACCGGCAGCAGCTCGCCGACGAAGCCCACCCCGCCGAACGCCACCGTGTCCGCTCCGGCCAGCTCACGCAGCCGCGCCTGCACCACATCCACCGGTTTTCTGCTCATGACCGCATTCTCCAGCCGCGTTGTCCGTACCGCCCGGTGATCATGCCGTCCCGGCCGTACCGCCCAGTGACCATGCCTGGTCGCACCGCCCCGGTGGTCATGCGGCGACCGCGGCCACGACCAGGCCGTCCTTGCTGTCGGCGAGGTCCACCACCACCTGGTCGCCGTCGCGGATCCCACCGTTGAGCAGGGCCCGGGCCAGCCGGTCCCCGATCGCCGTCTGCACCAGCCGGCGCAGCGGGCGGGCGCCGTAGATCGGGTCGTACCCGTGGTCGGCGAGCCAGGCCCGGGCGGCGTCGGTGACCTCCAGCTCCAGCCGCCGGTCGGCCAGGCGCCGCTGCAGCCGGTCCAGCTGGATGTCCACGATCTCGCGCAGCTGGCGGCTGCTGAGCACGCGGAACACCACGATGTCGTCGAGCCGGTTGAGGAACTCGGGCTTGAAGTGGGAGCGGACCACGGCGAGCACGGCGTCGCGGCGCTGCTCGTCGGTGAGCGTCGGGTCGGCGATCACAGTGGACCCGAGGTTGGAGGTGAGCACCAGGATCGCGTTGCGGAAGTCCACGGTGCGGCCCTGGCCGTCGGTGAGCCGGCCGTCGTCGAGCACCGCGAGCAGCACGTCGAACACGTCCTGGTGGGCCTTTTCCACCTCGTCCAGCAGGACCACGCTGTACGGCCGCCGGCGCACCGCCTCGGTGAGCTGGCCGCCCTCCTCGTACCCCACGTAGCCGGGCGGGGCGCCGACCAGCCGGGCCACCGAGTGCTTCTCGGCGTACTCGCTCATGTCGATGCGCACCATGGCCCGCTCGTCGTCGAAGAGGAACTCGGCCAGCGCCTTGGCCAGCTCGGTCTTGCCCACGCCGGTGGGGCCGAGGAAGAGGAACGAGCCGGTCGGGCGGTCCGGGTCGGCGATGCCCGCGCGGGCCCGGCGCACCGCGTCGGCCACCGCGGCGACCGCCTCCTCCTGGCCGACCACCCGGGACTGCAGCGACTCCTCCATCCGCAGCAGCTTCGCGGTCTCGCCCTCCATCAGCCGCCCGGTCGGGATGCCGGTCCAGGACGACACCACCGCGGCGATGTCGTCGGCGCCGACCTCCTCCTTGAGCATCGCCCCGCTGGACTGCACGACGGCCAGCTCCGCCTCGGCGTCGGCCAGCTCGTGCTCGAGCGCGGGGATGCGGCCGTAGCGCAGCTCCGAGGCGCGGGCCAGGTCCACGTCGCGCTCGGCCCGGTCGGCCTCGCCGCGCAGCGACTCGAGCTGCTCCTTGATCGCGGAGATCCGCTGGATGTGCTGCTTCTCCAGGCGCCACCGCTCGGACAGGGCGGCCCGCAGCTCGCGCTTGTCCGCCAGCTCCGCGCGCAGCCGGGCCAGCCGCTCGGCGCTGGCCTGGTCGGGCTCCTTGGCCAGCGCCATCTCCTCGATCTCCAGGCGGCGTACGGCCCGCTCGACCTCGTCCACCTCCACCGGGCGAGAGTCGATCTCCATACGCAGCCGGGAGGCGGCCTCGTCGACCAGGTCGATCGCCTTGTCCGGCAGGAACCGGTCGGAGATGTAGCGGTCGGAGAGGGTGGCGGCGGCGATCAGCGCGGAGTCGGTGATGCGTACCCCGTGGTGCACCTCGTAGCGCTCCTTGAGCCCGCGCAGGATGCCGATGGTGTCGGCGGCGCTGGGCTCGCCGACGAACACCGGCTGGAAGCGGCGCTCCAGGGCCGGGTCCTTCTCGATCCGCTCGCGGTACTCGTCCAGCGTTGTCGCGCCGACCATGCGCAGCTCGCCGCGGGCCAGCATGGGCTTGAGCATGTTGCCCGCGTCCATCGCGCCCTCGGACGTGCGGCCGGCCCCGACGACCGTGTGCAGCTCGTCGAGGAACGTGATGATCTGGCCGTCGCTCGCCTTGATCTCCTCCAGCACCGACTTGAGCCGCTCCTCGAACTGCCCGCGGTACTGCGCGCCGGCCACCATCGCGCCGAGGTCGAGGGAGACCAGGCGCTTGTTCTTCAGGCTCTCCGGCACGTCGCCGGCGACGATGCGCTGGGCCAGCCCCTCCACGATCGCGGTCTTGCCGACACCCGGCTCGCCGATCAGCACGGGGTTGTTCTTGGTACGGCGGGAGAGCACCTGGATCACCCGGCGGATCTCCGCGTCGCGCCCGATCACCGGGTCCACCTTGCCCTCGCGCGCCAGGCTGGTCAGGTCCACGCCGTACTTCTCCAGGGCCTGGTACGACTGCTCGGGGTCGGCCGAGGTGACCCGGCGGTCCCCGCCCCGGATGGTGGGGAACGCGGCGACCAGCGCGTCCTCGGTGGCGCCCGCCTGGCGCAGCACCGTGGCCACCTCCCCGCCGGTGTGCGCGAGGCCGGCGAGCAGGTGCTCGGTCGACACGTACTCGTCGCCCAGGGACCCGGCGCTCTGCTCGGCCGCGTTCAGCGCGTTGAGCAGCTCCCGGGACAGGCTCGGCTCGGCCAGCGAGGCCCCCTTCGCCGAGGGCATGCGCTCGGTGGCGCGGGCGGCGGCCCGGCGTACGTCGGCGGGGTTGGCGCCGACCGCGCGCAGCAGCGCGGCGGCGGTGGACCCGCCGGTGTCGAGCAGGGCGAGCAGCAGGTGCCACGGCTCCACCGTGGCGTGCCCGTGCTGGGTGGCGACCCCGACCGCCCCGGTGATGACCTCACGGCTCTTGGTGGTCAAACGCTCGGTGTTCATCACGTCCCCAGGATCGTTCGTCGCGGCGATGGTTTCTTCGCGGCGGTTCTTCGCGGTACGGCTCTCGCCGCCAGACTTGAGCGTACCTCACTCAAGAAGTGCGTACGATGATCTCTATCCAGCGCCGGGCCGTGCCCTGGCCGACGCCGAGCCACAGCCGCTCACCGGCGCCGGTGGTGTCGGTGCCGGTGGTGTCGGCCGCGGCGACGAGCGTGCCGTCGGCCAGCACGCGCACGTACCCGGTCGCGCTGGGCCAGTCCCCGAAGGTGGCGTACCCGTCCCCCACCACGCCCAGGCCGCCCGGTCCGGCCACGACCAGGTTCTGCCCACCGACTGCCGCGAACGCGTGCGCGACCGGCGCCGGGTCGCCCGCGTGCCGCACCCGCCAGCCGCCCGGCCCGTGCAGCCACAGCCGCGGGAACTCCAGCCGGTCGGCCGGGCCGAAGCCGAGCAGCCACACGTCCCGCCCGTCCGGTGAGACCCGCAGCTCCGCCTGCCTCACCGGGGCGCCGGCAGGGGCGGGCGGGTCGCGCCGCTGCCAGCTGCGCCCCTGGTCCAGGCTTACCGCCGAGTACGCCCGGCCGTGCGCCACCGAGACCGCCCACAGCTGGTGCGGCCCGGCCTGGGCCACCGTGATGAGGTCGCCGGGCAGGCCCGGCTGTGCCGGCAACGGACGCAGGCTCCCGCCCGGCAGGTAGTCCGCAACGACCCGGCACGGGGACGGCTCGCACCAGATGCTGTACCGGCCGGCCACCGCGGCGTACTCGGGCGGTGGGGAGCTGCCCGCACGGAAGGCGAAGGTCTGGCCGGCGTCGGTGGACACGTACCAGCCGTACGGCTCGGTGTGCAGCAGGACCAGGTGCGCTCCGCCGACGTAGAGCTGCTGGTCCGTGGCGACCGGGCGGGGGTGCTGCCGGGACTGCCAGGTGAGGCCGCCGTCGGTGGTCGCGGCCAGGGCGGCCGGGCACTCGCCAGGCTCCGGCCGTCCCGCGGGCGCGCTCGCCGCCGGGCCTGCCGCCGGGGCCGAAGCGGGACCCGCCCGGCACGCGGCGACCAGCGCGTACCCGTGCCGGGAGTCGGCGAACTGGAGCTGCCGGAGCACCGACCCGGGTGGCACCGGCAGGCGGGCGGCGCGCACCTCGTGCCGCGAGGGCACCTCCGGGGTGGCCGGGACCGCTGCGGGCGGCGCCGGCTCCTGCGGCACCCGCCGCACCGGGCCGACGTCGCAGCCGGCCGCGACCAGCGCGGCCAGCAGGATGGTCCACCCCGCCCGCATCGCCGCTGTGCCCTCCGACGCAGTTTGTCCGATCCGACGCGGCTATCCGATCCGGCGCAGTTACCTCATCCGGCCCGGTTGCCTGAACCCGAGTCTCCGCTACGCTTCGCCCCGTGTCACAACCACGCACGTGCCTGGTGACCGGCGCGGGCCGGGGCATCGGCCGGGAGGTCGCCGTACGGCTCGCGACCGCGGGCCACCGTATCGCGCTCACCGCGCGCAGCGAGGCGCAGCTGGCCGAGACCGCGGCGCTGTGCGTCGGCCCGACGCTGGTCGTACCAGCCGACCTGACCGCGCCCGGCGCCGTTGACGAGGTCTTCGAGCAGGCCGAGAAGGCGTTCGGCCCGGTCGAGATCCTCATCGCCAACGCCGGCGTGGCGCCCTCGGCGCCGCTGCACCGGATCACCGACGAACAGTGGCAGCAGGTCATCGACCTCAACCTCACCGCGCCGTTCCGCTGCCTGCGCCGCGCGGTGCCGGCCATGACAGCCGCGGGCTGGGGCCGGGTCGTGGCGATCGGCTCGCTCGCGTCCCGGGTCGGCGCCCCCTACATCGCCGCGTACGCCGCGTCAAAGCACGGGCTGCTGGGCCTGGTCCGGTCGGCCGCCGCGGAGCTGGCCCGCACCGGCGTGACGGTCAACGCGGTCTGCCCGGCCTATGTGGACACGCCGATGACCGACGAGTCGGTACGCCGGATCGCGGCGAAGACCGGCCGTTCCGAGGCTGACGCACGGGGCTTTCTCGAGAGCCAGCAGCCGATCGGCCGGCTCATCACCGTGGCCGAGGTCGCCTCGGCCGTGCTCTTCTGCGTGGAGAACGGGGCGGTCACCGGGCAGGGCATCAACGTGGACGGCGGGGCGGTGCAGGCGTGATCGAGCGGGTCAACCCGCCGTCGCTGGCCACGCCCTCCGGCTTCTCGCACGCGGTGGTCGCCACCGGCGGGCGTACCGTCTTCCTGGCCGGCCAGACGGCGCTGGACTCCGCCGGCCAGCTTGTCGGCGCCGGCGACCTGGTGGCCCAGTTCGAGCGGGCGCTGGCCAACCTCGTCACCGCGCTGCGGGCGGCCGGCGGCGAGCCGGAGCACCTGGTGCAGGCCACGATCTACATCGTGGACCTGCCGGAGTACCGGCGCCGGGCGGGCGAGCTGGGCGCGGTCTGGCGCCGCCTGGTGGGCCGGGACTACCCGGCCGCTGCCGGCGTCGGGGTGGCCCGGCTCTGGGACGGCGAGGCTTTGGTGGAGATCGCCGGCATCGCCGTGGTGCCGGGCTGACGCAGGGGCTCCATCCCAGTCGACACAAGCCGTCCACCGCACTCCGCACCACCGCTGTTCAGTGCGACTGCGCGTTTCCTGCACCAGACCGCGATCTTGACGCGATGGCGGCGAGGGACGCAGCGAGGAGGTGGCCCACTACCTGCCCACGCTCTGATGCCGCCGGCTGCTGTGGTAGTTGCCGCGGTCAGCGCGTGGCCGCCGAGACGCGCCGGACGTGGTCGTGGGCCGGGCCGGCGAGCCGGGCGCGCAGGGAGTGGAACAGCTCGGCCGCCTGGGCGCCGGGCCAGTCCGCGGGCAGCAGCTCGGGCGGTAGGCCCGGGTCCAGGTAGGGCAGCCGCCGCCAGTCGGTGAGCAGCCGTACCCAGTCCGCGAACGCCTCGGTCGAGAAGCCTTGCCGGCCAAGCCCCTCCCACCGCGCGATGAGCTCCACATAGGACTTGTGGATGGCGCTCAGGTCCCACCACTCCCCGACCGCCTGGGTAAGGTCGGTGAAGGCGAGGTAGTCGGCGCGGAAAAGATCCACATAGGACTCCAGGCCGAGCCGGCGCAGGGTGCTGGCGGTGAGGTCGTACCGGTGGGCCGGCGCCACCCAGACCCCGGGCGCGGCCGCGCCGAAGCCGAGCGCGGCCAGGCGCGAGCGCAGCGTGTGGCGCTTGGCGCGCTCGGTCTCCGGCACCGAGAAGACCACCATCAGCCAGCCGTCGGCGAGCCGGGCCGGGTGGGGCTGGAAGATCTGGGCGTCGCCTTCGGCGAGGATCTCCTGCGCCTGCGCCGACAGCGCGTAGCCGGCGACGCCGTCCCGCCGCGAGGCGACGAGCAGGCCGCGCCGCTTGAGCCGGGAGATGGCCGAGCGCACCGCCGGCTCGTCCACGCCGAGCTCAGCGAGAAGCCGGATCATCAGCGACACTGACAGCCAGCCGCCGCTGTCGCGGCTGTAGAGCCCGTAGATGGTGACGATCAGCGCGCGCGGAGCGGCGCCCGGGCCCGTTGTCTCCACCATCGCGACACCATATCGTGTTCTTGACTACCGTCATGCATGCGTGATGAGGCGCTGTCACATGGTGCGGCGCTGTCACGTGACCAGCGCCATGAGGAGCAGCCATGCCGCTTGCACCCTCCGCCCACGTGGACACGTTCGCCAGGGACAACCTGCCGCCGCAGGACCAGTGGCCGCCGCTCGTCTTCGACCTGCCGGAGCTGAAGTACCCCGAGCGGCTCAACTGCGGCGTCGAGCTGCTCGACCGGACCGCCGCGGCGCACGGCGCGGACCGCCGCTGCCTGCTCACCCCGGACGGGTCGGTCTGGACCTACGGCGACCTGCTGGCCCGCGCCAACCAGGTGGCGAGCTACCTGGTCACGGAGGTTGGGCTGGTCCCCGGCAACCGGGTGCTGCTGCGCGCGCCCAACAACCCGTGGCTCGTCGCGTGCTGGTTCGGCGTGCTCAAGATGGGTGGCGTGGTGGTCACCACCATGCCGCTGCTGCGCAGCGGCGAGCTGCGCACCATCCACGAGATCGCCCGGATCGACCACTCCATCGTGGACCACCGCTTCGTGGCGGACCTGGTGGAGGCGGGCATCGGGCCGTACACCGTCTTCGGCGACGGCCGGCGGGCGAGCCTGGAGACACGGGCGGAGATCCAGCCGGACCGCTTCCCGGGGGTGGAGACCAGCCAGGACGACGTGGCCCTGCTGGCGTTCACCTCCGGCACGACCGGCCGGCCCAAGGCCACCATGCACTTCCACCGGGACGTGCTGGCCAACGCCGACACGTTCTCCGCGCATGTGCTGCGCCCGACGCCGGAGGACCTGTTCACCGGGTCGCCGCCGCTGGGCTTCACGTTCGGCCTGGGTGGGCTGGTCGTCTTCCCGCTGCGCGCCGGCGCCGCCACCCTGCTGGTCGAGAAGGGGACACCGGACCTGCTGCTGGCCGCACTCGCCCAGCACCGCCCGACGATCCTGTTCACCGCGCCGACGGCGTACCGGGCCATGCTCGCCGCGCCCGACCGGGCCGCCCTGGGCTCGCTGCGCCGCTGCGTCTCCGCGGGCGAGCCGCTGCCGCTCACCACCTGGCAGGCGTTCCACGAGGCCACCGGGCTCAGGATCATCGACGGCATCGGCTCCACCGAGATGCTGCACATCTTCATCTCCGCCGCCGACGACGACATCCGGCCGGGCGCGACCGGCAAGCCCGTGCCCGGGTACGAGGCCTGCGTGCTCGACGACGACGGGAACCCGGTGCCGGACGGGGAGATCGGCCGGCTAGCCGTGCGCGGGCCGACCGGCTGCCGGTACCTCGCCGACCAGCGGCAGCGGGAGTACGTGCGGCACGGCTGGAACCTGACCGGGGACACGTACCTGCGCGACGCTGATGGCTACTTCTGGTACCAGGCGCGCAATGACGACATGATCATCTCGGGGGGTATCAACATCGCCGGGCCCGAGGTGGAGATGGCGCTGCTGGGCCATGCGGACGTGCTGGAGTGCGCGGTGGTCGGGGCGCCCGACCCGGCACGGACCATGTCGGTGCACGCGTTCGTCGTGCTCAAGCCGGGTGTGCCGGGGTCGCCGGAGAAGGCCGAGGAGCTGCGGGAGTACGCGAGGTCGGTGATCGCGCCGTACAAGGTGCCCCGGGTCGTCGAGCTCGTGGACGCGCTGCCGCGGACGTCGACCGGCAAGGTGCAGCGGTTCGTGCTGCGCGACCGGGTGGCGCCCGCGCCTTGAGCCCCGTTTCCCGGCGGCGGACCTTCGCGCGGCCCACCAACCCCCGCCCGCCCGATGTCGCGCGTGCTCACCCGCTGGTCTTCTCCGGGCCGGTGTCCACCAACGCACGGTCGGGTGGGTTCACGGACGTCTCCGGCGGTGGGGGCGCGGCGGGGTCAGATCGTCCGGCCGCTTCGTCGACGGCCCGTTCGGCTTCGGCTTGGTCCTCGTCGGTGGGCTCTGTCCCGGGCGGCTCCCGGTCGGCCGTGGGCGCACCGGTCGGGTGTGCGGCCAGGTAGCGCACGGCGGTGTTGGCGACAGCCAGCACCGGCACGGCGACGAGGCCGCCGACGATGCCGGTGACGACCACACCGGTCGCGATCGCGAGGATGACGGCGAGAGGATGCAGCGAGACCGCGCGGCCCATGATGAGCGGCTGCAGGACATGGCCTTCCATCTGCTGTACCATGATCACCACGGCGAGGACGAGGAGCGCGCTGACCGGCCCGTTGGTGACGAGCGCGACCAGGACGGCGACCGCGCCGGTGAGCGTGGCACCGATCAACGGGATGAACGCGCCGAGGAACACCAGTGCGGCGAGCGGAAGCGCGAGCGGGATGCGGAGCACGGCGAGCCCGATGCCGATGCCGACCGCGTCGACGAACGCCACGAGCACGGTCGCGCGGACGTAGGACACCAGCGTGACCCACGAGTAGTGGCCGGCCCGGGCCACCGGCACCTGGGCCGGTCGGGGCAGCATGCGGCAGAGGAACTGCCAGATCTGGCCGCCGTCGCGCAGGAAGAAGAAGAGGGTGAACAGGACCAGGAAGAACCCCGCCACGACCTCGCCCAGCGTGGTGGCGGTGCTCAGCGCGCCGGCGGTAAGCGCGCCCTGGTTCTCGGACAGCTGCTGTCGCAGGCGTTCCATGCCGTCGGTGAGCTGGGCCTGCGAGAGATGCAACGGGCCCTGCACAAGCCACGCCTCGATCTTCTCGACACCCTCGGTCACCTGTGTGGAAAGGTCGTCGAACTGGGAGATAAACGTCTGGACGATCAGCCCGAGGCCGCCGAACACGACCAGCAGCCCGGTGACGAGCACGATCCCGGCCGCAACCGACTTGTTCATGCCCCGCCGGCGAAGCGCCCCGGCGGCCGGTTGCAGCAACGCCGCCAGGAGCAGCGCCACCGCAACGGGGATGACCACCACGCGGAGGACTCCGACGAGCCGGAGCAGCAGGTAGGCGGCTGCGATGAACAGGATCAGCCGCCACGCCCAGGCCCCCGCGATGCGTACGCCGCGGGGAAGCCCTTCGTCCACCGTAGGTGCGGACCGCACGACCCGGACCAGCCCAGTGGGCTCGCCCAGGGACCTGTCCGCCGCGAACGGGGGTACTGCGCCTCCCCGCCGGGCGTTCGCCAGCCGCGTCCGCGCCCGCTGCCGGGCTTGCGCCATCCAGTTCGCCACAGCACCTGCCTCCTCGCGGCACGCCGCTCCATCGGCCCTGGGATACCCGCCCGATGCCCTCCGAACCCACGGCGACCACACCGGCCGCCCGGCTCGCACCAGGGCGGGGCCGGTGTTAGCGTCGACGTCGAACGCGGCCAGTCCGTCCGGACCACCATTGCGGTCGAGGACTGCGGTCGGCAGCGGTTGGCCCCGAGACCCCGGGCGATGTATCAACGCCACGATCCGATGCCGACCCGGAGGTCCGCATGGCCGCACCTACCTTGCTCACAGCACAGCCCGACGGTGGTCGCACCGCCCGGCGCGGCAGTGACTACGCCGACCTGATGCGTCAGGTCAAGACCGCTGGCCTGTTGAGGCGGCGCCGTGGCTACTACGCGACGAAGATCGCCGTGACCGCTGCGCTGCTCGCCCTTGGCTGGGCGGGGTTCGTGGTGCTGGGCGACTCATGGTGGCAGCTCGCCGTCGCCGCATTCCTGGCGGTGGTGTTCGCACAGATCGGGTTCATCGGTCATGACGCCGGGCACCAGCAGATCTTCCAGTCGCGGCGGGCCAACCATCTGGTCGGCCTGGTACACGGCAACCTGGCCATCGGCCTGAGCTACGGCTGGTGGGTCGACAAGCACAACCGCCACCATGCCCACCCCAACACCGAGGACAAGGACCCGGACATCGAGATCGGCGCGCTCGCGTTCACTGCGGGACAGGCGTGGGCCAAGCGGAGCCGGTTGACCCGGTTCATCGCCCGCCACCAGCGGTACCTGTTCTTTCCGCTGCTGCTGCTGGAGGCGGTGCAGCTGCACGTGTCGAGCGTGCAGGCCATCGCCGGCCGCGGTGTGCGTCACCGTTCGCGGGAGGCCCTGCTGCTCGCTGTGCACGCCGTCGGCTACCTGACCATGGTGCTGCTGGTGCTCTCCCCGCTCAAGGCGGCTGTGTTCATCGTGGTCCAGCAGGCTCTGTTCGGCCTGTACCTGGGGTGCGCCTTCGCACCCAACCACAAGGGCATGCCGATGCTGGGAGCCGACGACCAGACCGACTTCCTCCGCCGGCAGGTGCTCACCTCGCGCAACGTGCGCGGCGGCTGGCTGGTCGACTTCGTCCTGGGCGGGCTCAACTACCAGATCGAGCACCATCTGTTCCCCAACATGCCACGACCGAACCTGCGCCGTGCCCAGGATGTCGTCAAGGGGTTCTGCCATCGGCACAACGTGGCGTACTGCGAGACCACGCTGCTGCGCTCCTACGCCCAGGCCCTACGCCACCTACACCAGGTCGGCGAGCCGCTCCGGGCCGAGGTGAGCTGACCGGCGACGACGGCCCCTGGTCCGCCGGGTGGATGTCAGAACACCTCGGATCCCTCGACGACGGCGCGGGACAGGTCGGACAGGCGGCGGTTCGTGCTGCGGGCGAGGGTGCGCAGCAGGACGAACGACTGGTCCATGTCGATCTGGCGGCGTTCGGCGACGACGCCCTTGGCCTGCTCGATGATCACCCGGGTGTTCAGCGCGGTCTGAAGCTGTTCGGCGAGGGTTTCGCGCCGGCTGATGGCGCGGGTCTGCAACAGGCCGATCGTGGCCACGTCGGCCAGGGCCTGACCGAGGCGGATGGTGTCGGCGGACAGCGCCCCGGGTCGCGTGTCGAACAGGTTCAGGGCGCCGATGATCTCGGTGCGTAGCCGCATCGGCAGGGCGTGGACGGACGCGAACCCGATCTGGCTGGCTGCGGCGACGAACTGGGGCCAGCGGCCGGCCGTGGTCGCCAGGTCGGTGACCGTCACCGCCCGGCCGGTGTGGAAGCACTCCGGGCACGGGCCGGTGTCGGTCTGTAGCTGCAGCAGCTCAAGCAGCCGGGTCTGTTCGGTAGAGGCGGCGACCATCTGCAGGGCGCCGCGGTCGTCGGACAGCAGCAACCCGGCAGCCGTCACCTCGAGCAGCTCGACGCAGCGCACGGTCAACCGGTGCAGGAAGTCGATCAGGTCAAAGTCGTCGACGAGGGTGTCGGCCATCTCGACGAACACCTCGGCCAGCTGTCGCTCGCTCATGTCTTGCTCACCCTCGTCATACGTTAGTCCTGGTCGGCGGCACCGCTCCAGGCGATGGAACAGTGATATGACGGTCAGGACGCGTCATCGGCCGAGCGTTCGGGGGCGGGGTCCGGGTCGAACCGTAGCCGCCGCTCGACCACGGCACGGGCCACGTCACGCAACCGCATGTCGTGGGCGTAGGCATAGGCGCGCAGCCGGGCGAAGGCCGCGTCGACGGCGCACCCGAGCTGGACCAGCACCATGCCCGTGGCCTGGTGCACCACGGCGTGGTAGCTGCGCGGGCCTTCGCGTTGCCAGGCCAGCTCCGTAAGGTCCGGCTGCGTACCCGCTGCGGCGTCGAGCAGCAGCATGCCCGCGGTGTCGGCGAACACCAGTGCGTCGGCCAGCTCGGCCGGGTTCAGCCCGCCGGGCCGGCCCCGGTACAGATCGAGCGCACCGAGACGAATCGCGCCGACCTGCAACGGCAGCGCGAACACCGCCCGTGCCCCGATGTCGAGCGCGGCCGGGGTGAACGCCGGCCACCGCGCGAGGCACTCCGGTGAGCGCAGGTCGACGGCGAGGACCGGGCCGCCCCCGACAAAGGTGTCCACACACGGGCCCTGCCCCAACATGAGCTGCAAGTCCTCCAGGCCGCTGGCCACCGTATCGGTGGCGGTCATGGTCTCCCGCACCGTGGGGCTGACCATGACCGTGACCCCAGCCCCGTCCACCCCGACCCCATCCACCACGGCGGCGCACACGTGCGCCACCGACACCGCAGCGCCTCGCGCCTGCCGGGCCACCTGCGCCCAGATCCGGGTCATCCGGTCGCCGCTCACACCCGTACCACCTGCGGCGGGGGCCGCCCGCCGGGCTTGGCGACATCCTTGACCAGCTCAGCGCCGAGCGGCTTTACCGGAATGATCGACCTGGTCATCTGCGTCATCCGCCAGGTCGCCGTGCGCATGGACGGCACGCTCGTCGCTCGTCGGACCGACCTGCGATGACCGCTGTATGCGGCCCCCGCTCGTGGGGGTTTCATCCCACTCTGGCCACCCAAGGCATGTACCACGCCCGACGGCTACGCCGCGACTTCGTCGGCCGGTCCGGTCCCCGACGGGTACTCGCAGCTCGTGAGCTGTGGCCAGTCGATCGGGGCGGTGAGGACATCGAGCAGGCCGGTCAGGTCCAGGACCAGACGGACGATAGGCCGCGGGTGGGTGACCCGCAGCCGGCATCCGATCTGGACAGCGGTGTTGCGCGCCGCGACGAGAGCGCCTATTCCGGCACAGTCCAGAAAGGTGACCCCGGCGAGGTCGATTTCGAGCACGACGGGGTCTTGCTCGTGCAACGTGCGTAACACGCTGTCGCGTAGCGCCGTCGCCGTCGCCAGGTCGACCTCTCCGGCTACGGCGACCCGGACCGTGGCCGGTGCCGGCCGGCTCGTATCGATGCGTAGCAGTCGCGGCCCAGCTGCGGAAGAGACCTTGGCAGACACCGTTCCTCCAGCCCAACTAGTTACATGGGTACGCGGGGAACGGGCGAGGACTGGGCCCGGGCCGGGAGGCAGGCACCCACAGCGGGAGCGGGTGTTGCACGCTCGACGAGCTGGGTGTGTAAGTGCGGTTGCAGCTAGCCGCAGTGTACCCGATAATCTGCCGCGCCAGAGCTGCCGTTGCCGCCGACGGGGCGACCGCGTTGGCCCGTACTCCGGCGGGCTGGGCGGGGCTCGCGTAGCGTGGGTGCTGTGGGAGATCTTGGAGCGCCTATCGCCTACCTCATCCTGCGCCCCGGCTCGCCGGTCTTCGCCTGCGACGGCGCGCCGGCCGGTGCCGTGGAGCATGTGCTGGCCGACGAGGTGACCGGCGTGTTCCACGGCCTCATCGTGCGCACGCCCGGCGATCGCCACCTCTTCGCCGACCGGGAGCAGGTCGAGGCGCTGTACGAACGCGGCGTGCGGCTCGCCGTACCCGCGGATGCCCTGCGGGAGCCGAGCGAGGACGCGGTGGCCGAGGAGGCCGCGCGGGCAGGCGAGAACCCGGTCGCCGACGGCCTGCGGCGCGCCTGGGAGTGGCTCAGCCAGCCCCGGTGAAGCCGTGCCGCTCAGGCGGCCCGGCGCAGAGGCGGGTCAATCTCCTTCGCTCCACCTGGCCTCCAGCGTCCTCCTCCACTCATCCCCGGTCCCACCCGGGCAGTCCTCAAGCGTTCAGGCGCGCTGGGCGGCGGGCCGCTGTGTCGATGTCGATGTCTCTAAGGGTCAGGGCGCCGTCGAAACGGTGCTGTAGGTTGCTGATCAGCCGCGCGATGGTGTTCCCGCAGGAGCCTTCGTACAGGTAGACGCGCATCCACTGGGGACCGATGTCGAGCTGGAGGGTCTGGCCGACGTGGAGGTCGACCGCTTCGACCTCGGCTACGCCGCGCCGCACGGTGGTGAGGCCCCCACAGCCGGAACGGCTCCCGACTGGCGGTTAGCTCGTCCGCGAAGGCGGCGACGTCGTCGATCTCGCGGCTGAACTCGATGACGATGGGCCCGCCGGTGAGGGTGCCGCCACCCTCTTCGGAGGTAGCACGCCACTGGATCGCTTTGGCCTCGCAAAGCTGCACGAGCCGCTTGTACCGGTCGACCACGGTGTTGACGAACTGCAAGTGCAGCTCTAACGACTCGCCGGAGACCGCGAAGCGGCCCATCCTGTTGACGCCCTCGCGGACGCTGCCGAAGCTGGGATCGGTCACGCTAACTTCCACGCCGTCGAAGGAGACGGCCGAGCTGACCTCGGGGATCTCAGAGATCAGATCGAGAAGATGCTCGGCGTTGTCGCCTTGAAGCTGTACCCGCACGTCCCGTGCTGGAACGGTGCTGCCCAGGAAGCCGCTGCCACGGAAGTCGGTGCGTACCCGCCGGGAGACCGCTTGCGGCCACAGGTGGCGCAGGTGTTCCGAGGGTAGCCACATCCAGTCCAGGTCGCGGCGGGCACCGATCCAGTCGCGCAGGACCGGATAAGCATCGGCGTTGCGCATGTCGGTGTGGAACCGCCAGAACCGCTCGTCGAGCTGGTCGACCCAGTACACGCCTTTGCCGGTGACGACCTGGAACAAGAACGCATCGTCGGTGGCCTCCACTCGTCCGGGTAGGTCGGACAGGCATCCGGCAGGGTCGCCGGTGTGCGCTTCCACCACATAGGTCTTGGTGGAGGAGGCCGGGCTGAGTGCGAGCTGGCCAGCCATGTCGGCGCGGGTGGTCATGACTGGCTCCCTCCGTCCGTAGTTGGTGCGCTGGTGGTGTCATTGTCCAGCGCGTCCAGCTCGGCGAGTAGGTCTAGCTGATCAGGGCTTGTGTCCAGACGTTTGACAGGTCTTCGGGGCTGGCTGACTGCGGACCGAGTGGGGCAGGGCATCCCGGTCACCAGCGCCAGCGCCAGAACCGCCGCTGGTGGCGTACGAGGAGGCTGCTCGACTTCTGCTTGCCGCGTACGACGAAGTGCACGCCGGTGGCGCCGGGGAGGTCGGCCACCGGCACCTTGCGTACGGACACGCTGCTCCGGACCATCTCTACCTCGTCGGTCGTGACCGTGGCGCCGGGCGGCAGGACCAGCGTTGTCGACCCGCGATGGCAGTCCAGCTCGATGTGGACGACCCGGTGCGCGAGCACGGCCTCGGTGAAGTCGAGCGTGACCGAGCTGGACTTGTTGAACACGGACAGCTGCCGGGGAACCACCCACTGGCCCCGGCGCTTGACACCGGAGCTGGTGGCCCGCACCTGGACGTGCTCCTTGGGCACCGGCACCGCGGGCAGGTCGGCCACGTACGGCTCGACCTCCCCGAAGGTGCGGGCCGTGAGCACCGCGTCGAGCCGCTGCTCGAACTCGTCCAGGGTCAACCGGCCTTCTCCCACGGCGGCCCGCAGCCGCTCCACGACGCGTTCCCGGTCGGCGTCGGACATGCGCAGGTCATTGCGGGACACCAGCTCGCCAGCCACACCAACGACTCTAGCGGCAGCATCAGCCCTGCTCTATGAGATGCGCCGGGCGGGTCACGCGGGCAGGTAGCGGCCCCCGTTGACGTCGAGGGTCACCCCGGTGATGAACGAGGCGGCATCGCTGGCGAGGAACAGGACCGGGTCGACGATCTCGCGCAGGTCGGGCATGCGGCCCAGCGGGATCCCGTCGAGCACCTCGCGCCGCTCGGCCTCGGGCATCTCGTCGTAGCGGCGGCGCAGCCGCGGGGTGAGGAACAGGCCGGGGGCCACCGCGTTGACCCGTACCCCGGTGGGTCCGAGCTCGCGGGCCAGCCGCCGGGTGAGGCCGCCGATGGCGGCCTTGGCCGCGGCGTACGGGGCGCCGGTCACCGGTGACGGCTGCCGCGCGCCGATCGACGAGCAGGTCACCATGGCGCCACCGCCGGTCGCGGCCATCAGCGGCGCCGCCGCCTGGCAGCAGTAGAACGTGCCCTTCAGGTTCACGTCGAGCACCAGGTCGAGGTGGTCGGGCGTGATGTCGGCCAGGTCGCGGGGGGTGCCGAGCGAGCCGCCGGCCAGGGTGACCAGCACGTGCGGGCCGCCCAGCTCAGCGGCTGCCGTACTCGTCATGGCGTGCACCGCCGCGCGGTCGGCGACGTCGACGTCGTACCCCTCGATCCGCACCTCGGGGTGTGCGGCCCGCAGCCGGGCCACCACCTCGGCGGTGCCGGCCACGTCGACCACGGCGACGGCGGCGGCACCGGCCGCGGCGAACCCCTCGGCGACCGCCTGCCCGATGCCACCGGCCCCGCCGGTCACCACGGCGGTGCGTCCCGCGAACCGCAGCATCCCGGCCCCCTTTCCCGCGACCTTCCGCACGCCTTCCGTCCCGAGTCGGCACGACCTGACGCCTCGTTGACGGTCGTCGCGCACGCAGCATACGCTCAGCCGGTGCGGATCGCGGTCATCGGCGGCGGCCCGGGTGGCCTCTACTTCGCGGCGCTGGCCAAGCAGCTCGACCCGGCCCGCCGCATCACGGTGTGGGAGCGCAACGCGCCGGACGACACGTTCGGCTTCGGGGTCGTCCTCTCCGACGAGACCCTGGGCGGCATCGAGCACGCCGACCCGGTCGTCTACGCCGCCATGGCGGCGACCTTCGCGCGCTGGGACGACATCGACGTCCACCTGCGGCTCGGCCCGCGGGCGGCTGGGCGTGGCAGCCCGGAGCACGTCATCACCAGTGGTGGGCACGGCTTCGCCGCGATGAGCCGGGTGGCCCTGCTGGGCATCCTCCAGCGGCGTTGCCAGGACCTCGGGGTGGAGCTGCGGTTCGCCACGCCCGCTCCGGACGTCGACGAGCTGCGCACAACGTACGACCTGGTGGTCGCGGCGGACGGGCTCAACTCGACGGTCCGCACGAAGTACGCCGACACCTTCCGGCCGTCGTACGACGTGCGCGCGTGCCGCTACATCTGGTTCGGCACGGACAAGGTCTTCGACGCGTTCACCTTCGACGTGCGGCGCACGGAGCACGGCGTGATGCAGGTGCACGCGTACCCGTACGACGCCACCGGTTCGACGCTGATCGTCGAGATGCACGACGACGTGTGGCGGCGGGCCGGCTTCACCACCGCGGACCTACCGCCCGGCGTGTCCGACGAGGCGGCGATCGCCCACTGCGGCGAGATCTTCGCCGACCTGCTCGACGGGCACCGGCTCATCGGCAACAACTCCAAGTGGATCAGCTTCACCACGATCCGGTGCGAGACCTGGCGGCACGAGAACGTGGTGCTGCTCGGCGACGCGGCGCACACCGCGCACTTCTCCATCGGCTCCGGCACCAAGCTCGCCATGGAGGACGCCCTGGCGCTCGCCGCGTGCCTCGCCGAGCAGCCGGACACCCGCACCGCGCTGGCGGCGTACGAGGCTGAGCGCCGGCCGGTCGTGGTCTCCACCCAGCGGGCGGCCCAGGCCAGCCTGGAGTGGTTCGAGAACCTCGGGCAGTACACCCACCAGGCGCCGCCGCAGTTCGCGTTCAACCTGCTCACCCGCTCCCGCCGGGTCACCTACGAGAACCTGCGGCTGCGTGACCCGGAGTTCGTCGCGCGGGTGGACCGCTGGTTCGCCGATGAGGCCGGCGCCGGACCGGCCGCGGGGCAGGAACCGCGCCCGCCGATGTTCTACCCGTTCCGCCTGCGCGAGCTGGAGCTGAAGAACCGGGTCATCGTCTCGCCGATGGACATGTACGTCGCCACCGACGGCCTGCCCAACGACTTCCACCTGGTGCACCTGGGCGGCAAGGCGCTCGGCGGCGCCGGCCTGGTGATGACCGAGATGGTCTGCGTGTCGCCGAGCGGCCGGATCACCCCGGGCTGCACCGGCCTGTGGACCGACGAGCAGGCCGCGGCCTGGGCCCGGGTGGTCGGCTTCGTGCACGGGCACACCACCGCCAAGATCGGCGTACAGCTCGGCCACTCCGGGCGCAAGGGCTCCACCAAGCTCATGTGGGAGGGCATCGACGAGCCGCTGCCGGCCGGCAACTGGGAGGTGGTCGGGCCCTCGCCGATCCCGTACTCGCCGGTGAACCAGACGCCGCGCGAGCTCACCCGCGCCGACCTGGACCGGATCACCGCGCAGTTCGTCGCCGCCGCGCGCCGCGCCGACGCCGCCGGCTTCGACCTGCTGGAGCTGCACTGCGCGCACGGCTACCTGCTCTCGTCGTTCATCTCACCCCTGACCAACACCAGGACCGACGGGTACGGCGGCCCGCTGGCGCACCGGCTGCGCTACCCGCTGGAGGTCTTCGACGCGGTCCGGGCGGCCTGGCCGGCGGGCAAGCCGATGTCCGTGCGCATCTCGGCAACCGACTGGCACCCGGGCGGGGTGGACCGCGCCGACTCCATCGAGGTGGCCCGGGCGTTCACGGAGCACGGGGTGGACGCGGTGGACGTGTCGACCGGCCAGGTGGTCTCCACCGAACGGCCGGCGTACGGGCGGTCGTACCAGACGCCGTACGCCGACGCGATCCGCAACGAGCTGCGCGGGCGCGTCGCGGTGGTCGCGGTCGGCGCGGTGTCGTCGTACGACGATGTGAACTCGCTCATCCTGGCCGGCCGGGCCGACCTGTGCGCCCTCGGCCGGACCCACCTCTACGACCCGCAGTGGACCCTGCACTCGGCGGCCGAGCAGGAGTACGCCGGCCCGGGGGCGGACTGGCCGCTGCCGTTCACGGCCGGCCGGCGCCGCCCGCAGACCGGCCGGACCGACGGGCCGAAGCCGCGGCTGGAGCTGGTACGCGACGCGGGCGCCGGGGCCACCCGGCACACGCGCTGGCGCCCCGAGCGCCGCCCATGATCGTTGGACGGCTACCGACACGACACGCCGAGGGCATTCACGGTAAGTGTCCAATGATCACCGTGTTGCCCGCCACGCGCGACACGCCGTGCCAGGTGCGCGGATACTGCCGTTTCGCGGCCCGTTTGGGCTGCCCGGGACGCTGGTGGGGGAGAAGAAACCTCCCCTCGGAGACTTCCCCAGGCAAGCGGCGGCACGCTACGGTGACGCCGCGGTATTCGGCTGGCCTCATATTTGGCATATTTGGCCTCATGGAGTCTGACGGTGAGCGTGCAACAGACGGCGTTTCGCGGTTTCGCGAACCCAGTCGACCCGACCCCGGGTGAGCTGCGCGCGTGGGCGTACAACCCGGACACGGTCCCGCTGCACACCATGCCCCCCGACTGGGACCTGCTCGTGTCGGGTGACCGGCTGATCGGCACCCTGTTCGAGATCGCGATAGACCCGACCTGCCCGGCTCGGCGGTTCGCCCTGCACTGCCTCTACATCTACGCCGCCGACGGCATCCGGACCAACTTCCGCGCCCACCCCAAGCGCCGGCTGCGCCGGCTGGTGGAGCAGGCCGAACACGACGGGGACGAGCTGCTCACCACCTGGGCGCACAACACCCGCATGCTGCTGGCCCGGCCGGACCTGTTCGACTACCACGAGTGGTGCGAGGGCGGCCTGGTGCGCCAGCCCCGCCGCATCGGCTAGCACAGCGCCCAGTCACAGCGCCCTGCTGGTTGACGACCCGTCCTCAACGCTGTCGGTGTGGATCGGGCCGGAGCCGACCCACCTGGCGCTCGACGCCGAGGAGCTGCGGGCCATGGGCGTTGCGGAGCCACAACAGGTACGGGCGGACGCCGCCATCGTGCGTGCGCTCGCCGGCACCGGCGCCAGCCTCGTCCTGGTCGACCCGGGCCAGGTGGACCCCGCCGAGCTCGACGGCAGCGGCATCGGCGCTGTCCTGCGCTACGCCGACGCCGGCACCCCACGCCGGTAGCTGGGGCCCCATCCGGCTGTCAAGGTTGGGTGAGCCCGGCGGCTACAGGCAGACCCGCGGCTACCAGGCGGGCCCACAGCTGGCGGGTAGAACCGGAGCTAGCAGGTGGGATGGCGGCTTAGCGGGTGGGATGGCCGCGGTTAGCGGGCTGGTGAGCGCCGCGGGCGCCACACCACCAGCGCCGTTGACGTCTGGCCGGTCGGGACCAGGTCCCCGCTCCGGTACGCGGCCAGCGCCTCCGCCTCGGCCAGCCGCTGCCGCGCCTCGGCCAGCTCCGCCTCCAGCGCCGCCAGCTGCCGTTGGAGCGTCTCGGCCAGCTGCTCCAGCTCGATGATCCGCTTGATGCCGGCGAGGTTGACCCCGTCCTCCTGGCTGAGCCGCTGGATCTCGCGCAGCAGCGCGACGTCCCGGGCGCTGTAGCGGCGCCCGCCGCCCGGCGCCCGGCCCGGCTGGACCAGGCCCATCCGGTCGTACTGGCGCAGCGTCTGCGGATGCATCCCGGCCATCCGCGCAGCCACGGAGATGAGCAGCACCTTCGCTTCCACGTACTCTTCGGCCATTGATGTCACCTCCGCTCGACGCGGCGCACGGCCGCGTCCAGGTGCTCGCGCGGCGCTGGCGGTGCCGCCGCCGCGTACTCCTCGAGCGCCGCCCGAGCCGCCTGGGACAGCTCGGCCGGCACTGCCACGTCCACAGTGACGAGCAGGTCGCCGGCCGTGCCAGGACGTCGCTGGATGCCACGCCCGCGCACCCGCAGCGTGCGCCCGCTCGGCGTGCCCGGCGGCACCCGTACCGTCACCGCGCTGTCCAGCGTGGGCACCCGCAGGTCGACGCCGCGCACCGCCTCGGGGTACGTGATCGGCACGGTGAGCGTCAGGTCATCCCCGGACCGGCCGAACAGCGGGTCGGGCCGCACCTTCACCAGCACGTAGAGGTCGCCGGCTGGGCCGCCACGCTCGCCCGGCTCGCCGCGGCCGGACAGCCGGATCCGCTGGCCGTCGGCGACCCCGGGCGGGATGCGGACGTTGAGCGTACGGGTCTTCGTCACGCCGCCGGTGCCGCGGCACTCCGCGCACTTCTCGTCGACGACCGTACCCACGCCCTGGCACGCCCGGCACGGCTCGGAGAAGCTGAACGCGCCCTGGTTGCTGGTCACCAGCCCGCTGCCGTGGCACTGCGGGCAGGTCCGCGGCAGGGTGCCGGGGCGGGCCCCGGAGCCGTGGCAGTTGTCGCAGACGCCCGGGGCGCGCAGCGTGAGCGGCAGCGTGGTGCCGCGCACCGCCTGGTCGAAGTCGAGCACCACCTCAGCCTCGACGTTGCGCCCGCGGGCCGGGCCGGTGCGCCGGCCACCGCCGGAGAACATCGACCCGAAGATGTCCGAGAAGCCGCCACCGCCGAACCGGCGATCACCAGCGCCGGCACCTGCTCCGGCGGCCCCGCCGAAGAGGTCGGCGAGGTCGAACGGTGCCCCGCCGCCCGCGCCGGCGCGGGCACTGCGACGGAACGCGCCCGAGCCGAACAGGGCGCGCATCTCGTCGTACTCCTTGCGCTTGCGCTCGTCGGAGAGCACGTCGTACGCCTCGGAGACGGCCTTGAAGCGCTCCTCTGCCGCGGCGTCGCCCGGGTTGTGGTCCGGATGCAGCTCCCGGGCCAGCTTGCGGTACGCCTTCTTGATCTCGTCGGCGGGGGCGGACTTGGCCACGCCGAGCACCGAGTAGAAGTCCTTCTCCAGCCAGTCCTTGGAGCTCACTGCATCGCCTTTCGCTCGCGGCTGCGGGGCTCGCTCCGCTCACTCCTCACGCTCACCGCAACCGCCTTTCGCTCGCGGCTGCGGGGCTCGCTTCCCGCCGTGCTGTTTCCCCGCCATCCGCAACGGCTGTTGCCGGTGGTGGTACCGGGCCGGTCGCCGGCCCGGTACCACCACCGGCGCTACTCGGGATCGGCCACCGCCACCATGGCGGGCCGCAGCAGCCGGTCGCCCAGCAGGTAGCCACGGCGCATCACCTCGACGCATGTCGGCTCCGTGACCTCGGCGGAGGTCAGGTGCGCCACAGCCTCGTGCCTGGTGGGGTCGAACGGGTCGCCCTTCTCCCCGAACGGGGTCAGGCCGAACTTGCCCGTCGCCGTGATCAGCTGGTCGGCCACTGCCCCGAACGGCCCGACCAGGTCGCCGTGCTCCCGAGCCCGGTCCAGGTCGTCCAGTACGGGCAGCAGCGCGCTCAGGACGTGCGCGGTGGTCTGCTCGGCGGCCAGGCCCCGGTCCCGGTCCACCCGCTTGCGGTAGTTCGCGTACTCGGCGCTGAGCCGCTGCAGGTCCCGGGTCCGCTCATCGAGCTCGGCCCGCAGCGAGTCCAGCTCGGCACCGAGCGGGCGCCCGGCCGGCTCGGTAGCGGCCGGCTCGGTAGCGGCCTTCTCCGCCTCAGCCGACCCGGCATCGCCGGTGGACGGCTCCGCCCCAGCCGGCCCTGATCCGTCCACGCCCGGCCCGTTGGACCCGGCCGACGCCGGCGCACCGGTGTCCGCCCCAGCGGGCGGTGCCTGCCCGGCCGCTGACGCCTCGCTCTCCTCCGTAGCCACGGACGTAGCCACGCCGGCCCGGCCGTCGGACCGGTCCGTCGCCGCCGGGCTCTCCGCGCCGGCGCCGGGCCCCGGACCGGACTGCCCGGACGAGCCCGCCGGTCCGGTCTCCCCTACCGGGGAGGCTGCGCCTGGCTGGTCGGCCGGAGAGGCCGCGCCGGTGCCGCCGGACCCAGGCGACCCGGCCGCGGCGTCCGAGCTGGCTGGCGCCGGCGCTGCGCTCGTACCCGTTGGGTCGATCTTTCGGTTGTCCCGCACGACGACGCGCTCCTCGCCGGACGGCCGCGCGCCGGAACCGTCCGGCGGGCCGGAGCCGCCGGACGCCGGCCCGGCTGGAGCCGGGCCGTTCGCCGCCTGCTCGCTCACTTCTTGTCGTCCTCGTCCACGATCTCGGCGTCGACCACGTCATCCGGGGCCGCGTGCGCGCCACCCCCGGTGGTACCCGTGCCACCTGGTGCACCCGGGCCGGTGCCGGCACCGCCGGCCCCTGCCGCACCGCTCTGCGCGTAGAGCAGCGAACCGGCCTTCTGCGAGGCTGCCGCGAGCTTCTCGTGGGCGGCCTTGATCCGCTCGAGGTCCGAGCCGCCGAGCGCGCTGCGCAGGTCGCCGAGCGCCTCGCTCATCTCGTCCTTCGCCTCGGCCGGCAGCTTGTCACCGCTCTCGGCAAGGAACTTCTCGGTCTGCCACTGGAGCTGGTCGGCCACGTTGCGGGTCTCTGCCTCCTCGCGCCGGCGCTTGTCCTCGTCGGCGTGCTCCTGGGCGTCGCGCATCATCCGGTCGATGTCGTCCTTGGGCAGGGCCGAGCCGCCCGTGATGGTCATCGACTGCTCCTTGCCCGTGCCCAGGTCCTTGGCTGACACGTGCACGATGCCGTTGGCGTCGATGTCGAAGGTGACCTCGATCTGCGGCACGCCACGCGGGGCCGGCGGCAGCCCGGTCAGCTCGAACGTGCCGAGCTTCTTGTTGTACGCCGCGATGTCCCGCTCGCCCTGGAAGACCTGGATCAGCACGGACGGCTGGTTGTCGTCGGCCGTGGTGAAGATCTCCGACCGCTTGGTCGGGATCGTGGTGTTGCGCTCGATGAGCTTGGTGAAGATCCCGCCCTTGGTCTCGATGCCCAGCGACAGCGGGGTCACGTCGAGCAGCAGGACGTCCTTGACCTCGCCCTTGAGCACGCCGGCCTGCAGCGCGGCACCGACGGCGACCACCTCGTCCGGGTTGACGCCCTTGTTCGGCTCTCTGCCGGTGAGCTGCTTGACCAGGTCGGACACTGCCGGCATCCGGGTCGAGCCACCCACCAGCAGCACGTGGTCCACGTCGGCGATGCGGATGCCGGCGTCCTTGACCGCCTGCTCGAACGGGCCCTTGCAGCGGTCCAGCAGGTCCTGGGTCATCCGCTGGAACTCGGCCCGGCTCAGGTTCATGTCCAGGTGCAGCGGGCCGGACGGGCCGGCGGTGATGTAGGGCAGGTTGATGCCGGTCGTGGTCGCGGCGGACAGCTCGATCTTGGCCTTCTCGGCCGCCTCCTTGAGCCGCTGCATCGCCATCTTGTCCTGGGACAGGTCGATGCCGTGCTGGCCACGGAAGGTCTTGACCAGGTGCGCGATGATCCGCTCGTCCCAGTCGTCGCCGCCCAGGTGGTTGTCACCGCTGGTCGCCTTGACCTCGATGACCCCCTCGCCGATCTCCAGCAGGGACACGTCGAAGGTGCCGCCGCCCAGGTCGAACACGAGGACGGTCTGCTCCTTGGAGCCCTTGTCCAGGCCGTACGCGAGCGCGGCCGCGGTCGGCTCGTTGACGATCCGCAGCACGTTGAAGCCGGCGATGTCCCCGGCCTCCTTGGTGGCCTGCCGCTGGGCGTCGTTGAAGTACGCCGGGACGGTGATCACCGCGTCGGCGATCTGCTCGCCGAGGTAGGACTCGGCGTCGCGCTTGAGCTTCATCAGCACCCGCGCCGAGATCTCCTGCGGGGTGTACTTCTTGCCGTCTACGTCGATGGACCAGCTGGTGCCCATCTCCCGCTTGACCGACCGGATCGTCCGATCCGGGTTAGTGACCGCCTGCCGCTTGGCGACCTCGCCGACGAGCACCTCGCCGTTGCGCGCGAACGCCACGATCGACGGCGTCGTGCGCGAACCTTCGGCGTTGGCGATCACAGTGGGCTCGCCGCCCTCGAGAACACTGACGACCGAGTTGGTCGTCCCGAGGTCGATGCCGACCGCACGTGCCATGTTCCTGTTCCTCCAGGTACTAAGCCGATCGAGGCCGCCGCGGGTCGCGGCCGACCCCAAGTTGAGTGGAGCAGACTCAATACTGCCACGCGCAGCGGGTGCGTCAAGTCGGGGTTGAGTCGCATAGGCGCAACTAGATCAGGGTACGAACAGACGGTGACCACGCCAGCGACAGGGAGCGGGCCAATCCTGCACACCGGGAGTGTTGTCCGGCACCTGATGATCAGGCAGGCTTTATCGCGTGTCGACGGACGGTGACCTGACGGCGGGGCGCCCGCAGGCGCCACAGCCGGCTGCGACCGCCCAGCCGGCGGAGCCGCCCCGGACTACCGCGGAGCCAACCCAGGCTGCCGCGGAACCGCCCCAGGCTCCGGCGGAGCCGCCCCGGGCTGCTGAGGTGCGGGTTCCGGCGGCACGGCCGGCGCAGCCCGCACCGGCGACCGCGGTGGACCGGCTCGGGCATGCCCTCACCGAGCTGCGCGCTGCGGTGTCCCAGGCTGGCTACCCGCTCGCGCTGCCCGCCGCGGCCCAGGCCCGGGCGGCCTCAGCCGCGCTGGTGGCGCAGCTCGACGACTACCTCCTGCCCCGGCTCGCCCGGCTCGACGCCCCGCTGCTGGCGGTGGTCGGCGGCTCCACGGGGGCCGGCAAGTCGACCCTGGTCAACAGCCTGGTGAGCGCGCCGGTCAGCGCCGCGGGCGTGCTGCGCCCGACCACCCGGGCGCCGGTCCTGGTGTGCCACCCGGCCGACGCGCCATGGTTCGGCCGGCCCAACCTGCTGCCCGGCCTGACCCGCACCACCGGTCTCGCCCGCGACACCCACACGCTGCAGATCGTCTCGGCGCCGGCGCTGACCCCGGGACTGGCGCTGCTGGACGCGCCGGACATCGACTCGGTCGTCGACGCTAACCGGGTCCTCGCCAACCAGCTGCTGGCCGCCGCGGACCTCTGGCTGTTCGTGACGACGGCGGCGCGCTACGCGGACGCCGTGCCGTGGGGCGCGCTGGCCACCGCCCGGGAGCGGGGTGCGGCGGTCGCGCTCGTGCTGGACCGGGTGCCGCCAGAGGGGGCGCGGGAGGTCACCGAGCACTTCACCGAGATGCTGGCGGAGCACGGGTTCGCCGGCGCGACGCTGTTCGTGGTGCCGGAGACGTCAGTGGACGGCCAGGGACTTCTGCCGGAGAAGGTGACCGCGCCGCTGCGCGGCTGGCTCGCCACGCTCGCCCGGGACGCGGCGGCCCGGGCCGGCGTGGTCCGCCAGACCATGGCCGGCGCGGTCGCCGCGACCGGGCCGCTCGTCGTCGGGCTGGCCGCAGCAGCCGAGGAACAGGTACGCACGGCCGAGGGCCTGGCGGAGCGGGCCCGCTCGGCGTACGGCACGGCGCTCGGGGCGGTGGAACACGGGATACGTGACGGTGCCGTGCTGCGGGGCGAGGTGCTGGCCCGGTGGCAGGAGTTCGTCGGCACCGGCGAGCTGCTCTCCACGCTCCAGGCCCGCATCGGCCAGCTGCGGGACCGCCTGGTCGCCGCGCTCACCGGCCGGCCCACGCCCGGCGTGGAGCTCAAGGTCGCCCTCGAGACCAGCCTGGGCCAGCTGATCCGGTCCGCGGCGGCGGACGCTGCCGAGCAGGCGTACGCGAGCTGGCAGGCGGAGCCGGCCGGGGCCGCGCTGCTGGTGGATGCGCGCGAGGAGCGGATGGGCCGGCACTCAGCCCGGCAGTATGGGCCGACGGATCTCAGCCGCCCATCCCCGGACCTCGCCGAGCAGGTGGAGCGCCTGGTCCGGGACTGGCAGCGCGGCGTGCTGGAGCTGGTGCGGACCGAGGCGGCTGACAAGCGGACCGCGGCCCGGGTGGCGGCGTACGCGGTGAACGCCACCGGGCTGCTCGTGATGATCGGCGTCTTCGCGTCGACCGCGTTCATCCCCACCGGCGCCGAGCTTGCGGTGGCCGGCGGCACCACGGTCGCCGCGCAGAAGGTGCTGGAGGCGGTCTTCGGCGACCAGGCCATCCGGACCCTGGCCGGTCAGGCTCGCAAGGATCTGCTGGCGCGGGTCCGGACCCTGCTGGACAGCGAGGCCGCCCGGTACCTGGACCGGGTCGCCGACCTCGGCGTGGACGGCGAGGACGCGGCGCGGCTGCGCGCCGCCGCCCGTACGGTGACCACCGCGGCCGCAGCGGCCGACCTGGTCCCGCAGGCCCCTCTGCCCGCCCCACCCCAGTCGGCGGGTGAGACCGCGACCGTCGACCTCGGCTCGGACCAGGACACCGAGCCAGACACTGACCAAGCCACCGAGCCAGCTACTGACCACGTGACCGAACCAGGCACTGAACAGGTAGCCGGACCAGGCACTGACCGCGCCAGGGACGCCGCCCCGAGCAGCGCCGAGGGCGGCGCCCGCGACGCGGGCACCGAGCGCGGCGACAGCAGGGCGGCCGTGGGATGACCGGTGTGGTGGACCGGGTCCGCGGGGCGCTGGGGGCCCACCGCCGGGTGAACCTCGACGAGCTGCTCGAGCGGATGAACGCGCTGCAACGCTTCCTGGCCGCGGCCGACGGGCACCTGCCGGAGGACCGGCTGGTCCCGGCCCGCACCCTGGTCGAACGCGCGGCGCAGCGGCTGGCGCTCTCCCGTGACCACACCGTGGTCGCCTTGGCCGGGGCGACCGGCAGCGGCAAGTCGAGCCTGTTCAACGCCTTGGCCAGGCTGGAGCTCTCGCCGGTCGGCGTACGCCGGCCGACCACCGGGGTCACCTACTCCTGCGTCTGGGGGCCGCCGGGCGCCGCCACCGCCATGCTGGACTGGCTGGGCGTGCTACCCCGGCACCGGTTCAACCGGGAGAGCCTGCTGGACGGCGACGACGAGGCGAAGCTGCGCGGCCTGGTACTGCTCGACCTGCCCGACTTCGACTCGGTCGAGCTGGCCCACCGCGCCGAGGTGGACCGGCTGCTCGGCCTCGTGGACGTGGTGGTCTGGGTGCTGGACCCCCAGAAGTACGCGGACAAGCTGGTCCACGAGAGCTACCTGCGCCAGTTCCACCGGCACAGGGACATCACCCTCGTCGCGCTCAACCACGCCGACCGGCTCACTCCGCCCGATGTCCAGCGCTGCCTCACCGACCTGCGCAAGCTGCTCGACCAGGACGGGCTGCCGGGGGTTCCGGCGATAGCCACATCCGCGTACGCCGCCCCGGGCTGGGTCGAGCTGCGCCGGCTGCTGGAGACCGCGGTGACCGAACGGCAGGCGGCCCTGCGCCGGCTCGCCGGCGACGTCGACCGGGTGGCGGCCGAGCTGGCCGACGTGGTGGGGCCTGAGCGCACCGGCGAGACGGTCGACCGGCCGACCGCCGCGTCGCTGACCGACGCGCTGAGCAACGCCGCCGGGGTGCCCGCCGTGGTCGACGCGACCGAGCAGGCGTACCGCCACCGGGCCGGTGTGGTCATGGGCTGGCCGCTGCTGCGCTGGCTGCGCCGCCTGCGCCCGGACCCGCTACGCCGCCTGCACCTGCCCGACCGTCCGGACGGCCCGCCGGCGGCCACCTCGCTGCCCGCGCCGACCGCCGCCCAGCGGGCCGCGGTCAGCCTCTCCATCCGCACGCTCGCCGACCGCGCCGGAGCCGGGCTGCCGGCGCCCTGGCCCGCGGCGGTCACCGTGGCGGCCCGCTCGCGCCTCGACGACGTCTCCGACGCCCTCGACCAGGCGGTGGCAACCACCGACCTCGGGCTTCGCCGTACCCCGTGGTGGTGGCGCATCTTCGGCGGCCTGCAGTGGCTGACCACCCTGGCCGCCATCGTCGGCCTGCTGTGGCTGGTCGGCGGCTACGCGCTCACCGTGACCGGGCTGCCCGTGCCGGACTACCCGCGCGTCGGCGAGGCGCTGCTGCCTCCCGTACTGCTGGTCGGTGGGCTCCTCGCCGGGGCGCTGCTCGCCGGGTTCGCCGGGCCGCTCGCCGCCCTGGGCGCCAGGCGCGCGCGGCTGCGGGCCGGACGGCGGCTGCGGGCCGCGGTCGGGGAGATCTCCCACGGGTACGTGGTAGCGCCGGTCCGCGAGGTGCTCGACGGGTACGGCCAGGCGCGCGCCGCGCTGACCCGGGCGCGCGGGTGACGCGCCAGCGGGTCCTCGCCGCAGGGCTCGTGCTGCTCGGCGCGGCTCACCTCGCCTGGGGAGTATGGGGGTGGCTCGCCCCGGCGCACTTCTTCGACGCGTTCCCCGGGTTCGGTCGCCAGTGGACGGCCGCCTACCCGCCCTACAACGAGCACCTGGTCAGCGACCTGGGCGCGACGTTCACCATGATCGGCGTACTGCTGCTGCTCGCGGCGGCCGTACGCGACCAGCGGGTGACCAGCGTGGTGCTCGTCGGGGTCATCGTCTTCGGCGCGCTGCACCTGACGTACCACGGCCTGGACCGGGGCTCGCTGCACGGCCTGGACCTGGCGGGCAGCCTGGTGAGCCTGGCGCTCGGGGTGCTGGTGCCGGCCGGGCTGCTCGTCCTGGCCCGCGCCCGCGGCTGACGGACTGGCGCGCGTAGGCTCACCGGCATGGCCAGGGCTCGCCGTCCCCGCTCCCCCCGCCCGACTGGCGCGTCCAGCTCGGCCCGGGCCACACCGGCTGCCACTGCCCCCGCCACTTCCGGTGCTCCCGCCGCGCCAGACCCGCACGAGCTGTTCCACGGTCTCGCCGGTGACCTCGCCGACGCGGAGAGCGCCTTTGACGCGGAGCGGATGCTCTCCATCCTGCTCGGGATGGTCTACGGGATCGCCGACGGGGACCGGGCCGCGGCCGTCACCGACTTCACCGAAGGGCTGGGCCACTTCGCCCGGAAGGAGGCGGCGGTCGCCCTCTGGGCAGCGGTCGACGCGCTGCTGCCCGGCCGGGTGCCGGGCCGCCCGGATGGCGACGGGCCGCCGTGGGAGCGCGCCCTGGCCGGGTTACGGCCCACCGGGACCTACGCCTACGGTGACGTGTACGGCGACCAGGTGTCCTACGTGGCCACGTTCGCGTACGCCGACGAGGTGCTGGGCGGCCCGGAGCACGCGGTCGGCGCACTGGTGGACCACAACCTGGGCTTTGTCAAGGACGTGTTCGTCGGTGTCCCGGCCGCCAAGGTGCTCGCGTCAGCGCGCGAGCTGGCCGGCGCGGACCCGCTCATCTGGTTCCGCGAGGTGCCGCCGGCCCAGCTTCGAGCCGTGGTCACCACCCAGCTCGCGCATACGGACAAGCTCACCGAGCCGCCGGGGAGCGAGTCCTTCGCGTCCGACCGGGTGTTCGCGCTCGCCCGGCTGGCGCTGCTGCCCGAGACCGGCGCCGGGCCGGGCCGGGAGCCGACCGCCGAGGGGGAACGGGCCGTTCTGCTCAAGGCGTTCCGGGCCAGCGCGGCGGGCCAGCGGCTGGCCGGTGCAGACCCGAGGTCGCTGGAGTTCTGCCTCGACACGGTCATCGACTGGGCGGACCGGCGCGACGGCAGGCCGCTGCGGTGGAGCCCGACGGCGGTCGAGTTCTTCCTGCTCGACTGGGCCCCCCGGGCGACCCTGCTGGACCAGACTGACATCGCGCTCCTGCCCCGCGTGCTGGACGCGTGGGTGGCGTGGGCGGGTCGCCGCCGCAAGCTTCCCGCCGCAGCGGTCAAGGCCACCCGCGAGACGATCGGCAAGGCGAGTGAGGAGTTCGCCCGCCTGGCCGCCACCGGCGAGGCACGCGGACCCGCCGCCCAGCTGGTGGCGCAGCTGCTCGCCGAAGGGGTTGACCTTGACGACTCCGAGGCCGTCGAGCACTGGGTGGCGCAGCACAACGCCGCAACACACGCGGACTGACCATGTCCCCAGCCGCTACTCGCCGCCGTACCGCGACCAAGCCGACCTCTGGAGTACCTTTGAGGTCATGGGAAGCCCGCTCGAGGAAGTGCCGTTCACCGAGCTGATCCAGCACCCTACCCGGACGACTAGACGGCTGGCAGCCACCCGAGCGTTACGGTTGCGGCGCCGTGGAGCCGGTGACCTCGTGTTGATGTCAGCCGACCGGGCGCGGCAGGAGGGCGAGGTTGTCGACCTGACGGCCCGACTGCTGACCGGCGTGCTGGCCGAAGGCAATGGGGCAAGCCTGCTCCGCCGCATACTGCCCGCGGCACTGCCGTGGGTCCGGTTCCTGCCCGACGCCGCGGTTGACGAGCTGGCCGGTGAGCTCGTGGCTACGGTGCACGCCGCTGCCTCGCTGAACAACCTGGCCCCGGTGTCCCAGCTGCTCGCCGAGTGGCGGCACACGGCTGAGGTCTACGCCGATCCCGAGCTGCATGCGATCCTCACCCACGCCCACGGGGACGACTTTGGCTCGGTGCCAGCGCCGGACGCGGCGGCGTGAGCCCGAAGCGCGGCGACCGGGTTGCGCCACCAGCCCGGCCGAGCGAGTACGAGCTGCGGTTCGCCACCAACGACGCAGCCAAAGGCTGGGAGGAGCTCTGCCGCCAGGCGGCTGGCAACACCCGGACCGCCTTCGAGACGATCCGCAGCTCTCCTTGCCCGGCACCGCCGATAGAACGCCAGCACCGGCTGAAGCATGACCTGGCCTGGGGTACGCACGGCGGCCAACGCCTGGAACAGTGGCAGTACGAGGTGACCTTGTGGAACGGACCGCACGCAGCCGCCTCTACGTCGGCCAACGCCTGGAACAGTGGCAGTACGAGGTGACCGGGGCCGGGCGGATCTGGTACCTGGTCAACCACGAAACACGCATCGTGTGGCTGGTCCATGCCGGTCCTGGCCACCCCAAGGCCACAGACAGGTAGCACCTGCGCGGCAGCGTCCCCGCTGCCAGCCAACCCGGCTATACGCTGACCCGGCCGCTGAGCTCGACGCCCAACCGGCGATGCAGCTCAGGCTGCGACATGAGACCTCCAGTCACGCCACACAGAACTCGTCCTCAGTCGTCAAGTGTCGACGCGCCCCCGCCCGGCGGCACAACACGACATCGACCGCGGTCGCCGAATGCGAGGGCTACCTCGACTTCAGGACAGTACGGGAACCCGTTCCCGCAGCGGGCCCAGAAGCATCCGCTCCGTGGTGGTCAATGCTCGGCGTCCGGTCGCGGTTGCCAACAGGGTGTGATCGTCCCAGTTCACTGATGCCGGCGGTTCGGCGCCCATGAGCTCGACCAGCACGGGTCGGACCACCGTCATGGCCGAAGAGGTTGTCCACGGCTGGCTGCCCAGGGTAAGGGCGACATCGAGGCCGTGGGCGGCCACGGAGATGACCCGGGTGACCACCCAGTCGGCCAGTCTCATGGCGCGCCCGGAGATCAGCACGGTCCGGTTCAGGTCGTCCTGGCTCAGCTTGGTCACCGCGTCCTGGGTGACCTCGTCGAACCACCGCGCTGGCGATGTCCCGGCAAGGACCTGTGCGGCCAGCTGTCTGGTCCGCTCAACGTTGCGCTGGCGGTACTGCCTGGTGTCACGTTCCGGTCGGCGGTAGTAGTCCGTCGCGCTGGACAGCACCGACTGTGGATCAGCCGACGGAAAGGACCCACGGATGCCGACGCTGGCCGCGGTGTGCACAACCAGTTCTCGCAGGTCCCACGGCGGACAGTTCGTTGGCCGGTCGAACTGCACCGGATCCAGTGGCCGCAGGACCGCGGACAACGCCCCGGTCTCCTGCCGCAGAGCCGCAAGCGCATCGTGGGCGGACATCTGGTACCCCCGGATGGTCGGGTGTGCATGAGCAGCTACCAGGTCCGTAGACGGCGGCCACGGTCCCTGGCACGTCGGCGCTTCAATGGTGCTGTGGGCACAGTTGACAACGCCAACCTGAACACTCCGCTGCAGCGCGCCCTGGTCCTCATCGGTGCGTTCGGGGCATGGGCGGTGGCGCGCGTGGTCTTCGCCGCCGTTGTCACCGTCGTCACGCTGCGGGTAGGTGGCTTCCACGAGCTGGACCCAGCCGGCACCGCGCTGCGGGTTGCCGCGGCGGTTGGGGCGTGGGAGCTCGTCACCTTTGTGCTCTCGACAGCCAGGCATTGGCGGGACAGCACGGGAGTCGGCGCCTTCCTGAGTACGGGTCGGTCGGAGAAGCCGCCGAAGGGCGGCAGGTGGTCGCGAGTGCTGTGGTGGACACGTGACGCCGCCGCGATGGCGGTAGTGGTCTTCGGGGTCCTGCTGCTCCGTTTCCCTGACGAGCCTTCGGTGTGGTGGGCCGCCGCAGCGGTCCTCGTGATGATCAAGATTCTTCAGGCGGTGACGCTCAGGGTGCTCGTCGCGATGAGCAACATGATCAACCGGTGGGTGGAACGCCAACGGGAACGCCAGGAGCGCGCACAGCGGCCGAGCGACCCGATAACTGTGCCGGTCGAGGACATCCTGAGCCCTAGCGCCCCCCGACACTTCCCCGCCGGTAGCGCGCCATCCGAGCGGCCAGAGCCGGGAGGTCGACCTTGACCGGCCACGGCCGCTCGGTGCGGAACACATCGGTGGTGTAGTGCGTGGCGTACCGGTAGGTGCGGGTCTGCTCGTCGAGCACCAGCTCCGCGAGCGCGATCGTCGCCGCGTCCCGGTCCGGCACCACAATCCAGTACGACGGCACGCCGGCGGTGAAGCCGCCCTCACTGAGGAACCGCGAGTGACCTGTGACGGCAGCGGTCACCTCGTCACCTCCGGAGCCGGCCGTGGCAGCCACGCATCCAGGCTACGTGGCAAGGACTGGCGAGCGGCAACGTTAGCCGAACCCTCCGACAGGACCGGGGATGACAAGGCGCAGCCGCCGGTCGGCCACGCCGATGCTGACCCGCTGGCCCCACGCCATCACCAGGTGGTCCGCCTCCACCCCGTCCGCGAACACCACCAGCCGCTCGGCCTCGCTGACCAGCTCCAGCCGCTCCCCAGCGGCCAGCCGGCCGGCGGTCAGCGACACCCCGGTCGCCGGCGACGGCCACGCCTCCCGGACGAACCAGCACACCGCCGCCTCCCCGGGCGCCGGCAGCGCGGGCGCGGCGGCCCGCTCCCGCACGATCGACGCGCACCAGCCGGTGGCACCGGTGCCGGTGCCGGCCACGACGCCCGACGACGACTGCCGCTCCCGCCGGCCGTCGGCGGTGGCGATGGCGTACCGGGCCGACTGGTGGGACGGGTGGCCGACGTACACCTCGTTGAGTCCGACCAGCTCCTGGCCATCGTCGAGGGCGGCCACCACCATGGTGCGGACCTGCTGGGCAGCCGCGCCCGCGGCCAGCGGCGGCAGCAGCCGGCCAGCGGCGGCCGGAGAGAACCGGACGAGTACGCCGGGGTTGCGCTCCGGCTCGGGGTCGACGCCGACCACCGGCTGCCCGGACAGGTACTTGGCCACGTTGGCGACGAGCCCGTCCTGGCCCACCGCCACCACGATGTCCTCCGGGGCGAAGAGGAACCGGGGCAGGTCCTCCCGGTCGACGTGACCCCGGCGCCAGTCGGCCGGGACCGCGGCGCCGAGCTCGGTCAGGGCGGCCTGTAGAGCAGTGTGCCTGGCGGTGACCTCGGCCAGGTCGCGCCCGCGCTGGCGCAGGAAGTACGCCGCGGCGGCTCGGGTGCCGTGCCGCGCCATCAGCTCGTCCATCTCGCTGCGGCGCGACACGAACACCACCCGAGGAGGCAGGCTCACGGCGACACCTCTGTCCGCACTGCGGGGCTCGCAGGCTCGCTCCCCGGGCTCACTGGTGCGCCCCGTTCGTCAGGCGGGCCACCAGGCCGGTGACCACGTCCGGGGTGACGGTCAGCTGGCCGATCTCCGGCAGCTGGCCGGCCAGCTCCTTGAGCGCCAGCGCCTGGAGCACGCCCGCGGGCAGGTCGCGGTACGCGGCGAGCCGGGCGGCCTCCGCGTCGCCCTCGGCCAGCCCGACCGCCCGTACCCCGGCGGCCTTGGCCTCGGCGAGCGTGCGGTCCTTCTCGGCCTCGGCGGCGGTCAGCACCCGGGAGCGCCGCGCATCTCCCTCCGCGGCGGCGAGCTGGGCCGCGGCGTCCAGCTCGGCCCGCCGGTGGGCGTTGGCCCCGCGCTGCTCGACCAGCTGCTGCTCGCGCCGGGCCAGCTCGATCTTGCTCTGCAGCTCGTTCTCGGCGATCGCCCGCTCCTGCTCCACCGCCTGGGCACGGCGGGAGTACGTCGCCCGGTCGGCCGCCACCTGCACCGCCTCGCGGGTGGGAGTCTGCAGTGCCCGCTCCAGCTCAGGCTCGGGCCGGATCGCGACCACCCGCGCGCTGACCACCCGTACGCCGATGTCGGCGAGCCGGGAGTCCTCGCCCAGCGCGGCGGAGACCGCCTCGCGCACCGGCGCGATGCCGGCGGTGAGCGCCTCGGTCAAGGCCAGCCGGGCCAGCAGGTCCAGCGCGGGCTGCTGGGCCAGCTCGGCGAGCAGGGTCGCGACCTGGTCCAGCGGCTGGGCCCGCCAGGCGCCCTGGTACGGGTCGATGGAGAAGTCCAGCCGGGACGCGGCCACCACCGGGTCGGCGACCCGGTAGGTCACCGTGGCCTGGACCGTCACGTCGACGAAGTCCATGGTCCGGGCGTGGAACAGCAGCGGCAGCTCCCGGTCGTCGATCGGCACCTCGGACAGGACCGCGGTGAGCGGCCGGTACCAGAATGACTGGCCGATGCCCTCGTGCCGGACGGTGCCGCGCACGTGATGGCGTACCCAGGTGGTCGGTGCCCCGCGCAGGTGCCGCAGGAACAGCCGGTTCGTCACATCCGCCATGGCCCAACCCTCCATAGACTTTATCGTCATTAGGACGATAATCTTCATGCTAGGTTCTCGTCAAGGTGGTGATAAGTCAGATGGCGGACCAGCCGCGCTTCGCGGTCACCGTGGACCTGGTGGTGCTGACCATCCGTGGCAGCGCCAGCAGCGGCTCCTCCAGCGCTCCCGGCGCTCCCGGCGGTCCCGGCGTCCCTGGGCGCACCGGCGCTTCCGGCGCACCGGGCCGCCCCGGCCCTACTGGTGCGCAGAGCCGCTCCAGCCCTACTGGTGCGCAGAGCCGCTCCGGCGGCCAGCTCTGCGCGCTGCTGGTCCGCCGGGGCGTGCCGCCGTACCGGGGGCGCTTGGCACTGCCCGGCGGCTTCGTGCACGCCGCCGAGGACCTACCGGACGCGGCCGAGCGGGAGCTGGCCGAGGAGACCGGCCTACGCGGCCCGGCTGGGCATCTGGAGCAGCTGGCCAGCTACGGGGCGCCGGGGCGGGACCCACGCGGCCGGGTGGTCACCGTGGCCTACCTCGCCCTGCTGCCCGACCTGCCCACACCCGTGGCCGGCACCGACGCGACCAACGCGCAGTGGCAACCAGCAGCCGACGCCTGTTCGCTCAGCCTCGCCTTCGACCACTCCGCGATCCTCGCCGACGGGGTCGAGCGGGCCCGCGCCAAGCTGGAGTACAGCGCGCTGGCCACCGCGTTCTGCCCGGCCGAGTTCACCATCGCCCAGCTGCGGGAGGTGTACGAGGCGGTGTGGGGGACGGCCCTCGACCCCCGCAACTTCCACCGGAAGGTGACCTCGACGCAGCGGTTCGTGGTACCCACGGGTCGATGGACCACCGGGGAGCGGGGGCGTCCGGCGCAGCTCTACCGGCGCGGCACGGCGACCCTGCTACACCCTCCGATGCTGCGACCGTGAGTCCGTCACGCCGCGCCTGACATCGACCTGATGCCACACCAAAGCCCATGCTGTGGTAGCCGCTGCTCTCTGCAATATTGGACACGGCGGCAGTACCCGGCCCCGACCGGGGACGGGAACGGCCCGACGGAAGGTCTGCGCCGGTGCCGGTGACCCCGCTACCGGCGCACACACACAGGGAGAGACCAATGGCGAAGGGCGCAACCGGAGCCCGGCCGCCGAGGCAGGCGGAGAAGAGCGCGCGCGCCGGGAACGGCGCCATAGCCGAGCCGGAGTTCGTGCAGCTGCTCACCCCTGACGGCGACCGGGTAGACCACCCGGACTACTCGGTGAGCTTCACCGACGAGGAGTACCGTCAGCTCTACCACGACCTGGTGATCGTGCGCCGGCTGGACGCCGAGGCGACCGCGCTGCAACGCCAAGGTGAGCTGGGCATCTGGGCCAGCGTGCTGGGCCAGGAGGCGGCCCAGGTGGGCTCCGGCCGGGCCCTCCGCCCGCAGGACATGGCCTTCCCGACCTACCGCGAGCACGGCGTGCTCTACTGCCGGGGCATCGATCCGATCATGCCGCTCGGCCTGTTCCGCGGGGTGGACCACGGTGCCTGGGACCCGGCCGAGTTCAAGCTGGGCATGTACACGATCGTGATCGGCGCCCAGACCCTGCACGCCACCGGCTACGCCATGGGCATCGCCAAGGACGGCAAGGTCGGCACCGACGACGGGGAGGCCGTGGTCGCGTACTTCGGCGACGGGGCGAGCAGCGAGGGCGACGTGAACGAGGCCTTCATCTGGGCCAGCGTGTTCAACGCCCCGATCGTGTTCTTCTGCCAGAACAACCAGTACGCCATCTCCGAGCCGATCGAGAAGCAGACCCGGGTTCCCCTCTACCGGCGCGCCGCCGGCTTCGGCTTCCCTGGGCTACGGGTGGACGGCAACGACGTGCTCGCCACCTTTGCGGTGACCCGGGCCGCGCTGGACAGCGCCCGGCGCGGGGAGGGACCGACGTTCATCGAGGCGTACACGTACCGGATGGGCGCGCACACCACCTCCGACGACCCGACCCGCTACCGGATCGCGAGCGAGGTCGAGGCATGGCAGGCCAAGGACCCGGTCAAGCGGGTCCGGCTCCTGCTGGAGAAGCAGCAGCTCGCCGACGAGGCCTACTTCGCCAGCGTCGATGAGCAGGCTCAGGCCGCAGCGGCTGACCTGCGCGAGCGGGTGCTGAACATGCCCAACCCGGGGCCGCTCACGCTCTTCGACCACGTCTACGCCCACGGCTCGCCGCTGCTGGACGCGCAGCAGCAGCAGTTCGCCCGCTATCTGGAGTCCTTCGAAGGGGGAGCCCACTGATGGCCACGCAGGCACGGCCACCATCGGCCCAGGCAGCGCCGTCTGCCCAGGCAGCGCAGGCTACCCAGGCCGCCCAGGCGGCGCGGGCCACCCAGGCGGCACCGGCGGCCGAGACGGCTCCGCCGGCGACGATGACGCTGGGCAAGGCGATCAACACCGGGCTACGACGCTCGCTGGAGGATGACCCCAAGGTCCTCATCATGGGTGAGGACATCGGCCGGCTCGGCGGCGTCTTCCGGATCACCGACGGGCTGCAGAAGGACTTCGGCGAGGACCGGGTGATCGACACGCCGCTGGCCGAGTCCGGCATCGTCGGCACCGCCGTGGGGCTCGCGATGCGCGGGTACCGCCCGGTGTGCGAGATCCAGTTCGACGGCTTCGTCTACCCTGCGTTCGACCAGATCGTGAGCCAGTTGGCGAAGATGCACTACCGCTCGCGGGGCAGCTTGCGCCTGCCGATCGTGATCCGGATCCCGTGCGGTGGCGGGATCGGCGCGGTGGAGCATCACTCCGAGTCGCCCGAGGCGTACTTCGCCCACACCGCCGGGCTCAAGGTCGTCACGTGCGCCAACCCGCAGGACGGGTACTGGATGATCCGGCAGGCCATCGCCTCTGACGACCCGATCATCTTCTTCGAGCCCAAGCGCAGGTACTGGGAGAAGGGCGAGGTCGACGTCGACTCGCCGCTGGAGTCGGCGTACCCGCTGCACGCCGCCCGGGTGGCCCGCCGGGGCACCGACGTGACCGTGCTGGCCTACGGCCCGATGATGCGTACCGCCCTGGACGCGGCCACGGCCGCCAATGAGGAGGGGCGCTCGCTCGAGGTGATCGACCTGCGCTCGCTCTCCCCGCTCGACATGCCCCCGGTGTACGAGTCGGTGCGGCGCACCGGCCGCTGCGTGGTGGTGCACGAGGCCCCGGGCAACGTGGGGCTCGGCGCCGAGCTGGCCGCGCGGATCACGCAGGAGTGCTTCTACTCGCTGGAGGCGCCGGTGCTCCGGGTGACCGGGTTCGACACGCCGTACCCGGCGGCCCGGCTGGAGGAGGAGTACCTGCCCGACCTGGACCGGGTGCTCGACGGGGTCGACCGGACGTTCGGGTGGTGACGATGTCGCGGATCAAGCAGTTCAACCTGCCGGACCTGGGTGAGGGCCTGACCGAGGGCGAGATCCTCAAGTGGCTCGTCTCAGTCGGTGACACGGTCACGCTCAACCAGCCGATCGTCGAGGTGGAGACGGCGAAGGCGGCCGTCGAGATCCCGGCGAAGTGGGCCGGGCGGGTCACCGAGATCTTCTACCCGGAGGGGACGACGGTAGAGGTCGGTTCGCCGATCATCGCCATCGACACCGAGCCTCACGCCGGCCCTGTGCCGCAGGCCACGCCCCAAGCTGGCCCCGCCGCGCAGCCTGGCCCCGCGCCCGGCGACGGTGCCGACCTGCCGGCGCCCTCAGCGGCGTCGCTCGCCGCGGTGGAGGTCGCGCCCGCCGAGGGCGCCGTGGAGCCCGGCCTGATCGGCGGGCCGGCACCGGGCGGCCGGACCGCCGTCCTGGTGGGCTACGGCCCGCGGACCACCACGGCAAAGCGCCGCCCGCGCAAGAGCGACCCGGGTACGGCGACCGCGCCCGCCCCAGCAGCGGCGCCCGCTCCGGCCCCTGCCCCGACACCTGGTCCGGCCTCCGCCGTCGCCATGGCGCCTGGCCCGGCCTCCGCACCCGCTACGGCGCCGGCGGCCGCGCCCGCCCCGCCTCAGGGCCTGGGCGAGCGCACCCCGGTCCTGGCCAAGCCTCCGGTGCGCAAGCTCGCCCGGGACCTGGGCGTGGACCTGGCCCAGCTGACCGGCACCGGGCCGCAGGGCTCGATCACCCGGGAGGATGTGACGGCGGCAGCCGACGGCGCGCGCAGCGTGGCACCCGCTACGCCCACCCGTACCGTGACCCCGGTCTTCGGACCAGACCGGGAGCAGCGGATTCCGGTCAAGGGGGTACGGAAGCTGACCGCCGAGAACATGGTGGCCTCGGCGTTCACCGCACCCCACGTCACCGAGTTCCTCACCGTGGACGTCACCCGTTCCATGCGGGCCCTGGATCGGCTGCGCCAGCTGCCGGACTGGCGGGAGGTACGGGTCTCCCCGCTGCTCCTGGTCGCCAAGGCATGCCTTGTCGCCCTGCGCCGACACCCGATGATCAACTCGACCTGGGCTGGCGACGAGATCGTCGTCAAGGAGTACGTGAACCTGGGCATCGCCGCCGCCACCGAACGCGGGCTGATCGTGCCGACGATCAAGGACGCCGGCCGGCTCACCCTGCGCGAGCTGGCCGACGCTATGACCGAGCTGGTCCAGACGGCCAAGGCAGGTCGGACCGCACCGGCGGACATGACCGGCGGCACGTTCAGCATCACCAACGTGGGCGTCTTCGGGGTCGACACCGGTACCCCGATCCTTCCGCCCGGCGAGGCGGCGATCCTCGCGTTCGGGACCATCCGGGAGGCGCCGTGGGTCCACAAGGGCAAGATCAAGATACGACAGGTGACAACGCTCGGCCTCTCGTTCGACCACCGGATCGTGGACGGGGAGCTGGGCTCGCGGTTCCTCCGGGACGTGGGCGCCTTCCTCCAGGATCCCCAGGCGAGCCTGCTCGCCTGGACCTGACCTCCGCCAGCGGGGTGGGCGCTGCTGCGCCCACCCCTTCTAATGTTCGGGTGACACGCTTCACTTCTTACGATCCTTCGATAAGTGCCACAGATCACCGACGTATCGTTGGCGGTTTCATCGCCGCCGCGCTCCAATAGATACATGAGCACCTTTGTAGACCGCATCCGTAGCCGCCGGGACGCCGCGCGCCGCAGCCGCGCGATCGAGCGCGCCCTGCGCAGCAGCCCGTCCCTTGCTGTGCGCAACGAGATCATGGCGATCGCCAACCGTTACCAGTAACCCGCCTCCTCTCCACCAAGACCCGCCCGGGCGTGGCCCGGGCGGGTCTTGTGTTACGGATGACGGGAGCGGGATTGGCGGGCGCCGGTGCGACCGGTACGGTGGGCCTCGCCGCTCGTCCGGCCAGGCCGCGCCGCCAGTGACGGGACACGGGAGACGCCTTAGCGGACGGAGGTGGCACGGATGTCCTTCGAGGGCCAGCACAGTGGCCACGACCCCATGGCAGGCGTCCGGGATCCGGACCATCCTGACGCCGCACGGCCCGCGCCGCCTCCGCCGCCGACAGTACGGGCCACCGCATCCGTCGCACGGGCCACCGCATCGGTCCCGGTCGCGCGGGCCACCCCGCCGGCAGACCCCGCTCCCGGCACTCTCCCCAGCCACCAGCCCGACCCCTGGGCCGGGTACGCCGAGCGGGCCGTTGACCCGCCGCCCCAGTACGCCGACCCGCCCGCGACGCAGCCGGCCTTGCTCCCGCAGTCGGCCCCCTCCTCGGGCTGGGCCGCTCCCCAACCGGACGACCGGGAAAGCCCGCACCGCACCGGCCCGGACGACGCCTGGGCCGCCCCGTCGGCCCAGGCCCGCCCTGTCGCCCGCGCCAGCGTGCCCACCGCCAGTCCGGCAGCCGCCAGTACGCCTGCCGTCGGCCGGGCGACGGGATCGGCCTCGGTGCCGGGCGGCCCTGCGCCAGTGTCACAGTCCGGCCAGATCCCACCACCGCGACCGGCCGCTCCACGTGTCTACGGTCGCGCCGCGCCCCGGCCAGCCTCGTCTGAGCAGCCAGTCGGCACCGAACCAGCCGAGTACGGCGGGTCCCCGGCTGAGTACAGCGGGTCCGTCGACTATGCCCAACCCGACCGCTATGCCGAGCCGACGGACCGCTATGCCGAGCCGGCCGAGTATGGCGAGCCGGCCGAGTATGGCGAGCCGACCAGGGCCTACCCCGAGCCGGCCGCATCCCAGATGCCGACCGCATCCCAGATGCCGGCCGAGGGAACGGCCGTCCCGCCCCTGCCCTCCAGGAAGCCCGGCAGCTCGGGTGCTGGCTTGTTCCCCTCCCCTGCCGTGTTCCCGTCCCCCGACCCGAGCTGGCCCGCGCAGCCGGAAGCGCCGGCCCAGAGGCCAGCCGCCTTCATCCCCGACTACGAGGGGTTCGCAGTCGGGCGCGGCGCCAACGGCGGGCAGGGCGCACCCGCAGGTGGGCGAGGCGGAAAGGAACAAGAGGCCTTCCCCGGTGGGCACAACACATTCCCTGGGAGGCGCGACACCTTCGCCGGACGCGACGCCTCCAGCGCCAGACCCGAAGCCTTTGCCAGCGAACCGAACGGCCTCGCCGGCGGACCAGACGCCTTCGCCGGACGCGACGCCTTCGCCGGCGGACCGGACGCCTTCGGCGGCGGTCGTGAGCCGTTCGCCGGCGGGCAGGCACCAACCCGGACGGGCACGCTACCCATCCCTGGCGGCGGTCGCGCCACCCCCGGCGCCGGCGATGGCCGCCCCGGGCCTGGACCGGGCGGCTATACCGGACCAGTCGCCGGCACCGCGTCAGTCCCCACCCAGCAGCCGCCGAGCTGGCCGGACCAGGCGAGCGTCGCTCACGGTGGCGGCCTAGCAAGCGTCGCTTATGGTGGCGGCCCAGCGGGCACCGCTCGTGCTGGCGGCCTGCCCGGCGGGCAGCCGCCCAGGCCACCCGCCACGCCAGGCGGCTTCTCACTGATGGAGCCCGACTTCGGTACCCGGCCACCCCACCAGCCGGACCGCCCGCTACCGGCCGACCCCCGGCCGCAGCGGCGCCGGAGCCCCCTGCTCGCCATCGCCGGTGTGGTACTGCTGGCGCTGCTCGGCGCTGGCGCGTACCTCGCGCTCAGGAGTCTCGGCAGCGACTCTGACGAGTTTGCGGTGAGCTCCTGCGTGAAGGAGTCCGGCCGCCGTACGGGAGTGCCCGCCCGGTGCACCGACGCGGGCGCATTTGTCATCGTCGCCAAGGTCGACCGGGTGAAGGACTGCCCCGACGCCAACCAGCCGTACCTGGAGCTCGCCGAGGACGGCCGCACGCAGGTGCTGTGCCTGGCACCGGCCGGCGCGGGCGACGGTGCGCCAACAGCGGTACCGAGTGTCGTCCCGAGCTGATCGTCGGGCACCATGGTGGACGTGACGGTACGCGTACACGCCCCCGAGCTGACCGGCCGCGGCTGGCTGAACACGGGTGGCCGGGACATCTCCCTGCGGGAGCTTCGCGGCAAGATCGTGCTGATCGACTTCTGGACGTTCTGTTGCGTCAACTGCCTGCACGTCCTGGACGAGCTGCGACCGCTCGAGGAGAAGTACGCTGACGTGCTCGTCGTCGTCGGCGTACACTCCCCGAAGTTCGCCCATGAGCGTGACCCGGAGGCCCTCGCCGCCGCGGTCGAACGTTATGGCGTGGCCCATCCGGTGCTCGACGACCCGGAGCTGGTCACCTGGCAGCAGTACGCGGCCAAGGCCTGGCCGACCCTCGCCCTCGTCGACCCGGAGGGCTACCTGGTGGCGAGCATGGCCGGCGAGGGCCACGCCGAGGGGCTGGCGCGACTCATCGACGAGCTGGTGCAGCGGCACGAGGCCAGCGGCACGCTGCATCGGGGCGGCGGGCCCTACGTGCCGGCCGAACCACCCGAAACGGTGCTGCGCTTCCCCGGCAAGGCGGTCGCCACCGCGGGGCGTACCTTCCTCGTCTCCGACTCGGCCCGACACTCCATTGTGGAGCTTGCGGCGGACGGCGCGTCGGTGATCCGGCGGATCGGTTCGGGCAGCCGGGGCCGCGCCGACGGGCCGGCCACCGCCGCCTCGTTCTCCGAGCCGCAGGGGCTGTGCCTGCTGCCTACGCACGTTGCCGAGCTGGCCGGCTACGACCTCGTCGTCGCCGACACCGTGAACCACCTGCTGCGCGGGGTACGCCTGTCCGACGGCGCGGTCACCACCGTGGCCGGCACCGGCCGGCCCTGGCGCTCCACCGTGGACGACCACGCGCACGACGCCCGCTCCATCGACCTGTCCTCCCCCTGGGACGTGGCCTGGTACGACGACCGGGTCATCGTGGCCATGGCCGGTATACACCAGCTCTGGTGGTTCGACCCGGTACAGCGGACCACCGGCGTGTACGCCGGCACGACAGTGGAGGCACTGCGCGACGGCGAGCTGCCGGACGTGTGGCTGGCCCAGCCGTCCGGGTTGTCCGTGTCGCCGGACGGCGGGACGCTGTGGCTGGCCGACGCGGAGACCTCGGCGCTGCGCTGGGTCGCGGACGGCCGGCTGCACACCGCCGTAGGGCAGGGGCTGTTCGACTTCGGCCACGTGGACGGCCCCGCCGCCAGCGCCCTGCTGCAGCACCCGCTCGGCGTGTGTGCGCTGCCGGACGGGTCGGTGCTCGTGGCGGACACGTACAACGGCGCAGTCCGCCGCTTCGACCCGGTCGCCGGGACAGTGTCGACGATCGCCGCGGGCCTGGCGGAGCCGAGTGACGTGGTGGCCACCGGCGATGGCGCCATCGTGGTCGTCGAGTCCGCGGGGCACCGGCTCACCCAGCTCGCGGCCAGCGCATCCGCCATGGCCAGCGCCACGGTCGACGGGGCCCGGCAACGCACCGAGCGGCCCCCCACGGATCTGGCATCCGGCGAGGTCACGCTCGAGGTGGTGTTCACGCCGCCGCCAGGGCAGAAGCTGGACAGCGCGTTCGGCCCCCCGATCCGGCTCGAGATCTCCTCGTCCCCACCCGAGCTGCTCGCCAGCGGCGCTGGCGAGGGCACCGAGCTGGTCCGCGACCTGATCGTCGCACCCGGCATCGCAACCGGCGTGCTCCAGGTCGTCGCGCAGGCAGCAACCTGCGACGAGGCCACCGAGCACAGCGCCTGCCACATCTCCCGGCAGGACTGGGGCGTGCCGGTACGCATCGTGGACGGCGCGCCGCGGCGGCTTGCCCTCGTGCTGCACGGCCTCGACAAGGGCTGAGGCCTAGCCAAACAGCCGCCCCGGCCCGGCCGGCCGCCAGGGTCACCCGCCTGGCGCGGGAAGAACAGCGGTCTTGTCGGGCGTTCACGACAAAGCAAGTGAGATAGTCGACGTATTACGAAAGATCACGCTGTTGTACGATTCTGGCCAACAGGCGTTCGCGGCCTTGTCTAAACTCATCCAGTGGCACGATCCACGCGTGTCCACATCCGTCACTCGCACCAACGCCAGAGCATTTGCCACAGCGCTGAGGGCTGGATTCGATGAGCCAGGTCAAGCTGGTTAGGGACAAGATTCCCCAGATCATCCGCAGCACGGGAAGCGAGCCGCTGTTCCGTGTGGCCGAGGCAGATGAGTACCGGGACCTGCTACAGGAAAAGCTCGTCGAGGAGGTCGGGGAGTTCCTTACCTCAGGCGATCCGACCGAGCTGGCCGACGTTCTGGAGGTACTGCTGAGCCTGGCCGCTGATCTCGGTATCGACCGAGACCAGCTGGAGCAGCTGCGTACGGCCAAATTCTCCGCGCGGGGTGGGTTCGCCGACCGGATCGTGTGGTGGGGCAACGCCCCCAAGAGCACGCCGGCCAACGAGCCACAAGGGCTCGACCAGTACCGCCTGCTCTGCGGCTGACCAGGCGCCGTCCTGGTTAGCGCCCGTCACCCAATGTTCTCCGGGCGACCCGTCAAGGTCGCGATTGAGCGCTCGCCTGTACACATCGGTGAAATGTCTTGACGCTTAGCCGGGACTACGCCACGTCGCAGTTGCCGCTGAGACCTTAGCTACTGGCCCACTGATACATCTAGACGCACGAATAAGAATCAGGGAACATCTAACCATCAGTACTCATCCGGCGGCAGGACCAGGGATGGGTGAGTGGATGTTGACGGCGGGCGAAATCACGAAACTGGTAGAACTGGACAAGATCGGCTGGCCCGGCGAGCTGCGTGGGGATGCGCTGCTGCTACGGCTGGGCGCACCCCTCCAGCCATTGGTAGACGCCGGCTCCGGCAGCACTGTCGACGTAGCTGACCAGGACAGCGTCAATAGCCTCTACCATTCGCCAGACGACGAGTGGGAGAGCTTCGAACTTCGGCCCCGTCGAATGGCGCTCTGCCGGATCAACCACCGGCTACGGCTCGGCTGTAGCCAGGCCGGCGCGATCGGAACGCTGTCGCACCTGGCCCGAGTCGGCCTGGCCACCCATGTCACAAGCCCGTGGGTACTTCCTGGCTGGGACGGCTACCTCACGCTCGAGCTGCTCAACCTCGGCCCTGCTGCGCTGCGTATCCATCGCGGTATGCCAGTGGCCCGGCTGGTCCTGTTCAACATGGAAGGCCCTGTCGCGCATGTCGGTGCACATCCCTACTACGGGTCCGAAAGTCACCTCGGCAGCCGCTACACCGACGAGTTCCCTAGCCATGGATACCAGAGGTAATCGCAATGGACTGCGCCTTCTGCGCTGAGTTCGCCGGCGTCGAGGGCGAGGGCCGGATCATCGCCGAGGACGCCGGCTGGGTCCTTCTGCCTACCCTTGGCTGCTTCATTCCGGGCTACTGCTTGTTCATGCCACTCGACCACATCGACGCCGCCGCCGACCTACCGCAGACCGAGCTGCGGAGGGTAGAGAGCATCGTTGAGACGATGCGCCAACGCATCGAGTCGGCCTTCGGGCTGGCGATCCTCGCGGAGCACGGCTCCCGCGACTGCCAGCTCGGTGCTGGCTGCTGCGCCCACTGCCACCTGCACCTCATCCCTGTTCCTGACCCAGAGGCGGTTACCCGCGCATACCTGGCCACCGGCGGCAACGGCACCGCACTGCGCGAACTGGCCGACCTGCCGGCCGCCGCTGACGGTCCATACCTCTACCTGTCGCCCCGACCCGGCAAGCATCTGTTCTGGCCCGCAGGCAGCCGGTTCCCCAGGCAGTACGTGCGGCGAGTCTGCGCACGGCTGCATGGCCTGTCCGACCGGTACGACTGGCGAGACCACCCGTTCGGCCACAACCAGCGCCTCACCGCGGACATCCTGCGCAGAAACTGGGAGCAGCGGGCGGCCTGACCAGGTGGGAGGTTATATGCCACATGGACCACCCCAGCTACTGCATACCCTCGACCGCGACGCGCTAGCCGCCGCAGCCGCCAATCGGCGCTGGCCGAAGTGGTCAACTATGTGCCTGCTGCGGCTACTGGACAACCCCGTTCTGAACGGCGTCTGCATAACTCCTGATGCAGATATCTCCGTCCTGCGTATGTCGATCATGTCCCTCGCCGAAGCTACCGGCGCGCATCAGCTGATGGTCCGCTCCGACGGCGGCCTGGAGACTCACGCCTACTACCGCGGCGGCAACAGCTTCCCCATCCACCAAATTGAGCCCCACGCCATTAGCCTGCTGTCCATCGGACGGGCGGTCATACTGCTCGAGCCCACCAACCGGTTCACAAACCAACTTTCCGCTCTGCTTCGCATGGACCGACCCGGGTACCGGCAACCTGGCACCTTCACCGTCGAAGCCCTCGGCCCAGGCTACGACGTGGGAGACCTCACGCGCGGCGGCATCCATCCTCAGGTATCCGTCTCGATCGTTGAGGTCACCTGGCACCGCTACGAACAACCATGGTGGGTAGACCTACAGGTGACCCGCGACCTGTCCCCCAAGGCCGAGCACGCGCGTCGGCAGGCTCGCCTACGCCGTATCGCTCCCCACATCCGTGCCCTCACTGAGCCGGACTCGCCCGATAGGCAGGAATCGGCATCTACAGCCGCCGAATGGCTGCGCGCCAACGGCTACCTCGACCTCTGGCATGGTGTCGACCCCACCCTGCGCACCGTCCGGTCGGTGCCGGCCTGGTTTGATGTCGCGTTTCTTGTTGCCGCAGCGCACCCCAACCGCACCTGGCGTTGCCTGGCCACCTCACTGTCCGATCTCGGCAAGGGTCGAATCGTCTACTGGGACATCGTCGACGGGGCCCGCAAGTACGCCACCACCGCAACGCCGGCCGGAGCACCGCATGAGCCATAACGCCATCTACCTCGACTACCAGTCCACCACCCCGCTCGACTCCCGAGTCCTCGATGCGATGCTGCCGCACCTGACGCAGCATTACGCCAACCCGTCCAGCCCCCACCAGCCCGGGCGCCGAGCCGCAGCCGTCCTGCGGACTGCGCGCCGGCAGGTCAGGGAGTCTTTGGGCGCGCGGCACGACGCCGAGATCGTGTTCACCTCCGGCGCAACCGAAGCCAATCACCTCGCCATCCTCGGAGCCGTCGCAGCCAGCCGCCGCACCTTCGCCAGCCACGTCGTGGTCACCACGATCGAACACAAGTCCGTGCTCGCCGCCTACGACCAGCTCAGTGCCGCCGGCTACTCCGTCACCACCGTCCCCGCCGACCACAACGGGCGGGTTAGCGCAGCCGATGTCGCTGCGGCTATCACCCCACGCACTGCCCTTGTGTCGGTCATGTACGCCAACAACGAGATCGGCACCATCCAACCAGTTGCCGAAATTGCGGAAACCACCCGCCACTATGGAGTCCTGCTGCATGTCGACGCCGTTCAGGCGGTCGGCGCCGTCGACATAAACGTCAGCAGCCTGGGCGTTGATCTGCTCACAATCTCCGCTCACAAGATCTACGGCCCCAAGGGTGTCGGAGCCCTCTACATCCGCCGTGGCACGCGCCTGCGTCCCCAGTATGCAGGTAGCCAGGAGCAGGGCATCAGGGCCGGCACTGTCAACGTCGCCGGTGCCGTGGGCCTCGCTGCCGCCCTCGGGATCCTCGTCACCGAGCGAGAGCTCGACGCCAGACGGTCCGCGCGGCTGCGCGATCGCCTCGCAGAACGGCTGTTGGCCGCCCTCCCGCACGCCCGAGTCAACGGCAGCCGTGCGTACCGGCTGCCAGGCAACCTCAGCCTCACCGTCCCCGGCGTCGACGCCGCCGATCTCATCCAGGCCCTTCCGGACCTTGCCATCTCCTCTGGATCGGCCTGCACAAGTGGGCTAGGCGAGCCCTCCCACGTCCTCACCGCTATCGGTCTAGGCGCCGCCGAAGCACGAGCCACCATCCGGCTCAGCGTGGGCCGCTACACCCGCGACAGCGAAATCGAGTACGCCGCTCGCCGCATCATTGCGGCGGTCGCCCACCTCGACCCGCAGGCTGCCTGATCCGGCAGCTCACGCGACCGGTCAGCGGTCGTAGCGGAGCCAGGCGTATGGCCGGGGCTGCGGCGCGTTCCACTCCTCCTGCAGCTCCGGCGCCACGTCCACGAACCCACCCGCACGGTAGGTGGCCAGCGCGACCGCGTTGTCCGGGCGTACCCGGACGAAGACGTCCTGGTGACCGGCGCGGGCGACGAGTGCTGTGGTGAGGGCGCGCCCTGCGCCCCGGCCACGGGCGGACGGCGCGACGATCAACCGGGCCAGCTCGGCCTCGTCCTCCGCCTCATCCGACCAGACCTCGCCGTAGCCGACCGGCTCCCCGTCGGCCAGCAACAGGTACGCGGTCACATCCGGCTGGGCCGCCCAGCCGGCCACCACCTCGGCCGGGAACGGGTGCTCGGCCCGCGAGCACCACATGTCAGCCTCATCCGCCGAGGTCACCCACCCCGCGACCAACCCGGCGCGGTCGGGTGGGAAGGGGACCAACACGTACGCCATCGCCGTCGAGTAGACCACACGCAGCTCAGGCGAACGGAGCGACGGCGACACCCGCCGCTGCCAGCGCCTCCCGCACCCAGCCGGCCAGGGCAACCGCCCCCGCCGTGTCCCCGTGCACGCACAGCGACTCGACCGGGCACGCCACCACCGTCCCGTCCACGGCGACCACCTCACCGGCCACCGCCATCCGCACCGCCCGAGCGGCGACCTCCTCGACGTCGGTCACCATTGCTCCGGCCACAGTTCGCGGCACGAGCCGCCCATCCGGCTGGTAGGCCCGGTCGGCGAACCCCTCGCGCACCACCCGCAGCCCACCTGCCGCGGCAGCCGCGGCCAGCACCGACCCGGGCTGGCAGAGCACTGGCAGCGCCGGGTCGTACCGGCGCACCGCCTCGACCACCGCGGACGCCTGCCCCTCGTCGACCGCAGCGGTGTTGTAGAGCGCGCCGTGCGGCTTGACGTAACGCACCGACCCGAAGGCGGCCAGTGCCCCGATCTGGTACCGCACGTCGTCGCGCAGCTCGGCCAGGTCGTAGTCGATGCGCCGCCGCCCGAACCCGACCAGGTCCCGGTAGCCCACCTGCGCCCCGACCGCGACGCCCCGCTCGGCCGCGGCTTCGCACATCCGCCCCATCGTGGACGGGTCACCGGCGTGGAAGCCGCATGCCACGTTCGCCGAGGTCACCACGTCCAGCAGGGCCAGGTCGTCGCCGAGCCGCCAGATGCCGAAGCCCTCACCCAGGTCGCTGTTGAGGTCCATGGAAGGTGACCGTAGCGCCGGGCCGCGCCTGCGCGAGCAGCGGCAGGTCCGCCGGCTCCACGATGGCCACCACCGGGTAGCCGCCGGTCGTCGGGTGGTCGGCCAGGAACACCAGGGGCTGCCCGTCCGGCGGCACCTGGACCGCACCGAGCACGACGCCCTCCGACGGCAGCTCGCCGGCGACCGCCCTGGTCAGGCCCTGCCCGGCGAGGCGCGCGGCGACCCGGTTGCTGTTCACCCCCACCGTGTACGAGGCACCGTCCAGCATCCCGACCGCCTCCTCGGTGAACCAGTCCGCCCGCGGCCCCGGCAGCAGCCGTACCCGCGCCGGCCCGGGCTCGCATGCTGGCTCTGCACCGACAAAGCCAGCAGAGCATAAGCGGCGTACCGAGCCCTCTCCAGGCTCCTCCACAGGAGACACTTCACCCGCCGGAGGGTCGCCGAGCGGTAGCAGATCGCCGTCGCGCAGCGGGGCCGGCCCGAGCCCGGAGAAGGTGTCGGTGGACCGGCTGCCGAGCACCGGCGGCACCGCGATCCCCCCGGCCACCGCCAGGTAGCTGCGTACGCCCTCGCGGGCCGGCCCGACCCGCAGCACCGACCCGGCCGGCACCCGCACCGCAGCTCCGCTCGCCACGGGCCGGCCGTCCACAGTGACCTGGGCCGGCGCCCCGGTCACCGCCACGACCCGGCCGGCGCGTAGCACGAGCGTGCAGCCGGTCAGGGTGACCTCCAGGCCGGCGGCCGGCTCAGGGTTGCCGACCAGCCGGTTCCCCAGCCGCAGGGCTGGCGCGTCCAGCGCGCCGGACCGCGGCACGCCCAGGTGGGCCCAGCCCGGCCGGCCCAGGTCCTGCACTGTGATGAGCGGGCCCGCCCGGCGTACCTCGATCACGGGCCGCTCATCGAGAGCCGGACCGGCGTACCCGGGGTGAGCAGTGCCGGTGGGTCCAGGTCCACATCGAACAGCCGTACGCCGGTCCGGCCGATCAGGCGCCAGCCGCCCGGGGAGGCCGCGGGGTAGATGCCGGCGTACTCCCCGGCGAGCCCGACGCTCCCGGCCGGCACCCGGGGCCGGGGCGTGTCCAGGCGGGGCACGGCCAGGTGCTCCGGCAGCCCGGTCAGGTACGCGAACCCGGGCGCGAAGCCGCAGAACGCCACGCGGAGCTCGATCGACGAGACCAGCTCCGCCACACCCCGCTCGGTGGTCCCCCAATGCTCGGCGACGAAGGGCAGGTCCGGGCCGCCGTACTCGACCGGGATCCGCACCAGCCGGCCCGCGGCGGGGCCGGCGGCGGCGGGCGGTGCCCAGCCGGGCAGCCGCGCCGCGACCTCTGCCACGTCATCCACGCCGTCGAGGAGGACGGTACGGGCACCGGGCACGATCTCGGTCGCCGCGAGCTCGCCCGCGGCGCGCCGCCGCCACAGCTCGCCGAACCAGGCCGCTGGTTCGTCCACCTCGACCAGCAGCGCGTCGACCCCGACCCGCAGCACCCGCACGGCCAGACCCTACTTGCGGCTCTCTACTGACAAGTAACCTACGCTACCGTAACCTGTGGTCGTGACGACCTCGACCCGCGTGCCGCGCCTGCAACCCATCGACCTCGGTAAGCCGCTTATGCGCGGCTGGCTGCACGTCTACGCCTTCTTCCTCGCGGTCGCCGGCAGCGTGGTGCTGTCCACCCTGGCCGCCACCCGCCCCGGCCTGGCCCCGCTGGTCAGCTGCGTCATCTACAGCCTCACGGTGTGTGCGCTCTTCGGCACCAGCGCGCTCTACCACCGTCGGGTCTGGAGCCGGCGCGGCTACCAGATCATGAGACGGCTCGACCACTCCATGATCTTCGTGTTCATCGCCGGCACGTACACCCCGTTCTGCGCCCTGCTGCTCGCCCCGACCACCGCGACCGCTGTGCTCTGCGTGGTGTGGGTCGGCGCGGCCAGCGGCGTGGCGATGAAGCTGGCTTGGCCGCACGCCCCGCGCTGGCTGTCCGCCCCGTTCTACCTGGCGCTGGGTTGGGTGGCTGTGGCCGTGCTGCCCGACCTGCTCCGCGCCGGGGGCGCGGTCGCCCTGGTGCTGGTCGCCGCCGGCGGAGTGTTCTACAGCGTGGGCGCCGTTCTCTACGCGCTGCGCTGGCCGAACCCGTGGCCGGCGGTCTTCGGCCACCACGAGCTCTTCCACGCGTGCACGCTCCTCGCGGCGCTGTCCCACCACGTGGCTATCTACCTCGCGCTGTACTCCTGAGAAACCCCTCGGCTCTCCTGAGAGGTTCCCGGCACCCGGCGCCGGAGCGCAGACAGCGCGGGCCACGACGCCATCGTCGCGGCCCGCGCCTCACCTAACCAGTCACAGCGTGTCGGGCGGCCCCACCACGTCCGTGCGCCGCACCGTATGCGATCCGGCCGGGTTGGTACGGACCACCGTCCGGCGCCGGCGGCTCGACCAGAACCAGGTGGTCAGGATCAGCCCGAACAAACCGGTAAGCATCAGAACCCAACCGACAACGTCGAGGTCGAGCCAGCCTAGGGTCACGTTGAGGCCGAACGTCAGGATCGCCCCGAGCGCGATCAGGAGGATGCTCCCACCAATGCCCACGGCAGGCTCCCTTCAGTGTTGCGAAGTGCCGTCGAGCGGCTGATACCCTCCTGCGCCGGGCTTCAATCCGGCAAGCTGGAGACCATGACGCAGCCCCACACGCTCGTCCTTCTCCGCCATACCAAGGCGGAGCGTCCTGATCGCAGCGCCGACATCGACCGGCCGCTCACCGATCGGGGCCATGCGGACGCAGGTGCGGCCGGGGCGTGGCTGGCCGCCCAGGGCTACCTGCCCGACCTCGTCGTCTGTTCCCCTGCGAAGCGGACCCGGCAGACCTGGCATGGCATCGCGGTGGTCCTGGCCGAGGCCGCCGGCCCGGTCTCGCCGGTGGTCCGCTACGAACGGCGGGCGTACGACGGCAGCCCGCGCGCCCTGCTCGATGTGGTCCGCGCACTGCCAGAGGAGTCGCGCACAGTGCTGCTCATCGGGCATAACCCGGCGCTGTCCCAGCTGTCCGCACTGCTCGACCCGGCCGGTGCCGGCCTGGACTCGGACGGCCTGCGCACGGGCGGCCTCGCCGTCCATCAGGTCACTGGCCTATGGGCCGGGTGTGGGCCGCGGCTCGCCCCGCTCGCCGCGTCCCACACCGCCCGCTCCTAGCTGTTCCCCTGCCGTGCTCAGCTGCTACCTACGAACGTTTAGCCGCGCGCTCGCGTCGACGACCTGTAGCGTCGGCCGCGTTCAACAGGCATGTTGCGAGAAGTTGTTCTGGTCTGCCGCCACCTCTAGTTCGTGGCATTTTGGCGACCCAAGAGAAACCCGTCCCCAAAAAGGTCTCGGGGGTCTCCGCCACGGACTCCCGACGCGCCTCGGACGCGTTGCGAAGCCTCCACCAGAGTCTCGATGGTCTGATAGGAGAGAAACTCAACTACGTCAAACACATTCGACTTGCCGATGCCGTTCGCGCCGGCGATGCATGTGAACGGCGCGAAGTCCACCTGCACGTCCAGCAGGTTCTTGAACCCGCGGACTTCCAGCCGGGTAAGCATGCCAGCAGCCTACCCACGACCTCGGTCAGGGGTTGCGCAGCTCAACGTCGGGTGGGTCGGGCGTCACGGGTCCGCTCTGGTGCGCGAGCCGGGTCTCCTCGACCAGCGACCGCACGCCGCGGCGGCGCCGCGCCTGCCAGAACCAGAGGGTCCAGAAGATGGCCGTCGCGCCGGTGGCCATCAGGATGCCGCCGATCACGTCCAGGTCGATCCAGCCCGCGTCGACCCGCAGTGCGAATATCAGGATCGCGCCGAGAGCCACCAGAAATGTGCCACCACCGATACCCATATCTCAGGTTAGAGCCGCCGCGCCGGTTCGGCACCTCAGCGCGTTCCAGCCGGTCAGAACGCGCGCCTTCCGGCACGTCATGGCCAGCCGGTCAGAACGCGGCTTCCGGCACGTCCATCAGGTCGAGCGTGGTCGCGGCGACCACGTTGCGGTCCGCGGTGAGCCGCGGCAGCACCTCGCGCGCGAAGAACCGGGCGGCGGCCACCTTGCCGATGTAGAAGGCGTGGTCCGCCGGGCTCAGCTCGCCGTTCAGCGCGCGCAGCGCCACCTCGGCCTGGCGCTGGAGCAGCCAGCCGACCAGCAGGTCGCCCAGGGCCAGCAGCAGCCGCCGGCTGGACAGCCCCACCTTGTAGATGGCGCGCGGGTCTTCCTGCGCCTCGCCCAGCCAGCCGGTCATCGTGGCGAGCATCCCCTGCACCTCGGCGAGTGCCCGGCCCAGCGCCAGCCGCTCCTCCTTGAGCTGGCCGTTGCCGCCCTCGGAGTCGATGAGCTGCGCGATCTCCTCAGCCACGGTGCGCAGCGCCACGCCGCCGTCCTTGACCACCTTCCGGAAGAACAGGTCGAGGCTCTGGATCGCCGTGGTGCCCTCGTACAGGGTGTCGATCTTCGCGTCGCGGATGTACTGCTCCAGCGGGTAGTCCTGCAGGTAGCCGGAGCCGCCGAACGTCTGCAGCGCCTCGTGCCCCAGCAGCTCGTACGCCCGCTCCGAGCCACAGCCCTTGACCACCGGCAGCAGCAGGTGGTTGACCCGGTCGGCGAGGCGTACGCCGGCCTGGTCTCCGGCCGCCGCCGCGATCTTCTCCCGGTCCTGCCACGACGCGGCGTAGCAGACCAGGGCACGCATGCCCTCCGCGTACGCCTTCTGGAGCATGAGCGAGCGGCGCACGTCGGGGTGGTGGGTGATGGTGACGCGCGGCGCGGTCCGGTCGCCGAAGTTGGCCAGGTCGGCGCCCTGCACCCGGGCCTGGGCGAACTCCAGCGCGTTGCGGTAGCCGGTGGAGAGGGTGGCGATGGCCTTGGTGCCGACCATCATCCGGGCCGTCTCGATGATGAGGAACATCTGCCGGATGCCGTCGTGGACATCGCCCAGCAGCCACCCCTTCGCCGGCACCCCGTGCTCGCCGAAGGCCACCTCGCACGTTGTGGAGACCTTCAGCCCCATCTTGTGCTCGACGTTCGTGGCGAACACGCCGTTGCGCTCGCGCAGCTCGCCGGTGACCGGGTCGAAGTGGAACTTGGGCACCACGAACAGCGACAGCCCCTTGGTCCCAGGGCCGCCGGCGCCGTCGACGCCGACTGGCCGGGCCAGCACGTAGTGGATGATGTTGTCGGTCAGGTCGTGCTCACCGGAGGTGATGAACCGCTTCACACCCTCCAGGTGCCAGGAGCCGTCCGGCTGAGGCACTGCGCGGGTACGGCCGGCGCCAACGTCCGAGCCGGCGTCCGGCTCGGTGAGCACCATGGTCGCGGCCCACCGCTTCTGGACGAACAGCTTCGCCCACTCCCGCTGCTCGGGCGTGCCCAGCTGGAAGAGAGTGTGCGCGAAGGAGGGACCGGACGCGTACATCCAGACCGGCGGGTTGGCGCCGAGCACCAGGTCGGCCAGGGACCACCAGAGCATGCGCGGGGCGTTGGTGCCGCCGAGCGCCTCGGGCAGGTCCAGCCGCCAGAACTCGGCGTCCATGAACCTCTCGTACGAGCGCCGGAACGGCTCCGGCATCGCGACGGTGTGCGTCGCCGGGTCGAAGACCGGCGGGTGCCGGTCGCTCACCGTGAAGCTCTCGGCCAGGTCCTCGCGGGCGAGCCGGTCCACCTCGGCCAGGATGCTGCGGGCCGTGTCCGGGTCGATGTCGCCGTACGGCGCGGTGGCGAGCACGCGCTCACCGTCGAAGACCTCGAACAGGTTGAACTCGAGATCCCGCAGGTTGCTCTGGTAGTGCCCCATGCGCCGCCCCCTCTCTAGCCGTTACCCGTCAGTAACCTCGATAACAGATGACTGTATTACCCGCGGGTAACCAACGGCAACCCAGCACACTGCGCCACCACAGTCGGGTCTCCGACGCGGCTGCGCGCAACCACCCGGGGTCCTCGTCGCGCTCACTCACCGCCCGCAGTGCCAACCTCCCAGCTGGGCGTCATCGGCGTGCGCGCGGGCTGGGCGCCGGTGTACTCCATCAGGACCAGGGCGGTGTCGTCGTCGAGCTGGCCGCGGACCCACTCCACCAGCGCCGTCTCCAGGGAGGCGAGACCGTCGCCGACCGTGCCGTGGCCGAGCAGCCGCCAGGCCCGCTCCGCGGTCGGGAAGAACTCCCCATCGCGGCGGGCGTCGGACAGGCCATCGGTGAAGAGCAGCAGCCGGTCGCCCGGCTCCAGCCGCTCGACGCGGGGGCGGACCACCGGCGTGAACCCCAGCGGCGGGGCCGGCGAATCCGGGTCCAGCCGGATCACCTCGCCGTGGCGCAGCAGCAGGGGCACCGGGTGTCCACAGTTGACGATCGTCAGCGTGCCGCCGCGCTCCTCCACAAGCACCGCGGTGACGAAGTCCTCGTCCCCGACCGACCGGGCCACCGCCCGGTCCAGGTCCTCCACGATCGCCGGCAGGTCGGGCCGCTCGTAGGCCACGTGCCGGTACGAGCCCAGCACGATGCTGGCCAGGCGGACCGCGTCCAGCCCCTTGCCCCGGACGTCTCCGATGATCATGCGAACGCCGTACGGCGTGTCGAGCGCCTCGTAGAGGTCTCCGCCGATGTCCGCGGCCGCGGTGGCGGAGATGTACCGGCCGGCCACCACGAGCGTGCCGACCTGCGGACCGAGCGGGCGCAGCACGGCCTGCTGGGCGACTGAGGCCAGGCGGGACAGCTCGACGATCCGCTCCGCCTGGCGCTGGCGCACCGCGGCCACCCAGATCGCGATGCCGGTGGAGAGCACGATGCCACACACGTTCACCATCGCCGCCGTGCTCCACGGGGCGAGGCTGACGAAGACCGCGGCCACCACCGTCGCGGCCAAGCCGACCGCAAGCACCACGCGCCAGCTGGAGAAGGCCGCGGCCAGGAACGGGGCGGCAGCGAGCAGCCCAAGGTGCATGGCGGTGGTGGTGTCGACCAGCTCGACCCCGGAGACGATGGCGAGCAGCGCAAGACCCGCGCCGAGCCCGGCGCGGAGCTCAGGGCCGAACCGGCGGCGCAGCGCCAGTCTCAGGTTGATGGGTACGGCCACCAGCATGCCGGATCTCCCCCATGGACTGAACGGTGTCGGCCACGACCGACACTGATTTGACCACAGTGCCGGCGAGGGGGTGATCTCATGCTGGTTGAGACGCTGACCGGGGCGGCCCAGGTTGCCGCCCCGGCGTGGCGGTGCTCAGCTCACCGGAGCACCTCGTATCGTCCCTGGAAGACCCCTGTGTCGAGGTCGGCGATGGCCCGGAACGCGGCACGCGACAGGTCCAGGCAACGCCCCGCGATGTATGGACCACGGTCGTTGATGCGTACCGTGACCGACCGGCCGGTGGCCGGGTTGGTGACCCGGACCCGGGTGTTGAACGGCAGCGTCTTGTGGGCGGCGGTCAGCGCTTCCGGGTCGAACGGCTCGCCGCTGGCGGTCGGCTGCGGCTCGTCGTAGTAAGACACGCCACACGTTCCTGAGCTCACCACAGTCCCCCCATCGGTGGCCGGTGGGCGTACCGGTGGCGGGGCCAGGGACGGGCTCGGCGACGGGCGGTTCCTGGCCCGCCCGGCCCGGTCGGCGGCGCGCTGCCGGCTGGGGCTCGCGGTCGGCCCCTGCGCCAGGTCATCCGCCGGCTGGCTGGTAGGGCCCCCACTGCCGGTAGGGCCCTCACTGCTGGCGTTGGTGGCTGGCGCGCCAGCCACCCGGCCGGGCAGCGCCCCCGACCGCAGGGCGACGAACGCTACGCCGGCCAGAAGAGCGGCTGCGACCAGGGCCACAGAAAGGAGGACCAGGGTACGGGGCGGTCTGGTGGTACGCGGGTTCACCCGTTTACCGGACAAGTTCCCCAACCTCTCTCCAGACGACGGGGCCGCTGGCGACCGTAACGATCGTGAAGTGCGGCGAGTCAAGTTGATCTGTCAGCTCTTGCCCCTTTATGCGGTCGAACATCCACCCGATTGACTGAGGAAGGCCTGGGTCATCCGGCCCCGGTAGCTCGCGCCATGCTGTTCACGTGAGGGATGAGCTGCGGATACGGCTGGTTGACGCGTTCCGGTGGGTGGACCCGGACGACGACGGCGCCCATCTGGTGAGCGACGCGTCCGGCTGGTGGCGCTCCGCGGCCATCCTGCGCGACCTCGGGCCGGCCCTCGCCGCGCTGTTCGACTCGGCCGGGCCGACCGTGGTGCTCGCGCCCGAGACCAGCGGGTTCCTCGTCGGCCCGCTGGTGGCGCGGGAGCTGGGCGTGGGCTTCGTCGAGGCGTACAAGGACGGGCGGGGGCTGGTCGCGGACCGGGTGCTGGCCCGGCACGCCCCGACGGACCTGCGGGGCCGCGCCGTCACGCTGAGCGTGCGCGCGCGCCACCTCTCCGCCGCCGACCGGGTCCTGGTCGTCGACGACTGGGCCGAGACCGGGGCGCAGCTGAGCGCGCTGCGCAACCTGGTGCTGGACGCCGGTGCCACGTACCTCGGGGCGGCGGTGGTCGTGGACGGCTGCGACGGCCGTACCCGCCAGGTGCTGCGCCTGCGCGGCCTGATCAGCCGAGTGGACCTGGAGCCGTGACCAGCGCTGGGTACGTCACCGGTCCGTAACCGGTCTGAAAGCGTCGGGTAAGACCATCTGCGGTCCGCTCCGGGCAGGAATGGGTACGACGCCGGCGCAGCTCGCGCCGGCACGACCCAAGGAGTACCCATGTCGGCAGCTCTCGAGAGAGACGCGCAGCCGGACCGCCCGGCGGCACGCCCAGCTCCCACCGCCCGCCGCAACGGGTGGCTGCCCCGGGGCCTGCGGGCGGCCGCCGTGCTCGCCGCCTGGCCGGTGCTGGCGCTTGCGCCACCCGCCTCCGCCGGGGTGACCGGGCCGGCGTTCTATGTGGACGGTGCGCTCTACCGCACCGTCGCCACCCCGACCGACCTGTCCGGTACGGGCGCACCCGCGTACGCCTGGGACACCATCTACGACCTCGGCGGAGCGCAGCTCAACGTGGCCACCGCGGCGCCTGGCGACCAGGACTACAGCGGCGGGCGGTGGCAGGTCCACGCGCTCGCCTTCCCGTCCAGGTACGGCGCGGCCGTGGCGGCCGGAGACCTCGACGGCGACGGTGTCCTGGACTCCTCGGCAGAGGTGGCGGCGGCGCTCGACGCGGGCACCGCGGTCGACGCGGGGGTCGTCCGGCAGTTCGTCTGCCCGGTGAGCCCGGTGCCCGCCTCCTGAACGGTTTCGGTAGCGGTTTCGGTGGCGTGCCCGGGTCGACGCCGCGGCCGGCGGGGACAAAGATGGCACTCGGCCCAAGTCCAGAAGGGAACCGAAGAACAATGTCGCTTGAGCGCGCCACCGCACCCGACCCGTACGACATCCTGCCGGCCAGGCCAAGCTTCGAGCTGCGCAGCAACGACATCGCAGACGGGCAGCCGCTGGACAAGCGCCACATACACGGCAGCCTGGGCGGTGAGAACCTCAGCCCCCACCTGAGCTGGTCCGGCTTCCCGGCGCAGACGCGCGGCTTCGCAGTCACCTGCTTCGACCCGGACGCCCCGACGGGCAGCGGGTTCTGGCACTGGCTCGTGCTGGGGCTGCCGGCCGACGTGACGGAGCTGCCTGCGGGAGCCGGCACGCCGGACGGGCTCCCCGCCGGGGCGTTCCACGTCCGCAGTGACTACGGCGAGGCGGCCTACGGCGGCGCGGCGCCACCGGCCGGGGACATCCCGCACCGGTACGTATTCGCCGTGCATGCCTTGGACACCGATGACCTCGGCCTCGACGCGTCGGCGACGCCCGCGTACGTGGGCTTCAACCTGACGTTCCACACCCTGGCTCGCGGCGTGCTGCGCGCCACCTACCAGAGCTGAGTGAGCCGAGCCGGTCTCGGGCCGCCCTGGAGTGGGCGGCCCGAGCGGTTGCCGGGTGAGAGTGTCTTGTCGAGCTGGCGGGCCTGCCGACCGCGGCCGTGGCCCGTGGCCGATCTCGAGGACCCGGCGCACCCAGCTGGCTGGCCACGGCGCAGCTCGTCAACGACGGGGCCGCGCCAAGCGTCAGCTCCACCCGCCGCGGTCGCCGGCCCGCGGGCCGGCGTATTCGAAGTGCCCGCCGGCCTGACCAACTGGGCGAGCGCCGTCCGGTCCCGGGCCACGACGAACCGGCTGGTGGTGCGGTCCAGCATCGAGTACGCCACAAAGCCCGGCCCGGCGGCGAGCGTGCCGGACGGGTCGGTGGCCACGGCGGCGTGAACCGTGCCGCCACTATGGTGATCAGCGCTGGCCGGCACCCGGGCAGGTTGGCTGGCACCGGGCAGGTACGAGCCGACCGCGTGGCAGCGTCGCGTAGGCCAGCGGGGCGGTCGCGCGGCCGTCCGCCGCGAGGAGCCGGGGTGTTGTCGCCACCGGCACGAGTCCGGGTGCGGTACGCCGGTTCCGTGGCGTCCCTGTCGTCTAACGCGGCGCGTTGTAATCCAACGTGCCCGGCTGACACTCATAGTGCCAGCGTGATCCTCGGCACCCAGAGTCATGCCGAACTGGGAGCCAGCGCGACACCGCGAACGCACGCCTTGCCGCCGTACCCATGATCTTGGAACCACCATGGGAGTTGGCGTGACGGAGTACATCAGGGCCATGTGAAGTTCTGTGGCCACGGAGAGAGCAGCGAAGGGCGGAGCGGTGATATAGGAAGCCTGGGGATAGCGATCCCTACCAGGATCTTCGTGGTGGAGCGGGTGAAGGGAATCGAACCCTCACTGTCAGCTTGGGAACCGTACAAGATCCGGTCATGGCCACCATCGCGGCCGGCCCAGCGGCGGTCCGGGTGGCCTGGAGTGACACCAGGCGGCCCGGCCTAATGGCCCGCCAATGGCCCAGGCTGAAGCCACACCCCAGCCCTCCAGTCCAGCCAGTGGCGCGCACGTGACCGCTTGGGCGACGACGAGGGAAGGTCAGGGCAGCTGAAACAGAGGGGGGCTCCGCCAGCGACTGGCGGTGCGGGAGATCCATCGTCGAGCGCACGGCCTGTCCTTGATCCGGAACGTTCGTTCTGAGGCAAGATGGCTGGATGGCACTCGGTCTCACCCTCGTATGTCCCGTCCGCGGTCCGTTGAAGGCCAAGGCCCGCGGCAAGGACGGCCTCACGCCTACTGAGGAGCGCTTCCGGGTTGAGGTGATTCGACATCTTATCAACCGAGGTTACCCGAAAGACCATATTCGCGCTGAAGTGGTCATCAAGCGATTTGGTAATAGCGGACGTAGCGTTTTTCGTGCAGACGTGATCGTACTTGACAGGCCGATCGGTTCAGTGCCCGATGATGTCAACGAGCTGTTGAAACACGCCCTGGTGCTGGCGGAGGTCAAGCGGGACAACGCAGAGGCTGGCAAGGCGCTTAAATACCAAGTGAAGCCCATGCTGGACTTTGCCTCGCGCGACGACTGCCTTGCACTGTACTGGGATAACGTCGAGCAGCGTGTATTCTGGCAGATCCGCCGTGATGGCATCCGCGAAGTGCGCGAGGGGCCGCTAGCCGACCTTCCTAACTACGGAGGTAAGCTGGGCGCCACAAAGCTTACCTTTAACACCATTGACGCCGAAAAGCCACTACTGGCGGTCTTCAAACGAATCGAAGATACACTTCACGCCGCCTCTCTAGGGCCGAGCAAGCGATTTGAAATCATGCTGCAACTGCTCCTCGCAAAGTTGTACGACGAGCATCTGCACCAAACCCAACCCGATGAGCCGCTTACAATTCAAGATTTCGCTGCTCTCGACACCGATGCCCTGGCTGTGGCAAAGGTTGTCAACCGCCTGCTTGGCCAGGCGATCCGCTACTACCAGGCGTTCCTTCCCGAGCCAGTTCAGAGCACACTACCCGTCAACGGCGAAGCCCTGCTCGAAATCATGAAGATTTTGGCGCCAATCAAAATCATCTCTATGCGCCAAAGCGTGCTTCAAGACTTTTATATGTACTTTGCGAAGCACATCTACAAGTGGGATCTTGCTCAATACTTCACGCCTACCACTGTAACCGATTTTATCATAGAGGTGCTTAATCCGCAGTGGGGCGAGCACGTGAAGGACCCGGCGTGCGGAAGCGCTGACTTCTTGACGGCCGCTTACCGTCGCGGTCAACACTGGCCGGATTATGCAAGTAGCGTCTGGGGCAGTGACAAGTCCAGGGAAGCCGTTCAGGTTGCAATACTGAATATGATCCTCAACGGCGACGGAAAAAGTAACATCAACTGCGAGGACTCCCTCTTAAAGATTGAAGCAAACGCGGAGACATGCGATGTCGTCGTATGTAATCCACCTTTTGGTACTAAAATCGTCGAGCGCAACAAGCAAATATTGCAAAACTTCGAGCTAGCGCGTGTCTGGAGCCGCGAGAACGATCGCTGGCAAATGACCTCGGAAATAATGGAGGTACAAGAAACCGGCTTCCTTTTCGTCGAAGCGTGCGTTCGGCTCCTCCGGTCGGGCGGACGCCTAGCCTTGGTACTGCCAACTGGTTATCTGGGCAATAGGTCTTCGAGGTACATCATCTTGCGTGACTGGCTTCTTCGACATTGCCGATTCGCCGCCATTGTAGGATTTCCGCGCTTCACATTCAAGGGTTCGGGTGCCAGTGTCGTTCCCAGTGTGATATTTTGCGAAAAGCGGGAGACGCCACTTCAGCGTGTCGAAGACTGCGACAACTACGAAATCGCCGTAGAGATTATCGACCGAGTTGGCTGGGTTACTGGTGATAAACGCAATGCGGCCGTATACAAGCGCGACGCCACTGACGGCACGTTCCTTCTCGACGAAGGTGGCCAACTAATACTCGACTCGGACTTCGATAGTACGTTGGCTGCTATCAGAAACAGCGATGCGGTGCAGTATCACGAGTGGTTGACGCAAGGACTTGCGCCCAAAAACGCCGCTCCAGGTTGGACGGTCCCTGCTCAACAAATCGTCGCCGACCCTCTCCTGACCCTCGACCCGAAGCGGCTATCGCACAAGTACCTCAACCTCAAATCCGAGATTATGGCTAAACCGCATTTTGTCCTCGGAGACATCGCGGAATTTGTGACGGAGCGCACCTCTAGTGCTGGCACACGCGTGAAGGTCGACCCTGCGCGCGTCTACGGCCATGTTGAAATTCAGAACGTAGAGATCGGCTCTTATCGATGGCATGATCGCCGGGGATGGGAGCTACCTGACCGCGCAAAGCATTTTGCGGAACCGGGTGACATCTACATCGGCGGAATCTGGAACTGTGTGCAGAAGTGGTTCTACGTGGGTGTAAATGCTACCAACTTGGTGGTCACGAATGGCATGCACCGCCTCCGGCTGAAGCCGGAGGCGAGTCGATATCTCCCAGATCTAATTATTGGTCTATGCAGCGAGGCGTTCGCGGTACAGATGAGGGCGCTTTCACGTGGTTCGGACGGCTTGGCGGAAATTGCTGCTGCGGACGCAGCCGAGGTGGTGCTTCCCATCATCAACGACCAATCTGTCCGGGAAGATATTCAACCCTTCGTTGATCAACTCGTCGCTGGCTTTACGACGGTAGAAGCGAAGGTATCTGCGCTACAGAGAGAAGGGCAGCTTCCTCTACCTGCTATGCCAACGCGGCCTGACCATACTAGCCTGGTATAGCTAGAACCGCTTGCTGCTCGGACTAGCGCGCCCCCAAGTCGAGCGCCATATGTCCGCGCCGCTCCCCCGCTGTGTTTCATCTATCCAGAAGGTCTTCGGTGACATTAGTCGACATGACACGCCGAGCGGACTGTCCCCAGACAGCCCCCCGCGCCTGAGTGACCCTCAGGAGCATCCCGCCGGCTTGGTGTCCCCGGAGTTACCCCAGTACAAGGGCACTCCGGGGACTCCGGCGACACGGGGGACAGTGTTGGCGCGCGGCTAAAGCTCGCGCCCTACGGCTTGCGGGGTCTGTCCTGGAGCGCCTGGTCAATCTTGCGGGCAGACTCATCAGGGCTGGTATTCCCGGTGTCGATCGACAGGTCTGCGGTTACCGGTTCAGTCCCATCCCATGCTGCAAGCCGATCCGCGATGTCACCTGTGTCTCTTGCCGCGATCCGCTCGGCTGCTACCTCCCGGCTGCACCATAGGGAGACCACGAGCCAGCGCTCGGCGGGGAATGCCCTTCGCGCGGCGTCGACTCCCTCACGTTGCCCCAGGTGCAGCACGGGGATTGCTTCATCGAGCTGCTTAGCAAGCTCTGACCGGTCAACGAAGTACGAGGAGCCGTAGCGGTGGTTCTCGTATACGATCTCCGACCGAGCGTATAGCGCAGCAACTTCTTCCGACGACATCATTCGGTAGCCCGCCGTCCGGCCGGGGCCGACCTTGATTCGGCGGTACGGCACGTAGCGTCGGTCAAGCGCGACAAGGTGCCGGGTCACGGTGTCTTTTCCGGAGGCGGGCGGCCCGTACAGGATCACTCCCGGCATCAGGCTGAATCCGCTCGAAGGAGAGTCTTCAGGAGATCACGCGCCTGTGCCTGCAATGGCGCGCCTGAGGCGCAGTTGTCGACAACGTGGTGCGGGACGGGCGGCCGGAAGTCGAGGTCGATGTCGGCGAGGTAGCCGGGCCAGTCTGCAAGCTTTCCGTTGTCCCGTGCCGCGCCCCGCTGGCGCAGATATCGATGCATCGAGTCTTCGTCGCAGTAGACCCATACCAAAGTAGTGAGGGCTTCCAGGTCGGCGAAGCGCGCCTGGATTCGTCCGATCCACGCGGCGTCGTTGAACTCGCGCAGGAACGGCGCGGTCACGATCGTGCTGTTGCCGCACGAGACGTTCTCGACGGCGGCGGCTTCTAGCGCCTCGTACTCACGGGGTCGCATGAGGGTCAGGTAGGACTCGGACTCCCGGTCGTTCGGGGAGAGCCCCAGGATTTCCAAGGCCGCTTCGACGACCGGGCGGGTGAGGGTGTCTTTGTCGAGCATGGGCCACCCGGTCTGCCGGGCGAGGACTCTGCCCAGCTCCGTCTTGCCGCTGCCGGCGTAGCCGCCGACCAGGACGACGCGCGGCCGGCTGAGGCGGATGTCACCCCGGCGCTCCTGGTCGGGGGCGTGTACCACGCGCTTCGATCGCGAGCTGCTGACGACTAGCCCTTGCTCGGCGAGGACGCGCATGGCCTCGGTGATTGTGAAGACGCTGACGTCCCATTGGCTCGCCAGCTCGCGTGTGGAAGGCAGTGTTTCGCCGTCGCGCAGGACCCCGGCCTCGATGTCGTTGCGGATCTTGCGAGCGATCTGGAGGTGCAGAGCCTCGGAGCGGCTGAGCCGCTGGTCGGGCGACGACATGGGGCGTGACCTCGCCTCTCGCGATGTGCGGCTGCTGCGGCTGCTGCGGCTGCACGGACAAACGAGCCTACCAGCGGCCTATCAGATGGTAGGCCGCTGAGACGGCCTCTGCATCTGTCTCCCGCCAAGCCGCGCCTAACAGTTGACACGGTCACCTAACAGTTGTTAGGTTACCTGCACCACAGCCCCGCCGGGCAGCGGCCGAGAGGCCGACCCGCCCGCAGGACAGAACAGTCGACCGGAGATTCCCAGGGAAGGCGGCGTGTTGATGCCGCGCGCCCATGGTCCGCCCGGTTCGCCCGTTTCTTGCACATTTCCATAGTGACCGCCCGGGGTCCAGGAAGATCCGTCTTCCCGATTGGCCCGGAAGCGTGCGACCTAGGGGTAGCGCGCGGGTGTTCGGCCGTTGACCTTGTCCGGCCGCTAGACGTGTCCGCCCGTGCAGCTCAGCCGAGGGTCGCGCCCCGTTCATCAGCCCGGCGCCCCGAAGCGCAGCGACTCGGCCTGCAAACCAGTGCTGCGCTCCGGGGTCCTCCACGCACGGACGGAGGTCCGTACCAGATGCCCAACCGTAGCTCCCCGGTGGCCGGGTCCGGCTGCACCTGCCGCACCTGCGGCGTGTGCGTCGCCGCGACCGCCACCCACGAGGGCCGTACCCCGGCGCAGCGGCGCGGGGTCGGCCCGGCTACCTACCCCGACCTGTCTCCGACCCGTCCCGACCCGCCGGTCGCCCGGCGGGCGGCCTGACCCCAGCCCGGGAGGTTCACCCGTGAGCAAGCCCACCAAGCACTTCCAGGCGATGCATCACGACGGTGAGACCGGCCGGGTCCGGTCGGTCAGCCGGTTCAGCACCGCCCCGACCGCCCGCCGGGCCGCGGACACCGCGCGGCAGGCGCTGCCGGCGGGCTCGTCGGACTGGCTCACCGTCAAGGCCACCCGCCGCAAGGGCCGCCGCACCTAACACCTTGAGCTGGGAGGCCGTTTCGTGGCCAGCACCCCTGAGCAGCAGTTGGCCAACCTCAAGCAGGCGTACCGCGACGGCAGGCTGACCGGCGCCGATTACCGCGACGAACGCTGGCTGGTCCAGATCGAGGCGCAGCAGGACGCCGAGCGGGCCGCGCAGGCACAGCGCTGGCTCGAGACTGACCAGCCCCGGTGAGGGCCGGGCCCGGGCGCTGCGGCGCACGGCCCGCCACCCACCTACCCATCCGCCCCCGGCTCGTAAGGGCCGCGGGTTGCTTGTTCTGCCCCGGGGCGCGGCCGTGGCCTCGCAAACCTGTGGTCGCGCCCCGGCCCACCGTCGACCCACCCGAGAGCAGGAAGAGGCGACCTTGATGATGCCAGACCTTGCCGCGCTGGTGCGCGTGACGAGCCGCAGCGGCGCCGTGTGGCGCCAGTGCCCCAGCTGTGCCGGTTGGGCGCCGCTGGCCGCCGATGAGACCCACTGCCCGACCCGCCGACCCGCGGCGCCCCGCCGCCGCCGGGCCGCATAGCGACGGAAGGACCCTTGCTGACCATGGACCCCGTCTTTGGCCTGGATGATGACGGGCCGACGCTTGCTGACCTGGCCGCGGTCGAGGCCGAGTGGCCCCTGGTCGAGGCCGAGCTGTCCCTTGTGGACGCCGAGATCGCGATGATCTACGCCGCGGACCGGGGTGGTCCCTCGCCGCTGGACTGGCGGCGGCTGCGCCGGGCCGAGGCCCGGGTACTGCGCGCAACCACCGCGCTCACCTGCGGGCGGGCCAGACCGGCGGGCCGGGCGGCGTGATGCCCCGCGTCCGGGCTGTGTTCCATGACCCGGCGGGGGAGCGGTACGGCCTCCCCACGTTCTGGTGGCGCGCCGCCCCGACCGGCTACGCCACCCGCCGCCAGCTCCGCGCCGCCGGCCTGCGCCCGGCTGGGCAGCCGGTGGCCGCGCAGGTGCTCTGGCGCGGCCACCGCGGCACACCGCCACCCCGGCCCAACGCGGCGCGCTCGCGGCGGCGCTGCGCGCCCGGCGGACCTGCCCGACCTGCCGCCGCGGGCGGCCGTACGTGATCCCGCGCTCGCTGGGCGAGTGCCTGGACTGCTGTGAAGGAGCACCAACCCCATGACTACCTCCCGTACCACCGGCCGTGGGTGGGCCTACCTCGGCGCCACCCTGGGCGGTGCGGCGTCCATCGCCGCGAACGTGGCCCACTCCTACGTCCCACCCCCGAACGCCCCGGCCGAATGGGCGCCGGAGTCCGGCGCCGTCATCGGCGCGGTGTTCTGGCCCCTGGCCCTGTTCGTCGCGGTGGAGATCTTCGCCCGGACCCTGTGGCCGGCCGGCCGCCGGTGGGTGCTGCTGCGGTTTGCTGGGCTGCTGCCGGTGGCCGGGGTCGCCGCGGTGGTGTCCTATCGGCACCTGTCCGGCCTGCTCAGCTTCTACCACGACGACGCCCTGACCGTGCTCATCGGCCCTCTCGCGGTGGACGGGCTGATGGTCATGGCCACCGGCGCGCTCATCGCCACCGGCACCCGCCGCGCCAGTACCACCGCTGCTGCTGTTGCCGCCCCGGTGGCCGCTGGCATGGTCGCCGCCCCCGCGGTGGCGCCGCCGGTCGCGGCCCCGGCCCCGAACATCACCCCGGCGCCGGTCGGGACACCGGACGAGCTCACCCCGGGTCCTCGGGCGGCGGCGGATAAGGCGGTCGCGGTGCCGCGGGCGTCGAAGCGGCAGCCTTCGGCCGCGGAGCGGGTCGCGCGGGCGGCGGCGCGGTCGCCGCAGGCCAGCCCGGCGCAGCTCGCCGCGCGGCTGGGGCTGTCCGAGCGCACCGTGCAGCGGCACATGCCCAAGCCCACCACGGCCGAGGCGCCTACGGCGCTGAAGGCAGCGTGACGCGCCATGGCCGACACCCGTAGCACCACCAGCAGCACCTCGCAGGTCACCCGGCCGGGTGGGTTCGGCCTGCTCTACGCCGGGTTGGACCTGGACACCTTCGCCGCCGCGCTGGCGGACCTGGCCACCGCGGTCGACCGCCGCGACCACGCCGAGGTGCTGTCCGTGCTGGTCGACATCGACACCTTCCACGACCGGGCGGTAGCCGCCGCCCTGGGTGACTACCTGGCCTTCACCGGCCTGTTCACCAACGAGGAGGACTAACCCGCATGGCAGCCGACCCCAACCGACCCACCACCGACGACGGGCGCCGCTACGCCGTGACCGGCAGCCCCGGCGCCGCGGACCAGCCCGTCACCGTGTACGGCTCGGCGGACCTGGCCCGCCGGCTGGCCGAGGGCAACCGGCTCGGGGTGGGTGTGGCGTTCCGCCGGCTCGACCCCGACACCCCCACCAGCCCGGCAGGCCGGGTATGAGCACCCACCACCCGAGCACCACCGAGGCGGTCCACGACGCCATCATGGCTGCCACAGCGGCCGGCTCGGAGGACATGGCGGGCTGGTATGCCCAGCTGGGCAGGCTCTGGCGGGAGATGGCCCGGACCGCCGGGCGCGAGCACGCGCCCGGCTGGGCGCAGCTGGCCGCAGCGCTCCTGGCCGACGACTACGACCGCCGAGCGCGTGCAGCCGGCCCGGCCGCTAACCCGACAACGCGACTCGACCCTTCTGGAAAGGACCGTCATGGCCGCTAACGAGACCATCCTGACCATCACCGGCAACCTGACCGACGACCCGGACCTACGGGTCACCGCGTCCGGGGTGTCGGTGTGCCGGTTCACCGTCGCCTCGACCCCGCGGGTGTTCGACAAGACCACCAACACCTACCGCGACGGTGACCCGCTGTTTCTGACCTGCACCGCGTGGCGGGACCTGGCCGAGCACGTCGCCGAGTCGCTGGGCAAGGGGACGCGGGTCATCGTGACCGGCCGGCTGCGGCTGTCGCGGTGGCAGACCCCGGAGGGCGAAAAGCGCTCCGCCTACGGGCTCGACGTGGACGAGGTCGGCCCGTCGCTGCGGTTCGCCACCGCCACCGTCAACAAGCTCACCCGCAGCAGCAGCGGCCCGGCCTCCTGGACCGCGGAGGACCCGTGGGCCACCGCCACCCCGGCCACCGCGGGCGCCGCCGCCGTGGGTGGCGACACGCCGCCGTTCTGAGCCTGCCCGGCGGCGCGGCCCCGCCCGGGCTCGCAACCTTCTGGCGCCGCGCCGCCGGCCTCGCCCCTGCGTCAACCCCCTTTGTGAGTCTCTTCAGGAGGAACCTCCATCATGACCAACACCATCCCGGACCCGCCCGACGGGCTCGACTGGGCCACCGCCCGGGCGCCGGCTGGTGACGACACGCTGTCGTCACCACCGGCCGACGTGGTCGACCTGGACACCCACCGCGCCGCCCGCCGCACCGCCCCGGCCGAGGACCGGCCCGCTCTCGACCGTGACGACACCGACACCGACACGGACGCCGATGCCGAGTCGACCGATGAGCGGCCGGCGCCGCTGGGTGCACCGGTGGACCCGGTCGACACGGTCCCGGTCGAGGTCTACGCCCGGCAGGTGACCCGCCGGCCGGTCCTGGCCGAGTGGGCACGGTCCCGCCGGGCGCTGCACGCCGCCATCCGCCACGCGGCCAAGGACGCCGGGTACGTGGCCGCGTACCACGCGGCCCGGTCCCCGAAGTACGCGGCGAAGACCGCCCTGTACGCCCCGCTGGGCGCGGCCCGCGGCACCGTCCGGGCAGTGCGGTGGGCCACCGCGGAGGAGGGCAACTGGGCGCTGCGGCAGGCCGCCGCCGCCCGCGGTGACGCCGACACCTGGCTCAAGCTCGACGCCCGCCGCCAGCGCCACACCGTATGGCGCTGGTGGGTCCTCGCTACCACCGCCGCCACCCTGGCGGTCGCGGTGGTGGTGCTGATGCTCGGGCCGGCCTGGTGGCGGGTGGCCGCCCTCGCCGTGGTGGTGCCGGTGCTGGCCCGGCTGGGCCGCCCAGCGGACCGGCCCATCACCGACCGGGTCACCGAGGGCACCCGCTACCGCAAGCTGACCGCCGACCTGGTCCGCCGGGCCCTGACCTCGCTACAGATGGCCGCCATCAACAGCGCGGTCGCCAAGGACCCCGCCGCGATCTCGTTCCCGGTGGAGATCCACCGCGACGGCCCTGGGCACCTGGCCATCGTGGACCTGCCCTACGGGGTGGAGGCGGCCGAGGTGGTGGCCCGGCGGGGGAAGCTGGCCTCGGCGCTGCGGCTGCCGCTGGACCAGGTCTGGCCCGAGCCGGCCACCGGGCACACCGGCCGGCTGGGGCTGTGGGTCGGCTACGAGCCGGCCTCCCAGATGCGCCAACCCGCCTGGCCGCTGCTGTCGGCCACCGCGAAGGTCGACGTGTTCAAGCCCTTCCCGTTCGCCACCACCCCCCGCCTCGACCTGGTCGAGGTCGACCTGATGTTCCGTAACTGGCTCTTCGGCGGCCAGCCCGGCAGCGGCAAGACGTTCGCCCTGCGGGACCTGGTCCTAGCCGCCGCGCTGGACCCGCGGGTGGAGGTCCGCGGCTACGAACTCAAAGGCGTGGGAGACTTCGCCGTGCTGGCCCCGCTGATGGCCGAGTACGGCAACGGGTTCGACGAGGACACCCTGGCCGCCTGCCACGCCTTCATCGGCTGGCTGTACCAGGAGTGCCGGCGCCGCTCGGCCCGTATCGAGCACTACGCCAATCTGGGCAAGGCCCCGGAGAACAAGGTCACCCCCGAGCTGGCCTCCCTGCCCGGGTCGGGGCTGCACCCGCTGGTGGCCTGGTTCGACGAGCTACAGGAGCTGATGACCAGCCGCTACGGCAAGGACGCCGGGGACATCCTGGAGAAGGTCATCAAGCTCGGCCGCGCGTTGGGCGTGGTCATCCTCATCGGCACCCAGATCCCGGACAAGGACTCCCTACCCACCGGGATCACCCGCAACGTCAACAGCCGGTTCTGCCTGTCGGTGGCCGACCAGACCGCCAACGACATGATCCTGGGCACCTCCGCCTACCGCAACGGGTACCGGGCCACCGTGTTCCAACCCGTGGTCGAGGCCGGGTGGGGCATCCTGGCCGGGTTCGGCAAGCCCGCCCCGGTCCGCTCGTTCTACGTCGACACCACCACCGCGCAGCGGGTCGTCGCCCGCGCCACCGCGCTGCGCACCGCCGCCGGCACGCTACCCGCCCCGGACACCCAGACCCGCGCCGCCGCCCCGGTCTTCGACCTACTCGGGGACCTGCTGCGGGTGTGGCCGCACGGTGAGGACAAGGCATGGAACGAGACCCTCGTCGAGCTGCTGGCCACCCTGCGCCCGGACACCTACGCCGGGTGGAAGCCCGAACAGCTCACCGCCGCGCTCAAGCCCCACGGGGTCGAGACCGGGCAGGTCGGGCGCCGTATCGACGGGCGGACGGTCAACCGGCGCGGCCCGACCCGCACCGACATCCACACTGCCGTTACCGAGCGTGAGCGTAGGAGTCGGGTCGACTAGCCCGCACCGGGGTGCTAGCGCTAGCGGCCACCCCCGCTAGCGCTAGCACCCCCGCTAGCACCCCACCCCGTACCTGACCTGCCGCCTAGCGGATAGCAGGTCACGGCCCCGCGCACCCTGAGACCGGCCCTGGAGGCTGTTTTGGACCCCCGCA
>DASRIS010000195.1:0-8920 GCA_035649895.1 Micromonosporaceae bacterium | reverse complement strand
GGGCGGACCCAGTCGTCGCCCGCGGTCGCGGAGTAGCCCTCGTTGAAGACCAGATAGATCACCTCGAGCACCGACGAGAGCCGCTCGGCCCGGTCAGCCCCGTACGGCACCTCGAACGGGACCTTCGCCTGTGCGAGGGTCCGCTTGGCGCGCACGATGCGCTGGGCCACAGTGGGCTCCGGCGCCAGGAACGCCCGCGCGATCTCGGCCGTGGTCAGCCCGCCGAGCAGGCGGAGCGTGAGCGCCACGCGCGCCTCGGTGGTGAGCACCGGATGACAGGAGATGAAGACCAGCCGCAGCAGGTCGTCATCGACGTCGTCGATGTCGGTGACTGCGGCTTCGGGAGACGGGGCGACCAGCTCAGTTCGGGTCTCGATGTCCCGGCCCAGCTCGCCACGCCGCTGCTCCAGCCGGACGTTGCGGCGTACCAGGTCGATCGCCCGATGCTTGGCGGTGGCCATGAGCCAGGCGCCCGGGTTGTCCGGGACGCCCGACTCTGGCCACCGTTCCAGAGCCGCGACCAGCGCGTCCTGCGCAAGCTCCTCGGCCAGCCCGACGTCGCGTACGATCCGCGTCACTCCGGCGATGATCCTGGCCGACTCGATCCGCCAGACCGCCTCAATCGCGCGCCGCGCGTCGGAAGCCGCCACCCACCTACCTAAGCAGGTGGGTGGATGGCCGCCAAACCGGCACCGGCCCTGTCGTTGCTACTGCTGCCGCTGGGCGAGCTCGGCGCGCAGGCGCTCCTCCTGCTCCCGGAGCTCAGGAGTGAGCTCGGGGCCGAAGTCCTCCGCCTCGAAGACCTGGCGGATCTCGATCTCGGCCTCGCCTTCGAGCGGGTTAGGGCAGCGCTTGACCCACTCGATCGCCTCTTCCTTGGACTTGACCTGGATCAGCCAGAAGCCGGCGACCAGCTCCTTGGCCTCGGTGAACGGCCCGTCGACAACGGTCCGCTGCTTGCCCGAGAACCGCACCCGGGCGCCCTTGGAGCTGGGGTGCAGCCCCTCGCCGGCGAGCATGACGCCGGCCTTGGTCAGCTCCTCGTTGTACTTGCCCATCTCGGTGAGGAGCTCCTCGCTCGGCATGACGCCAGCCTCGGTGTCCTCGTTCGACTTGATCATGACCATGAACCGCATCGGTGTACTCCTTCTCGGGTGTGGTTGAGCTTTCTACCAGTGCGTCGAACGGCAGACCGCGAGTTCGACATCCGCGTCAAGATTTTTTCAAGATAGGCCGGGCGCCAACGCGGGCGGGCAACACGCGGGACAGGGCGACCAGACGCGGGACACGCCGGCCCACCTCCCTGCGCTCCGAGCCGGCCAGTGGCACGCTGAGCTGGTAGCACGCGAAGTTACAGCCGTGTAGTTCGAGCCAGCTGGAGGTTGCGGTGCGCACCGTCGAGCTTTACTGCGAGCCGTGCGGGGCGAGCAGGCCGTTCGAGCAGCCGCCCTGCGGGGACGACCACGGCCCCGAGTGCACCGGCCAGGAGTGCGCCGAGCTCGCCTGCGTGGTCTGCGGCCATGCGCTGCTGGTCGGGCCGGTCCGGGTCATCCGCACATCGCGGGTCACTCATCCTAAGCGGGTCACCCACTCCGCGCCCGAGGTACGCCCCGCCGGCCCCACCCCACGCCGCCGCGCCGCCTAGCGTGCCGCCGCACACCACTGCCCGACGGCACACGGTCCAGGACGCACCGAGCGCGGCACTGACATTTTCCCTAGCCGCTGCACAGCTACCTTGCCGCCCGACGTATCCACCTAGCTCGAACTTGTACGCGCTTACCTTGAAGCGGGCAGGCTCGGCGCAGTGCCTTTTGGCCTGGTTCACCATCCGCAGGTCCAACAAGCAGTACCTGCTGGAGGACACCGGGGCGGTGCGGCCTGCTGCGGGTGGCCGTGGAGCTGCTCCTGGACGCCTGAAGCGCGCGTCGTCGAGTGGCACAGATCTGGCGCGACGTGTCCGCATGGTCAGGCCATTCCTTGGCCGCCCCTCAGCCTCCAGGGTCGCGCGGGGACGGGTGAGCCGCCCCAGTGCCGGGCTTGCCGGCGGGCGATCCAAGATCAAATCAATATCACGGATATTGGGGTCATCTGCGGGCCAGATAGGGCCATTTCCACTGAAACCGATTTGATCAAGCAACTGTTGTTGAGAGGAGCCTCCAGCTCTATGAGGACAAAGGGGTAAAAACCCTACAATACGCAAGGCTACCCGGTCTCGCCCTCTCGCCAGCGCGCACCCTCACCAAGCCAAAGAAGCTGCCCTGCCGCGCCGAAGAAGCTGTCCTGCCGCATTCTGCCCCTCGCTGCCCAGCTCATCCACACCGGCCAGCAGGCGTACCCGCGCGCGTCCACCGGCAAAGGCCCGGGGTACGCGCTTCTGTGGCCGAACTAGTCAAAGGCCGCTTGAGCGCCGTTGCCATAACCCACCTGCCGGCCCCGTACGCCGCCGGCCCGACAGTGACAGCCAGGTACACGACCTTGGAGTGACACTCGGCGTCCGGCCGGTTACCAGCCTCTGGTCAGGTTGGTTCGCCTCGGCTCGCCCCTGCCTTCTTCGCCTTGAGCAGCAGCTCCAGCCACTGTGCTCTAGCGGCGCGTGCCGGTGTAGTACTCGAACAGCAGGCCACCGGTGCCGAGCAGCACGGCGATGAGGCCCGCAGCCACCAGCCACCACTGGAGGTAGACCAGGCCGAGCCCGGTGGTGACCGCGGCGAGCGCCATGCCGAACGGCCAGTAGCTACCCGGGCTGAAGAAGCCGATCTCGCCAGCGCCCTCGGCCACCTCGGCGTCGTCCCGGTCCTCGGGGCGCGGGAAGACGCGGCGCGAGACGAACCAGAAGTAGCCGCCGCACATCAGGCACAGCAGTCCGGAGAGGATCAGCGCGATCGTGCCGATGTAGTCGGCCCCCTGGGCCAGCTCCACGTCCGTCCACCACCAGTAGACCCCGGCCGCGACGAACAGGAACGCGGCGACCAGGCCGAACAGGCGCCACTCACTCCTCACGATCCACTCCCCGGTCCCCGCGGGTCCTGCACGCGCTTTGTGTCGAACGGCTGCGTGGTGGTCGCCAGCGGGCTCTCGCCGATCATCTGCAGCGCCTCGGGCGTCGAGCGCCCCGCCTGCTTGGCGGCGATGAACCGCTGGTACTCCTCTGGGGAGACCGCGCGCAGCTCGAAGTTCATCATCGAGTGGTACGAGCCGCACAGCTCGGCACAGCGGCCGACGTACGCCCCCTCCCGGTCGATCGTCACCTCGAACACGTTGCGGGCGATCTCGCCGGGGAACACGTCCCGCTTGAACAGCAGCTCCGGCACCCAGAACGAGTGGATGACGTCCTTGCTGATCTCCTCGAACCGGATCCTGCGACCCACCGGCAGCACCAGCACCGGGATGGAGTCGCTGGTGCCCAGCGTGGAGACCGGCTGCCCGCCGGAGCCCGGGGCGTCCAGGTAGCGGAACTCCCAGTTCCACTGGAACGCGACCACCTCGACCCGCACGTCCGGGTTGCGGGAGAGCCGGCTCACGTCGGTCTGCACCACCGCGGTGTAGTAGAACAGCACGGCGATGACGAGGAACGGCACCACCGTGTAGATCAGCTCGATGGGCAGGTTGAACCGGGTCTGCGCCGGCAGCTCGTCGCCCTTCTTCCGGTAGCGCACCACGCACCAGAAGATCAGTCCCCACACGAAGAAGCCGACCACGAGCGCGGCCACCACGGACCCGATCCACAGGTCGTACATGCGCTGTGCCTGGGGCGTGATGCCGCCCTTCGGCCACCCAAAGCCGTCGAACGCGTCACCGACGCCGCAGCCGGCCAGCAACGCGACCAAGGCGACTCCGACCGCGCCGAGCCCTGCGGCCCGCACCGCGGCACTCCTCGGGACCACCTGCTCCTGCCTCCTCGCCGCCAGACGCTCCAGCACCGGCACGCACCGACACGCTCAGCACCGTGTGACCGGTCGCAGACTACTCGACCGAGGCGCCCGCCCACCCGGCCGGGTAGGTATGTCCGTCGTGGACGCTACCGTGGCCGGGTGGCCAGCGCCGGGCAACCCCGCACCGCGTCCGCTTCCTTTGACGCGGCCACCTATCTTGACGCGGCCACCGCCGCACCGCTGCATCCCGTGGCCCGGCAGGCCCTGCTCGCCGCGCTGGACGACGGCTGGGCCGACCCGTCCCGCCGCTATACCCAGGCCCGCCGGGCACGCCAGCTTCTCGACGCGTCACGCGCCGCGGTGGCCGAGACCATGGGGGTACGCCCCGACGAGGTGTCCTTCACCCCCAGCGGTACGGCGGCGCTCCGCTCCGCCGTCGCCGGCGCGCTGTCCGGCCGGGTACGGGCCGGCCGTGTGCTGGTGCACTCAGCAGTCGAACACTCGGCAGTGCTGTACGCGGCCCAGCGGCACGAGTCCGGTGGCGGGCAGGCGGTGCCGGTCGGCGTCGACCGGCTCGGCCGGCTCCGCCTCGACGACTGGGGCGCCGCGGTGGCCGCGCCCGGAGTCGCCCTCGCCGCGCTGATCAGCGCCAGCCACGAGGTCGGCACCGAGCAGCCCGTCGCGCAGGCGGCACAGGCGTGCGCCGCGGCCGGCGTACCCCTGCTGCTGGACGCGGCGCAGTCGGTGCCGTGGGGCCCGGTGCCCGACGGGTGGTCGCTGCTGGCGGCGAGCGCCCGCAAGTGGGGTGGCCCCCCAGGCGTCGGGGTGCTCGTCGTGCGCCCGGGCGTGCGGTGGCCGGGCGGCACAGAGACGAGCGGTGTCGGGACGGACGCCGCGCAGCCGGGCGGGCCGGTCGACCTGCCGGCGGTGGTGGCGGCGGCGGCCGCGCTGCGCGCCGTGCGGGCCGACGCGGCGGCACAGTCGACGCGGCTGCGTGCCCTGGTCGACCGGATCCGGGCGACCGTGGCGGCGACCGTGCCGGACGTGGAGGTCGTCGGCGACCCGGCCGGCCGGCTGCCGCACCTGGTCACGTTCTCCTGCCTCTACGTGGACGGCGAGGCCCTGCTGGACGCGCTGGACCGGCGCGGGTTCGCGGTCTCTTCGGGCTCGTCGTGCACTGCGTCCACGCTTCGCCCGAGCCACGTGCTGGCGGCGATGGGCGTGCTGACGCACGGCAACGTGCGGGTGTCGCTGCACCGGAGCACCACCGAGGCGGAGGTGGACCGGTTCCTCACCGAGCTGCCCGGTGTGGTGGCGGCGCTGCGGGCCGAGGCCGGGGTGGTGGGCCTGTGACCGCCGCCGGCCCTACCGAGACGCTGGACTGCCTCGGGCAGCGTTGCCCGTTGCCGGTGGTCGCGCTGGCCCGCCGGCTGCCGCAGCTGCCGGTCGGCGCGGTGCTGCGGGTGCTCGCCGACGACCCGGCCGCAGCCGTCGACATCCCGGCGTGGTGCAGGCTGCGCGGGCAGGCGTTCGCCGGCTCCCCGGCGCCGCACGCGTACGACATCCGCCGCGAGCGGTAGACGTCCGTCGCGAGTGATAGGTGTCCGTCGCGAGCGGTAGACGTCCGTCGCGAGCGATAGCTGGACGCATGTCGAGCTACGGCGCGGCCCTGACCCCGGTTCCTCGGGGATAGGCACTTTCGCGGTTCCCCGCGCGGTGATATGGCACAAGATCACACCACCGGGGCGGCAGGGCCTACCATACAAAGGTGGCCTTCTATATCCGGGTAGGCGAGGACCGGTTCGAGTCGACGGAGCACACCCGCGGCCTGTGGCACGCGAGCATGCAGCATGCCGGACCGCCGGCGGCGTTGCTCGGCCGGGCAGTCGAGTCAAGGGCGCGGCCAGGGCTGCGGGTGGCGCGGCTCATCTTCGACATCGCCCGCCCGGTGCCGATCGCGCCCCTGGATGTCACGACATCGATCGTTCGTGATGGGCCGAACGTCATGGTGGTCGAGGCGGCCATCGAGCCGTACATGCGCTGCGCCGCGCTGCTCATCCGCACGACGGAGCAGGTGGCCCCCGACACCGACACGGGCCTACCGCCGAGCCTGGCCGACGCCGAGGCCAAGCCGTACTTCCCGGTGCCGTACGAGGTGGGCTACCACACCTCGATGGAGATCCGGTTCAGCGCAGGATCGTTCCGCGAGCTGGGTGCGGCCACCGCCTGGATGCGGATGCGCGTGCCCCTGGTTGCAGGCGAGGAGCCCAGCCCGTTGGCGCGGACGTTGGTGGCGGCGGACTCTGGCAGCGGGATCAGCAGCGTGCTCGACTACCACGAGTACATGTTTGTCAACCCCGATCTGACCGTCTACCTCCTGCGCCACCCGGCCGGAGAGTGGGTCTGCCTACAGGCCATCACTGACATCGATGGGGCGGGGATCGGGATCGCCGACACAACGCTGTATGACGGCAAGGGCCGGATCGGCCGGTCGGTACAGAGCCTCTTCGTCGACACGTTCTGATCCCCGGGCTGGCCCGCGCCGGGCCACCCGGCGGGGCCGCGCCAGGCCACCCGGCGGCTGGCCTACGAGGACCGTTCGGTCCGCGCCCGCCAGGTCAGCGACGTTCGCGTCTGGTCCGGAGACCGACGCGGCACGGCACCGGATCCCCACCAGCTACTGGCCCGTCCCGCAGCGAACGCTGCAGCGCCCTGGCGCCGTCACGGCTCAGCACGAGCTCCACCTGGGCTCCGTCGCACAGCGGGCCGGAGCCGAACGTCAGGTATACGCAGACGTTCCCGTCGTGGTCGGACACTGTGGTCAGTTCTCCGTCCACAACGCCGGCGATGGGGACCGGCGGGCGCGCGCCAGCCGCCTTCTGAGCCGTCATGGATCGCCTCCCGTCAGGGCTGTAGATCGTGAGCTCCGTGCGAGTACGGCCGCCGTGAGCTGCGGCAGGGCCTCCCGCCAGTCGGCGACGATACCGACGTCCGCGGCGGCGAAGACCAGTGCCGACGGGTCGGTGTTGATCGCCAGGATCGTGCCCGCTCCGCGGACGCCGACCAGGTGGTTGAACGCGCCGCGGGCGCCGATCGAGATCAGCAGCCGGGGCGAGATGCTGCGCCCGGTGATGCCGATCTGCCGCGACCGGGGCTGCCAGCCCCGGTCGGTCACCTTACGGGTGGCGGCCAGCTCTCCGCCGAACGCGTCCAGCAGGGGTCGCAGCAACGGGTACTCGGTGGCCGGAACCCCTGCGCCGACAGCCACCACGACCTGGGCTGTGGTCAGATCCTCGAAGCAGTCGTCGTTCTCCTGGGACACGCGCTCGATGCGGCGGCGGCCGGGCCGGATCGGGGCCGAAAAAGTGGTGACCTTGGCGTCGGCGATCCGCGGCGCCCGCAGCGGCAGTACGCCTGGGCGGATCGTCGCCATCTGGATCGGCGAGTCGCAGCGCACCTCGACCACTGACGCTCCGCTGAATGCCGGCTTCCAGCAGACCAGCCGCCCATCCTCCGCAACCGCCAGCTCGGTGGCGTCTCCGACGAGTCCGCAGTCCAGCCGGACCGCCATCCGCCCGGCGATCTCCCGACCCCACATGCACGACGGAGCGAGCACCGCCCAGGGACGGTGTTCGGCGCACCAGGAGGCGAAGGCCACCGCGCTGAGCGCCGTCTCCGTCTCCCCCGCCGGGTCAAGGGCCACTACCCGGTCCGCGCCCCAGGCCGCGGCCAGCTCCGCCGGGAGGGAACCGTCGGTGAGCGCCGCCACGTGACCGTCGCGCATCCGCGCGAGACAGGCCGCCTCGCCGAGAAGCTCCCGCGTCGCACGCCCCCGACCGGGCTCGGCCAGTACCGCGATCAGGGTGTCGCCCGGGTCGGCCACGGCGGCCGGCACCGGGATGTGCGGTTCAGGCTGGACCGGATCGAACACGCCGAGCGCATCCAGTGTGGCGACCGCCCGCGCGACCTGATGGTCGACAGCGCCGCTGAGCTGGATGCTGCTGCGGTTCGCCGGAATATGCCTGGTACGGCCCACCGTTGTGCGGCTCGCCGCCGTGCCCCACGGTCCGGCGTCCAGATCCGCTGCGCCCAGCCGCCTGATCTGGCTGAGGGGTACGGCTGCCCGTTCGGCGGGATCGGCCTTGGCCGGTGCGGTCAGCCGCTCGGCGCAGCTCAGCAGCGCCGGAAGCGGAAGCCGCGTGCGGACCCAACCGTCATCGTGCTCGCAGTGCACCTCGAGGGTGACGCCGTCCAGGGTCAGTTGGCGCACCCCCGCCGCCATGGGCAGGCCCATAAGCTCGGCCACCTGCGCCGGTATCTGCCCGGTGTCCGCGTCCACGGAGTTACGCCCGCACAGGACGAGGTCGAAGGGGCCCATCGCCCGTAGCGCCGCGGCGAGCGCCCGGGCCGTGGCCAGCGTGTCGCTTCCGGCGAACACCGGGTCGGTGACCAGAATGCCCTCGTCAGCTCCGCAGGCCACCGCCTCCCGTAGGGAGTCTTCCGCCGCCGGTGGGCCGAGGCTGACCGCCGTACAGTGTCCGCCGGTCAAGCGGGCGAGCTCGATGCCCTTGGCGACCGCGCGCCGGCAGTAGGGGTTCAGCTCCGGCACCGCGGCGCTCCGGTCAAGCCGGCCCTCGGCGTTCAGCCGCAGCTCCTCGAACCGAGGGACCTGCTTGAGCAGAACCGCGATACGCAACGGGTAGGTGGCGCTCACGGCTGGACCTCGCACGCAACCAGGAGAGCGACCATCCGCAACGATGAGCAGCGATACAGTGGCATTCCTCTGGGAAGCTGGACGGGCTTCATGGCGTCGCTCCTACGGCAGGTAGGGGACCAGGTAGGTAGGGGACCAGGTAGGTAGGGACCAGGGCCGCCGCCGGTGTGGTGGCGGCCCTGCGGCAGCGGTTGGTTGTTATGCGGGTTGGAGTTGGGGGGTTGGTTCGCCGGAGGTGAGTAGGGCGGTGTCGAGGGTGTCCCAGAGTGCGCAGAGGGCGTCGAGGAATGTGATGGCGCCTTGGTGGATGAGGTGTTCGGTGTCGTTGTTGAGG
>DASRIS010000194.1:0-11972 GCA_035649895.1 Micromonosporaceae bacterium | reverse complement strand
ACCAGGATCACCTGATCGACGTCTTCGACCTACATCAATGGGCTCCCCGGACTTAGGTCATACACCAAACCGCCCTCCGCGCCATCCCTGACCAGCACAGACATCAGTGTCGGTTCTGCTAGCCAGGACACTCCGGCTAGGCGTCCAGGGCGATCGCGATCACGTCGACGGTGAGGGGCTCCGACCGGTCCCCCCGGGGTTTCAATGTCAGATACGCCATCCGCCCGTCGGTCGTCAGCCGCCCCGGCATCGCCTCCGCCCGGACAGCCGCAGGCACCGGCTCCTGCCAGGGGAAGCCACCATTGCGGTCCAAGGCCACGATCACCGAGTCGTTCGCAGCCACCACACCGTCACCAGCCGGCAGGACGGCCAACCGCGCGCCATACATGTCAGCCCGCCACGCGACCTCACCAGTACCGACCTCGTACGCGGTGACCCGCTCAGAAGCAACCAACACCCGGCTGCCCACCAGCTCCATAGCCGCAACCGGACGGGACGAGACAGCCATCCACGCCTCCCGACCGCTGGAAAGAGCGAACGCCCGCACGGTCTGGACATCACGCACCACCACATGTCCCGTACCCACCCGCGCCTCACACCGCAGCCACGCCTCATCACCCCACGGCCGCGGACCACCGGACATCTCACCAGCCCGCGGCGGCGGACTGGGCAGCGGAGGCGCGTCGTAACGCGCGGTCCACCGCCGCCTGCCGGTGGCCGCCTCATACAGGCCGACCTGGACAACGTCGCCGTCCTGGTCCCGAGTGACGAGCCACGTGGCGTCGGCCAGGTGCGGGTTTCCAGACGTATCCCACCCACCACCCACCGGCACCGGACGAGGGTTACGCCACCGCTGCCGACCCGCCCGATCCAACGCCACCGTAGCCGTACCCAGATACAGAAACGCACGGTCAGCAGACACCGCCACCCCGTGGATACCCACCGCGGGACCGCCCGGACCGCCCTTGGCCGTCGCCTTCTCGACACCGGCCACATCACTGTCGAACCGCGACACCCCCGTGACCCCATCCAGCAGCCAGGCCCGCTGCATGCTGGTGACCAGCACCCCATCACCCCACAGCGTCAACGCCAGCGGACCCGACGACAGCTCACGGCTCCAGACCTCACGCCCCCGCAGATCAACTGCCCGCACCGTAACGCCACTCACGCTGACCAGACGGGCACCGCGATCCACCACAACCCGCACGCCGATCTCCCGACTACCAGGCCGGGTACTCACAACCGGCGCACCAGACCTAGCCAGCCACTGCACCCTGCTCACCTGCGGTGAGCCAGGGCTGGCACGGTCCGAGCCGAAGATGCCGGCGGCGCCGAGGCCACCCACCGCGACCACGCTGAAGATCCCGCCGAGGGTCAGCATCTGGCGACGCGATGTACGTTCCCCGCCCAACCGGGCCTCCAGGGCCGCCGGGGCCGGCGCCTCCTGCCGATGCCAGCCCGCCGATGGGACGCAGATGCCGGCCCCGACGAGGATGCGGGACAGCTCCGGTGCGGTGGGCCGGTCCTTGGGCTTGGGGCTGAGACACCGCACGATCAGCGGGCGTAGGTCCTTCGGCACCAGGGACAGGTCAAAACGACCGTGCGCGATCTGCATGATCTGCTCGTACACGGTGCCGTCGTCGACCAGGCACCGGCCTGTCGCGGCAAAGACCAACGTGGCGCCGAGGGAGAAGACATCACCCGCGGGACCCGCGTCGCCCCCGTTGATGCGCTCGGGTGCCATGTACGACGGCGTGCCCACCACCACGCTCTGGGTCATCCTGGTGATGTCCGAGGCGAGCGCCACACCGAAGTCGATGATGTGCGGACCGGTGTCGTCCAGCAGCACGTTGCTCGGCTTGAGGTCGCGGTGCACGATACCGGCGCGGTGAATCGAGGCGAGCGCCTCGGCCAGGCCAGCGGCGAGGGCGAGCACCGCACCGGGTGGCAGCGGCCCCTCCTCATCAACCCGCTGTTCCAGGCTCGGTCCGTCGATATAGGTAGTCGCAAGCCACGGCTCCGGCGCATCGGTGTCGGCGTCCACCACAGCGGCGGTGAAGAGCGGGCTGACTGCCCGCATCGCGTCTACCTCACGCGCAAACCGGCGCCGGAACGCGGGGTCGCCGGCCAGGACCGCGTGGACGACCTTGATCGCCACCCGGCGCCCGGTCGGGGACTGTCCCAGGTAGACCCGGCCCATCCCGCCACCACCCAGCACGCTGAGCAGACGGTACGACCCGACAGATGTCGGATCCGCAGTTCCGAGTGGTTTCATGGCACCTTCACCGAACAGCCGAAGAATGTCCACCCGGATCCTAGCCATGTCTACGGGGGGTCGTAGCCGCTACGCGGAGCAGGTCCGCTGCGCCTGACCGGTCTGGCCGGCCACGGCGTCCACGGTGAGCTTTGCCCGGACCGAGTCCGCGTCGGGGTGGCCGAGCTCGTCGAGGATGTCTACGGCCCGCTGCCATGCCGCTCGGGCCGCCTGCGGGTCGTCGGTGTCCGCGCGGGCATCCCCCAGGTTGGACAGCGTGGTCGCCTCGTTGAAGCGGTCACCGAGGCTCCGGTAGAGCTCGACGGCGCGGTCGTAGCAGGCCGTCGCCTGGTCCTGGCCGCCGAGGCGGTGATGGGCGTAGCCCAGGCTGTCCCACGCCTCGGCCTCCCCGTGCCGGTCGCCGACCTCCTGGTGCAGGGCGAGCGCCTGCTGGCAGTACGCGAGCGCCTGTCGGTAGTCGCCGAGCTGCGCGTAGAGCCAGCCGACCGCGTCGAGGGCCCGCGCCCGCCACGCGTCGCGGCCGGCCGCCCGGTAGAGCTCGTGCGCCCGCTGGGCGTGCTCGAGCGCCTCCCGGTGGCGGACTTGCCGGCCGAGCACCGAACCGATGTTGAGGTGGATGTGCGCCTGGCCGATCTGGTCGCCGAGGTCGACATACAGCCTGAGGGCCTCGGCCAGATGCAGGTGGGCCTCGTCATAGCCGCCCCGCCACGCGCAGGCGCGGGCCAGGGTCCGGTGGATGTGGGCCTGCGCCTGGCGGTCGGCGAGCCGCCGGGCGGCCTCCAGCGCCGCGTGCTGGGTGGCGGCCAGGTTCTGGCTGTGCCCGCGCAGGTTGAAGAAGTCGGCGAGCACCCACGGCAGCTGCCAGGCGTGGACGTCGAGCCCGGTGGCTGCGGCCCGGTCGGCGGCGGCGAGCAGCACCCGGTGCTCGGCGCCGAACCAGGCCATCGCCTGGCCGCGGTCGGCGTGCTCCTCGGGCGTCACGCCCGGTCCGGCCGGTGGGAGGGTGATCGGGTCCCGCTCTGGGTTGAGCAGCTGGTCGGCCGCGTACGCGGTACGCAGGTAGTGGTCCAGCGCGCGCTGTGCCGCCGCCCGGCGCTCGGCCTCGGGCTCAGCGTCGTGCGCGAGCTCGGTCGCGTAGGCGCGCAGGAGGTCGTGGAACGTGAACCGGCCCGCGGTGTGCTCGGTCAGCAGGTTCGCCCGGGTCAGCTCGCCCATTGCCGCGGCCACCTTCCGCGGCGGCACGCCGGCCAGGCTGGCTGCGGCCGGGATGGTGACGTCCGGCCCGGGATGCACGCCGAGCAGCCGGAACAGCCGGGCCGCGGGCGAGCCCAAGGCGTGGTACGACCAGGAGAACACCGCCCGCACGTCGGTGGCCGGGTCGCCGTGGGCGAAGCCGTCCAGCCCGCTTCTGGCCTGCCGCAACGCGCTGGCGAGCGCGGAGAGCGGGAGCGTGGGTTGGGCCACGGCGCGCGCGGCGACGATCGCCAGCGCCAGCGGCAGCCGGGCGCACATGCCCACGATGTCGTCGACCGCCTCGGGCTCGGCGGCCACCCGGCCGGCGCCGAGCCGGTGCTCGAGCAGCCGGCGGGACTCGTCCGTGGTCAGGGCCGCCTGCGAGTCCAGGCCGGCGGGGACGCGCTGCGGCGCCACGCCGAGCGCATCCAGGAAGCCGCGTACGGCCTCGGCGGGGCTCACCGCCCGGCCAGCCGGGTCGAAGCCGCGTAGGTTCACGTACAGCTGGCCGTCGGGGAAGAGACCGCGTACGCGGTGCGCCCAGTGCACGGCGAGCGCGGTCTTGCCTACCCCGGCCGTGCCCGACACCGCCGGGACGACCAGGGTCGAGGCGCGCCCGGCGCCGGCCACCAGCAGGTCCAGCTCATGCAGCTCGGCGTCCCGCCCGGTGAACCCCGGCACGTCGGCGGGCAGCTGGCGGGGCACCGGCCGGCCGGCCGCGGCGGTACCTACCGGGCTGGCCGGCCCCGGCGCGCGACGGCGGCGGGCGTTCCCCGCCGGACCTGCGGTCCCCGGCGCGCGCCTGCGCTGCTCGTCGACGCGGTCCCGGACGGTAGCGAGCGCGCCCTGCTCGTCTGGCGCGGCGCCGAGGAGGCGGATGAGGGCGTCGAACCGGTCGGTCGGCGGCAGCGTGTCCCCGGCGAGGTACTCACCGACCGCGGAGAGGGACCAGCCCGTCGCGGCGGCCAGGTCGCGGTAGGTCAGCTCGGCGTGGCCGCACCGGCGGGCGTGCCGCCGCCGCAGCTGGCGCAGCAGCCGGGCCAGCTCTGGCACGGTGTCCACTCCGGCCAAGGCCTCGGGAGTAAGGTCCGACATCCGTCCATCCGCCGCCCGACCGGCCATGCACCCGCCCTTCCTGATCCCGGCAGCGTAGTCACCGCGCCGGTTGGGTGAAAGATGTCCGCCGATTTCCGCCGCAGTTCGCGTATGTCCGGAACCGGCCGCATGCGGTCGTGCTCCGCGCCACGATCGCCCTAACCAGCTCAGAACGCGGTGCGCAAAGGCGGCGCGCCGCGCACGAGGGAGGAACGCGTATGAGAGGCACACTGGGCGGCGGTCTCGCCGCACTGGCGGCGGTGGTGCTGCTGCCAGGCACGGCGCGGGCACCGCCGAAGCGGTCAAAGGCCAGTACATCGTGGTCCTGAAGGAGGCGGTCACGCCTTCGCAGGCCAGTCGGGTCGAGGCGAGAGTGACCAGCCAGGGCGGCCAGATCCAGCACCGTTACGCCGCCGCCATCCGCGGGTTCTCCGCGACCCTGCCGGATGCGGCCCTGGCCGGGCTGCGCCGCGACGGCGCGGTCGCCTACGTCGAGCAGGACCGGGTGGTGCGGGTCGCCGACACCCAGCTGCACCCGCCGTCCTGGGGGCTGGACCGCGTGGACCAGCGGAACCGGCCGCTGGACATGAGCTACACCAACCCGAGCGGGGCCGCGGACGTCACCGCGTACATCATCGACACCGGAATCCGCATCACCCACCAGGACTTCGGTGGCCGGGCCAGCCACGGCATCGACACGGTCGACAACGACTTCGACGCCTCCGACTGCAACGGACACGGTACGCATGTCGCCGGCACCCTCGGCGGCGCCTCGTACGGTGTCGCCAAGAGCGTGAACCTGGTCGCCGTACGGGTGCTCAACTGCTCTGGCAGCGGGACGTTCGCCGGTGTCGTCGCCGGTGTGGACTGGGTCACCGGCAACGCGGCGCACCCGGCCGTAGCCAACATGAGCCTCGGCGGGGGCCCCAGCCCCGCGCTGGACGACGCGGTCCGCAGCTCGATCGCCTCGGGCGTGACGTACTCCATCGCCGCCGGCAACTCCAGCTCCGACGCGTGCGGGTTCTCACCGGCCCGGGTCACCGAGGCGATCACGGTGGGCTACACCGACATCAACGACAACCGTTCGAGCTTCTCCAACTTCGGGGTGTGCCTGGACCTGTTCGCGCCAGGGGTGAGCATCACGTCCGCGTGGTGGACGAGCGACTCGGCCACCAACACGATCAGCGGCACGTCTATGGCGGCCCCGCACGTGGGCGGCGCGGCAGCCATGGTCCTGGCGGCCCAGCCGTGGCTGTCCCCCGCGGAGGTGCGCGACACGCTGGTCGGCACCGCCACCCCCGACGTGGTGCCCAACCCGGGCGCCGGCTCCCCGAACCTGATGCTCTACGTCGGCCCGCCGAACCCGATCGACAACCCGCGGGTCTTCGTACGCCAGCACTACCTGGACTTCCTCGGCCGCGAGCCGGACCTGGGCGGCTGGGACTACTGGACCGGCGCGTTCGTGGCGTGCGGCGGTGACCAGGGCTGCATCGCTGCGACGCGGGTCAACGTCTCGCTCGCCTTCTGGTACTCCGAGGAGTTCCTGTCGGCGCACCCGGGGCTGCGCAACCCGCCCGGCACGTACCCCGACTTCGACAACGCCGAGTTCGTCCGGCAGGCGTACCTCACCTACCTGCGCCGCGAGCCGGACCCGGAAGGCTTCGAGCTCTGGCTCGACCAGCTGAACCAGAACAACGACTACTTCCACATCGCCCAGGCGTTCCTGCTCTCCATCGAGTACCGCGCCAGGTTCGGCCCGGCCTAGCCGGTGGCCCGGCCCTGACGTGATCCCTGGCCCGTCTCCCGTATCCGGTGACTATCTGGCGGCTGGCCTGCGACCGCGGGCTGGCCGCCGGGCCGGTCGGGGCCACCCGGGCCGCGTTCGCCGGCGCCGGCGAGCCTGCCGACCCTGGTACGGGCGGGCCCGGTGTCGTTGTGGCCGAGCTCGGTGCGGACCGCCAAGGCGCGCTGCCAGGCCGCCCGGGCGGCGTCGAGGTCACCGGCGGCGCGGTGGGCGTCTCCGAGGTGGGTGAGGGTCTCCGCTTCCTGCGCGCGGTAGCCGAGGTCGCCGAAGAGGGCGAGGGCTTGGCGGTAGCAGGCCACGGCCTCGGTGTGGTGACCGAGGTGGTGGTGTGCGTGGCCGAGCCTGTCCCAGGCGGCGGCTGTCCCGTCCCGGTCGCCCAGCTGCTGGAGCAGGACGAGCGCCTGCTGGCCGTACCGCAGCGCGGTGGCATGCTCGCCGAGCAGCGCGTGGTACCAGCCGACCGCGTTCAGCGCCGTCGCCTGCCCGCGGTCGTGGCGGGCGGACCGGTAGCGGGTGAGGGCCCGGCGGGCGTGGCCGAGGGCCTGCCGGTAGCGGCTCTGGCGTTCGCTCAGGGACGCGAGCAGGCCGTGCACGAACGCCTGGCCGGTCAGGTCGCCGAGCCTGGCGTAGAGCAGGAGTGCCTGCACCAGGTGCGACCGGGAGCTGGCGGGCTCGCCGAGCTGGAGGTCGTTGTGCGCCAGGCTGTGATGCGCACCGGCCTGCGCGGGCGGATTGTCGAGGCGGTAGGCGGCCCGCAGGGCGGTGTGCCAGGCTGCGGCGCGGTCGTGCCAGTACCCGCGCCGGTCGAGGTACGGGTCGAGGGCCCAGGCGAGCTGCCAGGCGTGGGTGTCAAAGCCGGACTCGGCGGCGTGGCGCAGCGTGGCCAGCAGAACCTGGTGTTCGGAGGCGAACCACGCCATCGCCTGCCGGTGGCCGGCGGGGGCCTGCAGTACCGCGCCGGGCGCGAGCGTGGTGAGCGGGATGGGGATCGGGTCCCGGTGCGGATGGATGATCCGGGCCGCGGTGTGTGCCGTATGCAGGTGGTGGTCCAGCAGCCGCGCCCGGGCGGCGCGGTGTTCACCGGGGCTGTGCCTGGCGTACGCCTGTTCGGCGGCGTACGCGCGCAGGAGGTCGTGGAAGGCGTACCGGCCGGGTGCCGGCTCGGCCAGGAGGCTGGCGCGGACGAGCTCGGCGCACAGCCGGCGGGCCTCCGGCAGGGGCCGGCCGGCCAGGCTGGCCGCCGCGAAAGCGGAGGTGTCCGGGCCGAGGTGCAGGCCCAGCAACCGGAACAGCCTGGCCGCGCGCGGGGTGAGTGTGGCGTACGACCACGAGAACACCGCGCGGACCTGGCTGTTCGGCTCGCCGGCGTCCAGCACGTCCAACCGTCCGCGGGTGTCGTCGAGCTCGCTGGCGATGGTGGCGAGCGGAAAGCCGGTCTGCTGCGCCCGGGCAGCCGCGATCGCAAGGGCGAGCGGCAGCCCGGCGCACGCGGCCACGATCTGCTCGACCGGTTCGGGCTCCGCGGCGACCCGCGCCGCGCCGAGCCGGTGCGCGAGCAGCTGCCGGCCCTCCTGCGGGGACAGCAGGTCCAGGGTCAGCGGGCGGGCGCCGTACGCCGTGACCAGCGAGGTGAGCCGGTCACGGCTGGTCACGACCACCATGGACCGCGGCGTGCCGGGAAGCAGCGGACGGACCTGCTCCGCGTCGCGCGCGTTGTCCAGCACCACCAGCACCCGTCTGCCCGCCAGCAGGCTGCGGTACCGGGCAGCCCGGTCGTCCGTCCCGGCGGGCATCTGCTCGGCCGGCACGCCGAGCGCATCGAGGAAACCGCGCAGCGCCTCGGCTGGGCTCATCGGTGCCCCACCCGGGTCGAGGCCGCGCAGGTCGACGTAGAGCTGCCCGTCGGGAAACCGGTCGGTGACCCGGTGGGCCCAGTGCACCGCGAGGGCCGTCTTGCCGACTCCTGCGGTGCCGCAGACCGCGGAGATCACGACGGCGGTGGGTGCGGCCGCCACCCCGCCGGCGAGCTCGTCCAGATGGGCCAGCTGCGCCCCACGGCCGGCGAAGCCGTGCAGGTCCGCTGGCAGCTGGGCGGGTACTGGCGCGGGCGCCGACCGCCGCTCGCCGGCTGCGGGGCCGGCCCCGACCGGGTCACCGCGCAGTATCGCCTGGTGCAGCGACTGAAGCTCGTGCCCCGGGTCGATACCGAGCTCGTCGGCGAGCCGGCTACGCAACCGGGCGTACTCCTCGATCGCGTCGGCGGTATGGCCGAGCGCGTGCAACGTCCGGACCAGGGCAGCGGTGAGGGGCTCCACGAAGGGGTACCGGCCGGTCAGGTCCGTCAGCGGGCCCACGAGTACGGCAGGGTTGTGCACCGCCAGCTCCGCGCCGGCCCACGCCACCACCGCGTCCAGCCGCTCCTTCGCCCATCCCTCGCGCGTCCGGGCGGCCCATGCGCCGGGGACGCCGGCGAGCGCGTCGCCACGCCACAGCCCCACCGCCTCGCGGAGCAACGCCACCCGGTCCTGGCCGCAGCCGGCGGCGCGGGCGCGGCGGACGAGCCGGCGGAACCGGTGCAGGTCAACGCAGTCAGGATCGACCTTCAGCACGTACCCGCCGGACTCGTGCACGAGCCGGTCCGCGGCGGTGGCCCCGGCCGGGCCGGGGGACTCCCGCAGCACCCGGCGGATCCGCGAGATGTGCGCCCGAGCGCTGCCACGCGCGTCGACCGGTATAGCCTCTCCCCACACCCGGTGCAGGAGCGTGTCCCACCTGACGACCTGGCCGGCGTCGGCCAGCAGCGCCGCCAGCACGGCCCGCTGCCGCGGCTGACCGCTCCCTAGCAGGCTTCCGTCGGCCGATATCTGCACCGGACCCAGCAGTCGGTACTCCACCACGACGTCTCCCGTGTGTCCCCAGTGTCCCTGCGTCCACGTCCGACGGTGGTGGGCATCGAACCACAACGATTCCACAACGTTGCGGCCCATGCTGGTCTGCGACTGTGGCGGCGACCACCGTCACGAGGGCGGTGGCGCAGCGAGACACCGCGCAGGCGGTCGTACCGGTGCCGAGGAGGTGACAGTGATGAAGATCGTGGTTCGCACGGTCGAGTCGGTGAAGTCGACGCAGATCGCCCCGGACTCCTGAGCGGCGCCGGCGGACGGTTGCCGTGGTTGGGCGACCTCCGCCAGGGCGGCAGTGCTGCGCAGGGAAGCGGGCCCGGCGAGCTGGCCTGAGAACCTGAACCACCGCCACGGGCCGGTGGCGCAGCGAGAGACCACGCAGCCCGTCGTATCGATGCGGAGGAGGTGACGAGAGTGAAGATCGTGGTTCGCGCAGTCGAGTCGGTGAAGTCGACGATCAACGTTCCGGACTCCTGAGTCGCACCGCGGATGGCCGCCGTATCTGGGCGGCCATCCGCACCACCGCCAGGTGTCGGGCAGGTGCCGGCGGATAGCCACGGGGTTGCGCGACCGTCCGCCGGCTCGGCGGCGCTACGGAGGGAGGAGGCTGGCCATGCGAGTTGGCCTGAAGACCTGTGAGTGGGAACGCGTCGGCGACGGGCTTGTGCTCGTCTGCGACCCGAGCCGCTCGGTCGAGCTGGAGGACCCGGAGGGCCAGGTCGAGATCCTGCTGACCGTGCTGCGTGACCGGCCAGGCACGGCGCCGCAGCTGCGCGCGGCCCTCGCCGCAGCTGGGCTGGACATCGGCGTCGACGAGCTCGCCGCGGCGCTGTCCGCGCTTGACGACCTGCGAGTCCTGCGCGACCCGGACCGGCCGACCGACCTCGACGGCGCCGGACGGTTGTTCAGCAACCTCGCGTTCTTCCAGCTGTTCTCCTCGCTGGAGGTCACCGACGCCGACCTGCAGCGGCGCGTCTGCGACGCCCATGTCCTGCAGCTGGGCGTTGGCGGGCTCGGCTCCAACGTCCTGCAGAGCCTGGCCGGTCTCGGTGTCGGCCGGCTCACGCTGCTCGACAACGACGAGGTCGAGCCGAGGAACCTGGCCCGGCAGTTCCTGTACCGCGAAGCCGACCTGGGCACCTCCAAGGTCCACCGGGCGGCGGCATGGGTCCGTGACTTCCACTCCGGGATCAGGGTCGACGCGGTGCGCCGCTGGGTCCACGGCCCGGATGACCTGGCCGACCTCCTTCCCGGTGTCGACCTGGTCGTGTCAGGGATCGACCAGGGTGAACGCATCGACAGCTGGGTCAACGAGGCCTGCATGTCAGCCGGGGTGCCCTGGGTTCGCGGCGGCATGACCGGTTCCCAGCTGATCTACTTCTCGGTCGACCCGGGCCGCAGCGCCTGCTATGAGTGCCGCATCCACGCCTACGCCGCTGGGCAGGGCTCGGCATCGACCCTCTCCGCGTTGTCGATGGCCGCCCAGCGGCTCAGCGCCCGCATCCCTCGAGCCAACCGTGCCAACGGTCCATCGGCCGCCCTGGTCGGCTCGCTCGTGGCGTTCGAGGCGCTGCGGTACCTGACCGGCTACGAACCGCCGTACGCGGCAGGTGCCGACGTGCTCGTGGACGTCGCCGGCGGGTGCACGCAGCGCCGCGAGCCATGGCCGCGCAACCCGGACTGTCCACTGTGCGCGACTGCGACGGCGACAACAACCGCGACCGCGACCACAGCTGCGGCTCCGGATGCGGCCCGTACCGTGGCGGTGGCGGCGTGAGTAGCTCGGATACCTTCGCAGCCACGCTCCGGCTGCGGCCGCTGTCCGTCGTGGACGAGGGAGACGACGTCCTCATCGGCGACCCCGAGCGGGGTGTGTTCGTGGCCGTGCCGGCCGTGGGCGGTGTGGCGGTGCGGGCGCTGCTGGAGGGCGCCACGGTCGCCGAGGCGGGCGCGCGGGCCGCGGCGTTCGCGGGCGAGCCGGTCGACATGGCGGAGTTCGTCGCAGCCCTCACCGAGCTCGGGTTCGTCGACACCGGCGACGCGCCGGCACCAGCGCCGAGCGCGCCGGTACAGCACCGCGGCTGGGTCGCCGGACCCCCTGCGGCACTCGTACGGCCGCTGTTCTCCACGGCCGCCTGGTGCGTCTACGGCCTGGCCGCCCTCTGGGTGGTCGGCTGCTTTGTGGTGCGCCCCGACCTCTGGCCGCGCCCGGCCGACCTCCTGGTCGCCGGGGACATCGGGCTCAGCCTGCTGGTCCTGGTCCCGATCGCCTACGTCCTGGTGGGCCTGCACGAGATGTGGCACTGGCTGGCGGCACGGGCACAGGACCTGCGGGCCCGGTTCGGGATCGACCGGCGGATGTTCTTCCTCGTCTTCGAGACGGACCTGTCCCAGCTGTGGACCGTGCCGCGCCGCCGGCGGTACGGACCCCAGCTCGCCGGGCTGGCGGTCGACATGGTCATGCTCGCCTCCCTGCTGACCGCCCAGCTCTTTCTAGGACCCGTACGCCCGCTACCGGCGCTGGTGTTCGTGCTCGTCGCCAGCGCGCTCTGGCAGTGCATGCTGTTCCTGCGCACCGACCTGTACGGGGTCCTGGTCACCGCCACCGGCTGCCGGGACCTGTGGCGGGTCAAGTCGCTGCTGGTGCGGCGTGCCTTTGGCC
>DASRIS010000193.1:0-16226 GCA_035649895.1 Micromonosporaceae bacterium | reverse complement strand
GTGGATCACACCCTGTTCGGACAGCGGCCGGCCGAACGCCACCCGCTCGGTGACCCGCCGGCAGAGCAGTTCCAGCGCCCGCTCGGCCATCCCGATCAGCCGCATGCAGTGGTGGATGCGGCCTGGACCGAGCCGGGCCTGGGCGATCGCGAAGCCGTCCCCCTCGCCCGCGACGAGGTTCGCGGCCGGCACCCGTACCCCTTCGAAGGTGACCTCCGCGTGCCCGCCGTGCGGCCCGTCGCTGAAGCCGAAGGCCGAGAGTCCCCTATGGACAGTGACGCCCGGGGTCTCCCGGGGCACCAGGACCATGCTCTGCTGGCGGTGCCGCGCAGCTGCCGGGTCGGTCTTGCCCATCACGATGAGCAGCGCGCACCGCGGGTCCATTGCCCCGGACGACCACCACTTGCGCCCGTCGATGACGTACGCGTCGCCGTCGCGCACGATCCGGGTGGCGATGTTGGCCGCGTCGGAGGAGGCCACCTCCGGCTCGGTCATGCAGAACGCCGACCGGATCTCGCCCTCCAGCAGCGGCTTGAGCCACCGGTCGTGCTGCTCCGGCGAGCCGAACTCGGCCAGCAGCTCCATGTTGCCGGTGTCCGGGGCGGCGCAGTTGAGCGCCTCCGGCGCCAGGTACGGGCTGCGGCCGGTGAGCTCGGCCAGCGGCGCGTACTGCAGGTTGGTCAGCCCCGCCCCGAACCGCGGGTCGGGCAGGAACAGGTTCCACAGTTCACGCCGGCGTGCCTCGGCCTTTAGCTCCTCCATCACCGGGGGCCGCGACCACGGGTGGGTCGCTGCCGCCACCTGCGCCGCGTGCACCGGCTCGGCCGGGTAGACACACTCCTCCATGAAGTCGGTGAGCAGGTCGTGGAACTCCTGGGTGCGGTCGTCGAAGCCGAAGTCCATCTAATGCTCCCGAGTCTTGGGCGCGGTGTTGACCGCAGTTCCAGCTGCGGCCCTGGCGGCGCGCAGGCCGGCGTCGACGAGTGGGGCCACCATGTCACCCATCCGGTCGAACCCGGCGCCCACGGTCTGGCCGAGGGTGTAGCGGTAGTGGATCCCCTCGCAGATCACCGCGAGCTTGTAGCAGCCGAGGGCGACGTGCCAGTCCAGGCCGGACGGGTCGGTGCCGGTGCGGGCCGCGTACCGGGCCAGCAGCTGTTCCCCGGTGGGGAACCCGGCCGCCGCCCCCAAGCCGTCCGCGACCGGGTTGCCGTCCGCGACCTGCGAGTCCCCCAGGACATCCCAGTACGTCAGCAGCAGGCCCAGGTCGGCGCGCGGGTCACCGAGCGTGGCCATCTCCCAGTCGAGCACCGCGTTGACCCGCATGGTGGCCGGGTCCACCAGCATGTTGTCCAGCCGGTAGTCGCCGTGCACTATCCGGCCCGGCCCGCTGGGCGGGACCGTGGCGGCCAGCGCGCCCCGAAGCTCGTCGATGCCGGGCAGGTCCCGGCTGCGGGACCGGTCCAGCTGCTGCCCCCAGCGCCGCACCTGCCGGGCCAGGTAGCCCTCGGCGTGGCCGAAGTCGCCCAGCCCGACCGCCTCCGGCTCGACCAGGTGCAGCTCGGCCAGGGTGTCCATCATGGCCTCGGCGAGCCGGGTGCGCTGCGCGCCGGTGAGCCGGTCGGTCTGCGCACGGGACCGGAGCACCACCCCGGGCACCCGCTCCATCAGGTAGAACGGCGCGCCGAGCACGTCCGGCTCGGGGCAGAGGAGCAGAGCCCCGGGTACGGGCACCGCGGTGCCGGCCAGCGCCGAGATCACCCGGAACTCCCGGCCCATGTCGTGCGCGGTGGCCAGCACGTGGCCCAGGGGAGGCCGGCGCAGCACCAGCTCCCGCTCCCCGGCGCGCACCAGGTAGGTCAGGTTGGACCGGCCCCCGGCAACCACGGAGGCGGACAGCGGCCCGGCCGCGAACTCGGGGCGCTCGCCCTCGAGGAACTCGCGCAGGCGGGCCAGGTCGAGCCCGGGCGGGTCGGTCATGGCGCTCAGTCCACCCACGTGGTCCGCCGGTGTCAAGCGGCAGCACCCGTGGGCTCGGCCCGGCCTACCGCTCCCGGCTGTGCGGCCGGCCGCTCAGCGCCGGTTAGCTGGTCGCCTCATCCAATGCTCAGTCGGAGTCGAGCGTGAAGCGCCTGCGCCTGGCCCCACCGCACCGGCCAGGACCAGCACCACGCCAGCGCCACCCAGCCGGACCAGGGGGGTGGCCGGTGACCGGCAGGCCGCCGCCTCCGCCGCCGCCCAAGGTACCTGGCTTGATCATCGTCAGTCGGCTGGCGTTGTCCGCCAGATAGCGGTCATCGGCGTAGCTGCTGTCGATGAGCAGCTGGAACTGGCTGAGGTACGCCAGCGTGGAGAAGGTCAACGACTGCCATGACGTCGCGCCGACCGCAAGTGCGCGGCCGGTGGGGCAGTGCCAGAGGCCGAGGGTTGTCGCCGCCTGCCCGGCCGGTGCGGTGACGGTCCGCGGTCCGGCGTTGCGGATACCTACCGGGACCCGGAAACCCCAGTGACCGGGACCGCGACGGGGTCGACGACGGTCTGGATGTTGGTCCGTACCAGTGCCGCGGTGCCGAGGCTGGGCTCAGGGGCCTGCCGCCGCCGTCGGCTCCTGGGAACGAGGTGGGCGAGCGCGACCCCGGGGTGCTGGCGGATCGTGGCGCTTGGCGAGCGCAGCTCATGCGACCGAACCCTCGCCACCTACTCGGCGATCTAGACGACGCCCTAGGATCGTCGAATGAGCGCTGAAACCGTCGGAAGGCACATGCCTTCTGTGGTCACGCTTGATGATCTTGCGGCTATGATCGCTGCGGACATGCATGGGCATCGCTATGAGACCAGCTCAGAGGGAGTTCTTTCCGTAATGCCGCCGCCAGACTCGGAGCACGCCGCGATCGCAAGCCGGCTGCTGGTATGGCTAGCGATGGCCGGCTGGCCAGCCGAGCAGGTGTTGCAGGCGGCTGGTGTCCAGATCCCCGGTCCCGGCGGTGATGGCGGCCGGATCCCCGATCTGACGCTGTGGGCGAGGCCGCAGCCACGAAGTATCTGGCTCTCGATTGCCGACCTCCTGCTTGTGGTCGAGATCGTGTCGCCGGGATCCGAGGCGATGGATGAGATGGTTAAGCGCCGGGAGTACGCAAGAGCCGGCATACCCCGTTACTGGATGGTCGACCGCGATGCCGCGCAGACCGTCACCCAGCATCGCCTCAACCAGAACAGTGAGTACGCAGTGGTCACGAAGATGCCGCTGTCCTGGCTGCTGAACACGGCACCAGCCGATCACCTCGACTGACTCTCCACCAAGAGGTGGCGGGCTACGGCTCGACGCACTGCCGGCAGCCGGCAGCAAGGTTCGTCTTCACCAGGGGTCTCCCGTTAGGGTGCTCTAGGCGAACGCCAGCTCACCATCTGCTGCCGTTGCCGTTAGGTTGGGCCGGAATGACCAGACGAGTTGGCCCAACCAGGCTGCCGTGCGGCAGAACGCTTTCACGCCCTCTCGATAGGGTCGAGTCATGGCCGTGATGGCGCTGATCGAGGATTCTCCGCCCGCAGGGCCAGGGCCTGCCGGCGCTCCGGTCGGGGGCCAGCTCGTCACGGTCCGCAGGCGACGGTGGGTGGTCGTCGACTCGGTTTCAGCACGATCACGGCCGGTCGGCCAGGTTCAGCGTGCCGGACCTGATCTGCCCGGCCAACTGGTCGGCCAGAGCCGGCTCGCTGACCGAGCAGCATCCCAGGCGGGTGGCCAGCACCCACCGCAGACCGCACACCACCACGGGCACCACCCGCGAACCGTCCACGGCCCGGATGTCGTCGGTGGCGGCCAGGTCCACCACGGTGCCGTCGAACGCGGTGACCAGCAGCCCGAACGCGTAACACTCCCCGCCAGGGGCGGGCATCGCGGCGGCGGCGTGGTCGACACCGCCGGCATGACCACGCCGCCCAGCCGGGTACGGGCTTCGACAGCGCCGGCCCGCTGGGGCGGCCCTCCACCCGGACCTGGGGACCTCGGCCAGGACCCTGCCGATGACCAGGTCGTAGCTCTCCCGCCGGTACAGGCACTGGGCCAGCACCACGGCCACGGTCAGCGCCCCGGTGAACACCCGTCTGCGACGGTCACGGTAACCGGCCTCAACCAGCGCCGCCGTGATCGTCCGCGGGTCGGCCACCCACGCCCCACCCAACACACTGGTGTCCAGCCCGACCGGTACCAGCCTCCCGGGACCAGCACGAACTCCGCAAATCATCCTTCAGTTATAATAAGGGGCAGTGACCGGTGGTAATCAGCGTCGCGTCTCGCTGGCTGTACCAGGAGCTGGCGTCGATGGTCGAGTGGGGGCGCGCCAACGGGCCGGTCCCGGGCTTTGCCTTTGTATACGGTTCTGGCCCACCTACAGGTCACCGTCGCGCTAGCCGCGGCGTACACGTAGGTACAGGCAAGGTACAGGCGGCCAAGGCCCGCGGCGAGAGTCATCTGGACGCGATCCTGCTGGCCGAGCTTCGTGTCACAGCCGACAACCCGTGAATGGACTCCGTGGCGGCTCGAATTCATTTGACCGGCTCCGGCCGCAGACCTGCATGGCCAGAAACGAGCTGGCACCTCGGTACCGACGTGCCGGTATCCGCTCGCTGCTGTGCCACAAGTCGCGGATGGAGACTGGAGGAAGGGGGCGTGCCCAGGTCCGGGTTGAATGCTTGAGATTCGTCGCCTCCCGCCCGATGGTCGGTGCAACCCACAGCAGCCCGAGTGCGTAGCGGATGCCGTGGACGAGCCGGATCACCGACCGGGCGTGCGGGCGGCTGAGAAGCTCGTGAAGCTCACCGGCCCACTCTGCGAGCCGGTCTTGGCGCAGCTCGGCCCTCAGCCTTCTGGCCGCTAAGCACAGCAGTGCATGAGGCAGCCGCTCCCAGCCGCATCCCGTCTCCGTTGCGGTCAGCTTGGCAACTGTCGCGTTCAGTACGCCGACCAAGGTCGCGCTGCCGACCGCAATAATCATGAGTCGAGTACCGTTCATGCCAGGCCAACCTCGGGATGTGTCCGCCGAGCCGTACCTACGGCCGGAGTCATCTGCTGGCGCAGCACGGCAAGCCCGTAACGGGCAGAGGCGATGCCGTGCTCAGTGAGCCTGTACCAGTACCGTGGTGGACGCGCCGCGGTCGACGCATTGATGATCTTGCGCTCCCGGCGCAGCCAACCAGCGGCCTCCAGGCGGGCCAGAATCGGATACAGCTTCCCGCTGGGGAACCCAGTGACCTGCATGAGCTCGTAGCCGTAGCGCGGCTGAGCGACATCGTCAAGGAACATTCGCAGCACCGTGGCAACTGCCAAGGTGATCCATGCTCGGTCGGGCTGCATAGCTAAGGACTTTACATAGGTAACCTACCGACCAACAGTCGGGCAGCAGACACATCTACATGCCTTACCAGCTTTCCGCCGCCTTACTGGCCGTGCCATCCGGCTCAGGTCTGCGCCGGCTTGGAGTGCCCGGGCCGCCTGCGCGGCACGCAGCGAGGCGGTGGAGCGTACCTCCCCCTCCCGCACCAGCACCGCGACCAGCGCAATGGCGCCGGCCAGAAGGGTCACCCCGACGACGGCGGCCCCGACGCACGCGGTGCGCAGCCGCATCGACCCCCGTAGTGAGGCTCTGGCGCGGCGTAGGTGGTCAGCCGTTATCGGCGGCCAGCCGGTAGCCGGTCCCTCGCAGGGGCTCGATCGCCGCCCGCGAGAACGGCAGGTCCAGCTTGTCCGCGGACGCCGCGCGTAGGCATCGACGATATTCGGGTTGTCGTCGAAGCTGAAGTCCCACACGTGGGCGAGGATCTCTCGCTTGCTGAGCACCTCCTCGCGACGGCGCAGCAGCAGCTCCAGCGCGTAGCCGGGCCACGAGCACGGCGTGCGAAAACGGCTTGGTCGGGTAGTCGCCGGCACCGGCGTCGAGCCCGGCTACCTCGTCCCACGGCGCGTCCTTTGCGGTGAGCATCAGGATCGGGGGTCCAGATGCCCCTTCCGCGGTGCTGGCAGAGGTGGTCAGCGTCGATGCCCGGCAGCATGAGGTCGAGCACGGTCGCGTCGAACGGCTCCTCGCGCGCCAGCCACAGCCCGTCCGTACCGATGGCCGTGAGGTCCACGGCGAAGCCATCCGCGACCACCCCGGCCCGCAGGCGCTCAGCCAGCCGCGGCTCGTCCTCGACCACCAGCACCCGCATGACCAGCCCATCCTCCGTGACCGCAGCTGGACCCAGGCTGACGGGCCGGCGTCACGCGCCCGCCCGTCACCAGAGACGGTGGGTGCTGCGCTGGCTGGCTGCGCGGAGACGGTGACTGTCAGCACGGCAGCGAATGCGGCGAGAACCGCGCTCGCTACTGTCCTTGAAAGCCGACAACGAAATGACATGATAACTTTTCAGACGAGACTCTACGCACGATTTTGTGGATGATATATGCGCGCTGTAGAAGTACGGCGGCCCCCGGATCGAAGCGAGGATGAGGATCACGACCACCGCCGGTTGCGTGGGGTCCGGGTCCATCGTGGGGCGCATATAGCAGCTCACGATGACGGCCGCTTTTCGCCAGTCCGGTTCGTGTCCTGTGCCCGGACCGGATGCCCCCGAGGGCGGACAGAAAACCGTGATCCTGCGTGCAGGTGGTGATAAGAGTTCCTGTTGTGCGGTCGGGCGGACGCTGTCTGTACCGGGTGACCATGCGGTCGGGCCCGGCCAGCTCAGTCCATGTGCACCTTGGCTGACCATCGCTCTCCTCCACTCTGCATCGAACATGCTTCGGGTGGACGCTGACTGTGCCAATGATTCCGCTATCGCGTCGTCATGGGCGTCGACGACGAGTCGCCGGCTGGACGGCAGAACCGATGGTGGGTCTCGGGTCCTGGCTGGTTCGCCTCGGCTGCCTCGCTGTTTCCATGTTGGCCATTGGGGCTTGCGGACTCCAGGCAGTTCACCGGCGGTTCGGCGGCAGTTGAGGTATCGTCCGCGGGACAAAGACGCCAAGTTGGTCGTTACGTCACGTTCTGTTGGTCATTACTATGTGGCTCGCAACGTCCGTGCTATTGCGTCAGGGCGCCATTTTGGCCGGCGGGATGACCTCCTGCCAGAAGTTGATGGCGCGCTGGATCTTCGTCCTCTCCCACGACGCGAAGTGATCATTTTTACAGTGATTTCTGTGGATGTTCTTGGCGGCTCAGCCGGTGTGCCTGCTGTCGCTCGGTACGGATTCCAGCAGCGCGGCCGTGTAGAACCGCTCGCGTTTGTCGCCGCATAGTTCGAAGGCATCGGCGAGTATCCGGACGGTGCCTTGCCGGGGCCGAGCAATGCGGCCTGCTTCCAGGTCTCTGATGGTGCGGACACTCAGTCCCGATGCGTGGGCCAACTCTTCCTGGGTGATTGCTCTGCGCAGGCGGTGAGCACGTATCATGCTTCCAAACATGTCGTCTCCTCGACCCGGTGCCAACTGGTTGCTGCTGTGTGAGCTGACTGGCCGCCAGGCGTGAGAGACGGCACCTCCTGTAGCTCTCGTTGGCTGGCCCGTGGCCGGCCAAGAGGCATCAGGGATGTCTACGAGCGCGGCAAGGCGACGGCAGTGCGTATGCTCCCCCGAACCACGGCGGGAGCTGAACGAGATTGAACATGAACCTGTCCGGTACTCGTTCTTCCCTGTGCCAACAGCCACGGAGGGACGCTGGGAGAAGGGAACCTTCCGGGCTTCGGGTCACCTGATCGGGCCTTGTGCCCGCTCGTGCGATGGAGGGAGCTACCCGCAGCAGCCCGAGCGCGTAGTGGATGCTGTGGACGAGCCGGGTCACCGGCCGAGTGTGAGGATGGCTGAGGAGTTCGTGAAGCTCACCGGCCCACTCCGCGAGCCGGTCCTCGCGCAGATCGGCTCTCAGCCTTCTGGCCGCTAAGCACAGCAGGGCATGAGGCAGCCGCTCCCAGCCGCGTCGGACCTCCGTTGCGGTCAGCTTGGCAACTGTCGCGTTCAGGATGCCGATCAAGGTCACGTTCAGGATGTTGACCAAGGCTGCGCTTCCGAGTGCGATGATCATGAGGCGGCTACTATTCATGCCAGTCCAACCTCCGGGTGCGTCCGTCCGGCCGTACCAGTGGCCGGAGTCATCTGCTGGCGCAACGCGGCCAGCTCGTGACGCGCTGGGGCGATGCTGTGCTCGGTGAGCTTGTACCAGTACCGTGGCGGACGACCCACGAGCGACGCGTCGATGATCTCCCGCTCTCGATGCAGCCAGCCGGCGGCCTCCAGGCGAGCCAGGATCGGGTACAGCTTCCCGCTGGGAAACCCAGTGACCTGCATAAGCTCGTAGCCGTAACGCGGCTGGGCGACATCGTCGAGGAACATCCGCAGCACAGTGGCCACAGCCACGGTGATCCGTATCGGATGGGGCTGCATAGCTAAGGATTTTACATAGGTGGCCGACCGGCCAACAGTCTGGCAACAGACACAGTCGCGCATCATGTCCGTTCGCCGCCGGCTTGCCCTAGCGATGTCCTTGCACCGTCGGTTGTCGGTCGCCAGCGGCGGCCTTCGGTAGGCGATGCCGAGCCTGGCGCCGAGCCGGTCACGACGGGTGCGGGCACGATGTGGTCGGGCAGGAGCCCGATCGATCCAGGGGCCTGACCATTAGGAGCCAACGGGGAGCCGGCACCACACGAACAGCCAGCCTCGTCACCCATTTAGGGTGCGTGAGACGAGATAGGCCGGCCGGACCGCCGCGCGGCAGAACGCTTTCCAGCCTTCTCGGTAGGGTCGGGCCATGGCCGTGATGACGCTGGTCGAGGATCTTCCGCGCCCTGGGCCAGAGCCCGCCGGTGCTCCCGTACCCGGGCAGCTCGTCACGGTCCGGGGGCGGCGGTGGGTGGTCGTCGACGCGGTCCCCAGCACGATCACGGCCGACCGGGCCACGGCCGGACCGCAGCCACCCGAGCACCTGCTGACGCTCACCTCGGTCGAGGACGACAGCTACGACGACACGCTGCGGGTGGTGTGGGAGGTCGAGGCGGGTGCCCGGGTGCACGAGACGGCGGCCCTGCCCAGCCTCGACGGCGGGCGCGGCCTGGACGACCCGCAGACGCTGGACGCCTTCCTCGACGCGGTGCGCTGGGGCGCGCTGACCAGCGCCGACCGGAGCCTGCTCCAGGCGCCGTTCCGCAGCGGCATCGACATCGAGACGTACCAGCTTGACCCGCTGGTACGCGCCCTGGCCATGCCGCGGGCCAACCTGCTCATCGCCGACGACGTGGGCCTGGGCAAGACGATCGAGGCGGGGCTGGTCATCCAGGAGCTGATCCTGCGCTACCGGGCCCGCACCGTGCTGGTGGTCTGCCCGGCCAGCCTGTGCATCCAGTGGCGCGAGCAGATGCAGGACAAGTTCGGCCTGGAGTTCCGCATCCTCGACACCGAGCTGGTCCGCACCCTGCGCCGGGAACGCGGCGTGCGGGTGAACCCGTTCACCCACTTCCCGCGCCTGGTCATGAGCATCGACTGGCTGAAGCGGGACCGTCCAATGCGGATGCTGCGCGACGTGCTGCCCCCCGAGCTCACCTTGCCGCGGGCGTTCGACCTGCTGGTCGTCGACGAGGTGCACTCGTGCGCGCCGACCGGCCGCGGCCGGTACGCCACCGACTCGTTACGCACCAAGGCGGTCCGGGAGCTGGCGCCGCACTGCGAGCACCGGCTGTTCCTGTCCGCCACCCCGCACAACGGCTACCAGGAGTCGTTCACCGCGCTGCTGGAGCTGCTCGACGACCAGCGGTTCGCCCGCGGGGTGCCGCCCGACCCGCGACAGCTCAGGCAGGTCATGGTCCGGCGGCTGAAGACCGAGCTGCGCAGCGACTTCGACGGCCGGCCGCTCTTCCCACCCCGCAGGGTCGTGGCGCTGCCGGTCGAGTACGCCGCCGCCGAGCGCCGGGTCCACCAGGACCTGCAGGAGTACGCGCAGTCGCGGGTCGCCCGGGCCGCGGCCGAGGGTGACGCGGCCCGCCTGGCGGTGGAGTTCTCGCTGGTGCTGCTGAAGAAGCGGCTGTTCTCGTCGCCGGCCGCGTTCGCCCGTACCCTCGCCGTGCATGTCGAGTCGCAGCGCGGGCGGGCACCGGCCGCCGCACCGCGGACCAGCCCCCGGGTCCTGCGCGACGCCTTCGACGCGGTTGACGACGCGCTCGACACCGACCAGGACGACGACAGCTCCTACGAGAGCCTGTCCCGGCGCGCCCTGGCCGCGGCCGGGGGCTCCGCACCGGCGATGACCGCGGCCGAGCGGGGCCTCGTCGACCGCATGGCCGCCTGGGCGGAGCGGGCCCGGCACCAGGCGGACAGCAAGTTCGAGGTCTTCCTGCGCTGGCTGGAGGAGATCATGGGGCCGGCCGCCGGCGGTGCCGGCCCGGAAGGCGGCCAGGCCGACGAGCGGGTCATCGTCTTCACCGAGTACCGCGACACCCTGCGCTGGCTGCACGAGCAGCTCGCCGCCCGGGGCTATGACGCCGGCGGGCGGATCGCGGTCCTGCACGGCGGCCTGGACGCCGAGGAGCGCGACCAGACCAAGAAGATGTTCCTCGCCTCGCCGGCCGAGTCGCCGACCCGGATCCTGCTCGCCACCGACGCCGCCAGCGAAGGCATCGACCTGCAGGAGCAGTGCCACCGGCTGCTGCACTGGGAGATCCCGTGGAACCCCAACCGGCTGGAGCAGCGCAACGGGCGGGTCGACCGGCACGGCCAGCGCGCCCACGAGGTGCTGGTCTACCACTTCGTCGGGGCCGGGTTCGCCGACACCGAAGTCGCCGGTGCCGAGGTGGACGGCGCCGCGCCGGGCTCGCTGGAGGGTGATCTCCAGTTCCTCGCCCAGGCGGTCCGCAAGGTGGAGCAGATCCGCACCGACCTTGGCAGCGTCGGGCCGGTGATCGCCGAGCAGGTGACCGAGGCGATGCTCGGCCGGCGTACCGAGCGGCTCGACACCTCCGCCGCCGAGGCCGGCGCCGCGCAGCGGGCCGTCCTGAAGATCCAGCGGCAGCTCGCCACCGAGCTGGACGCGCTGGTCGCGAAGCTGCACGAGAGCCGTACCGGCCTTGGCCTGACCCCGCAGGCCGTGCAGCGGGTGGTCGAGGTCGGCCTGCGGCTCGGGCGCCAGCAGCCGCTGGCCCCGACCCGGCTGGACGGGTTCACCGGGGAGCTGTTCACCGTGCCGCCGCTCGGCGACGAGTGGGGCCGGGCGGTCGCCGGGCTGGCCCATCCCCGCACCGGCAAACCGCGACCGGCGACGTTCGACGCCGACGCGGCCCGCCCGCTCGACCGGCGGCGCGGCCGCCAGGACGTGGTGCACCTGCACCTCGGGCACCCACTCGTGCAGCAGTGCCTGCGGCTGCTGCGCGCCGAGGTGTGGTCTGGCGGGCGGCAGGCGAAGCTGTCCCGGGTCACCGCCCGGGTGGTGCCCGACAGCGCGCTCGCCGAGCCGGCCGTGCTGGCACACGGCCGGCTGGTGGTCACCGGCGCGGCCGGGTGGCGCCTGCACGAGCAGGTGATCACCGCGGGCGGTTGGCTGCGCGAGGGCCGCTTCGCCTCGTTCGGCACGGTCCGCGAGACGGACGTGGCGGTCGCCGCCGCCCGGGGCAGCACCCGGGCAGTCCCCGCGGAGATGGCGGAACGGCTGGCAGCCTTCCTGCCGAAGGTCAGTGAGGGGCTGGTGCGAGCCCTGGAGCGCCGGCGCGACGACCGCCAGGCCGGCGTCCGCCGGATGCTGCGGGACAACGCCGCCCGCGAGGCGGACGCCGCCGGGCAGACCCTGACCGAGCTGGCGGCGGCGATCCGCTCCGCGCTCGACGCCGACCCGCATGAGCAGCTCAGCCTCTTCGAGCTCTCCCAGGAGGAGCGCCAGCAGCTGGACCGGGACGTGGACGCGTTGCAGCGCCGGCTGGAGCGCATCCCGGCCGACATCGAGGCCGCCCGCGTCGCGGTCACCCGCCGGTACGCCGACCCGGTGGCCCGGTTCTTCCCGGTGGCGGTGGAGTTCCTGATCCCGGCGAGGGCGGCCCGATGACCGGCCGGCCCCGGTCACCGGGGCGCCGGCCCGCGCCGCGCCTGTCGAAGATCAGCCCACACGCCGAGTGGCTGGCCCTGGTCGAGACCGTCGAGCCGTTCCTCGACATCGAGGTGCTCGACACCGCGCTGCCACAGGGCTGCGCCCCGGTGCCCGGGCAGGTGCGCGACCGGCTGGCCCTGGCCGTGGAGGAGCTGCGCAGCGAGCCGGCAAAGGCTGAGCTGTTCGTCGAGCTCGTCCTCCGCGAGGTGCTGGAGTGGCCGCTCGACGCGGCCCCCGGCCGGGACGGGGTGCTGCGCGGCCCGGCCGTGCCGGAGGCGCTCACCCACCGGCCGCCGTCCACAGGGGACGAGCTGCGCCCGGACCTCGTGCTCCAGACCGGCGGCGCGGCGCGGCTGCTGCTGGCGTCCTGGCCGGCCGCCACCAACCTAGACCGGGTGGTGCCCGGCCGGGCGTGGGCCGCCAGCCCGGTGGACCACATGGTCGAGCTGTGCCGCGCCACCGGGGTGAGCGTCGGGCTGGTCACCAACGGCTGGCGCTGGGCCCTGGTGCACGCGACAAAGGACCTGCCCATCGGGGTGGCGACCTTCGACGCCGAGATCTGGGTGGACGAGCCGGGCACCCTGGCCGCCTTCGCCGACCTGCTCGGCGGCCACCGGTGGCTCACCCGGCCGGACGGCGAGCACGTCCCCGCACTGCTGCGCGAGAGCGGCACCCGGGAGGAGGCGGTCACCGGGCAGCTCGGCGCGCAGGTGCGGGCCGCGGTCGAGCACCTGGTCGACGCGTTCTCCCGGGCCGACCGCGAGGCAGGGGGCGCACCGCTGGCCGGCGTGGCGCCGCGCGAGGTCTACCGGGGCGCGGTCACCGCCACCATGCGCATGGTCTTCCTGCTCTACGCCGAGGACCGCGGCCTGCTGCCGGTCAACGACCGGCTCTACGCCGAGTCGTACGCCATGCACTCGCTCTTCCAGAGCCTGCGGGCCGACGCCGACCGGCTCACCGAGGACATCCTCGACCGCCGCACGACAGCGTGGGGGCGGCTGCTCGCCACGTCCCGCGCGGTGCATTCCGGGGTACGCCACGACGCGCTGCGCCTGCCGGCCTACGGCGGGGCGCTGTTCCACGCCGGCCGCTTCCCGTGGTTCGAGGCCGTCCGGGTGGACGACCGCACCATGCTGCGGGTGCTCACCCAGCTGCTGGTGCTGCACCGCCGCGGGCGGGCCAGCATCGAGGCGCAGGCGCTGTCCTACCGCTCGCTCGACGTGGAGCAGATCGGGTACGTCTACGAGGGGCTGCTCGACCACTCCGCCGTGCGGGCCACCGGGACCGTGCTGCCGCTAATCGGCCCGGCCCAGCCGGAGCTGCCGCTGTCCACACTGGAGGCCCACACCGGCGACGGGCTGGTCGACCTGCTGGTGGAGCGGATGTCGCTGGGCAGCCGGCGCAAGGTGACCGCTGGCCAGGTGCGGCGATGGCTAGCCGAGCAGCCCGACGGGCCCTCGCTGGCCGGGCTGCGCGCGGCGTGCGGCGGGGACGATGCGCTGGTCGCGCGGGTACGTCCGTACTGGGGGGTGCTGCGGCCCGACCTGCGCGGAGGCCCGCTCGTCTACGCGGCTGGCGCGGTCTACGTCACCCAGGTGGGTGACCGCCGTGCGGCCGGCGCGCACTACACGCCCAAGCACCTCGCCGAGGAGATCGTCACCCACACCCTGGACCCGCTCTGCTTCTCGCCCGGCCCGGCCGACGGCGTGGACGACGGCTGGCGCGTCAGGCCGGCCGACGAGCTGCTGGCGCTGCGGGTGGTGGACATCGCGATGGGGTCCGGCGCGTTCCTGGTGTCGGCCTGCCGCTACCTGGCCAACCGCGTGGCCGAGGCGTGGGATCGGGACGGCGTGCCGGACGGGCTGCCGGCCGGCGGCGGCAGCGAGGCCGAGGAGGAGCGCCTGGTGGCGGCCCGGCGCCTGGTCGCCGACCGCTGTCTCTACGGCGTGGACCGCGACGACATGGCCGTGGAGATGGCCAAGCTGTCGTTGTGGCTGGTCACCCTGGCCCGCGGCCGGCCGTTCGAGTTCCTCGACCATGCGCTGCGGCGGGGCGACTCGCTGCTCGGCATCACCTCGCCCGACCAGCTCCGCTACCTGCACCTCGACCCGGCGGAAGGGCGCAGGCTCACCGGCCATGTCTCGTTCTTCGACGACGCGGCCGAGGCCATCGCGGCGGCGCTGGGCGAGGCGTCGCGGTCCCGCCGCGAGCTGGAGTCCATTGTGGTACGCGACGTGCGTGACGCCGAGGACAAGGCGGAGCTGCTCACCGCCGCGGAGCTGCGCACGGGCGCCCTGCGGCTGGTCGCCGACGGGGTGGTCGCGGCGGCCCTGCTCCGCGCCGGCCGCTCGGCGGCTGAGTACGAGGCGGCGCTGGAGGGGGTGCGGCGGTACGCCGAGGCGGCGCTCACCGGTGACCCGGTGGCGACCGGGGAGCTGGCCGCGCAGAACCGGGCCTGGCTGGGCACCGGCCGGCCGGAGCCGGCGCCCGAGCGGGAGTGCTTCCACTGGCCGCTGGAGTTTCCGGAGGTCATGGAGGTCGGTGGCTTTCACGCGGTGGTGGGTAACCCGCCCTTCCAGGGCGGGCAGCGGATCACCGGCGCCGCCGGCACGGACTACCGGGACCACCTCGTGCGGTGGCTTGCTTCCGGGAAGCGCGGCAGTGCGGATCTGGTGGCGTACTTCTTCCTTCGCGCGGCTGAGATCGCGCCGCACGGGCGGGTCGGCCTGCTCGCTACGAACACGATCGCTCAGGGTGACACCCGGGAGGTCGGCCTCGACGGTCTCGTCGAGCGGGGTTGGGCCATCGTGCGGGCGACGAAGAGCATGCGCTGGCCGGGTGAGGCCACGCTGGAGGTGTCGAAGGTGTGGCTCGGCCGCCCTGGGGAGGGTGAGCGGGTCGTGCTGGATGACGCGGCGGTCAACGAGATCACGCCGTCGTTGGACGCGGCCAGCCGGGTCACTGGGGCACCGCATCGGCTCGCCGCCAACGCCGGCATCGCGTTCCAGGGCTCGAACATCCTCGGCCTTGGTTTCACCATGACGCCGGGGGAGGCGCGGGAGCTGATCGAGCGCGACCCGCGCAACGCCGAGGTGCTGTTTCCCTACCTCAACGGCGAGGATCTCAACTCCCGGCCGGACTGCTCCGCCAGGCGCTGGGTCATCAACTTCCGTGACTGGCCGATCGAGCGGGCACAGCAGTACCCCGACTGCTTCGAACGGGTGGTCCGGCTCGTCAAGCCTGAGCGGGATCGCAACCGGGATCGTAGCCGACGTGAGATCTGGTGGCGCTTCACGCGGCCAGCACTCGACCTGCACCGGGCAATCCAGGGCCTCGACCGCGTACTCGTCATCGCGCTGGTCAGCAAGGTTGCCTTGCCAGTTTTCTCGCGAAGCGGCCAGGTCTTCTCGCATATGCTCGGTGTGTTCGCGACGGATGACTCGGCTGACTTGGCGTTTCTGTCGAGTGCCCCGCACTACTGGTGGGCTATCTCGCGAGCTTCCTCTCTCAAGGGGGACCTCCGCTACACACCGTCGGATGTGTTCGAGACGCTGGCCCGGCCGGAGCCCACGCAACGGATGCGGGAGTTGGGGGAGCGGCTGGACGCGTACCGGCGGGATCTGATGCTTGACCGCGACGAAGGTCTCACCAAGACCTACAACCGGGTCCACGACGAGCGCGAGCCTGCGGCCGACATCGCCGGCCTGCGCGCGATCCACGTGGAGATCGACCACGCGGTCGCCGAGGCGTACGGCTGGCACGACCTCGTGCTGGACCACGGCTTTCACGAGACCCGGCAAGGCGTGCGCTACACCATCGGCCCGGCCGTACGCCAGGAGATCCTGGACCGCCTGCTGGAGCTCAACTTCGCCCGCCACGCCGAGGAGGCGCGGCGCGGGATCTCCCGCAAGCGCGGCGCGGGTCGCCGGCCCGACACCCCGACCGCGACGCTCTTCTGACCACAAAGGACTGACACATGGCGGAGACGCTCTACAAGGACACGACATACACCGTCTCGCTGCTGGTGCAGTCGATCGAGCACGGCAAGATAGCACTGCCGGACATCCAGCGGCCGTTCGTGTGGCCAGCGGGCAAGGTGCGCGCACTGTTCGACTCGATGTACAAGGGCTTCCCAGT
>DASRIS010000192.1:0-17739 GCA_035649895.1 Micromonosporaceae bacterium | reverse complement strand
CAGAGTTATCAGCTCTGCGCTCTAACCGACTGAGCTATAGCCCCGTGACTGCCCACGCCAGATGGCTTCGCCGAGACGACCTCGGGCGCGACGAGCAAGGCTACCGTACCCCCTGCCGTTCCCCCAACTCGCCTGGCGCGGCGTGCGCGGGCGGGTTGGACACCCCGCGGTCCGGCACCCTTGCGGCGGTCAGTCCCGCTCGGAGAGCGTGAGCTCGACACCGCCGACCAGGTCGGCGCAGACGTTGTAGATGAACGCAGCCAGCGTGGCCAGGGCGGTGAACAGCACCACGTTGACGGCGCCCAGGAGGCCCGCCATGCCGATCACACCCTTCGCTGTGATCTTGAAGCCGCCGCCCCCGTCGGCACCGCCGGTAGCACCGACCATGTCTGACAGCGTCGAGTTGACGCTGTCGAAGACCCCCATCGTGTCGAGCGCGAGGTAGAGCACGGATGTCGCGACGATCACCACGATGAACAGGACGAGCGAGACGGCGAACGAGAACTTCATCACCGACCACGGGTCGATCCGCTTGAGGTTCAGCCGGGCCCGGCGGGGGCCGCGGGCAGCCGCTGCCGCGGCGTTGGCGCGCGCTGCGCGTACCGCCTCGCTCACTCGCGCCGAGCCGGCAGCGCCCAGTGGCATCCCCGGCATGGGCCGGACCCCGGTTGCGCCGCCCACCGCAACGCGGCCGGTGGCCACCCCGCCACGCGGCATCGGTCGACCACCGGGTGGCACCGGCGCAGAGGTGCGGACGGGCCGCCCCGGCACCTGGCTCGGCGGTGCGCTCACCACCGGTACGGCAGCAGAGGCAGCGGCGACAGCCGGTACGCCCAGGCCCGTACCGGCGCCCCGGCCAGCCCCCGAGGTGGGCGCCGCGGCCGGTCCTTGCCTGCCGCCGCCCCCGGGGCCAAGCTGCCCTGGTACGCCGGCCCGGCCCGACACCACCTGCTGGCCCGCCGCGGCCTGGCTGGCAGCGGCGCCGCTACGCGCCGTCTGCTCCTCAGAAGATGTAGGCGGCGCCGGCATGCCCGGTGCCCGGGTGAACCTCGGACTGCCGGCGCGGCCGGATGCTGGCGCGCCAGGCCCAGCCGGTGCAGAAGCCCCAGGCCCAGACGGCCCGGAGCCAGCGGAGGGCCCCGAGCCAGAGGGCGGCCCAAAGCTAGAGGACGGCCCAGAACCGGGCGGCTCAGGTTCGGACTTGGGCCCGGTGGACGTGGAGGTGCGGGTGGAGACCGATGAACCAGGACCGGCCTTGGCCGACCCGGATGGGTCGGGAGCCGCCCCGGACGCGCCCAGCGCACCCGGACGCGACGGGTCCGGCTTGGCCACAGCCGGCTCCGGCGAACCAGCACCTGGCCGGGACCCGCCCGACGAGCCGCCGGATGACTTCGGCTTCCGCGTGTCAACCGGGGCAGCACCCGCCGGGTCAGCCTTCCCCGAGGCGGGTGCCGACGATGTGCTCGTGCTCGGCTCGGTCGTCGGCTCGTCATCGGGCGACGACCGGTCAGATCCCGACCGGTCAGGCCCTGACCCACCAGACCGCGGCCGGTCGTCGGCGGGCGGCGAGTCTCCCGTGGCGCCTGGGCTCTTCGAGGACTCGGACGCGGGAACGGTCGCCCGGCCGACCACGGACCGGCCAGCGGCGTCATCGTCGCGTGGCTCGGTGTCGACCGGGGTCGAGGTCCCCGCAGCCCCCGACACCGCCTGTGTCTCCGTCATCAACTAGTCCTGTTCGTCAGGCTCGTCGGCGTTGCGAGCAATGGCCACGAGGGTCACGCCATCTGGGAGGTCCATGAGCTTGACCCCCATTGTGTTCCGGTCACGCGTGCGTCGTACAGGTTTGACCGGCGTCCGGATGACACCACCGTTGCTGGTGATGGCGAACAGCTCATCATCGGGGTTGATGACCACGGCACCGACGAGACCCCCACGACGCTCGGTGATCTTAGCGGTCAGCACCCCCTTCCCGCCCCGGCCCTGGATCGGATACTCCTCGATCGGCGTCCGCTTTGCGTACCCACCATTCGTGGCGGTAAGCACGTCCATCCCGTCGCGCACGACCTCCATCGCGAGCAGCTCGTCCCCGTCGCCGAAGCGCATGCCGATCACGCCCGAGGTGGCCCGCCCCATCGGCCGCAGGGCGTCGTCGTCGGCCTTGAACCGGATCGCCTGGGCGCGCTTGGAGACCAGCAGCAGGTCGTCGTCGGGCCCGATCAGCGACGCGCCCACCAGCTCGTCGTCGTCGCGCAGGTTGATCGCGATGATGCCGCCGGACCGGTTGGAGTCGAACTCCTCCAGCCGGGTCTTCTTGACCAGCCCGCTCCGGGTGGCCAGGACGAGGTAGGGCGCGACCTGGTAGTCGTGGATCTCGATGACCTGGGCGATGCGCTCGTCCGGCTGGAAGGCGAGCAGGTTCGCCACATGCTGGCCGCGGGCCACCCGGCTCGCCTCCGGCAGCTCGTACGCCTTGGCCCGGTAGACCCGGCCCTTGTTGGTGAAGAACAGGATCCAGTCGTGCGTGGAGCAGACGAAGAAGTGGCTGACGATGTCGTCCTGGCGCAGCGTGGCGCCGGAGACCCCCTTGCCACCCCGCTTCTGCGAGCGGTAGAGGTCGGTCTTGGTGCGCTTGGCGTACCCGGTCCGGGTGATCGTGACGACCACGTCCTCGCGCGCGATGAGGTCCTCCATCGAGACCTCGCCGTCGAAAGGGATGATCCGGGTACGGCGCTCGTCGCCCCACTTGGTGACGATCTCGCCCAGCTCGTCCGAGATGATCTTCCGTTGCCGCTCCGGCTTGGCCAGGATGTCCTTGAGGTCGGCGATCTTCACCTCGATCTCGGCCAGCTCGTCGACGATCTTCTGCCGCTCCAGGGCCGCCAGGCGCCGCAGCTGCATGTCGAGGATCGCGGTGGCCTGGACCTCGTCGATGTCGAGCAGCCGCATCAGGCCGGTGCGCGCCTCGTCGACGGTTGGCGAGCGCCGGATCAGCGCGATCACCTCGTCCAGCGCGTCGAGGGCCTTGACCAGGCCGCGCAGGATGTGCGCCCGCTCCTCGGCCTTGCGCAGCCGGTACGCCGTACGCCTGCGGATGACCTCCATCTGGTGCGCGACGTAGTGGCGCACGAACTGGGCCAGGTTGAGCGTGCGCGGCACGCCGTCGACCAGCGCCAGCATGTTGGCGCCGAACGTCTCCTGCAGCTGGGTGTGCTTGTAGAGGTTGTTCAGCACGACCTTGGCGACCGCGTCCCGCTTGAGGACCAGGATCAGCCGCATGCCGGTACGCCCGGACGACTCGTCCCGGATGTCCGCGATGCCGCTTAGCTTGCCCTCCTTGACCAGGTCGGCGATGCGCTCGGCGAGGTTGTCCGGGTTGACCTGGTACGGCAGCTCGGTGACGACCAGCTGGGCCCGGCCGCGGCGGTCCTCCTCGACCTCGACCACCGCCCGCATCCGGATCGAGCCCCGCCCGGTCCGGTACGCGTCCATGATCGGCGTCGTGCCGACGATCAGCCCGTACGTGGGGAAGTCCGGCCCCTTGACGATCTTGATCAGCTCGTCCAGGGTGGTCGGCTCGTCGGCTTCCGGGTTGGCCAGGCACCACTGCACCGCCGCGCCGATCTCGCGCAGGTTGTGCGGGGGGATGTTGGTCGCCATGCCCACGGCGATGCCGGCCGACCCGTTCATGAGCAGGTTGGGCACGCGCGAGGGCAGCACGCTGGGCTCCTGCGCCCGCCCGTCGTAGTTCGGCCCGAAGTCGACCGTGTCCTCGTCGATGTCGCGCAGCATCTCCATGGCGAGCGGGTCGAGCCGGCTCTCGGTGTAGCGCATCGCGGCCGGCGGGTCGTTGCCGGGCGAGCCGAAGTTGCCGTTGCCGTCGATCAGCGGGTAGCGCAGCGACCAGGGCTGGCCCATCCGCACCAGGGCGTCGTAGATGGACGCGTCACCGTGCGGGTGGAACTGCCCCATCACGTCGCCGACGACCCGGGAGCACTTCACGTAGCCGCGGTCGGGGCGGTACCCCGAGTCGTACATGGCATAGAGGATCTTGCGATGGACCGGCTTGAGCCCGTCGCGGACGTCCGGCAGGGCGCGGCTGACGATCACGCTCATCGCGTAGTCGAGGTACGAGCGCGACATCTCCACCTCGAGCCCGACCGGCTCGATCCGGCTGCGCGCCGTGCCGTCACCGCTGTGGTCCGCGCCGGCGCCGGTCCCCTCGACCGCGTCGTCGTCTTCGGGCATGGTCGGATCCGTCACTGTCTACCCTTATCGTCTAGGCCGGGCGGTGCACCCCGGCTGTGGCCAACCGCGAAACCGTTTCTGCGCGTTAGATATCGCTAGATATCCAGGAAGCGGACGTCCTTGGCGTTGCGCTGGATGAACGAGCGGCGAGCCTCGACGTCCTCACCCATCAACACGCTGAACAGCTCATCCGCAGTCGCCGCGTCGTCCAGCGAGACGTGCAGCAAGGTCCGGGTGGCCGGGTTCATCGTGGTCTCCCACAGCTCCGGGTAGTTCATCTCCCCCAGGCCCTTGAACCGCTGGATGTCGTCCGGCTTCGCGTTCGCCCGCTTCTCCTGCCGGATCGCGATGAGCCCGTCGCGCTCCCGGTCGGAGTAGGCGTACTGCGCGTCGTCGCCCTTCTTGTTCCACTTGATCTTGTAGAGCGGCGGCTGGGCCAGGTAGACGTGCCCGAGCTCCACCAGCGGCCGCATGAAGCGGAACAACAGCGTGAGCAGCAGGGTACGGATGTGCTGGCCGTCGACGTCCGCGTCGGCCATCAGCACGATCTTGTGGTACCGCAGCTTGTTGATGTCGAACTCTTCGTGGATGCCGGTGCCGAGTGCGGTGATCAGCGCCTGGACCTCGTTGTTCTTGAGGACCCGGTCGATGCGCGCCTTCTCCACGTTCAGGATCTTGCCGCGGATCGGCAGGATCGCCTGGAACTTGGGGTCGCGCCCCTGCTTGGCGGAGCCGCCGGCGGAGTCGCCCTCCACGATGAACAGCTCGGAGACCCGCGGGTCGGTCGACTGGCAGTCGGAGAGCTTGCCCGGCATCGAGCTGGACTCCAGCAGCGACTTGCGCCGGGCCAGCTTGCGGGCCTGGGCTGCGGCGATGCGCGCCCGCGACGCAGCGGAGGCCTTCATGATTACCGTCTTGGCCTCGCCCGGGTTGCGCTCCAGCCAGTCGGCCAGCCACTCGTTGCAGACCCGCTGCACGAAGCCCTTCACGTCGGTGTTGCCGAGCTTGGTCTTGGTCTGGCCCTCGAACTGCGGGTTCGCCAGCTCGACCGAGACGATGGCGGCCAGCCCCTCCCGGATGTCCTCACCGGTGAGCTTCTCGTCGCCCTTGAGCAGCTTCTTGTCGCTGCCGTACTTGTTGACCACCGTGGTCAGCGCGGCCCGGAACCCCTCCTCGTGCGTGCCACCCTCGTGCGTGTTGATGGTGTTCGCAAAGGTGTAGACCGACTCGCCGTACGACTCGTTCCACTGCATCGCCACCTCGACCGACATGCCCTCGCCATCGGCGGTGAACTCCACCACCGAGCGGTGCAGCGGGGTCTTGGTCAGGTTGAGGTGGCGCACGAAGTCGGCGATGCCGCCCTTGTAGAGGTAGGTCACCTCGCGGGCCGGGCCGCCCTCGTCACGCTTGCGCTCGTCGCGCAGGTGGATGGTGAGGCCGCGGTTGAGGAACGCCATCTCCTGCAGCCGCCGGGAGATGATCTCGAAGCTGAACTCGGTGGTCTCGAAGATCTTCGGGTCGGGCCAGAAGCTGACGCTCGAGCCGCTCCGCCGGGTCCGCTCCCCCTTGACCAGCGGCGTCGGCTTGGCGAAGTGGTACTGCTGGCGCCACACGTGGCTGTCCTTGTGGATCTCCACCTCCATCCGCGTGGAGAGCGCGTTCACCACCGAGACGCCGACCCCGTGCAGGCCGCCGGAGACCGTGTACGCCTTGCCCTCGAACTTGCCGCCCGCGTGCAGCACGGTCAGCGCCACCTCAACGCCCGGCTTCTTGAGCTTGGGGTGCATGTCGACTGGGATGCCCCGCCCGTTGTCCACCACCCGGACCCCGCCGTCGGCGAGCAGCACCACGTCGATCGTGTCGCAGAAGCCGGCCAGGGCCTCGTCCACGGCGTTGTCGACCACCTCCTGCACCAGGTGGTGCAGGCCCCGCTCCCCGGTGGAACCGATATACATCCCTGGGCGCTTGCGCACCGCTTCCAGCCCTTCAAGGGCGGTCAACGAGGCAGCCGTGTAGTCGTCCTGCTTCTTCGGCACCGACGTCGTCCCTCTCTCCGCAGCCGCGGACGAGCCTCTCCGCAACCCGCGGATGAATGACACCGCCCGCGATGCGCGGCGGCGTACACCCTTCGATCCTACTGTGCCTGGGCGACAGAAGCGCGTTACGGCACCCCTGAGACCTTCGTAGCCGCCCGAACCACTCGGTCCGCGACTCCCCCCACGCACCCACCGATCACACGGCGCCGACGGAGCGAACAGCACCGCCGAGGTCGGTGTCGGTGACTGCGAGGGTACGCCCTACGGGCTGCCCCGGGTGGGGTCGCACGCCGGCCTGCGCGTGCCGTAACCTCGCCCCCGCCGAGGTGAAAGGTGTGGTACGCCGATGGGGCTGGACAACGTCGCCGTGCAGTGGCCACGCACCGGACGCTTCTACGACCCGGTGGCCCCGGCCGAGTTCGTCGACTTCGCCGTCCTCGCCGACGAGCCGCAGGTGCCCGCCCCGGCTGCCGCCCTCGCTGGACACATCGCCAAGACCGGCACGGTACGCGTGACCGCGTACATCGAGCTCGTCGACCTGATGCTGGGACTGTCCGGTGTGCTCTACGCCACTGACGCGTCGACCGAGGACGAGGACCCGGTGATCGACCCGGACGGCTGCGCCTGGATCGCGGGCGGCCTGGAGCGCTTCGTCGAGGGGCACCACCCGCTCGGCGAGGAGGTCACGTTCGAGACGGTGGCGCAGGTGCTCACCGCCGCCCTCGCCGACAACCGCCTCGCCGAGCAGCAGCTGCGCTGGCTGGACAGCCGGCTGGACCGGCTGCGCCGGGAGGCGGGTGGGGCGCCGCAGTGGAGCTTCACGCTTACCGAGCTGGATGTGCTCGGGCAGTTCTACCGGCGGTGCGCCGACCGTGGCTTCGCCGTCTACGCCGACTTCTGAGCCACTTCGCTGAGATCAGACGGAACTTGACCACGCCCGATCTGCTCGCCTCGACCGGCCCCCTTTACCGGTTCAACACCCATTTATCCGTTCAGCCACCCCACACTCTTCAAGATCACGACTGTGACATGGGATGTGCACCGCAACTACACATCCGGCGCATCAGATCCCGATCTTGGCGTGATGCGGTTGGCGCAGACAGCCGCAGCGGACTGAGCTACTCCGGTATACAGCGGTTCCCAAGCTCCCCGGCGACCGGCACAGCTCGAATCTGGCCAGTTCGAGATCTAGAAGACTTATGCACGCTATCCAGGTATAAGTCTTCTAGATTGCAAAGCTTGACCCGCAGAGGGCCACCCGTCGATCCTGGTTGACCAATTTTCGGCCCTTTTATCTTCAGGGCGGCCCGGTACGAATACGGTGGTTAACCCAAAGATAGGAATAGTCCAAGTTGGGTCTCTAGCCGTAGGTGTCCCGTGGGCCGCGGCCGCGGACCCGGCGGGGACCCCGCGACCAGGACGGTGCGGCGGGTCCGTGCACCCGCAGCCTGGTGACCACGTTGTGCCCCACCGCCGCGGCGATCCGCACCAGCAGCGTGCCGGCGAGCATGCGCAGCTGGGTCGCCCACGCGGTGGACTCCGCCTCCACGGTCAGCTCACCGCCCTCCAGCTTCACCGGGCGGCTGTGCGCGGCGATATCCGGACCCACCACCCGCTCCCAGGCGCCGAAGACGGTCGCCTCGGCCGCTGGACGGCCCCACCCGCGCGCCTTGACCAACCGTTCCAGGATCGCGCCGAACGGCTGCGGGTCGCGGGGGTCCGGCCCGGCGCCGGAGTAACCTCGCCGCCGGGTCGCCGGGCGAGCGGTCCGGCCGCGCCCCGCCGGCGGGACGGGCGCCGCGCGACCGCCGGCCGCCTGGCCGGCATCGGCACCACCGGTAGCCACACCCGCACCGGCATCGGCGGCGGTAGGACCAGCACTGGCCCCGGCACCGGTGCCAGCCGCGTCCGGCCCGCCAGCACTACCACGCCCGTCAGCACTGCCACGCCCGTCAGCACTGCCACGCTCGCCTGCGCCGCCTGGCTCGCCTGCGCCGGCCGGCATCCCGGCGTCGTCGCCCACCAGGTCCGAGCGCCCGCCGCCGCGCCCCCCGCCCTGCCCGGCGGACCACCCGTACCCGGCTCCGCGCCGGGTGCCCCGGCGGGCCCGAGCCGCGTCCAGCGCCGCTCGGGCGAGGTCGGGACCGCTCACCCCGGCGGCACCGCCCGCCCCAGCCGCGTCCGGCGCCGCCGGGTCTCCGGACCCACCGGACCGCCCGCTGTACCCTCCGGCCTGTCCGCCGGACCCGCCGGACCGTCCACCGGAGCCACCAGCCTGTCCGCCGGCCGGGGCAGGATCGGTGTGCGGCGGGCCCGAACCAGCCTGCCCACCCGGCGTGTCACCCCGCACGGCGTACCTCCCCGTCGGCCAGGTCAAAGCGCACCCCACGCAGGCTGGGCGGGACATCGTCCGGGACGGCGCAGGTGACCAGCACCTGGCTGGCCGTGCCGACCAGGGCGGCCAGCCGATCCCGCCGGCCGGTGTCCAGCTCCGCGAAGACGTCGTCGAGCACGAGCACCGGCTCCACCCCCTCGGAGCGCAGCAGGTCGTACGCTGCCAGCCGCAGCGCCACCGCGTACGACCATGACTCGCCCTGGCTGGCGTACCCCTTGGCGGGGCGCTCGCCCAGCGCGAGGGTGAGGTCGTCGCGGTGCGGGCCGACGAGCGTGACGCCCCGCTCCACCTCGGCCGGCCGGGCCTGGCGCAGCGCCTCGCCCAGCGCCCGGGCGAGCGCGCCCCGGTCCGCCGCGCCAGGACCGCCGGCCACCCCGCCCGGTCCGGCCACCCCGCCCAGCCCCGCCATCTCACCCAGCCCGGCCGCCTCACCCAGCCCGGAGCGGTACGCGACCGCGGCCGAGCCGCCCCGGCCGGCCACCGTGTCGTACGCCTTCGCCACGTGCGGGGCGAGCGCGGCGACCAGCTCCAGCCGGCCGGCCAGCAGCGCTGCCCCGTGCTCGGCCAGGTGCAGGTCCCACACGTCCAACGTGGACAGGTCGCGGCTGCCGGAACTGGCCTTGCGGGCCAGGTAGGCGGTGCGCAGCAGCGCGTTGCGCTGGCGGAGCACCCGGTCGTAGTCGGCACGCACGCCGGCGTAGCGCGGCTGCCGGGCGACGAGCAGGTCGTCGAGGTAGCGCCGCCGCTCCGCCGGATCGCCCCGGACCAGGGCCAGGTCCTCCGGGGCGAAGAGCACCAGCCGCAGTACGCCGAGCACGTCGCGCGCCCGGCTCACCGGGGCGCGCCCGAGCCGGGCCCGGTTCGCCCTGCCCGGCGTCACCGACAGCTCGACGACCAGCTCCCGCCCGTCGTGGACGACAGCGGTACGGATCACCGCGGTCTCCGCGCCGGCCCGCACCAGGGGGGCGTCCGCGGCCACCCGGTGGCTGCCCAGCGTGGCGACGTACCCGAGCGCCTCGACCAGGTTGGTCTTGCCCGCGCCGTTGGCGCCGACGAGCACGTTGGGCCCGGGGTCGAAGCCGACGGCCACGTGCGCGTAGGAGCGGAAGTCGACCAGCTCCAGCGAGCGTACGTACAGGGAAGTCAGCCCTTCCGGACCGCGTGGCCGCCGAACTGCGCCCGCAGTGCGGCGACCGCCTTCATTGCCGGCGAGTCGTCCTGCCGCGAGCCGAAGCGGGCGAACAGCGCCGCGGCGATGACGTTCATCGGTACGGCGAGCCGGATCGCCTCCTCAACGGTCCACCGGCCCTCGCCGGTGTCGTCGGCGTAGCCGCGCAGCCCGGCCAGGGTCGGGTCCTCCGCCAGCGCGCGGTCCAGCAGGTCGAGCAGCCAGGACTTGATGACCGTCCCCTCCCGCCACGACCGGACCACGCCCGGCACGTCGGTGACGAGCCCGGAGGCGGTCAGCAGCTCGTAGCCCTCGGCGTAGGCGTGCATGATCCCGTACTCGATGCCGTTGTGGACCATCTTGGCGTAGTGTCCGGCGCCGACCGGCCCCGCGTGCACGAAGCCGAACTCGCCGGCCGGCTTGAGCGCCTCGAAGATCGGCATACACCGCTCGACGTCCGCGTCAGCGCCGCCGACCATGAGCGCGTAGCCGGCCTCCAGGCCCCAGACCCCGCCGGACACGCCGACGTCCAGGTAGCCGATGCCCCGCTCGGCCAGCCGCTGGGCCCGTGGCGCGTCGTCGGAGAAGCGGGAGTTTCCCCCGTCGATGATGATGTCACCCTCGCCGAGGACCGCGGCGACCTCGTCAATGGCTGCGGAGGTGTGCTCGGCCGGCACCATCACCCACACGACCCGGGGCGAGCCCAGCTTGCCAGCCAGCTCGGCGAGGCCGGCGACGTCCGAGACCTCCGGGTTGCGGTCGTAGCCCACCACCTCGTGCCCGGCGCGGCGCAGCCGCTGGCGCATGTTGCCGCCCATGCGGCCGAGTCCGACCAGCCCCAGCTGCATCACTAGCCCCCTTCCGCAAGGCCGGCGTTGCGCTGGAGCGCTAGCGGCCGAGCCGGATCGGCATGATCAGGTAACGGTAGCCCTCGACAGTCTCCCCGTCCTCGGTCCCGGGCGCCAGCAGGGCCGGCTTGCTCGGGTCCACCATGGACAGCACGGCGACCGGCTTGTCGAGCGCGGTCAGGCCGTCCAGCAGGTACTGCGGGTTGAACGCCACGGTGAGCGGCTCGCCGGTGAACGTGGCGTCCATCGCCTCGCTCGCCCGCGCGTCCTCGGTGCCGCCGGCCTCGACCACCAGGCCGTCCTCGCCGAAGGTCAGGCGCACCGGGGTCGCCCGCTCGGCCACCAGGGCGACCCGGCGGACCACCTCGGCCAGCGCCGAGACGCTCACCCGGGCCTGGGCGGCGTGCGTCTCCGGCAGCAGCGCGCGGACCTTGGGCAGGTCGCCGTCGAGCAGCCGGCTGGTCGTGCGGCGGGTCCCCGCGGAGAAGCCGATCATCCCTTCGCCGGCCCCGCCGCGGGCCAGCGCGATCGTCACCTCGCCGCCGAGCGGGCCCATGGTCTTGGCGGTGTCGGCCAGGGTCTTGGCCGGCACCAGCGCGTGCATGCTGCCGCCCTCATCCTGCGGCCGCCAGGAGAGCTCGCGCAGCGCCAGCCGGTACCGGTCGGTGGCGATCAGGCTCAGCGTCGCCCCGTCCATCTCCATCCGGACCCCGGTGAGCATCGGCAGCGTGTCGTCCCGCCCGGCGGCGATCGCGACCTGGGCCACCGCCGCAGCGAACACCCCGGCGTCCACGGTGCCCGCGGTGGCCGGCATGTCGGGCAGGGTCGGGTAGTCCTCCACCGGCATGGTGGGCAGCGTGAAGCGGGCGCTGCCGCACACCAGCTCAAGATGCGAGCCGACGGCCGCGATGTCGACCGGCTTGGCTGGCAGGGCCTTGGTGATCTCGGCGAGGAGCCGGCCGGACACCAGGGCCGCGCCGTCGGAGTCGGCCTGCACGTCGATCGTGACCTGGCTGGAGACCTCGTAGTCAAAGCCCGAGACGTGCAGCGCCCCGTCGCCGACCCGCAGCATCACCCCGGCCAGCACCGGCACTGACGGGCGGCTGGGCAGGCTCTTCGCGGTCCACGCGACAGCGTCGGCGAGCGCGTCACGCTCGACTCGGAACTTCATCAGATTGCCCTCCGCGATGAGGCGGCCAGCGAGGCCAACCGGGACACCGTACCGCGCCTTCCCAGCGCACTTCTCCCCAGCCGTGATGATTGGTTTTGTTTCCCTACTAGAAAGATCTTCCATCGTCTTCGTCGGTGTTGTGGATCCTGTGGAGGAGCACCGTCTGCCCAGCCCACAGCCGCCTTGCCGGAGTGCGCGGGGTGTGGATAAACGGTCGCCAGGACGCCTGTTTGCACACAGCCGCCGCCGGCGTCCGCGGTTATCCCCGGCTATCCACCGTTCATCCACTGGATGAGCACAGGTTTCTCCCCCAGCTCTGGGGATAACTACCTCACCCGCCGTCGACCGCCAAGACACCCACCGGGTACGTCCACAGCGCGTCCCCAGAAGTTATCCACAGCCTGTGGATAGGTGTTGTGGACGGGCGAGCCGAACGGCTACGGAGTCTGCTTGATCCGGTTCGTAAGCTCGGCGATCTGGTTGTAGAGCGACCGCCGTTCGGCCATCTGCTGGCGGATCTTTCGGTCAGCGTGCATGACGGTGGTGTGGTCCCGGCCGCCGAACGCCTGTCCGATCCGGGGCAGCGACAGGTCTGTCAGCTCGCGGCACAGGTACATCGCCACCTGGCGGGCGTTGACCAGGACCCGCGAGCGGGAGTGCCCGCGCAGGTCCTCCATGCTCACCCCGAAGTACTCGGAGGTGGCCACCATGATCTGGTCGGCCGTGAGCTCCGGGCCGGTGCCGTCCGGGATGAAGTCGCGCAGCACCTCCTCGGCGAGCGCGAGCTCCACCGGGGAGCGGGTGAGGGACGCGTACGCGGTGACCCGGATCAGCGCGCCCTCCAGCTCCCGGATCGAGTTGGAGATCCGGGACGCGATGAACTCCAGCACGTCCGGCGGCGCGAAGAGCCGCTCCTGGGCGGCCTTCTTCTGCAGGATCGCGATCCGCGTCTCCAGGTCCGGCGGCTGGATGTCGGCGAGCAGGCCCCACTCGAACCGGGTACGCAGCCGGTCCTCCAGCGTGGACAGCTGCTTGGGCGACCGGTCGGAGGTGATCACGATCTGCTTGTTCGCGTTGTGCAGCGTGTTGAAGGTGTGGAAGAACTCCTCCTGGGTGCGCTCCCGGTTCTCCAGGAACTGGATGTCGTCGATCAGGAGGATGTCCACGTCCCGGTAGCGGCGCTGGAACGCGCTGGTCTTGTCGTCGCGCAGCGAGTTGATGAAGTCGTTGGTGAACTCCTCGGTGGACACGTACCGCACCGAGCGGGCGTTACCGAGTGTCGTCGCGTAGTGCCCGATGGCGTGCAGCAGGTGGGTCTTGCCCAGCCCAGAGCTGCCGTAGATGAACAGCGGGTTGTACGCCTTCGCCGGTGACTCGGCCACCGCCACCGAGGCCGCGTGCGCGAACCGGTTGCTGGAGCCGATGACGAACGTCTCGAACATGTACTTCGGGTTGAGCCGGTTCCCCCCGACGTCGGCGGGCCCGCCAGCCGGCCGCCCGCGCAGGTCCTCCCGCACCGGACCGAGGTCGGCGCGGTGCGGCGCGACGTTGCGGCCGGGGCCGTTCTCCGAGCCTGCGCCGAGGGCGGGGCCATGGCCGAGAGAGCCGCCCACACCGTGGCCGAGGGTACCGGCACCGCGGCCGAAGGGGCCGGCACCAGGGGTCGGACCGGGGGTCGGACCGGGGGTCGGACCGGGGCCGAGAGGGCCCGTGCCGAGGCCCGGACGGATGCCGACCGGCGGCCCGCCGCCGAACCGCTCGCCAGCGGTGCGCTGGCCGGCCAGCCCCTCGTCCAGACGGCGCCCGGCGAGGCCTTCGTCCGGACCGGCGATGCCCGCTCCACCGACCGGATGACCGGTATAGCCGCTGCCAGGCCTGTGCTGGCCGGTGTAGCTGTCGCCGGTGTAGCTGTCGCTGGTATAGCCGTCGCTGGTGTAGGTGTCGCCGGTGACCATCCCCCCGCCGGCCGCCGCCCCGGGACTGCCGGGGATGTAGGCCGGTGGCGCGAGGCGCGCGTACGGGTCATCCGGCGCCGCCATCCCCGGCCTGCCCACGCTTGGCCCGGCGCCATCTGGTCCGCCGGTTCCCGGCCCGCTGGCTCCCGGCCCGCTGGCTCCCGGCCCGCCGAAGCCTGGTCCGCCGAGGCCTGGTCCGCCGAGGCCTGGTCCGTCTGCGGTCTGCGGCATAGCCGTAGCGGCGCCTCCCGGCGGCGTGGCCGCGGGGTCCTCTGGCTGGCGTACCGTGACCGCCACCTGGATCGGCCGGCCCATCTGGCGGGAGAGCGCCTCGGTGATGGCGGGTCGCAGCCGGGCCTCGATGACGTCCCGGGTGAACGAGTCCGGCACCGAGATCAGCGCGGTGTCCTCCACGATCGCCCGCAGCCGGGTCAGCCGCAGGTACGTCCGCTGCTGCGGCGAGACGATCTCGTCGGCCAGCTCGCCGGTCGCGCTCGACCAGAGTGCGCCGAGGTCGCCCAGCATCAACGTCCGGTCACCAGGCTCGGTCATGGCGTCGCCTCGCCGCGCCCCACCGCGGTGGCCCCCCCGCCGCGCTTGGCCGCGGCGGTACGTCCGCCATGCTGTCCCGTTCGCGCGCCGCGCTCGCTCATGGCGCCATCCCCCCTGTCGCTGCCCGCGTACCAGCCGCGGCTCCCGGCCGGAACGCTGCGTACCTCCGGTGCCTGGTCTTCCACAGGTTGTCCACAACCTGTGTATCGAGTCCTAGCTGCGTGACCTCGGCGGCTCCTGGTCTGTGCGGCGCCACCAGAGAGCTGGGCATCCGGTGGCTCTGAGAAGAGACGGAGCACCGACCCGATCCGCCCAAACCGGGCGCCCCCTTCGGGTGCGGTCTCCACTGGCAATCGGGGACGCTAACAGCGTTGTCCACACCCGTCCAACCGTTGTCCACACCGTCGGGTTGTTGGCGTCATAATCCGACCGTCCGCTGGATAGTTTGACCGCCATCTACCAGGCGCGTAGCCTTAGACGGCTACGCGGGCGCCCCGCAACCGGGGCGTCCGCACTGCTGCGCGCCGGATGCGCCGCTAGCATGGAACCCGGTTACACACCCGCGTGGTGCACGCGAAGAGTCGCGATGGAGAGCCTGACGTGAGCAAGCGTACGTACCAGCCGAACAACCGCCGGCGCGCCAAGACCCACGGTTTCCGGCTGCGGATGCGCACCCGGGCCGGCCGCGCGATCATCGCGACCCGCCGCGCCAAGGGTCGCACCCGCCTGTCGGCCTGAGCCGGCAGCGGGGCCGACCAAGAGAGGTTGGGCCGTGCTGGCCAACGCCCAGCGCCTGCGCTGCCGCGCCGAGTTCCAGGCTGCGGTGCGGGCCGGCCGTCGGGCCGGCCGGGGAAGCCTGGTCGTGCACCTGCACGTTCCAGCGGTCGCACAGGCGTCGCCGGCGCCAACAGTGTCCGAGCCGGTGCGTGACGAGGGGCAGTCGACCCCCGCACGTGCCGGCTTCGTCGTCCCACGGGCGGTCGGCGGCGCGGTGGTCCGTAACCGCGTCCGGCGCCGGCTGCGCCACCTGGTTCGGGAACGGATCGCGGAGCTGCCCACCGGGGCCGTGCTCGTGGTGCGGGCGCTACCCGGCGCGGGCGACGCCTCGTACGCCCAGCTCGGCCTCAGCCTGGACGCGGCCCTGGCGGCCACGCGGGCACCGCGCCGCCCGGCGGCATCGGGGGGCACCCGGTGACCGGCCCCGCGCCGCGGCCGACCTCGCTCGGCGGTCGCGTGCTGGCGGCTGCGGTCATCGCGTACCGTCGTTGGATAAGCCCGGCTCTGCCGGCTCGCTGTCGGTTCTACCCGTCATGCAGCGCGTACGCCCTGGAGGCGCTCACGGTGCACGGGGCGGTGCGCGGGACCGGCCTGACGATCTGGCGGCTGCTGCGCTGCCACCCGTTCCACCCCGGCGGGCACGACCCGGTGCCGCCAGCGCGGCGCCGGAGCGCCGGCACTGACCTGACTGGAGCCGCACCTTGATGGACTGGATCTACTGGGCGATCTCCCAGATCCTGCTCTTCTGGCACTCAATCTGGGACAGGGCGCTGCCGAAGTCGGCTTTCCTCGCCACCAACTGGGAGTGGATCCTCGCGATCGTCTTCCTGGTGATCACGGTACGGGTCATCCTGTTCCCGCTGTTCGTCAAGCAGATCAAGTCGCAGCGGGCGATGCAGGCGCTTCAGCCCCAGGTCAAGGAGCTGCAGGAGAAGCACAAGGGCGACCGGGAGACCTTGCAGAAGGAGCTCATGGAGCTCTACCGCAAGGAGAAGGCCAACCCGCTCATGGGCTGCCTCCCGCTGGTGCTGCAGATTCCGGTCTTCTTCGGCCTCTTCCACGTGCTGCGCCGGCTGAACCCGGATCGGACCGACCCCAAGACCACGTCGTACGGCTGGTCGTACGAGCAGTTCCACGACGCCTCGCTGGCGAAGCTGTTCGCCGCGCCGATCTCCGAGAGCTTCTCCACCGGCAACGCCGGGGTGAAGGTCGTGGCGGGCGTCCTGGTGCTCATCATGATCGTGACGACGTACCTCACCAGCCGCCAGATGATCCTCAAGACCGGCTGGTCCGAGGACCCGCAGCAGCGCATGATCCAGAAGCTGATGCTGTACGGCATCCCGGCCTCGCTGCTCATCTCCGGCTTCCTCTATCCCTTCCCGATCGGTGTGGTCATCTACTGGACGACGACCAACCTCTTCTCACTCGGCCAGCAGTTCTGGGTGCTGCGCAAGTACCCGCCGCCGAAGATGAACGGCAAGGGCGCCGCCGGGACGAAGGCCGGCGGGGGCACGGCCGGCGCGCCGAGGGCGTCCAAGGCCGCAGGCGCGGCGAAGGCCTCAGGTGCTGCGAAGGCCCCAGGCGCGGCGGGTAAGGGTGCCGGGCCCGCCGGGAAGGGCGGCGCGGGCAGCGGCGCCACTGCCGGAAAGGGCACTGCGGCTGCCGAGGGAAAGGGCACCGCCTCCGGTAAGGAAGCGGCAAATGCGGCCCCGAGCAACGGTGGCGAGCCCGGACGAGGCGGCCTGTTCCGCCGGTCGAAGCCGGCACCGCCGCCGGTGCAGCCGGCCGCGGAGCCGAGGTCGCTCGCTCCCAAGCCCGGCGCCAAGCCGGTCAACCCGAAGAAGCGCGGTGCCAAGGCGAAGCGCCCGACCGGCTGACCCTAAGACCTCTGTCGCGGCCTCGTCCCAGGGGTGCCGCGGGCACATTCGAACACGCAGTACGGAGATGAGCCGTGACCGATACCAGCACCCCGTCCGTTACCGAGCCCGCGGTCAAGCCCGCCCATGCTCCGGTCGACGCCGATGTGCCAGAGGATCTGGCGTTGGCCGACCCGGACGACCCAGGGTCCGGGGACGATGTCGAGAAGGCCGGTGACGAGCGGTCCGCGTCGGCGTCCGAGAGCGAGCTGTTCCACGAGAGCGAGATCGGCGCCGACTACATCGAGGGCCTGCTGGACATCCTCGACTATGACGGAGACATCGACGAGCTGGTCGCCGGTGGCCGCCCCGTCGTCGAGGTGGTCGGCGCCCGGCTCAACGCGCTGGTGGGCCAGCGGGGGGCGACCCTTGAGGCGCTCCAGGAGCTGGCCCGGCTCGCCGTCTTCCGGCAGACCGGCTCACCCAGCCGGCTGCTGCTCGACATCAGCGGGTACCGGGCGGCCCGCCGCAAGGAGCTCGCCGCGGTGGCTAAGAACGCAGCCGAGAAGGTCAAGGAGTACGGCGAGGCCGTCCGCCTGGAGCCGATGTCGGCCTTTGAGCGGAAGTGCGTACACGATGTGATCAACTCACTGCCCGGGGTCGAGAGTGAGTCCGAGGGCGTGGAGCCGCAGCGCCGTATCGTGGTGCGGCCCGTCGACTGATGCCAGCGCTGTCG
>DASRIS010000191.1:0-71669 GCA_035649895.1 Micromonosporaceae bacterium | reverse complement strand
CGAGCAGGTTGGCGCCCCGGCGGTCCTGCCAAAGTCCACTGTGGAGCAGCCCGGAGAGCTGGGCGGCCAGCAGCGCGACCCCGTCGACGATGGCCGCGTCGACCACCTGGCCCTCGCCGGTGCGTTCGGCGCGCCACAGGGCGGCCAGCACGCCGGCCACGAGCAGCATCCCGCCGCCGCCGTAGTCGCCCAGCAGGTTCAGCGGCGGCACCGGTGCCCTGTCGGCCGGCCCGATCGCGTGCAGCACACCGGTCCGCGCCAGGTACGTCAGGTCGTGCCCGGCCGTGTGCGCCAGCGGCCCGTCCTGCCCCCAGCCGGTCATCCGGCCGTAGACCAGCCGCGGGTTGACCTCCCGGCACTCCTGCGGCCCGATGCCCAGCCGCTCGGCCACGCCCGGACGGAACCCCTCCACCAGTACGTCGGCACGGGCCGCCAGGTCGCGTACGACCTGCGGGCCACGCGGGTGCTTGAGGTCCACGGCCACCGACCGCTTGCCCCGGTTCAGCAGGTCCAGCTGCGCGTCCAGGCCGAGCGGCCCGTCGTAGAACCGGTCCACCCGGACCACCTCGGCACCGAGGTCGGCGAGGACCATCGCGGCGAACGGCGCCGGACCGATCCCGGCGATCTCGATGACGCGCAGGCCGGCCAGGGGGCCGGGCCGCAGGGCGGCGGGCGGGTTGGGCGCAGGCTCGGTCATGGCCGTAATCATGCCCGTAACAAGCGTCGGGGGCTCATGCCTGTGACCCGTGTCTATGAGTACCCCGGCGTCTCACAGGTCAGTCATGTCCGGGCCAGGAGCGCCGCGGCCACGGGCCGGAAGCGGCGCAGCGACCCGGTGTCCTCGGCCGGCGGCACCGAGACGTCCGGCGTGCTCGCATACATGACCGCGCAGAGACGCCCCGCGGCCAGGCCGAACTGGGGGCGCCGCCGGCCCTGCTCGTCGGCTGCGGCCGCGATCGCCGCGGCGGCCGGCTCGTCGCCGGCCTCGGCGAGGTAGATGGCGAGCGAGTGCCACTGGTCGGTGTCGAGCCGGTCGGCGCTGACCTGCGCGCAGCCGGTCAGCCGCTCCGCCGCGGCGACCGCCGCCGGGTTGCGGGCCCCGCCCAGCCAGACCTCGTACAGCCGGTTATCGATGCTGATCGCGTCGACGTGGTACCGGTCCGCCCCCAGCACGCCGGCCAACGCGTACGCGGGGTCACCAGGTCCGCCTGGGGCTGGAACGGCTCGCCCTCGTCGCCCAGGAGCACCCGCCTGGCCGGGGTGTCCGCCTCCCGGTAGCCGCAGTCGACAGCGAGGTCGATGGGCTCGCTGAGAACCTCGGTGAGCAGCTCGGCCAGGTCCGGCTCGGCCCGGGCCACCGCCGGTGCGACGAGCTGCGCCAGCTGCCCGTCGACGCGCCGGCCCGCGTAGGTGAGCAGCGCCGCCACCATGCCCACGTCGCGGTCGTCGCTCACCTGGTCGAGGTTGACCGCCGACAGCGCGTCGAAGGCGCTCACCACATGCCGCACGTCGCCGGTGCGCAGCGCGGCGAGCGCGCTGCGCTGCCCGTAGGTGAGCAGGGCCTGGAAGTCCGGCTCGGACAGGCGCTCACGCAGCCGCTCGCGGTGCTCCCGGTCCAGGCCGGCGAACTCGGCCGCGAACCGGCGCACCGGCTCGTCCTGCGCCGCCTCGACCCACCGCCACAGGTCGCTGGCGACGATGTCGTACGCCACAGCGCGAACCGGCTGGTTGCGCTCGCTATGACGGGTCATGCCCGCCACGCTAGCGGGTCGTCGAGCCACAGTCCGCCTAGTTGCTCCGGTCGGGCCGAGACCATGCCAAGTTGTGGTGTGACCAGGCGGCAGCCCTATGACCTGGTAGAACCCGTCTGCCTGGTATGGCCTCCGCGGGGAGCTATGGGCGGACACTGTTGCAGCAGCGCGCGGGTGTACGCCGCGGCGGCCAACGATGCGTAGTTGCGCCACACCAGGTTGGTCCGATCGTCGCCGTAGTCGCTGATTCCTCTCACCACGAACCACTCTAGGCCAGACGAAAAGGCGGACCTTCCGATGCCGGTTCCCTCCATCTCTATTGCTAGCAGATCGTGTGGAACCGCGATGTCATCTCGAACGACAGCGTTGCGTAACGATCGGTCAGCGCTGCCGATCAGCCCGTAGTGCACCTTCGGCCAGCCTGGTTCGTGCCCTGTCTGCGTCGTGTCCGGGTGTGCAGTGAGCCGGCCACCCTTCCCCGCAAAGACTGCGTCAGTCTCCGTCGGAGGCCGCTCATACCCCGGTAGGTTCTGCGCTCCCTCGTCTAGCCATCGCCGCCACGGCCGCCGACCGCTTCGCTCCTCCGCCCTCAGTATCTTGGCCCTGCTGGCCAGCAGCGGGGAGGGTAGTGGAAAGTGCTGACGCAGCGTCCTGCCCTGTATTAGCTCCACTACGTGGTCATAGTCGACAACTCCCCAGGATGCCACTACAAGGTCCCCTAGCCGCACGTGTCTGCGTGGGGTGTCGGGTCTGGGCACTCCGGCGGCTACTCCCACCATCAGCACACAGTTGACCGACCCAAAGCTCCGAGCCAGGTGTGCACAGGAGCTGGCCGCCGCGTGAGTGCCGGTCTCTCCCAGCAGGGTCAGCACCACCAGGTGCGGCTCATCAGGGTCCGCGCTGGGCACTGTGCCGATCTCGTAACAGCCCCGGTCGTCAGCTGCCGTCCCGGGCGCAGGGCTGTCCAGCAACGCCTTCATGGCTACGAACTCTTCCTCTAATGCTGTTACCACACCCAACGTAGGTGTCGGCGCGGCCGAGACCGTCGATAGATGATCGCCAACCATGAACGTACTGCCGTTTCCAAACCCCACCTGAACAGCATTAATTTTCCCGACATTGACATTCTGGCTGAATGGCTGAATCATTTCTTGTCATCTCCACTAGGATCACGCACGGTACTGCGGGGAAGTACACCAGCAAATGTATTGGCGTTCCCAAAGCCAACCATGCCCGCCTTAACGCTTTCGATGTTCCAGTTCTGGATATTGTTCACGATCGTCTGCCGAGCCTGGTCAAAGTCGGATGTATCGATGTCCCGTTCCTCCAAAAAGACCTTGAGGGCGCCTAGTACGCGTGCCTGCATATACACGGCTTGACGCTCAAGGTCAGTGATGACGTTATGGCCCAACTGGACAAGATCGACCAACGAGAAACCTTCACGGGCACTGATCCCAGCACCATAGTCGACATGCCGGTCCCAGCGGACCGCGCGCCGGCTGAGGCGCTGGATGCGGCAAGATCTCATTGCTGTCCTGGCTCGTGCGCCGACTCGCGCTGGGCTGGTTAACAGGAGCGTCGGCAACCGGGCGGTGCCGGCGCGCAGGACACGCCAGGCGATATCAGGGATATGTGACGGCTGGTCGCGGGCGACTGCAATGATTAGCGGATCTGTGGGCAGCAGAGCATTCAACGTGATGTCAACGAATAGTACGGGACCCTGAAGGTACGCACGAGTGAGCAACGTGACGACGAGCTCGCCGTGGTGGCTCGCTGACTCTAGATAGAAGTAAACCCGCTGATGCTCCTCATGCGTCGGCTGGCGGACGTACTCCAACAGCTTCGCCGTCGGCAGCCGGCTCAGCGGCGGACCATAGCCAGTGGGTAGAAGCACCGAGGGCGGGTGGAGCCGGCTACCGTCCACATAGAGCCGGAAGCCGCAACGGGCCACCATCGCTCGCTCTGCGCACCACTGCTCATGAAGGAACCGGTAGAACTCGACTACGTCAACTGGCTTAGGTTCTTTTCGGTCGCCGCCGTCGTGGGGAACGCCCCGCCGGACATTAATCCGGACAAGCCAGTCGGCAACGCGGTGTCCGCTTCCCACGAATGGGTTGACCGCCCGCCCTTCACTGTAGACGACGACGTTCGTGCGATCCATCCCTTCCAGCCGATCCTCCACAAGGTCAGGGAGTCGGGGCATGAGCTCACGCGGCGCTGTCTTGCTTCGCCACACCCGGCGGGCGTTTGCATGAGCCTGATAGGCGCTGACAAGGCTGGTCAACCAGGCCAACAGCGAACAGGAGAAGGCGAGCTTGAGGTCGGTCATCAAGTCCGGATCCTCAAGGAGATTTTTCACGGCCAGACCGAGAACCAATATGCTGAGCCCAGCCCATCGGCTGGTTCGTACCTTGTGGCGTTTGAACACGGCCAAGAACGCTCTGACCAATCTGCGACCAGCCATTCGGATAAATCGCCAACCAGCCCAGGCAACGACGAGGACCGCGGCAACCACTACCGCCAGCATCGCCCCGTACCGCTGCGCGATCCGCCCTACGACTATCGCCGGGAGCGCTAATGCTATCACCAGGAGGACCGTATCGCGCACCACAAGCGTACGACGGGCTGTACGCGCATGCCTCAGGAGCGCGGTGAGATCCATCGCCGGGCACAGGCCCCAGGCGCGTTGCGGATCTCTGCGATATGTATTCCAAACTAGATCGCAGATCTCGTCAGTAAGATGCAATAGTACGCAGAACGCGCGGGTGACCCGCTGCTCCTCCGGCTGCCTTCTCGACGGCGGGATCTTGTTCGAACGGCCTAACAGGGTCACCATGCCGCACCACCTCATGGCAATAGTGCGTGCCAGTGGCTTACCACTGAACATCCTGTCGGAATATAGACCGGTGACCGTAAGAAGACGATAAGAAGCTACAACCCATACCGACCATTAACCCCCCTATCAGCCGGATCTACGTATATCTTCCATACCTAAGCCGATCTCGTGAGCCATCGCAGATCATGCCCGAGCACCCAAAGACATAGGTACGCGACATCCACTGTCCTACAACTCAACAAACATCGCCAGTTGAAAACGCCACACCGGACCATATAGGACAACATTCACCAGGTAATCGTGGTGACTACATATGTTGACGTCGGTAGCAGCTGGCGCGCGGCCGCTACTGATAGGCCGTCTCAATATTGGCTAGCGTTGGGCGGCACTAGGGGTTATCCCGACTTCACTTCGGCACTTCTTCATGGGTTGAGAATGTGGAGACCGCGCTCAGGCCGCCAGCCCAACAGTAATGACCAATTTGTGGGGACACGCGGCGTCGGGCGTATCACTCCTCATCAGGCTCGACCAGGTGCCGGAACGCGCGCAGGTTCTCCAGCGACTCGCCCCGGGAGACCCGCCACGCCCACTCCCGCCGGATCGCCGAGCTGAACCCGATCTCGAGCATCGTGTCGAAGGACTCGTCGGCGTAGGTGAGCACGGCTCCGAGCAGCCGGTCCAGCTCGTCCTCGGTGACCGCGTGCAGGGAGACCCGCCCGGTCAGGTAGACATCGCCGTTGGCGTCGATGGCGAACGCGACCCCGTACATGCGGGCGTTGCGCTGGAGCAGCCAGGCCCACAGCTCCTCGCGGCGCTCGTCGGGCTGGCGCATGACGAAGGCCTCGACGCGCAGCGCGTGCTCGCCGACGATGAGGTTGCAGATGGTCTTCAGCTTGTGGGTGCCGGGCAGGATGACCGCGTACGACCAATCGGCCGTCCGCTCGCAGGGCAGCTCACGCGCCGCGCACACCGCCTCGATGAGCGCCCCGACCTCCGCCCGGCTCACCACGCCGCCACCCCAGTCACCACGCCGCCACCTGAGCCACCACGCCGCCGCCGGGTCACCACGCCGCGCCGGCCAGCTCAGTGGCGACCCGGCTGCGGTGCTCAGCCACCGTGTCCCGGTAGACCGCGAGCAGCCCGGCCGCAGTACGCGACCAGGAGAACTGGCGCGCGTGGGCGACCGCTCCGCGGGCGAGCCGGGCCCGCCGGTCCTCGCTGGCCAGCAGGTCACGCAGGACCGCGGCCCAGTCGGCCGGGGCGTGCCCGTCGACCAGCACCCCGGACACACCGTCCCGTACGGCCGTCACCAGCCCACCCACCGCGGCCGCGACGACCGGCGTACCGCAGGCCTGCGCCTCCAGGGCGACCAGGCCGAACGACTCGTTATGGCTCGGCACGGCGACCAGGTCGGCGGCCCGGTAGAGGTCGGCGAGCGCCGCACCCTCCTGCGGGGGCAGGAACCGGACCGCACCGGCCAGCCTCAGCTCGGACGCCAGCTCGATGAGGGCGGTCGGGCGCTCCAGCCCACTGCCGCTGGGGCCACCGACGACCACCACGGTCAGCCGCCGGCACAGGTCAGGGTCCTGTACGCGCAGCTCGGCAGCCGCCCGTAGCAGCACGTCCGGAGCCTTGAGCGGCTGGATCCGCCCGACGAACGCGACGACGTACCCCCGCGGGGGTAGGCCGAACCGGCGGCGGGCGGCGGCCCGCGCCGCGGCCTCGCGCCCGGCGGCCGGCGGCGTGAACCGGTCCAGGTCGACGCCGGGCTCGACCACGGTGACCCGGTCGGGGTCGGCGCCGTAGAGGTCGACCAGCTCCCGGGCCTCGGCCGGGGTGTTGGCGACGAGCCGGTCCGCCTCGCCCACCACCTGCTCCTCGCCCACCACGCGGGACACCGGCTCGGGCTTGTCCCCGGTCGCCAGCTGCGCGTTCTTCACCTTGGCCAGGGTGTGCGCGGTGTGCACCAGGGGCACTCCCCAGCGGTCCTTGGCGAGCCAGCCGACCTGGCCGGACATCCAGTAGTGCGAGTGGACCAGGTCGTACCACCCCGGCGGGCGGGCGGCCTCGGCGCGCAGCACGCCGTTGGTGAACGCGCACAGCTGGGCGGGCAGGTCCTCCTTTGCCAGGCCCTCGAACGGGCCGGAGATGACGTGGCGCACCTGCACCCCGGGCGCCATCTCCACGCAGGGCGGCAGGTCGCTCGCTGTGGCCCGGGTGAAGACCTCGACCTCGACACCGGCCTCGGCCAGCCGCCTGGCCACCTCGACGATGTAGACGTTCATGCCGCCGGCGTCCCCGGTGCCGGGCTGGTGCAGCGGTGAGGTGTGCACGGAGAGGGTGGCGATGCGCCGGGGGGTGGACCAGGCCGGACCCCGGTGCCGCCGCATCGGAAGGACGGTGCCAAACCCGACCACATCAGCTCCTTTCGCCCCAGCCCGCTTCGCTCCACGCCGGGAGCCACCACGCGAGTCAACCCCTTTGCCGCCAGCCATCTTCCCCATCTGGTACGACAACAGTCCGCTCTACCAAAGCGCTTACGTGACGAACGTCTCCTGCCGCCCGGTTTAGCGGCCTTCTCCGGCACGCCGGTGTGCTGGCGCGGGCCGGTGTGTGCCGCCGCAGCCCCCGACCCCGGCTACCGGCCTGACCACCGCGCGTGCTGTCCTAGCACCATGACGGACGCCTCGATCGCTGTGGTGACCGGTGCATCCAGCGGGATCGGAGCCGCCACCGCGCGCCGGCTGGCTGCGGAGGGCTTCCATGTCATCGCGGCCGCGCGCCGGCTGGACCGCCTGGACGCCCTGGTGGCGGAGATCGCCGAAGCCGGCGGGGCGGCGACCGCAGTGCAATGCGACGTCGCCTCGGACCAGGACGTGGCGGCGCTCGCCGCCACCGCCACCGGCCTCGACGGGCCGGTGGAGCTGCTGGTCAACAACGCCGGCCTCGCCCGGGGCATGGACCCGGTGGAGTCGTCCGCGGTGGCCGACTGGCGGTGGGTGTTTGAGGTGATCGCGCTCGGCACCCTGCGCGCCACGCAGGCCCTGCTCCCGGCGCTGGAGGCGTCCGGCCGGGGCACGGTCGTGGTGCTCAGCTCGACTGCCGGCCTGATCGTCTACGAGGGTGGTGGCAGCTACGCCGCTGCCAAGCACGCCCAGACCGCGCTCGCCGAGACGCTGCGGCTGGAGCTGTGCGGCCGCCCGGTGCGGGTGGTGGAGATCGACCCCGGCATGGTGAAGACCGACGAGTTCTCGCTGGTGCGCTTCGGGGGCGACGAGGAGCGGGCCGCGGCCGTCTACGCGGGCGTGGCCGAGCTGCTGACCGCGGAGGACATCGCCGACTGCGTCGCCTGGTGCGCCACCCGCCCGCACCATGTCAACGTCGACCGCCTGGTGGTCCGCCCACTGGCCCAGGCTGCCCAGCACAAGGTGCACCGGGTCCCGTGAGAGCTGGTCCCCGGGGTGGCGCGGTCCCTCACGGGACCGCCACCCGGGGTACGACGAGCCCCAACCGGCTGCGCCGGGTGGATCGCTGGATCATCGCGAGCTGCGGCGAGACGCTACGGGCCGCCGCCGACCCGCTCGTCGTCGACCTGGGGTACGGCGCCACCCCGGTGACCACTGTGGAGCTGCGGAACCGGCTGGCGACCGCGCTACGGCCCGACGTGCGGGTAGTCGGCCTGGAGATTGACCCGGTACGGGTCGCCGAGGCCCAGCCGGTGGCCGACCCGCCGCGGCTGGAGTTCCGCCACGGCGGCTTCGAGCTGGCCGGCCTGCGACCGGTAGTGGTCCGTGCGATGAACGTGCTGCGACAGTACCCGGAGGCTGAGGTGCCGGCCGTCTGGCAGACGATGGCCGGCCAGCTCGCACCTGGTGGCCGGCTCGTCGAAGGTACCTGCGACGAGGTGGGCCGGCTGGCGACCTGGGTCGCGCTGCGGCCGGATGGACCGGTGTCCCTCACCCTCTCCGTCAAGCTGTCCACATTGGATACGCCGGGGACTGTGGCGGAGCGCCTGCCCAAGGCCCTGATCCACCGCAATGTGCCCGGAGAGCTGGTGCACGAGCTACTCGGCGCCCTGGATCACGCCTGGCTGGTGGCGGCCCCGTACGCCGGGCTGGGCGCCCGTCAGCGCTGGCTGCGTGCTGTCGCCGCAGTACGCGACGCGGGCTGGCCGGTGCTCGACCGACCCGTACGCTGGCGCCTCGGCGAGGTCACCATCGCCTGGCGAGCCGTGGCACCCGAGAACGCGTCCACCCCCGCGTGATATCAGCCCTGCGGCCGAGATTCCCGCCGGCTCTTCGACATGCGATGAGGTATCTATAACGACCAGTGCACGCTCCAGAGGGTAGGCGCGACCATCGCCGGACGGATATAGCATCAACGCTATGCCCTGGGGTAGCGTAGAACTGGAGCCAGAGGTCCAGGACTGGCTGGAAGGGCTGCCGACCACGCAGTTCGCCAGAGCGGCGTTCTACATTGATCTGTTCGCTGAGCAGGGGACGCTGCTGAGCGAGCCGTACACCAAGCAGCTCGACGGTAAGTTACGGGAACTGCGGTTCTACCTTGATGGCGATGCCGTGCGCGTCACCTACTGGGTCGCTCCAGGGCGGCGGATCATCCTGTTGACGGTCTTCCGGAAGACCCGGACGCGGGAGGACCGTGAGATCGGGCGGGCACGGCGCGCCTTGGCGCGGTGCCAGGTCGAGGCGCACACGGTAGACGAGGAGGGTCCGGCTTATGAGCGGCCGTATCGACTGGTCTGACCTGCGGAAGAGACGGATGGCCGAGCCTGGCGCGGCGGACGCGTACGACGCCGCCCGGCTCGCCTTCGAGCTCGGTCGTGCCGTCCGAGGACTGCGCGAGCAGCACGGCTGGAGCCAGAGCCAGCTCGCTCAGGCGTCGGGCATGACGCAGTCTGCGGTGGCTCGTTTCGAAGCAGGAGGGACGGTTCCGACCCTTGCCGTGCTGGAACGCCTTGCGCAGGCACTGGACGTGGAGCTCAAGGTCCAGTTCGCTCCCCGCACTGCGGCCTGACCAGCGGTGTAAACCGATCGCGATAGGCCGGACACCGGCCGCGCCTGGTCACAGCTCGCAGTTGACCAGCACCGGCTCCGGATGCAGCCACACCCCGAACCGGTCGCGCACGCCGTCGCGTATCTCCCGGGCCAGCTCCAGCAGGGCGGCGGTCGTACCGCCACCACGGTTGGTCAGGGCGAGCGTGTGCTTGGTCGAGATGCCGACGCCGTTGCTGTGGCCGTACCCCTTGGTGAAGCCCGCATGCTCGATGAGCCAGGCGGCGCTGACCTTCACCCCGCTGCCGGGCGCCGGCCACGAGGGGGGCCCGCCGCCGCTGCCGGTGCGGTCGCGCAGCACCGCGTATGCCAGTGCGTCCAGCACCGGGTTGGTGAAGAACGACCCGACCGAGTACGTGTCCGGGTCGCGCTCGTCGAGCACCATGCCCTTTCCGGCGCGCAGTGCCAGCACGGCGGCGCGTACGTCGGCCAGGGGCGCGGTCCCGCCGAGCGGTACGTCCAGGGCCCGGGCCAGCTCGGCGTAGCGGACCGGTGTGGACTGGCTCGACACCTGAAGCCGGAAGTCGACGGAGAGCACCAGGGCCCGGTCGGAGTGCTTGAAGACACTGGTCCGGTATGCGAACCCGCAGGCGGCGGGCGGGAGCACCAGCACCTCGCCGGTCACCCGGTCGTAGACCCGCACCGACTCGATCGTCTCGGCGACCTCCTGGCCGTACGCCCCGACGTTCTGGATCGGGGTGGCCCCGGCGGAGCCCGGGATGCCGGACAGGCACTCGAGACCGGACCAGCCGGCCGCCACCGTCGCCGCCACCACGTCGTCCCACTCCTCGCCGGCCTGCACCGAAAGGAGCACGCTCGCCCCGTCGCGCCGCTCGGCAAGGCCGGTCGAGCGCACCAGCAGCACCGTGCCGGGGAAGCCACCGTCGCCGATGACCACATTGCTGCCGCCGGCGAGGACGAGAACCGGCCCACCTGGCGCGTACGCCTCCCGTGCGATCCGTACCATGTCCTCGGCACTGCTGGCGCGGAACACGCGCGGGGCCGGGCCGCCCAGCCGGAGCGTGGTGTAGTCCGCCAGCCGCACCGCCGGCTCGGCGCGGGAGCCGGCCGCCGTCTCCGCGCTAACGTCAGGCACGGGCCCACCCTAGGCTGGTGACACAGCTGGGCGGTCTCCGGGGAGGATCGCTATGAGCAAGACGCACGGCACCAGGGAACTCTGGCTCGGGGCGCTGCGCGCGGACGGCCCGGCCTTCCGCATGGCCGCCGGAGTGGACGGCGCGCTGGCCGAGCCGGTCCCGTCCTGCCCGGAGTGGACGGTGGAGCACCTGGTCCGCCACGTCGGTTCGGTCTACGCCTGGGTCCGCTCGCATGTCAGCCGGGGCGTGACCACCCGACCCGAGACCTGGCCGGTGGTTGACGAGGGCAACCCGCCCAGCGCCGACGTGCTCGCCTGGTGGGACGGGGAGTACACAGCGCTGCTGCAGGTGCTCGACGGCCTCGACCCGGAGCGTCCGGCGTGGAACTGGGCACCCCAGGCGAAGACGGCCGCGTTCTGGCACCGGCGGATGGCGCACGAGACCGCGGTGCACCGGTGGGACGCGCAGATGGCCACCGGCCGTACCGAGCCGGTCGAGGCCCGGCTCGCGGTCGACGGCATCACCGAGGTGCTCGACAGCTGGCTGCCGGCCGGCCGGCGGCGCAGCCGGGTCCACCGCAGCGGCGTGGTGCAGCTCAGCGCCGTGGACGCCGGCCACGACTGGTTCGTCCGGCTGCGCGGCGAGGGCGTGGCCCTGCTTGACATGGACACCCTGCTCGACACCGACGACCCGCACGCCCGGGTGGCCGCCCAGGGTACGGCGAGCGACCTGCTCCTGGCGCTGTACGGCCGGGTCCCGTTCGACGTGCTCGACGTCGAAGGCGACGTGACCCTGCTGGAGGCCCTGCGCGCCGGCTAGCTCCGGGTAGCCCGAGCCTGCTCAACGAGTTCGGCCAGGCGTTACAACCTCCTGGGTACGGCCGTACGCGTCGACCAGATGCGATGAGTCTGACCGCGGAAATGGTGCGGACGGAAGGTATAGATCATATCCGGAGAAGTCAAGTTTCGTCGGATATCTGTATCTGAAAACACTTGATGGAGTTATCAAACCACCCTCAGTGATAACTTCGGCCCCTCTCCGCTCCGCGTCCTTCGGTAGGAGCAGATCGACGCAGCCGCGTCGTCCGTTCCTTTCCTGTGCCCTGTTGACAGGGGGTTTCTCTGTGGCCAGCCGCGTCTTGTCCCGAGTCAACCGGCTTCGCTGGATCGTGCTCATCTGCACGTTGGCGCTGATTGCTGGCGTGTTGCCGCCGGTACGGTTCGCGAAGGCAACGGTGGGTGGGGATGTGCCCGGGGTGATCTCGGGTGCGGGACCGGTTGACCGGCCGGCCCCAGCGTCGGCACGGCCCGACGTAGCGCTGCCGCAGGAGAAGATGCCGCCACCGGTGCCGGCCGGGGTCCGGGCAGGCAGTACGCCTACGCCACTCTCGACCGAGCAATGGGCGCAGGTGCGCAAACCGGGCCAGGTGCCGCTGACGGCAGCCGACGAGCAGGTGTTCACCAACATGCTGCTGCGCCCTGGTTACGTGCTCGGCGACACGTCGCTGGTGGCCTACTTCGACGTCCGGGACCAGGACCCGGCATGGTCGTCATGGACGGTGCGGCTCTACGACGCGGCGTCGCGCACGGAGCAGGCTTCGACGACTCTGCCGCGGTCGGAGCTGGTGGCCTCGTGCGGTGCGGTGCGGGAGTTCTGCCGGTCGTTCGGGGTGGGCGACGGGTGGGTGCTGGACCCGGCGAAAGACTACTTCATCACGGTCGCCGCGGTCTTCGACGACGGCCGCGAGGTGGTCTCGGATGCCTCACCGGCGGCGAGGCCGCGTAGCACGATCGTCCCGCCGCCGATCCCGGCCCGCCAGGCCGCCGGCTGCGGGTGCGGGACGGCGCTGGGCATGACGCAGGCGCGCCAGGCGGTGCGCGGCGACGGGGTGAACACCGCGACCGGGGCGTTCGCCCGGGTCGAGCAGGACCTGTCGATGGCCTCGTTCGGCGTGCCGTTCGCCTCCGCCCGGGTGTACTCGTCGGCGAACGCGGCGGTGGGGCCGTTCGGGCCGGGCTGGGCGTGGTCGTACGGCATGCGCGTCACCCCATCCGAGGAGGGCGCGGTGGTGCGCGCCGACGACGGTGCGGAGGCGCTGTACCGCCTGGTCGACGGGGCCTACGCGCGACCGGCCGGGCTGCGCTCGACGCTGCGCCGGGCCGGCGAAGGCTGGGAGCTGGTCACGCTCCGCCAGACCGGGTACAGCTTCGACGCCCAGGGCCGGCTGGTGTCGATCCGCAACCCGCGCGGGATCGGGGTGACGCTGGCCTATACCCCGGCGGGGATCACGATCACCGACCCGTCGGGGCGGAAGGTCGAGGTGCGCGTCAGCGGCGGACTGGTCCGCGACATCCTGCTGCCCGACCAGCGCAAGGTGCAGTACGAGTACGACGCGGCCGGGCGGCTCACCGTCTACAAGGACGCCCGGGCCCGCCAGTGGCGGTATGGCTACTCGCCGGCGGGGTTGCTGACCGAGGTGGAGGACCCGCAGCCAAACCGGGTCGTGCTCATCCGTAACGAGTACAACGACGCCGGTCGCGTGGTGCGCCAGGTCGACGCGCTGGGCAACGCGACCACGTTCGAGTGGAGGGCTGGCGAGGAGGAAGCGAGGACCACCGACGCCGACGGCGTGGTGGTTCTCGACAAGTACCGCGGCAACGTGCTCATCTACAGCCGCCGCGGCAACGGTGACACCGACAACCACCGCTATGACGCCTCGCTCAACCGCGGCCTGGTCGTTGACGGCAGCCATAACCAGCACGAGGCCGAGTTCGACACCAACGGCAACCCGACCCGGCGGGCCGCGCCGCAGCCGCTGGGGTTCGACGAGAAGACCAGGTACGACTCGCGCAACAACCCGATCGAGTTCGTCGACGCCAACGGCGTCACCTGGAAGAACACGTACAACGAGTTCAACGAGCTGGTGTCCAGTGTGGACGGAGAGAGCCACACGGTCCGCTACGGCTACGACGCGCGGGGCCTGCTTGTGACGCGGACCGACCAGCGCGGCAAGGTCACCCGCTTCGAGTACGTCCCAGCCGGGCAGCCCAACTCGGGGCTGCTGGCGGCCGTGGTGTCCCCGGAGGGCCGCCGCTCCGAGCTGCGTTACGACGCGGCTGGCCGGCGCATCGCCACGGTCGACCCGCGTGGCACCACCGCCGGGGCCGACCCGGCCGGCTTCACCACCAGCTACGCCTATGACGAGCAGGACCGTGTCCTGTCCGTGTCGGAGCCGGGCAAGCAACACCCGTGGCGCACCAGCTACGACGAGGTCGGGCGGGTCGCCGCCAGCGTCAGCCCCACCTCGCTGGAGGTCAGGTACACCTACCTGGACAACGGACGGCTCGCCTCGGTCACCGACCCGCGCCGGACCGTCTCCTACACCTACACCGCCGCGGGGCGGCGTGCCGCCGTCCGGGTGGGGATGGGCGGGCAGGGGCCGGACATCGTCACCACCTACCGCTACAACGTCAAGGGGCTGCTGCACGAGGTCACCTCGCCGCGCGGCAACGTGCCAGGTGCGGATCCGGCGCGGTTCACGACGACCTACCGCTACGACGCCAACGACAACCTGGTGCGGATCTCCCGGCCGTACCCGGGTGGTGGGTTTGTCCATAAGGACATCAAGGTCGACGAGCTGGACCGCACCACCGCCACCAACGACGAGCACAACCTGCCTTCGACGTTCGAGCGGGCCAACACCGGCGAGGTCACCGCCGCCACCAACACGCTCGGCCAGACGGTGTCGATGGGGTACGACCGCAACGGCCGGCAGACCACCATCACCAACGCCGGTCGCAACACCTCCCGGTTCACCTACGACGCGGCCGGCAACAAGATCCGCGAGGTGTCCGCAGCTGGCGGGGTGACCACCTGGACCTACACCGACGACGGGCTGCTGGCCAGCGTCACCGAGCCGCGGGGCAACGTCGACGGCGCCGACCCGCAGCGGTTCACCACCCGCTTCGAGTACGACCTGGCCGGCAACCGGACCAAGGTCATCGACCCGCTCGGCAACACCACGACCTCCACGTACGACGCGAACAGCCGGCTGGTCTCGGTCACCGACGCCCGCAGCCACACCACGCACTACGGCTACCGGGAGGACAACCAGCTGGAGACGGTGCACGCCCCGGACGCGGTGTTCCACCCGCAGGCCCCGCACAACAACGCGACCGTCTACAGCTACCACGAGGACGGGCTGCTCGCGTCGGTGCGCGACCCGAACCTGCGCGTGACCCGCCTCGACTACGACCGGGCCGGGCGGCTGGCCAACCGGGTGGACCCGCTCAACCGGCGGGTGGAGCTGGGCTACGACGTCGAGAACAACCTCATCTCCGCGTTGACCCGCGGGGAGAACGAGAAGCTCACCGACGCCCAGCGGGCCGAACGCACCATCGTGGACACCTACGACATCGCCGGCCGCCGTGAACGGCGGACCCTGGGCACCGGCGGCCCGGCCTACGCCTGGGGCTACGACGCCAAGGACCGGATCACCTCCTACGGCGACCCCACCGGGGTACGCAAGGTCACCTACGACGACGAGGACCAGATCACCCAGGTCGTGCGCGAGGAGGCCGGCGGGCGGACCGAGACGTTCAGCTACGGGTACGACGTCCGCGGCAACGTCACCTTCCGCACCTACCCCGACGGCACCAAGGTCACCGCCGAGTACGACGCCGACAGCCGGATGAGCGAGCTGACGGTCGCCGGTGGCACCGCCGGGGCCCAGCCGGCCACCTGGACGTTCGGCTACGACGTCGCCGGGCGCCGGACCAGCACCACCCTGCCGGCCGGGACCGGGCTGGCTGAGCAGCGCAGCTACGACGACGCCGGCCGGCTCACCGGCATCGGCACCTCGCGTGTTCCCGGCAGCCCTGTCCCGCCAGGCGTGCAGGACCCGGTCTCGGCCTTCCAGCTCACCCTCGACCAGGTCGGCAACCCGACCAAGGTGGTCACCACCCGTGGTGGGGTCTCCGAGTCGGTCGCCTACGCCTACGACAGTGTGGACCGGGTCACCTCGGCCTGCTACGCCGCCACCACCTGCGCCCCGGACGCCCCCGCTGCCGGACGCATCGACTACACGTACGACCTGGTCGGCAACCGTACGAGCCAGACCCGCACCGGCACCGCCGGCAGCTCCACCACCACCTACCAGTACGACGTCGCCGACCAGCTCACCCGGCAGACCGTCACCAGTGGACCGATGACCACGGTCACCGACTACGGGTACGACCTCAACGGCAACCAGACCCGGGCCGGCCCCGACACGTTCACGTACAACCTGGACAACACGCTCGCCAAGGCCACCGTCGACGGGCAGACCGCGACGTACGCGTACGACGCGACCGGGCTCCGGTTGAGCGCCAATGCTGGTGAGGGGGAGCGGGCTGCCGCCCAGCGCTGGTCCTGGGATGTCGTGGGGAGCCTTCCCCAGATCGCCCTAGACACCGTCACCAACGCCACGGGCACGCCGCTAGAACGGCGCGGCTTCACCTACGGCCCCGACGACGAGCCCCTCGCCCTGCTCGACCCGGCTACAGGGGTCCACTCCTACACCCACGACTGGCTCGGCGGAGTGGCGAACATGCTCACCCCGGCCGGAGTGTCCGTTGCCGCGTACGACTACGACCCGTTCGGCAACCCTCGCACCGGCGGCACCCTGCAACCCCAGTCCGACGGTGGGGAACACAGCGGCACGAGGCTGCACTCCACCGCCGGCCCGGCCAACCCGCTGCAATACACCGGCGCCTACCAGGACTCCACCACCGGCAGCGGCAACTACTACCTCCGCGCCCGCAACTACAACCCCGGCACCGGCCGGTTCACCAGCACCGACCCGATGCTCCAGGGTGGCGCGGCCGTCTCCGCCTATGCGTACGCGGAGAACAACCCGCTGGCCTACACCGACCCGACCGGCGCCAGGCCAGAAAACGGTGACGGTGCCGGGACGCCGCTGGAAACCAGCCCTGAAACCACTGGGGTCAGTCCCGAGGACATGGCCAAGGCTCAGCAGATCCAGAGCAAGAGCCTGCTCGACGTGGTGCTGGAAGCCGGCGGCCAGGTCCTCATGGAGTTCCTCGGCATCAACGACATCCTCAACTGCCTCAAGGGCGACCTCGGCGCCTGCGTGATGCTCGTGGTCGGCTCCCTACCCTGGGGAAAGATCTTCAAAGCCAAGAAGATCGCCGAGGCCATCTTCCGTGCCGGCAAGGCCGTCATCACGTTCTTCCAAGAAGTCAAGTGGGCGCGTGCCGTCATCGAAGGCGCCAAGAATGCTGCCGAAGCGGCTGCACGCGCCAAAGCGGCAGCCGCAGCCGCGGCAAAGGCAGCAGCCGAGAAGGCGGCAGCCGCCAAAGCTCTTGCCGAACGAGCCGCCCGCAAGGCCGCCGCCGAAGCCGCGGCACGCGCCAAAGCCCTCGCCGCGCGCGCCAAGGCAGCAACCAAGAGGGGCTGCAAGCACAGCTTCGTCGCCGGTACGCGGGTCTTGCTTGCCGACGGCACCAGCAGGCCCATCGAGGAAGTCCAACCGGGCGACACCGTCCAAGCCACCGACCCAGCAGCCGGCCGGACCGAGAACCGCCAGGTCACGCACACGATCCGGACCGACAACGACAAGCACTTCGTTGACCTCACCATCCGCGACAAGTCCGGCGAACACACCGTCACCACCACCGACAACCACCCGTTCTGGTCCGTCACCCACCAGCGCTGGATCGACGCCAGCCAGCTCCAGCCCGGCGAACTGCTCCGTACCGCAGCCGGCACGTACGTACAGGTCACCGCGGTCCGGCCGTACCGCGCCGAACACAGCACGTACGACCTCACCATTGATATGGTCCACACGTACTATGTGATAGCCGGCAACACACCGGTACTCGTACACAACTGCGGTGAAGAACTCTGGCGTGCTGGCCGGCCCGGTGTTGACGACAGTCCGCAAGACTGGATTCCTATGAACTCATGGACGACCCACGGCGGGAACCTCCAGGAGGGGAACTATCATTTTGTGGTGATGCCGAACCGGTCTGTGCGTGCATTCCACGAGAGTATTTGGGACAGGGCGCCCGGTGCGGGGCACACTAGTCTTTCGCGCGGCAACCCGGTGCTTGCGGCCGGCACTTTCGATGTTGGGCCGGGTGGAGTCATTACGCAGTTCGACAATTTCTCGGGTCATTATCAGCCAAGTGTGGCAACGCAGGGAATCATTCGAGACTCCTTGGGGGCGCGTGGATTTGACCTGAGTCGTGCTCAGTGGAACCCGTTCGGGTTCTGACTCTTGGCGGCTACGCTTGTATGATGGCGCCTGCGGATCGTCCGCTATTCACATTCTGTGTGCGGCGATCCGTAGGCGCCACCAGGGTGACCATGAGCGCTGTTCGTTGAACGCGTAGCGCATACCTGCCCGGCGGGCACCCTAACTCGACTTCCGGCCACTTGTTGCCATTCCCGCAGTTCAGTGGCTTCCTGTGGCATGTCGAGGCTGAGGGCATGGTGGGGCTCTGGTGTGAGGTGTAGTGAGAGTGCGCTGGTTAGTGCTGGAACCGATCGGGGCATTGCGGGCTTCTCAAGGCTGCCCAACGGAGTTGGTGGATCATCTACTTAGATATTTCCCCTCTGGCATTACGGGCGACATGAATTATCTCCTCGACTTGTGTTGGCGTTAGGGTGCTGACGAGGGCAACTAGTTGTCCAATCTGTGCTGCTGCTGGATATGGCTGAGGTCGGCCTGGTGCTGGCTGTCCCGGTATCCCAGCAATGACAAGCAAGTCTTCCGGCGGCATCTCCAGGACTGGAGCAATGTCCTGAATAATCTCCACCGACGGGTGAATGCTGCCGTTCAGGAGCTGATTGATGGTTGACTCGGCGCGCCTTGACGCTCGGCTGACTGCTCTTGGTGAAAGGTGGCGATTGTCCATCAGGCCTTGCAGGACTCTGGCGAATTCGGGGCTCACGCCAACAGGTTACATCGATTACGTGCCGTGCGGTGCGGCCGGCGTGGTGCTGCCCTCGACCGGCGATGGGGATGCGCCAGGGTACTGAAGTGGGTGGCGAAAGGTGACGGCTGGCTGTACAGATTCGCGTTGGTGGCCTGGGTTGCCGTCACGGTTGCCGTCAACACGGGATACCAATCGAAATGTTCGATCAAGTGGTGTTGGGTCAGATGAACTCGGCTCGACACCGACGATCCGCACGCCCGGATGCCGGCCAGGGCAGGGTGAGGGACCTACTCCTGGCGCTCTACGGCCGAGTCCCTTTGACGTACTCGCCATCGACGACGTCGTCCTGCTGGAGGCGGTCCAGACCGGCTGGCCAGCCAGGATAAGCGATTGGGAGACGGGCACCGACCGGACCACGACGAGCACTGACCATCCACCCGGCCATGGTCCGCTGGCGATCCCGGCGGACCACAGTCTGTCTACACTGTCGGGTATGACCGTTCGCGAGGAAGCTCATCGCCTGATCGACGCGGTGCCCGAAGACCGGCTACCGGCCGCACTCGAAGTGCTGCGCCAGTGGGCCGAGTCCAACCGCCAACAGCGTCCCGTGCGCCGGTTCCGCACCACCGCGATCTTCGACGGCGAGCCCGACCTGGGTGTCCGGTCCAAGGACATCGTCAGGCAGGCGTGGGATTCCGAGGAGTGCAGGCCGGCGTGATCGTCATCGACACCGGCCCGGTCATCGCCAACGCCAACCGCAAGGACGCTGACCATCAACGCTGCGCCGACCTGCTGCAGAACTATCCCGGCCCGTTGCTGCTAGCGCAGCCGCTGCTCACCGAGATCGGCTATATGCTGGCCAGTCGCGCCGGCGCTCATGCTGAGGCTGACTTCCTGCGGGATGTGGCCGAGAGTGTCTACGAACTGGTCGCCGTAAGCACCGCCGACGTAACCCGAGCCGCCTACCTAGTCGAACGCTACGCCGACCTTCCGTTGGGCACCGCTGACGCGTTCGTCGTCGCCATCGCCGAACGGTTCGGCGCGGTCGCCATCGCCACCCTCGACCACCGTCACTTCAGCATCATCCGCCCCACCCACGTCCCCGCGTTCACCCTCCTGCCGTAGTCCAGGGCCTGCTTCTCAGGCGATGGGCTGGCCGAGCACGCGCCGGGCCAGCAACGTGCCGCCGGCCACCGCGGCCGGCATGACCAGCACCGCGCCGAGCGGGATGAGGAAGCAGGCGAACACCGCCACCCCGAAGCCGAGCGCCATCGGCCGGTGCCTGCGCAGCGCCGCCCGCCGGTCGGCCAGCCGCAGCCCGCGCCGCGCGAACGCCACCCCGACCAGCTCCAGCGCCAGGAACCACCCGCCGACCAGCGCGCCAGCGACCGGCACGACCGTCTGCCCCACCACCGGGATGAACCCGCACAGGAACAGCGGGACACCAAAGGCGAGGGAGGTGAGCAGCAGCCGTACCGAGTCGGCTGCGCTGCGCCGCCAGGAGCTGTGCCAGGGCAGGTCCACCGCGCCCGGCGCGCCGCCGTACCGCCGCTCGACCCGCTCCGAGATCTTCTCGTAGAACGGGTCACCGACCAGCAGCGTGACCGCCGTAAAAGTCAGCACCGTGAGCAGCCCGCCCAGGCCGAGGACGGCCAGCGTCGCGCCGAGCTCCACCACGTCCCGCAAGCCCTCGGGCCAGCCGTCGACGAACCCGGTCAGCCAGCCCACGATGTCCGAGACGAAGTAGAGCAGCACCCCGAACGCAGCCGAGAAGATCACCGCCGAGATCAGCGCCGGGACCAGCCCCAGCGCCAGCAGCCGCGGGCTGCGGGCGTACCCGCCGATACCCCGCGCGAGCAGGCCCACCCCGACGAAGAAGCCGGTCAGCTTCATTGGGCCAGCCGGACGCGTACCCGTCGGTTCGCCTTGCCCTTGCTCTCGACCTTGGCCACGACGAGCTTGCCCACCTGCGCGGTGGACGCCACGTGCGTGCCCCCGTCGGCCTGCACGTCCAGCCCGACGATGTCCACCACGCGGATCTCCGCCTCATCGTCCGGGATCAGGTTCGCCGAGGTACGGATGATGTCCGGGATGGCCAGCGCGTCCTCGCGCGGCAGCACCCTGGTGACCACCCGCCGGTCGGCCGCGACCTCGGCGTTGACCAGCTCCTCCAGCCGCGTCTTGAAGTCGGCCGGCACCTGCGGCAGGTTGAAGTCCATCCGCGCCTCGCCCGGCTCCATGTTGCCGCCGGTGACCAGGGCGCCGAAGTCCCGGAACACCACGCCGCAGAGCACGTGCAACCCCGAATGGGTACGCATCAGCAGCGTGCGCCGCTCGTCCTCGACCGCGCCCACAACGGTCGCGCCCACCGGGGGCAGCGGGTCGCCCTCCACCGGGATGAGGTAGAGGTCGTCGCCCTTACGGGTGCCGGCGATCCGGGTCTGCACGCCCTGCCACAGCAGCACGCCGTGGTCGGGCGGCTGCCCGCCACCGCCGGGGTAGAACGCGGACCGGTCCAGCACGATGCCGGCCTGCGGGTCGACGTCGAGGACCGTGCACTCCCACTCCCGCAGGCTCGGGTCGGCGAGGTCCAGGCGGTGGGTACGTCCATGCTGCGTCACGCCCATGCGTCCGCACCTTACCCGCCGGGCGAGGACGCGGCCCCACCCTCCTCGCGGCCGGGGGCCTCGTTGGGGAAGCCGTCAAGGAAGCCGGCGTCCTCGTTGAGGAAGGTCGAGACGCGCCGCCGCAGGTCGTCCCGGTGTGCCCAGAGCAGGCCCGGCTCGTCGTACACGTGCAGGGTCGCCCGGGGCAGCGCGGCGGCGAGCCGCTCCGCGACGGCGGCCGGGTGCAGGTCGTCCCCTGCGGTCGCGACCACCAGCACCGGCGCCCTCACCTCCCGCAGGCGGCTGGGGTCGGCGACGGCCACCTCATCGGGGAGCGCGGCGAGAGCCGGCGCCAGCCCGTCCCGCATCAGCTGGTCGACCCGCTGGCGCAGGTAGGCCCAGCCGGCCGGGGTGCTGCGCACCTGCGGTGGTACCTCCGGCAGCACCGCCTCGGCAACCGCAGCGGCGTCGCCGGCGGTCGCCGCGGCCAGCAGGGCGGCGAGCCGCTCGCGGGCGGCCGTGGGGCGCGGGGTGTCGAGGACCGAGGGGAGGAGGAGCACGACGCGGGTGAACCGGGTCGGGTGGTCGGCCAGCAGGTGGCACAGTGCCCCGGCGCCGAGGCTGACCCCGACCGCCCGGGTGGCGCCGGACAGGTCGGCCACCGCCCGCAGGTCGCGGGCGAGGTCGGCATAGGCCCAATGACCATCTGGTACGGCCGAACGCCCGTGCCCGCGGAACTGGAAGAAGACCTTGCGCCCGGTGACCCCGCTGCCGAACGGGCGGGTCTGCGCGATGCCCTGGCCCAGACCGTGCGCGAACACCGTGACCGGCTCGCCGGCACCGGTGGCCAGGCACTCCAGCGCCACTCCGTGCGGGGTTCGCACCAGCTCGGTCGGCGGGCTGGGCAGCGTCGGCCGGCCCGTACGCGGGGCGCTGTTACCCGGGCCGTAGGGGCCTGGGGCGCCGCCGGGAGGCGGGGGCCAGCGCAGGTTCACCACGGGCCTTTGCCGCCGGTGGCGTCGCGTAGTGCCGGGCGCACATCCAGCAGGTACACGGCTGAGGCGATGACGGCGATGAAGGTGAACAGGCCCAGCGGTCCCGAGCGGAACAGCAGTGAGAGCAGCAGCGAGATGCCGATGATGGCCAGCCAGGCCCCCTTGGGCAGGGTGCCGATGGCGGGGAAGGCATCGGCCCGCTGCAGCAGGCAGTGGATGAACGCCCACAGCGTCACGCCCAGCGTGACGAAGAGGAGCACAAGGTTGATCACGTACACGACGGTGGTGTAGAAGAGCGGCGCAGCGAGGGCCATGGGTCGAGCTTATGCCGCGGTGCGGCCAGCGCGCGCAGCGCGCCAGCCGCACCGCGGAGGGTGTTACCCGGCCGTGGTCGACCGGTTCTTCTTGGCCGGACGGCTGGCCGCCTCGGCCACCGTCGCCATGGCCTCGACCGCCTCGGCCGGGGCCGGCTCAACCACTGCCGGGACCGGCTCCTCCTCAACGGCCGGCTCGCCGGCCGGGACCGGCGTGACCGAAGAGGACGGCGTCACCGAAGAGGACGGCGTCACCGGGGGGACGGGCTCGGCCATGGCGGCCGGCTCGATCGGGGCCGGCTTTGCCGTGGGCGAGGTGTAGCCGGTCTCGCCGGCCACGACGCGCTTGCCGTGCTGCACCAGGTCGGTGTAGACGGCGGCGGCGCGGTGCTGGGCGGCCTGGGCGCCAGCCTGGGCGGAGCCGAGGAACGACTGGGCGCCGCGGCGGGTGCGCTCGCGCACCTTGCCCAGCTCGTCACGCAGGTGCAGCTCGCCGGCCTTGGGCGCCAGCGCGCGCAGGCGGCGGTACGCAAGGTCGCCGGCGCCTGCGGCGGCGTAGATCGGTGCGGGAAGCTTCGGCTTGGTCCGGCTGGTGGTCATCGGTTCTCCTTCTCATCCTTACGGCCCGCGTCGCCATCAACGTCGTCGTCAGCGTCGACGCCGGGATCTGCGTCGGCGTCGAAGACGGCACCGGCGTCAGCGGCCTCGTCGGCACCGGCCGGGCTCGGCTGCCCGGTGCGGGCGTTCTCACGGCGGAACGTCTCGTAGATCTGCGTGAGGGACTGCTTCTGGGCGAGGGTCAGGTCCGGGTCGGCCGCGATCGCGGCCAGCACGTCCTGGCCCTCCTTGCCGTCCAGCAGGCCCGCCCGCAGGTACATCAGCGGGGTGGAGACCCGCAGTGCGCTGGCGAGCTGCTGGAGCACCTCGGCGCTGGGCTTGCGCAGGCCGCGCTCGATCTGGCTGAGGTACGGGTTGCTCACTCCGGCCCGGTCGGCGAGCTCGCGCAGCGAGATCTGCGCGCCACGGCGCAGCTCACGGATGAACGAGCCGATGTCGCGGGGCAGGTCCCGAGGTGGGTTCACGCCTAGGACGCTAGTCCTGGTGTGCTTGCAAAAGCAAACAAACGCTAGCTCTAGCTAGCGTGAGCTACCCCACTACCCGGACCTCGCCCACCGGCTCGCCGCCGCCGAGCACCCGCGGGCTGGCCAGCTCGTCAAGGACCGGCGCCCGCACGCCGAGGCGGCGCAGGACGGCCACGGCGACCGCGCCGACCGGCCGCTTGGCCCCGTCGTCCACCTTCAGCGCCACGGCACCCATGCCGGGCAGCGCGACCGCGAGCACGCCTTCGGCCCCGCCCTTGGCCAGCAGCCCCGGTACGCCGGCCATCAGCCGGCTGTCCTCCCGCTCCGGGCCCGCCCCGCCCACCAGGTGCGGGTAGGCCCGCATGGCATCGGCGACCGTACGCTCCAGCGTGGACTGACCAGCCGTGACCAGCCGGAGGAACCCGCTGGCGAGCGCGGCCAGCGACATCGAAAAGAGCGCCGCGCCGCACCCGTCCACGCCCACCGCCTCCGCGCGCTCCCCGCACAGCTCCTCGACGACCGCGCCCAGGTGCCGCTGCAACGGGTGCTCCGGCACCCAGTAGCCCTCGCCGGGCCAGCCGGCCGCGAGGCAGGTCAGCAGCATGCCGGTGTGCTTGCCGGAGCAGTTCATCGCGATCCGGCGGCGAGGAGCACCGGAGCGCAGCCAGTCCCACCGGGCCTGCTCGCCGATCGGCCAGTCCGGCGGGCACCGCAGCTGGTCCTCCTGCAGCCCGGCCCGGTCCAGCATGGCGGCGACCCGGTCCAGGTGCTCCGGCTCGCCGGAGTGGCTGGCGCACACCACGGCCAGGTCGGCCGGGTCGGCCAGGCGCAGCCCTGCCCGCAGCATGCCGACGGCCTGCAACGGCTTGTTCGCGGAGCGGGGGAAGACCGGGGCGCGAACATCCCCGACCTCGGCGACCAGGGCGCCGTCCGGTCCGAGCGCCACCACGGACCCGCGGTGCCGGCTCTCCACGAAGCCGGAGCGCACGACCTCGGCGAGCACCGGCCCACCCTGGTACGCGCCTGCCACGGCTCAGGCCACGCGCGGGCGGATGCCCAGGAGCTGGCGCGCCTCGTCCGGGGTGAGCGGCGGGCGCTGCGCCAGCTTGGCAAAGGCGACGGCCCTGGCGACCAGCTGCATGTTCGAGTCGACCGGCTGCCCCTTGGCGTAGCTGACCGTGTCCTCCAGGCCGACCCGCAGGTGACCGCCTGCCGCGAGCGAGGCGAGCAGCACCGGGACCGAGGTGCGGCCGATGCCGGTGGCGGAGAACGTGGTGCCGGCCGGCAGGTCGCGCATTGCGTGCTTGCACGCGACCAGGGTCTCCGCAGTGCCCGCCATGCCGCCCGGCACGCCCATCACCAGGTCGACGTGCACATGGCCGCCGGCGGGCAGGCCGTACCTGCTGAGCAGCCGCTCGAGCGCGGCCAGGTGGCCGAGGTCGAAGATCTCGTACTCCGGCACGACACCCCGCTCCTGCATGCGGGTGTGCAGCTCCACCACGAACTGCCACCGGTTGAGGAACACGTCGTCGCCGAAGTTGACCGTGCCCATCGTGCACGAGGCCATGTCGGGCGCGGCGTCCAGCACCGCCAGCCGGTCGGCCTCCGGGTCGGTCACCGCACCGCCGCTGCTCAGCTGCACCACCAGGCCGGTGGCGCCGCGCAGCGCCGCGACGGTGGCGCGCAGCCGCCCCAGGTCAAGGGTTGGCTGCGCCTGGTCGTCGCGGATGTGCACGTGGATCACGCTGGCGCCGAGCGCCTCGCACTCCTTGGCGGTGGTGACCAGCTCGTCGAGGGTGACCGGCAGCGCCGGCATGTCGGTCTTGCTCAGCTCAGCACCGGTCGGCGCGACCGTTATGAGCGTTCCTGCGGTCATGCCCGGATCCTCGCACGAGCCGCTAAAGCTCCGCATCGACCGCTGCCGCGGCGCCGGCCACCCGCAGCGGCGCGTCGTCCGGGACCGAGCGCCGCAGCAGGGCGAGGGCGACCATGCCCAGCTCGAAGTGGCGCAGCGCGGTGCCCACGAACCCCACCGCGCGCCCGTCCGGCGTGGTCACCGGGGTGTGCCGCGGCGGCGGGTGGTCGGTGCTCACCCCGTCCAGGTGCAGCAGTACGAGCCGGCGCGGCGGGCGCCCGAGGTGGTGCACCCGGGCCACCGTCTCCTGGCCCCGGTAGCAGCCCTTCTCCAGGTGCACCGCGGCGGCCAGCCAGCCCACCTCGGCCGGCAGCGTGCGGTGGTCGGTCTCGAACCCGAGCCGGGGCACCCGGGCCGCGACCCGCAGCGCCTCGTACGCCCACACGCCGCACCGGGGCACCGCCAGGGTGGCGAGCACGTCGTCCCGCGCGGCCCGGGGCACGAGCAGGTCCACGCCGAGCGTGCCCCGCCGGGCCCACCCGCCGGTGCCGGGGAGCGGGCTGACGTCGTACCCGGAGGTGGGGCGGACCGGCACGGAGCCGGCGGCGAACTTCGGGCCGGGCGGCGCGACCACATCCGGGTCCCGCAGCGTACCGGCGCCCAGCACCGCGACCGCCTCTGGCGCGGCCGGGCCGGCCAGCGACAGCAGTGCCCACCCGGCGGTGGCGTCGGCCGGTTCGACACGCATCATGAACCGCATCCGGTCCAGGAACGCAAGCAGCTCGGGCGCCGCGCCCGGCTCCACGTCCAGCCAGGTCGTCGCGCCGTCGTCGGTCACCATCGCGTGGTGCTCGATGTGCCCGTGCGGCGAGAGCACGAGCAGCTCGGTGCCCTGGTGCGGGGCGAGCGTGGACACGTGCTGCGTGGTGAGGCTGTGCAGCCAGGTGAGCCGGTCGGCGCCGGGCACCGCCAGCACGCCCCGGTGCGAGCGGTCCACCACGCCCACCGCCGAGGCGAGCGTGCGCTGCTCGCGCAGCGGGTCGCCGAAGTGGGCGGCGGCCGGCGCATCCGGCGAGGTGGGGTCGAGCAGCCCGACGGGGACGGCGCTCATCGCCGCGCCCCGAGGCGCGGGGTCATTCCCCGGCTCCGCACGTCGCGCAGAGGCCGAACAGCGCCACGTGGTGGATGTCCACCTCGAACCCCTGCTGCCGGACCAGCTGCTCGGCGAGCGGGCGCAGCAGCTCGGGCGCCACCTCGTCGACCGCGCCGCAGCCCCGGCACACCAGGTGCACATGCTGCTCCTCGCCGGCCGCGTGGTAGGTCGGGGAGCCGTGCGACAGGTGCGTGTGGGTCACCAGGCCCAGCTCCTCGAGAAGCTCAAGAGTGCGGTAGACGGTGGTGATGTTGACGCCGGCCGCCACCTCACGGACTGCCGCGAGGACCTGCTCCGGCGTTGCGTGGCCCAAGCCGTGCACCGCCTCCAGGATCAGCTGGCGCTGGGCGGTCACCCGCAGCCCGCGGGCCCGCAGCAGGTGCGCCAGCGACGTGGAGGCCATGATGCGATCCTAGGTCGGGCCAAGGCGCGCCCCGCGCGGGTTAGGCTGCCGGCGTGGCGGATGCGGATCGGGCGACGTATGCGGATCGGGCGGCGGGTACGGACCGGGTGGTGGCCGTGCTTGGCACCGGCGTGGTGCCGGCCGAGACACCGATCCTGCGCGGGCATGACCTCGGCGTGCTGCGAGGGGACGGGGTGTTCGAGACCCTCCACGTACGCGACGGCGTGCCCTGGCTGCTGGACGAGCACCTGGCCCGGATGGGCCGCTCGGCCGCGCGGCTGGAGCTGGCGCTGCCGGCGCGGGAAGCCCTGGCCGGGCTGTCCGCCGAGGCGTGCGCGGCGTGGCCGGCGGGGGTCGAGGGGGCGCTGCGCCTGGTGTGCACCCGCGGCACCGAGGACGCCACCCGGGGCACCGCGAGCGCGCCGGGCGCGGCGACCGTCTTCGCCACGATCGGACCGGTCGGGCCGGAGACCCGGCGGGCCCGCCACGAGGGCGTGGCGGTGGTGACCGTCCCGCTCGGCGTCGCCGCGCGCTGGCGGCCGGCCGCGCCGTGGCTGCTGGGCGGGGCCAAGACGCTGTCGTACGCGGTGAACATGGCCTCGCTGCGGCACGCGCAGTCGGTCGGCGCCGAGGACGTGCTGTGGGTCTCCACGGACGGGTACGCGCTGGAGGCGCCCACCTCGACGCTGGTCTGGCGGGATGGTGACCGGCTGGTCACGGTGCCCGCCGAGGCGACCGGGATCCTGCCCGGCACGACCGCCCGCTACCTGCTGGACCAGGTGGCGCCGGCCCTGGGGCTGCGGGCGGACGAGGAGATGGTGGCGCCGGGGCGGCTGTCCGAGCTGGACGGTGCCTGGCTGCTCTCCTCGGTGCGGGGCATCGCCGAGATCCGCGCCCTGGACGGGGTGCCCCTCCGCCCGGCGCTGGACACCGCGCGCCTGCGTGACCTGCTCGGCTACTGCTGACCCCAACCGGCTACGGCTGACCACGGCCGGCTACGGCTGACCACGGCCGGCCGTGGCGGCAGGCGCCGGCCGGTCAGTTCGCCAGGGCGAGGCGGTAGCCGACCCCCCGGACGGTCTCCACCGCCACCCCGTCACCGGCCGCCCGCAGCTTGCGCCGCAGCCGCTTGACCGCCGAGTGCAGGATCGACGTGTCGCCGAGGTAGGAGCTGCCCCACACCTCGCCGAAGAGGCGCTCGTAGGTCCAGACGGTGACCGGCGGGGAGGCCAGGCTGCCGAGCAGGTCCCACTCCAGCCGGGTGAGCGGCACCGGTATGCCCTGCCAGGTCACCCGGTGCCGGGTCGGGTCGATGACCAGGTCGCCGAGGGTGCGCACCGCGTCGGGGTAGGCCGCCGCTCCGTCGCCGGGCAGGTCCAGCACGCCGAACTGCTCGGGCGTGGCCCACTCGGCCTGGCCGGACGGGCAGAAGACCGCCCGCAGCTCATCCACGTCGGACACCATGAGGACGATCCCGCAGTCGTCGAGCCGGCGGGCCAGCCGCTCACGGGCCCCGACGTCCGGCGTGATGCACACGACGAGCGGCACATCGCTGGTAGCCATGGAAACCCCTGCCCCCGGCCGGATGAGAGTTCAGGTAATCGCATCCCGGGTGCCGTGGTCAACCATGATCTCAATCTTTGTGGCAGGCCCGGCAGGAGCCAGCCATAGACCAGCCCGAGTACTGCCCATGAACTGCCCGTTTGGGGCCATTGATCGTCACCATTACAGACTCGGAGCATGACTCAGGGGCGCCGTCCGTGCACCGACCCGCACGTGAAACACGGCGTCTTCGCGTATCTCAGTGGTCTCGGACAATCTGGGACTATCTGTAGATCAGGGGAGGTAGAATGTCGTATAGCTACAAAAGGCTCGGCATCGGGCCGCCTCGCTTAGGCGGGCGGCGCAGCCGGGCAGCGGGGGTCGTTGCGGCGGTCGCCGTAATGGCCCTCGCCGCAACCGGCCTGCCGGCGAACGCCGGTCCGGCCGGGCCTCGGGCAGCGGTGGACAGCCAGCTGCTCAACCAGCTCCAGCAGGAGACCTCGACCGGGTTCCTGGTCTACCTGCGCGAGCAGGCCGACCTGTCCGGCGCGGCCGGGATCAGCGGCTCGGACGCGAAGGCCGAGTACGTCTACAAGCAGCTGGCCCGTACGGCAGAGCGTAGCCAGGCCGGCCTGATCGACGCGCTCGACGCCGCCGGCGCCAACTACCAGCCGTACTGGATCTCCAATGCGGTCTGGGTCGAGGGTGACAGCGCCCTGCTCGCGCAGATCGCGGCTCGCAGCGAGGTCCTCAAGATCGAGCCCGAGAAGGCGTACCCGGTGGTCCTGCCCCGGGTCGAGCCCGACGGACCGCACGTGAACGCGATCGAGTGGGGCCTTACCAACATCGAGGCGCCGCGCGTGTGGACGGAGTTCGGGGTCCGCGGCGAGGGCATCACCGTGGCCAACATCGACACCGGTGTGGACTTCGACCACCCGGCCGTGGTCCGGCAGTACCGCGGCAACCTCGGCAGCGGAACCTTCAACCACAACTACAACTGGTTCGACCCGTCCAACGTGTGCCCTGGTGACGACCCCTGCGACAACAACAACCACGGCACCCACACGATGGGCACGATGGTCGGTGACGACGCCGGCGCCAACCAGATCGGCGTGGCCCCCAACGCCAAGTGGATGGCTGCCAAGGGCTGCGAGTCGAGCAGCTGCTCCAACTCCGCGCTGCTCGCCTCGGCGCAGTTCGTGCTGGCCCCGACCGACCTGACCGGGAACAACCCGCGGCCGGACCTGCACGCCGACATCGTCAACAACTCCTGGGGCGGCGGCGGTGGCGACCTGTGGTACCAGGCCAGCGTCAACGCCTGGGTCGCGGCCGGCATCTTCCCCGCGTTCTCCAACGGCAACAGCGGCCCGAGCTGCGGCAGCGCCGGCTCCCCCGGTGACTACCCGCAGTCCTACTCGGCCGGTGCATACGACATCAACAACACCATCGCGAGCTTCTCCAGCCGGGGACCGTCCGACCTGGACGGCACGCTGATCAAGCCGGACCTCGCCGCGCCGGGCGTGAACGTGCGCTCCAGCATCAACGGCGGCGGGTACGGCAACTTCAGCGGTACCTCGATGGCGTCGCCGCACCTGTCCGGCACGGTGGCGCTGATGTGGTCGGCGGCACCGAGCATCAAGGGCAACATCGCCGCCACGCGTACCCTGCTCGACGACTCGGCGACGGACGTCAACAACCTGACCTGTGGCGGCACGCTCGACAACAACAACGTCTTCGGCGAGGGCCGGCTCAACGCGTTCCAGGCGGTCAACGCCGCCCCGCGCGGGCCGACCGGGCAGGTCGCCGGCACCGTGACCAACTCCGCGACCGGCAGCCCCATCGCCGGCGCGACGGTCAGCGCCAGCAATGTCAGCAAGATCACCGGTGCCGACGGCAAGTACACGATGCAGCTGCCGGTCGGCACGTACACGATGACGGCGCGGGCGTTCGGCTACGCCACCGGCACGGCCACCGTGACGGTGGTCGCGGACACGGTGACGACGCAGGACTTCGCGCTCACCCCGCTGCCCAGCGTGACCGTGAGCGGTACGGTCACCGACGGCTCGGGCAAGGGCTGGCCGCTCTACGCGAAGATCGAGATCGCCGGGCGCCCCGGCGGGCCGGTCTTCACCAACCCGGCCACCGGCGCCTACTCCTTCACCATCCCTAACAACACGACGTACCAGCTCACCACAACGGCGATCTACCCCGGTTACCAGACCGTGGTGCAGAGCGTCCCGGTCGGTGGGAGCGACCTGGTGCACAACATCGCGGTGCCGGTGGACCCGGCCTGCACGGCCAACGGGTACGCGGTGGCCTTCGGCACGCCGGCGATCAGCGAGCCGTTCGACACCACCTCGACCCCGGCCGGGTGGAGCGTGGTCAACCGCACCACGACCGGCGGCTGGCGGTTCGACGACCCGGACAACCGGGGCAACCTGACCGGCGGCACCGGCAACTTCGCGATCATGGACAGTGACTTCTTCGGCTCCGGCAGGTCTCAGGACAGCGACCTGGTCACGCCGGCGATGGACCTGTCCGGCATGCCGGCACCGTACGTGCGGTTCAACAGCGACTACCGCGCGTTCTCCAACAGCATCGTCGACATCGATGTGTCCGTCGACGGCGGTGCCAACTGGACGAACGTCTGGAAGCAGACCACGGTGAGCCTGCGCGGGCCGCGCCAGGAGGTGGTCCCGCTCGGGCCCACCGCGGCTGGGGCGACCAACGTCACCCTGCGCTTCCGGATGCGCGGCACCTTCGCCTGGTGGTGGGAGGTCGACAACGTCGAGGTCCTCAACCGCGCCTGCGTCCCGCAGCCCGGCGGCCTCGTGGTCGGCTTCACCTCCGACCGCACCACCGGTGCGCCGCTCAACGGGGTGACCGTCACCAGCGACGACAACCCCGCCAACACGGCCGTCTCGGCGGCGACGCCGGACGACCCGAACATCCCTGACGGCTTCTACTGGTTCTTCTCCAGCCTGACCGGGCCGCACCCGGTGACCGCCTCGAAGAGCCTGTACCAGTCGCAGACCAAGACCGTCACCATCGTCGACAACGGCACGGTCCGGGAGGACTTCTCGCTCGGCGCCGGCCGGGTGCTGGTGGCGCCGACCTCGCTCGATGTGACGGTTCCGTACGGCAGCAGCCGTACCGGGCAGCTCACGTTCACCAACACCGGCACCGCACCGGCACAGGTGCAGCTGCTGGAGCGCAGCGGCGGTTTTGAGATGCTCAGCCGCCTGCAGGGCGCGCAGCTCGTCATGCACCAGGTGGCGGGCGGCGTCAGCAAGGGCATGACGGGTACGCCGCTGGCCGGCGTCACCGGTGCCAGCCCGCAGATCGACCCGGCGTGGACGACCATCGCGAACTACCCGGCCACGGTGATGGACAACGTCGCCGCGACCAACGACGGCAAGGTCTACGTCGTGGGCGGGGCGACCGGGACCACCAACCCGACCCGGGCGACGGTCTACGACCCGGACACCAACGCCTGGACCGCGCTGCCGAACCTGCCCGTGGGCAGGGCCAAGCCGGCCGCCGCGTTCGTGAACGGGAAGCTGTACGTGTTCGGCGGGTGGGCCTCCGGTGGCGTTCCGGTCAACACCGTTGCGGTGTTCGACCCGGCCGCCAACAGCTGGACCACCCTGCCCGGCGTCACCAACCCGGCTCCGGCCGCGGCGGCGGGCATCGCGGTGGCCAACGACAAGATCTACCTGATCGGCGGCTGCCTGAACAGCTCCTGCACGACCAGCGACAAGACGGTCGTCTTCGACCCGGCCAGCGGTTCGTTCACCACCGGTGCGGCGTACCCGCACGCGGTGGCCTGGGCGTCCTGCGGCGGGATCAGCGGCCGGGTGTACTGCGCCGGCGGCGTGGACGCGGCGTCCTTCCGGGACGCGCACGTCTACAACCCGACCAGCAACACCTGGTCGCCGGCTGCCAACATGCCGCTGGACCTGTGGGGCTCGGCGCACTCGTCGGCGAACGGCATGCTCATCGTCGCCGGTGGCGTGACGGACAACTTCACCACGGTCACCAACCGTGCGGTGATGTTCGACCCGATCGCCAACACCTGGTCCAACCTGCCCAACGCGCAGCTCGCCCGCTACCGCGGGGCCGGCGCGTGCGGCTTCTTCAAGATCGGCGGTGCCTCCGGTGGCTTCACCGGCACCAACAGCTCGGAGAAGCTGGGCGGCCTGAACCAGTGTGAGGAGACGACCGACGTCCGCTGGCTGTCCGAGGCTCCGGCCACGTTCACGCTGGCACCGGGCGCGTCCCAGGTCGTCACCGTGACGTTCACCGCCACCTCGGCGGTGGGCGTGCTCCAGCCCGGCACCTACACGGCACAGATCGGCGTGCGCACCGACACCCCGCACACGATCGCGCCGATCCCGGTGACCATGCGTGTCAAGCCACCGGACAGCTGGGGCAAGCTCACGGGCACCGTCATGGGCCAGACGTGTGGTGGAGACACGGTCCCCGTACCGGCCTTCATCCGCATCAACGAGGCGCTCAACCCCGAGCGCGGGGTGAGCATCACGGCCGGCCAGGATGGCAAGTACGGCTGGTGGCTGCCGTTCGGCCGGTACGACGTCATCGTCAGCAAGGACGGATGGGCGTCGCAGTCGGTGCTGGTACGCATCGACCGCGGCACCGTCCTGACAAAGAACTTCCTGCTACAACCGTTCGAGCCCTGCCCGACAATGCTCGGCGGGGTGTGAGCTAGACCGTTCCACAGTGGTGCCCGGGGCCGCACGGCTCCGGGCACCACTGCTTTCAGCCCGGCTCGCAGCTCAGCTTCAGCCCGGCCCTCGGCCCGGCCGACCACGTCGACCCGACCTGCCCCATCCATCCACCCAGTCGCCGGACATTAAGTAGATTTCAGACATCTCTTCTGCCTTCTCGATCACGCCAACTTCAAGATCGCGATTTCAGACGTCAAAGGTTGAGCGGCGGTAAACATTCCCCACCCTGATCGCGATCTTGGAGACCATCGGGACTGCGCCAGCCACCCGGAGCCAAAAAATAGCCGCAAGCCGCCTATATCGGACCCACCTGCGACCGCTTCTGGGCCAGGCTTTGCGATCAAGAAGACTTGTGCCGGCATAACGTGCATAAGTCTTCTTGATCGCGAACCGACCGCCCCGGGGACCCAGGGGATCACCGCATACCGGATTAACCCAGACTCGACTGCGGCTATCAAGTCAGACAGAACAAAACGAATAGAACAAAATGCATGTAGCCCCAAAGGGGCCGGATCGGAGAGGCCGGATCGCTGGTGCGGCGGTCAACGCGAGAGCTGCGGGAGAACAGGCCCTTGCCGGCCGGCGCTCAGCCGGCCACCCGGTCGAGCTTCGCCGACAGGTGCGGCCGCAGCGGCTCCCCGACCGCCGCCATCTCGAACGCGTACAGCAGCGCCCGGTCCACGATCCCGTAGAGCCGGTGCCCCTCGGTGACCTCCTTGGCCGTACCCGAGCGCAGCACCTTGTCCGTGACCAGCTCGACACGCAGCCCGTCGACGCGCCCCACATAGGACTCGACGATCCCGGTCGGCGTCATCAGCTGCGCCTCGACCGCCTCGGTGCGCTTGTCGTCCTTGACCACCGCGCGCCAGAAGCCGACCTCGCGGGATGCCGGCCGGATCGGCTTGCCGTCCGCGTCGACCAGCCAGGTGCGCGACTCGTAGAACAGGAACGGCCGGCCGTCGTGGCTGAACCGCACCTCCTGGCCGAACTCGAACGGCGCGATCGTCGGGTACTCCCCGCCGCCCCGGCCGCGCCACACGCCGACGAACGGCAGCAGCCCGAGCAGCGCCGGGTGCAGGTCCGGGCCGGCGCGCAGGTCGTGGGTCTCGGTAAAGGGGTACGGGTCGACCGGCGCCGCGTCCAGCCACGGCGGCCGGTTCGCCTCGGTCAACCGGGGGTCCTCGCTCACCTGGGGTCCCTTCGTTCCCGGCCGCGCGAGATGCGGACCGCGAGATAGGCCAGGCCACCGGCGAGCGCGCCGAAGCCGGCGACGAGCAGGCTGACGAACCCGATCTCGGTGACCATAACGCCCCGATCCTATGCTGGCGGCATGGCCCGCACTCTGGTCGTCAAGGCCACCGCCGGGGCGGACGCGCCGGAGCGGTGCGCGCAGGCGTTCACGGTCGCGGCGACCGGGGTGGCCGCCGGCGCCGCCGTGTCGCTCTGGCTGACCGGCGAGTCCACCTGGTTCGCCCTGCCCGGCCAGGCCGCAAGGTTCGAGCTGCCGCACTCCGCCCCGCTGCCGGGCCTGCTGGACGCGGTCCTGGCGGCCGGGCAGGTGACGGTGTGCACCCAGTGCGCCGCCCGCCGCGGCATCACCGGGGCGGACGTGCTGCCCGGCGTACGCATCGCCGGCGCCGCCGCGTTCGTGGAGGAGTGCCTGGCCGACGGGGCGCAGGCGCTCGTCTACTGAGGACGGACGCAGATGGCGCCGCCGAGGACGACCGGGTGTGGCTGCTGCCCTGCTTCTTCGTCCGGCGGGACGCGCGCCGCGCCGGCATCACCGCCCCGCTCATCGAGGCAGCCGTCGACCTGGCCCGGTCGCACTCGGCCACCGCGGTCGAGGCGTTCCCGATCGTGGCGCAGCGGCGGGTCGGCGCGAGCCAGGCGTTCCTCGGCACCCGGGAGATGTTCGCCGGCTGCGGCTTCCATGAGGTCGCCCGGCCCTCGCCCAGCCGGGCGGTGATGCGCCGCGAGCTGTGACGGCCCGTCCGTGACAGCCAGGCTGCGGCAGCCGGGACGCGGCAGCCGGGACGCTAGCCGCAGCCCCGGGTCGCGGACGCCGTCACCACCCCGTCGTGTTCCCGCACCACCACGCCGAGGTCACCATCGCGGTAGGCGAGCAGCGCCGGCTCGGCCACCACCAGCCCGGCCGGCGCCACACCGCGCAGGGCCTGCGGTAACGGCCCGGGAGCCAGACCGGGTGCGCTGTCGGCGGCCACCGTCGTAACCGCGCCCCCGTCCGGGCACAGAACCGATCCGGTACGGCGTTGCGCCGCGCGCCCGCCGAGCGCCGACAGCACCGCATCCACGGTGGCGACGGCCCGGGCCGGAGCCGGGGCGGCGGCCGGGGTGAGCGGGGCCGCCGGGCGGCACCCCGTCCCCGCGCTCACCCGCAGCTGGCCGGGGCCGACCACGCCGCCGTGCACCCCGACGAACTCGCCGGCGTCGGCGCGCAGGGTCACGCTGCCGGAGGCGTGGCGCCGCACGGCAGGCTCCCAGCCGCGGGGCAGCTGCGCGGCGATCCGGTCGAGCACCGCCGCCTCACCGCCGGGTGCGGTGTAGAGCAGGACCACCCGGTCGAGCTCCTGCCCCTCCCGCGCCGAGGTGATCCGGCAGCCGGCGCGCAGGTCGTACCCGAGCACCTCAACCACTGTGGACGGCCCGGCGGCGCGGACCGTCTCGGCCAGCGCCCGGTCCACGACCGGCTGGGCCTGGGCGACGCTGCGCTGCTCGCGTACTGTCGGCGGGTCGGTACGGGCCGAGGCGAGGGCCGCCGCGGTGAGCGCCAGACCCCAGACCACCAGCAGGGCCCACCACAGGCGACGCCATGGCGGGTGGCCGGTGGGCTGTGTGGTCACGATGACCATCGTGGCAGGCGACCACCGGCCGGGCCGGCGTGGGTCAGGCGACCCGCCAGACGCGCCAGAGCGCGGTCGGGCCGTTCAGCGGGTCGCCGGGCACCAGACGGCTCCAGACCCGCCTCGCGCACCGTACGCCCCAGGTTGTGCATCCCGTTATGCGGGTCTAGTCTCCTGAATCAACCGGTTTAGTAGTTCACGCGACTTTCTCGTTGCGGTAGCAGAGCCGGGGAGGCGTGGGTGACACGGCGAGGTCGACCGACGATCTGCGATGTCGCGCGCCGGGCCGGCGTGTCGAAGGGCACGGTGTCCTTCGCCCTCAATGGTCGGCCACGAGTGGCGGAAGAGACCCGGCAACGCATCTCCGGAGCCGCCCGCGTGCCTGGTTGGGCGCCCGGCCACCGCCGCGGACAGGATCTCGTCCTCCAGGTGGTGCCGGGGTCGGACGAGGAGGCCAGCTACCGGCGGCTCGCCGCCGACGGACGGGGCGACGGTGTGTTCGTGCTCGACTGCGCGTGAACGACGGCCGGATCACCCTGCTCGAAGAGCTCCAGACGCCGGCCGTGGTGGTGAGGTCCGACTGGTGGCCATCGACGGCGCCCCCGTCCCAACCAGCACGGCGGCGCCGCCCGCCCGGTCAGCGACCGCCCAGCCCAACCGGATCGGAGAAGACATGAGACGCACCTTTCCAGCAGTTCTCCTGACCGTGACCCTCGCTCTCACCGCGGGCTGCGGCGACAGCGGTGGCGACGCGGACAAGGCCAACGCCGCCACCGGCCCGATCACCGTCTGGCTCTCCAACAACAAGGAGGAGCTGGCCTGGGGCAAGGCGATGGTCGAGGCGTGGAACGCGCAGCACGCCGACCAGAAGATCACCGCACAGGAGATCCCCGCCGGCGAAACCTCGGAGGAGGTGATAGGTGCCGCGATCACCGCCGGCAACGCACCGTGTCTGATCTTCAACACGGCGCCGGCCGCGGTGCCACAGTTCCAGAAGCAGGGCGGCCTGGTCGCGCTCGACTCCTTCGACGGCGCCGCGCAGTACATCGCCGATCGCACCGGCGACACGGCCAGCCAGTACAAGTCCCCGGACGGCAAGTTCTACCAGCTGCCCTGGAAGTCCAACCCTGTCATGATCTTCTACAACAAGCAGATCTTCGCGAAGGCCGGCCTCGACGCCGAGAAGCCGGCACTGTCCACGTACGACGAGCTCCTCGCGGCCGCCCGGAAGATCAAGTCCTCGAGGGCCGCCGCGGCCGCCATCTATCCCGCCCCCACCAGCGAGTTCTTCCAGTCCTGGTTCGACTTCTATCCGCTGTTCGCCGCCGCCACGGACGGGAAGCAACTGGTCCAGGACGGCAAGGCCCAGTTCAACTCGCCAGAGGGTCGCCAGGTCGCGGAGCTCTGGAAGACGCTGTACGACGAGGGCCTCGCACCGAAGGAGCAGTACAACGGCGACGCGTTCGGCGACGGCCGGTCCGCCATGGCGATCGTCGGTCCCTGGGCGATCGCCGTCTACGGCAGCAAGGTGAAGTGGGGTGCGGTGCCGGTGCCGACGCCCACCGGAAGACCGGCCGGCCAGGTCAAGACGTTCAGCGACGCGAAGAACGTCGCCATGTACAGCGCCTGCCAGAACCGGGCCACCGCGTGGGCGGTGCTCAAGTTCGCCACCAGCAAGGAGCAGGACGGCGAGCTGCTGAACAAGACCGGCCAGATGCCGCTGCGCAAGGACCTTGCGGCCGCCTACCCGGACTACTTCTCGAAGAACCCCGCCTACCAGCAGTTCGCCGACCAGGCCGGCCGCACGGTTGAGGTACCGAACGTGCCGAGCTCCGTAGCCATCTGGCAGGCGTTCCGTGACGCGTACTCGGAGTCGGTGATCTTTGGTAAGAAGCCGGTGCCGGACGCCTTCGCTGCGGCGGCGGCAAAGGTCGACCAGCTCGCCGCCGAGTCCTGATGTCCACCGCCCACGCCGGCGCCGCCGCCACCACCGGACCCGGAGCCCGTACCGGCGGCACCTCGCCGACCGTGGGCGGCCCGCTCCGTGCCTCGCGGAGCCGGGTGGCGGCCGCGCTCGGCCGCCACCCGGTGGGCATGGTCCTAGCCGCGCCCTACGCCGTGTACGTCGCTGTGGTGTTCGCGTACCCGTTCGGGTTCGCGGTCTGGATGAGCTTCCACGACTACTTCTTCGCCGCACCCGGCGCCGTGGTCGAACGTCCCTTCGTCGGGCTGGCCAACTACCGGGCCATGCTGGCCGACGAGGGGGTCCGCCGGGCCTTCGGCAACATCCTGGTCTTCCTGGTCATCAACGTGCCGCTCACTGTCGCGCTGGCTCTGCTGCTGGCGGCCGCGCTGAACGGGGTCGTCCACGCCCGGGCGTTCCTCCGGGTCGCCTTCTACGTCCCGTACGTGACCGCCAGCGTCGCAGTGGTCGGCGTGTGGCTCTTCCTTTTCAGCTCCAACGGAATGGTCAACACAATGCTCGGCCCGCTGGCGCCTGAGCCGTCGTGGCTGGTCAACGAGGCGCTGGCGATGCCGGTCATCGCGTTGTTCGTGGTCTGGAAGCAGCTCGGGTTCTTCATCCTGCTCTACCTCGCCGCGCTGCAGAACGTGCCGAAGGAGCTTTACGAGTCGGCCGCCGTCGACGGCGCGTCCAGGTGGCACCAGTTCTGGTCGGTGACCGTTCCGGCGGTGCGCCCAGCGACCGCGCTGGTGGTCATCCTGGCGACCATCACCGGCGCCAACCTTTTCACCGAGCCCTATCTGCTCACCGGCGGCGGCGGGCCGAGCGGGGCGTCCGCCTCCCCGGTGCTGGTGATGTACCAGCGCGGCATCCAGCAGGGACAGCCGGACGTCGCTGCCGCGATCGGCGTGCTCCTCGTCATCGGAGTGCTGCTCATCTCGGCCGTCAACCGGCGACTGATCGAGAGGGACTGACGTGCCATCAACATCCGGCCCGCGACGGCCCGGGCTCCTCCGGTACGCCGTCCTGCTCGCCGGCGCCCTGGTGTTCCTGTTTCCCTTCTACTACATGCTGATCGGCTCTCTGCAGTCCGAACCGGACACCTCGGTCGCGGGCGCATTTCCCACCTCAAGCCCCACCCTGGACAACTACGCCGACATCAACTCCCGGGTCGCCCTGCTCCGCTCCCTGGTCAACTCGGGCATTTTTACCGGAGGGGTGATCCTCGGCACGGTGGTCTTCGGTGTGCTCGCCGGCTACGCGCTGGCCCGCCTACACTTCCGGGGCAGGGGCACGTTGTTCGCGCTGGTCCTGCTGGTCCAGGTGATCCCGTTCCAGCTGCTGCTGATCCCGCTCTACGTGCTGATCGTGCGGGGCTACGGCCTGGCCGACTCCTATCTCGGCATGATCCTGCCGTTCGCGATCAACACCGTCGCGGTCTTCATCTTCCGGCAGTTCTTCCTCCAGCTGCCCGACGACCTGTTCTCCGCCGCGCGCATGGACGGCGCCGGCGAGCTGCGCATCCTCTGGTCGGTCGCGCTGCCCCTGGTACGGCCGGCGCTGCTGACCGCCGTCCTGCTCACGTTCATCGGGCCGTGGAACGAGTTCCTCTGGCCGTTCCTCGTGACGAAGCAGGCGGACATGCAGCCGCTAGCCGTCTCCCTGGCCAACTACATCAGCAACGTGGCGTCCCGAGCCGCGAACCCGTACGGCGCCATTCTCGCGGGTGCCTGCGTGCTGGCCGCCCCGGCCGTCGCCCTCTTCGTGGCATTCCAGCGACATTTCGTCTCCACCGACATCGGCTCGGGCGTGAAGGGCTGACGCGGTCTCCACGTCGTCCTGACCGCCCGGCCATCCGGTGAGCAGATGCCCCGGCGACGTCGCCCGACGTAGTGCCGGGTGTCGTAGGGTCGCCGGGTAGGTGGGCGAACTGCTGTGCCTCACCCCTGCAGATGGCCGACGTCGGTCCGGGCCATCAGGCCGAGCGCGCCGCCGCACCGGAGACCGGTTGGACGTCAACCCTGCTTGAGGTCATACCGTTCACTTCCATGGGCATCATCCGGGGCGACCTGAGGACCTTCTACCATCTGCTGGTCAGTACGCTGCTGGTGACAGTGATCAACTTCACCGTCTGGTTCGCGCTCACCTTCTACGTGTACCTGCAGACACGTTCGGTCTTCGCCACCGGCGTGGTCGCCGGGATCTTCCTGGTGATGACGGCGCTGACCGGTATCTGGTTCGGCAGCCTGGTCGACCACCACGCGAAGAAGACGATCATGCAGCTGTCGGCGGTGGTGTCGCTCACGATGTACGCCGTGGTCTTCGCCATCTACCAGGTCACCCCGCACAGGTCGTTCACCGACCCGACGAGCGTCGCGCTGTGGGCACTCATCGTGCTGCTCATGGTGGGGGTCATCGTGGGCAACATCCGCACGATCGCGCTGCAGACGCTGGTGACCGTGCTGATCGCCGAGGACCGCCGGGACCGGGCCAACGGGCTGGTCGGCACCGCCACAGGCGTCTCCTTCCTGGTCTCCTCGGTCATCAGCGGCGTACTCGTGGCGGTCGGCGGCATGTTCTGGGTGCTGGTCCTGGCGTTGGTGGTGCTCGCCGTCGCCGTAGCGCACCTGGCCCTCGTCCCGGCGCCGGTGACCCGGATGGAGGCGAGCGCCGCCGGTACGCCGCCGGCGGCGCCGGGCGCGCCCCCGGTGGCCGGCGGGGCTTCGGGAGTATCCGGTGAGCCGGCGTTCACCGGGAAGCGCACGGTGGACCTGCGGGGCACCATCCAGGTGGTCCGCGGGGTGCCGGGGCTGGTGGCGCTGATCGGTTTCTCCGCGTTCAACAACCTCCTCGGTGGCGTCTTCATGGCGCTCATGGACGCGTACGGGCTGTCGTTGGTGTCGGTCCAGGCGTGGGGCCTGCTGTGGGGGATCCTGAGCACGGGCTTCATCGTCGGTGGGCTGCTCGTCGCCCGGACCGGCCTGGGCCGCAACCCGGTCTGGCTGCTGCTGATGGTGAATGTGGTGCTGTGGACCGTCACCCTGCTCTTCCCGCTGCGGTCCTCGATCGTGCTGCTCGCCGTTGGGATGTACGTGTACATGCTGCTCGTGCCGTACGCGGAGGCCGCGGAGCAGACGATCCTGCAGAAGGTGGTCCCCTACGAGCGGCAGGGTCGGGTCTTCGGGTTCGCGCAGAGCGTCGAGCTGGCCGCCTCGCCACTGACCGCGTTCCTGATCTCACCGATCGCACAGTTCGTGTTCATCCCGTTCATGACCGATGGTGCGGGGGCCCGGGCGATCGGCGGCTGGTTCGGCACCGGCGCAGACCGCGGCCTCGCGCTCGTGTTCATGCTGACCGGCATCGTGGGCCTGCTCGCCACGGCCATAGCGCTCCGCAGCCGCCCGTACCGGCGCCTGAGCCACCGCTATGTGCACGCTCCGATGACCACCGCCGAGCTCAGCCCAGCCGGTCAGAGCTGAACCACCGGACCGCCTGCGTGACCTGGGCGCAGGCTGTCAGCCGCGCGCTCCGGAAGTCACTCAGCTGCCGCGGAGCGCTTGGTCAGGTGTGGGCTGCGGGGGAACCGCCTGGTCGGCCGAACCACTGCCCGACGCAGTACGACGGGTACGATCGGGAGCGGCGCGGCCCGCGCGCCGTACCCCCTGACCGGTGGCCCACGCACGCCGGCGCCGCGGGGGCGAAGGTGGCCACCATGCCATCGCGGAGCGACCGGCGAGGTCGTCCATGTCCAGCCGCGAGCTGCCGGACGGGGCGCGGCGAGCCGGCGTGGGCGCAGTGCCGCTGCCACCGTCCTGGACAGGACATGACGTGACCGAACAACGGCGACTCAAGAAGCTGGTACGGGAGCGCATGGCGCGCACCGGCGAGTCGTACACCACCGCCCGCCGCCATGTGGTCCGGCCGGAGCTGCCCGCGCTGCCGAGCGGCCTGGTTCCCGGCTACGACACGTTCGGGCCGGGGCAGCACCGGCGCAGCTCGCTGGCCGTGCACCTGCTACGCCAAGCCGGTATCGAGTGCTCCGAGGCGTTGGTGTGCGGGCTCGCCGGCGGTGTCGGCTTCATGTACGCGGTCTTCGAGTACCGCGGCATGCCCCCCATCATGACGATCGTGGCCCAGCACCACCCGCAGCCTTGGGTCGAGTCGGCGCTGCGCCGCCTGCCCCTGTCGTACGTCGAGGAGCACAGCACGTCAACGCCGCGCGCACTGGCGGCGCTGCGCACCGCCATTGAGCGGGGCAAACCGGTCTATGTCAGCGTCGACCGCAAGCGGCTGCCCTGGCACAGCGACGAGGCGGCGCTCGCGACCGAACCGTACGGCGTGGTGGTGGCCGGCATCGACGGCGACACCGTGCTCATCGACGACTCCGCCGCGGTGCCGCACCGGCTCTCGACCGACGAGCTCGCGGCGGCGTGGGCCGGGCACAGGAAGGGGCGCCACCACCGGATCGTGCTGGAGTCCGTCCGCGCCGGCCAGCCGGACCTCGACGGCGCCATCGCGACGACCGTCGCCCACCTCACCGGGCCGGTACTCGGGCACAGCTTCGACGCGAACTTCGGCTTCTCCGGCATGCGCCGGCTCTCCGGTCAGCTGCGCGACGGCCGTACAAAATCAGGATGGGTACGCAGGTTCGCCGCGCCGGAGTCGTTCAGCGCGGTGATGCGCCGGCTCTACGAGTGCCTCGAGGTGTCCCACACCGCGCCCGGCGGCACCCGCCCGCTCTACGCGGACTTCCTGGACGAGGCGGCCGGCATGCTCGGCCGGCCGGCGCTGACCGACGCGGCGAAGCTGTTCCGCGAGTCGGGCGCGCACTGGTCGGCGCTTGCCGCCCGGGCCGAAGCGCACGCAGGTGAGTACGGGGAGCTGTGCGAGCGCCGGATGCTGCTCGCCATGATGGGCACTGACGTACGCGAGATCGACGAACGCATCGCCACCCTGCCGCCAGCGCCCGACCTGGGCGTCGACGGCCGAGCCGCGCTGTTCGCCGAGATGGCTGACCTGGTCGACGCCGCGCACGACCTGGAGACCGCTGCGGTGGCGCTGCTCGCCGGCTGACACCACGCGCCTCCTGCCAGTCCGCCGCAGACCCTGAACGAGAGGCCCCGACCTGTGCTTTCAACAGGTCGGGGCCTCGCCCGCGCCAGGCCACGACCACCTCGAAGCTTCGGCACGGCTACGGTCGCCACCGCCGAAGGGGCCGGCGGATACGCCATAGCGGTCGGCGGTCCAGCGGCGGTAGCTGCAAGGCCCGCTCTGGTGCTCGAACGACGCTACGGTTGAGGACGCGGCCTGCCCCTTCGAAGGGAGCGCCCAACCATGATCCTTCCGAAGGTTCGGGACCCTCGCTTCGTCACGCTCCGTCGCGGTGGGACTCTCACTGATTCGGATCATCATCTCCTCGCTCTTTGGGCAGCGCTCTGCGCGGAGCACGTCCTTCACCTGTTCGAGTCGGTCCAGCCTGAGGACCCACGACCACGTCAAGCGGTCGAGCACGCCCGTGCCTGGGTGCGTGGTGAGGTCAGGATGATGCAGGCTCGCGCGGCGGGCGGCCAGGCGATGGGCGCGGCCAGAGACCTGCGTGGGGCAGCGCGGCATGCCGCGTACGCTGCCGGCCAGGCGGGGGCCGTCGCACACGTCGCCGCGCACGAGCTCGGTGCGGCCGCCTATGCCATCAAGGCCGTACGTGCTGCCGCGCCGGAAGGCGAGAGCGATGCCGCAGGGCGCCTGGAGTGCCGATGGCAGCGTGACCAGCTCCCGGACGCGGTTCGCGAGCTCGTGCTCGACGACCAGCGGCTGCGTAACGACATCTGCTGGTCGGTGTTTGACTGCTGAGCGGGCAGGCCATGCTCGCCGCCAACCCGCAGGCCCGAGCCGCTGCGAAACCTGACCGTAGCCGCCGGCGGGGCGCCGTGGATCCACGGATGACGCCGCCCGTCAGAGGTATCGCGGCTAGGGTGCAAGACGAAACTTCGTTTCGTGGAAGGAGCTTCCAGTGGCATCCCGTCTCAACCCGTACATCAGCTTCAACGGCGACGCACGGCAGGCCATGCAGTTCTACGAGCATGTCTTCGGCGGCGACCTGAGGCTGAGCACCTTCGGTGAGTTCGGCGCGCAGGACTCCCCGGATGCCGACAAGATCATGCACGCCATGCTCGAGACCCCCAGCGGGTTCACGCTGATGGGCGCCGACACCCCGACCGGGACCGACTACCGCCCCGGGACCAACATCTCGGTGAGCCTGAGCGGGGACGACGCCGACGAGCTAAGCGGCTGCTGGGAGAAGCTGTCCGACGGCGGCACCGTGACGGTCCCCCTGGAGAAGCAGATGTGGGGCGACGAGTTCGGCATGTGCGTGGACCGGTTCGGCGTAGCCTGGATGGTCAACATCACCCAGCCGCAGGTCTAGGCCGCCCGAGCAGCAGCAGGTCCAGCCGCCGGAGCAGCCGCTGGTCCAGGGCTGCCCGGCAGCGTATGAGGTCGCTCCCCCCAACCGCCCGCCAGTGCAGTTGGGGGGAGGACCCCGCTCAGTCTGCCGCCACCGACACGGCCACCTCGGTGACCCCCCGGTCCGCGGTCACCGAGGCGGTGCCGGCACCGGCTCGGGAGAGCACCCGCACGGTCCACGAGCCGGGTGCGGCGAAGAACCGGAACTGCCCGGCCGGTGACGTGACCACCTCGGCAGTGAACTCACCGTCGCGGTCCAGCAGCCGGACGTACGCCCCGGACACCGGCTCACCGCTCTCCGCCGCCGTGACGACGCCGGCGATGACCGTCTCCTTCGTCAGGTCCACGCCGGCCGGCAGGGCGACCGCCTGGTCCGGCGCTCCGCAGCCGGCAGCGGCAGCCGCCGCGGCGCCGGCTCCAACAGATGTGCTCATGTCGCCTCCCCCGGCTCGTCGCCGACCGCGACCGGCACGCCCACCAGCGAGCCGTACTCGGTCCAGGAGCCGTCGTAGTTCTTGACGTCGTCGTGGCCGAGCAGCTCGTGCAGGACGAACCAGGTGTGCGAGGAGCGCTCCCCGATCCGGCAGTAGGCGATCGTCGACCGGGACCCGTCCAGGCCGGCACCTGTGTAGAGCGCCCGCAGCTCGTCGTCGGACCTGAAGGTGCCGTCCTCGTTGGCCGCCTTGCTCCACGGCACGTTCAGCGCGGTGGGGATGTGCCCGCCCCGCTGCGCCTGCTCCTGGGGCAGGTGGGCCGGGGCGAGCAGGCGGCCGGCGTACTCGTCCGGGGAGCGCACGTCCACCAGGTTCTTGGCGCCGATCGCCGCCAGCACCTCGTCCCGGAACGCCCGGATGGAGTGGTCCTGCTCGCGGGCCACATAGCTGGTACGCGGCCGGGACACCGGGTCTGTCGTGAGTGGACGGTTGTCCAGCTCCCACTTCTTCCGGCCGCCGTCCAGCAGCCGCACGTCGCGGTGCCCGTACAGCCTGAGGTACCAGTACGCGTACGCGGCGAACCAGTTGTTGTTGCCGCCGTAGAGGACCACGGTGTCGTCGTTGCTGATGCCCTTGGCGGACAGCAGCGCCTCGAGCTGGGACTTGTTCACGAAGTCGCGGCGCACCGGGTCCTGGAGGTCCTTCTTCCAGTCCAGCTTCACGGCGCCGGGCAGGTGGCCGGCGTCGTACGCCGAGGTGTCCTCGTCCACCTCGACGAAGACGACGCCGGGCGCGCCGAGGCTCTTCTCGGCCCAGTCTGCGGAGACGAGGGCGGTGTCACGGCTCATGGATGCGCTCCTTCCGGCGGGTATGCCGAGATGGTCGGGGCAGGGCAGGTCCGGGCAGGCGGGCCGGGGCACGCCGGCACGGGCGCCTGGGCATAGGGATATGGCCGGACCCGGCGCGCCAGCCAGGCGCTGCGCCGGGGTCCGTGGGAATTTGGCAAGTGATGCTCCTCCAACGACCGACGGGTACGGAGTACGGAGTACGTCGGGCGGCGCCGCAGCGGGCGGAGAGCGGGCTGCCTAGGGCAGGCGCGTGATCGCCGCCGTTACCGGCGGCAACACAGGCAGGTCGCCACGCGGCACAGGTCGACCGCGCGCCGCTTGGTGAGCACCATGCCCATGGTTGCGCAGCCTAACACCGACCGGCCAGTCCGCCCAGGAGCGCGCGGCCAGCCACCGGGGCAGGAGTGCGCGGCCGGCTACTGGCCGGGCAGCGTGGCGCTACCAGACAGCGGCACCTGCTGCGCCGAGGCGGTGACGGCCAGCCCCTCCGGCCGTACCTGGACTCCCTCGACCTTCAGCCGGAACGGCAGCGGCGGCAGCGCGATGTCCAGCGCCAAGCGCCGCTTGTACTGGTCCAGGAACGCCTGTGCCTGGGACCCCAGGTTCAGCCCCTCGGCCCGGATGTCGGTGACCGCCAACCGCACCCGACCACCGGCGCTGGTGATCTGACCGGTCGCCACCGCGTTGAGCCGCTGGCCGTAGACGTCGACCGGCAGCTGCAACCGCAGCTTGCCGTCCTGTTCGGACAGCTGGAGCCCGGGGTGGTCGAACAGCGCCCGGATGCTCGCGTAGCCGATGGTCGCCGTACCCAGGATCTGCCGGGCCACCACCTCGCCCTCGCCCGACATCAGCGTGTTCAGCTCGGCCTTCACGTCCCGGGCGTGCACGTCGAGCTCGGGCAGCACCAGGCCGCCCCGGGACACGTCCCGCAGCACGATGTGGATGTCCTCGTAGTTGCCGCTGACGACCTGGGTGAGGAAGGGGAAGCCACCGACACCGACCTCCGGCTCGGAGCTGGAGATCTTCATCTCCCTGATCTCGCTGGAGACCTTCTCCGTGAGGGTCCGCTCGGCGGCCCAGGCGCCGGCCCGGTCGGCGGCGACCAGCAGCCCGCCGAGCACGAGCAGGAGCACCAGCAGCGAGGTCCCAAGCCGCCTGCGGCCTCGCGCCACGATGGCCTCCTCACCAGAAGTCGCCGGCTCAGAAGTGCCGGCTCAGAAGTTCGGTACCAGAAAGATCACGCTGATCACGTACGCCGCCGGGGCGGCGAGGGCGAACCCGCCGAGAGGACCCTGCAGGTGCCGGGCGAGCCACAGTGTTCCGGGCTCACCCGCCAGCACGCGGCCCGCCTCGGCGTACCCCACCGCAAGGTCCGCGAGCACGGCGGCGAGCGCCGCGACCAGGCCGACCAGCGCGCCCTTCTGGGGGTTGAACTCCACGATCAGGCTGCCCAGGAGGGCGGCGGCGAAGGTGCCGCCCATGGCGCCGGCGACGATGCCGGCGGCGCCGCGGGGCACGGTCGGGGCGAGCCGGGGGTACGGCACGATGGCGTCGGTCACCCGCGCCACCATCAGGCTCACGCCGGTCGCCGCCATCGTCACCACGATGGCCTGTGTACCCAGCGGCAGCCGGGTCAACACGATGAGCATCGCGAAGGCGACGACACCGATCACGACCACCAGGCTGGTGCCCAGCGACTCGGTCACCCGGATCCGGCCTGGCCTGCGGCTGAGCTGCCCCAGCACGGCGGTGACGAAGCCGCCCGCGGCCACGTACCCGATCGCGGCCGCGGTGGCCTCCTCGGGCCACACCGCCGCCACGTCCGCGGCCAGGGCGGTGACCACCCCTACCACGGCCACGACGCGCGGCGCCGGCGGGCGCACCGCGACCGTCCAGGCGAGCACGAAGAGAACCTGCACCCCGAAGATCACCGAGGCGTACGGCACCCGGGCCGCGCCCGGTCCGGAGGTCTGCGCGCCGAAGATCAGGCCGATGGCGAGCAGGCCGGCGAAGCCGGCGATGCCGAGCGAGAGCAGCCGGCGTACGGGCACCGGGTCCCCGGCCGGTCCGGCACCGGGTGGCGCGCCCGGCCCACGGCGCCCCGGGTCACCGCCGGGCTCGCCCGGACCCCGTGGGGCACGCCGCCCGGAGGGCCGCTCGCGGCGCTCCTCGAACAGGTCGTCGAGCGGGTCCCGGTCGGGAGTCCCTGTCCCATACCGGCCACCGGGCTCGCGCCGCGGCCCCGCGTCGCGCGGGCCCGTGTCACGCGGGCCGGCGTCCCGCTGCGGCCGGTCGCGCGCTGCGCCCTCCCGCGGGGCACGCGGCGCCCCCTCCCGGGCCGGGCCGTACCGGGAGTCGCGGGGCGCGGTCCCGCGACCGGGCCGGCCGGCTCGCGCAGGACGGTCGCCGCTGTCTGGCGGGGGGGCGGAGGGGAACACGCACCGATCGTGCCAGAGCGGGCCGGGCCTGGCACGCCGCCCTCGTGCGATCCCGTTCCGGCAGGTCAGCGCTGAAGGTATTGTCAAGGCTTACCGCCGGGAGCCCGCAGGGAAAGGCCGGTGTCCGGGTGGAGGTTCTGATACTGGCGGCTGCGCCCACCGTGCCGCCGGCCCGCGTGCTCCCCGCACTCGACCTGCTGACCCACTCGGCGCGCTGCGCGAACCGGGACGTGGGTACGCTGCTCGACCCGCCCAGCCCCGACGTGGTCCTCGTCGACGCCCGGGCCGAGCTCGCCGAGGCCCGGGCCACCTGCCGCCTGCTGCGCGCCACCGGCCCCGGGGTGCCGCTGCTCGCCGTGGTGACCGAGGCGGGCCTGGCCGCGGTCCACGCCGACTGGGGCGCCGACGACGTCGTGCTGGCCAGCGCCGGCCCGGCCGAGGTGGAGGCGCGGCTGCGCCTGGCCGTCGGCCGGCTGGCCGGGACGACCGCCGGTGCGGGTGGGCTGATCCGCGCCGGCGAGCTGGTCATCGACCCGGACACCTACGCCGCCCGGCTCAAGGGCCGCCCGCTGGACCTGACCTACAAGGAGTTCGAGCTGGTCAAGTTCCTCGCCCAGCATCCGGGGCGGGTGTTCACCAGGGACCAGCTGCTGCGCGAGGTCTGGGGGTACGACTACTTCGGCGGCACCCGTACCGTCGACGTCCACGTCCGGCGGCTGCGCGCCAAGCTGGGCTCGGAGTACGAGTCGATGATCGGCACGGTGCGCCAGGTCGGCTACAAGTTCGTGGTGCCGCCCTCGGCGCGGCAGCTGCCCGAGCCCGAGCGGGCGGTACGCACGCCAGTTCGTTGATCTGCCCCCGAAACCCCGGGAACGGTACCGTGAACGGGTGACCGGGGACCTGACGGCGGCGTCACGGGTGACCCGCCCGGTGGGGCGTACCAGCCGCCTGTCCCCCGCCGATGTCCGCGAGGTGCTGGAGCTGGCCCGCTCGGCCGGCGACGCGGACGGGGCGTACCCGCTCTCCGAGCACGTGGTGCTGCACCTGCGGCACGGAGGCGAGCCGGCCGCGGTGCACCTGCTGTGCCGGGACCCGGCCGGGGTCCTCGTCGGCTACGCGCATGTGGACACTACGGATGAGGTCGACGGGCCCTCGGCTGAGCTGGTCGTGCACCCGATGCACCGGCGCCAGGGGCTCGGCCGGGCCCTGGTGACCGCCGCGATCGAGATCGCCCGGGAGTGCGACCCGGCGGGCCGGCTGCGGCTGTGGGCGCACGGCGACCACCCCTCGGCCAACGCGCTGGCCCTGAGCCTGGGCTTCGAGCGGGCCCGGGTGCTGTGGCAGATGCGCCGCTCGCTCTATGCGCCGATCCCCCCGCCGCACCTCGCGGACGGGGTGGTGATCCGGGCGTTCCGCCCCGGCGAGGACGAGCAGGCCTGGGTACGCGTCAACGCCCGCGCCTTCGCCGACCACCCGGACCAGGGCCGGTGGACCCTGCGCGACCTTCAGGTGCGGATGGCCGAGCCGTGGTTCGACCCGGCCGGCTTCCTGCTCGCCGAGCGGACCGGGGAGCTGCTCGGGTTCCACTGGACCAAGGTGCACGGGGAGGTGCACACCCACCCCCTGCCAGACGGTGCGGCGCCGCACCACCACGAGCCGATCGGGGAGGTGTACGTGCTCGGTGTCGACCCGCGGGCGCACCGGCTGGGCCTTGGTGCCGCGCTCACCCTGGCCGGCCTGCGCCACCTGCGTTCCCAAGGTCTCGACCAGGCGATGCTCTATGTGGACGAGGCGAACACCCGGGCGACCGGCCTCTACTGCCGGCTCGGTTTCGCCCGCTGGTCGACTGACGTGAGCTTCCGCCGTACCGGATAGACATGCCCGCGGTGCGCCGAGGAGGTCGCAGATGGCAAGGGACGGCAGCGCCCCGCCGGCCGACTTCGTCGCGTTCGTGGCCCGGCGCGCTCCCGGCGTGCGGCTGGCTGCGCTCGCCCTGACCGGCAACGACCGTCTCGCCGAGTCCTTCGCCGGCGACCTGTTCAGCGCCGTGGCGCTGCGCTGGCCGCGGCTGCGCCACACCGGTGACGAGTCCGCGGGCGGCGGCGCGGACGCGTACCTCGATCGGATCTTCGAGCGTGAGGCGGCGGCCTGGCGGCGCGAGTCGGCCGACCCCGGCGCGCCAGCCGTTGACCTGAGCCTGCTGCGTCGCGCGGAGTACGGGCCGGACGCGGCGCGGCTGCCCGGGCCGCCGCCGGCCCAGCTCGCCGCCGCCGCGTGGGGCTCGGCCCGGCGTACCCGGCGCTGGGGCTACCTCGCGTTAGGGGTCGCCGCGGTGCTCCTCGCCGGGGTCCTGGTGCCCCGCGAGCAACCGGCCGCCCCGGAGCCGGCCGTCACGCCTCCCCCAGCAGCCGAGCTGCCCCGCTGGGTGGACGTGCTGCCACCACCCGCCGACTGGGCGGGCCTGCCGCAGCGGCAGACGGTGCTGCCGGCAGTGGTCGACCTCGGCTCGGCCGCCCGGCTGTCACAGCGGCCGGCCCGCCGGGCGCTGGCGCTCTTCGTGCTCAGTGACCGCGCGCCGCGGATCCTCGCCGACGACGGTGGCGTCCGCGAGCTGGACGACCCGCTGCTCGCCGACATCGGGCTGGTGGCGCGCGCCGGCCCCACGACTACGCGCGTTGCGCTGGCGCCGAACGGCGAGTGGGCCGCGTTCCCGGACGGCACCGGGATCCTCGTCGCCGACCTGCGCACCGGCCCGGTGCGCAGGTTCTCGTTCCGGTTCCGGGTCTCCGGCGCGGTGTGGCTCGGCCCGCGGGCCCTGCTCGTCGGCGGTTCGCGCGGCGCCGCGCTGCTGGATGTGGGCACGGGCGTGGCGACCGAGACCACAGTGGACGCAAGGCACGCGCTGACCGACCACGGCCGGTCCACGGGCACGGCGGCACCGGTCGGCCCGCCCGCATCCACCGCCTCGCCGGCCGGCCCGGTCGGGCTGCCGGCGTCCCTCGCCGCGCAGGTGGCGGAGCTGCTGCCCGCTGGCGACCCGGCGACCGCACCGGCCCGGGTACGCCGCTACCAGCGCTCCGGCCCGGATGCCGTGGTCCCGGTCGTCACCACCATCAGCGGTGACTGGACCGGCTGGATCGGACCTTGGACGGGGCCCGGCTTCCGGCACAACGGCTTGGCGGCGCGCGACTGCGACGCCCAGAAGCTGACGCTGCCGAGCGAGTCGACCGCCGTGTCCGCGTCCGTGGTCGTCGACCTCGCCACCGGCACGGTACGCCGGGCGCTGGCAGCTGGTCCGGAGGCGGTCACCGAGGGGCGGCCGGCGGTGCTGGGCTGGCTGGACCCGGGCACGCTGCTGATCGGGGCCGGCCAGTGGCTGCTCTCCTGGCGGCTGGCCGACGGCCAGCTGCGCCGGGTGGCCCATCTCACGGCGCGGGCCCTGGTCAGCGTCGCCCGCCTCGGCAGCCCCTAGCCCACCAGCACGAACCCGACCGCCGCACGCCCGCGTACGCTCCCAACAAGATCACCATTTAGCTGGGTGCACCTGCGTGTTCACGCTTTGTTCACAAAGGTCCGACTGGCCGGCAACCTACCGCTCCTACCGTCGGCCCTGTCGGGCCTGGGACGGACCGCGGGCCTACGGACAGACAAGCCTACGGGCAGAGAGGCAGTCACGGGGTGAACCGCAACGCGCTTTCGCGACCCGTCGCCGCAGGCGCCCTCCTCACCGCGCTCGCACTCGCCACTCCCGCCGCACTCGCCGGCTGTGGCGGCGATGGCGGCACAGCCGGCGGGCTCGCCGGATCGGTACTGGTGGACGGGTCGAGCACGGTGGCGCCGTTGAGCAAGGCGGCCGCGGACATCTACCGCGAGGAGCAGCCCAAGGTGAACATCACCGTGGGCACCTCCGGCACCGGCGGCGGGTTCGAGAAGTTCTGCAAGGGCGAGACCGACGTCTCGAACGCCTCGCGCCAGATCAAGGACAGCGAGAAGGCGGCCTGCGCCGCCGCCAACATCACCTACACCGAGCTGGTGGTGGCTAACGACGCACTGACCGTGGTGGTCAACAAGGCGAACACCTGGTCCGAGTGCCTCACCACCGCCCAGCTCAAGAAGGTCTGGGACCAGGGCTCGAAGGTGCGCAGCTGGAAGGAGGTCGACCCGTCCTTCCCGGACCAGCGGCTGGACCTCTTCGGGCCGGGCACCGACTCCGGCACGTTCGACTTCTTCACCGCCGCCATCAACGGAAAGGAGGACCGCAGCCGCGCCGACTACACCGCGTCGGAGAACGACAACGTGCTGGTCCAGGGCGTGGCCGGGTCAACCGGCGGGCTGGGCTACTTCGGGTTCACCTACTTCGAGGAGAACGCGGACAAGCTGAAGGCCGTCAAGGTCGACGGGGGTGGCGGCTGCGTCGCACCGAGCGTCGCCGCTGCGCAGGACGGCTCGTACCGGCCGCTGTCCCGCCCGCTGTACATCTACGTGAGCAACCAGGCGATGGCCAGCAAGCCACAGGTGCGCAGTTTCGTCGAGTTCTACGCCGGGCATATTGATGAAATTGTCGAAGAGACCCGGTACGTACCCCTGACCGCCGCGCAGAAGGCCGACCTCGGCGCGGCGCTGGACAAGGCGAAGGGCTGACGTGACGGCAGCTCGGACAGCTCAGGACAGCAGCACCCCCGCCGCAGCGCGCGTGTCCCTACGGCGGGGGCGCCGCCGGCCGGGCGAGCGGGTCATCGAGGCGCTGCTGGTGGTCGCGGCTGCGGTGTCGGTCGCGACCACGGTGGGGATCGTGGTCGCGCTGGTGGAGCCGACCGTGGAGTTCTTCGCCGAGGTCGGCGTCGTCGAGTTCCTCACCGGCGACCGGTGGACGCCGACCCTGGACCCGCGCAGCTACGGCGTGCTGCCGCTGCTCACCTCGACGATCATCTCGACCTTCATCGCCGTGGCGATCGCCATCCCGCTCGGGCTCGGGTCCGCCATCTACCTGGCCGAGTACGCGTCCGGCCGGACCCGCAAGGCACTCAAGCCGCTGCTGGAGATCCTCGCCGGCATCCCCACGGTGGTGTACGGCTTCTTCGCGCTGTTCGCCCTCAACTCGGTGCTGCGCAGCATCTGGCCGGGCACGGACCAGCCGGACTTCCAGAACATCCTGGTCGCGAGCATCGTCATGGGCATCATGATCGTGCCGACGGTGGCCAGCCTCTCCGAGGACGCGATGACCGCCGTGCCGGAGAGCCTGCGCGCGGGCGCGTACGCCCTCGCCTCCTCGAAGATGCAGGTCGCGGTCAGGGTGGTGCTCCCGGCTGCGGTCTCCGGGATCGTCGCGTCGTTCGTCCTCGGCCTGTCCCGCGCGATCGGCGAGACGATGATCGTCACGATCGCCGGCGGGCTCTCCTCGGACCACATCGAGCTGAACCCGCTGCGGGCGGCGGCCACCATGACCGCGTTCATCGCCAACATCGGCCAGGGTGACGTGCCGGTCGACTCGCTCGACTACCGCAGCATCTTCGCGGTCGGCTCGCTGCTGTTCGGCTTCACGTTCGCCCTCAACGCCCTGTCGATCCGGCTGGTGCGCAGGTTCCGGGAGGTGTACGAGTGACCGCCCCGCCCGCCGTACTGGCCGCACCCGCCCCCAGCGACCCGGGCGCCGCGCTGACCCGCCGGCGGGTGCGGGTCGGCGAGACGCTGTTCCGGCTGGCCCTGCTCTCCTGCCTGGTGGTCGCCTTCGCCTTCCTGGTCTGGATCGTCGCCTTCGCCATCTACCGGGGCTGGGACCGGCTGGACGCCCGGCTGTGGGAGAACATGCCGACCGGTCGCGTCTCGCGCATCGAGGGCGCCGGCGTGCAGTCCGCGATCACCGGCACCCTCTGGGTGATCGGCACCACCGCGCTGATCTGCCTTCCTATCGGCATCCTCGCCGCCATCTACCTCGAGGAGTACGCCAACAACGAGCGGTGGTACAACCGGCTCCTGGAGCTGAACATCCAGAACCTGGCCGGCGTACCGTCGATCATCTTCGGCATCCTCGGCCTCGGCGTCATCGCCCGGGCCATGGGCCTGGGCTTCACGGTGCTCACCGCATCGCTGATCCTGGCCCTGCTCGTGCTGCCGATCGTCATCATCGCCACCCGCGAGGCGATCCGGGCCGTGCCGCAGTCGATCCGGCAGGCCTCCTACGCGCTCGGCGCCACCAGGTGGCAGACCATCTCCCGGCAGGTGCTGCCGATCGCGGTGCCCGGCATCGCGACCGGCTCGATCCTGGCGCTCTCCCGGGCGATCGGCGAGGCCGCACCGTTGATCATGCTCGGTGCTGTCACGTACATCACGTTCAACCCCAACGGGCTGGACAGCGCGTACACCGTCCTGCCCGTCCAGATCTTCAGCCTGGTCATCGAGGCGCAGGCCGGTTTCCAGCGGCTCGGCGCCGCGGCGATCGTGCTCCTGCTCGGCCTCCTGCTGCTGATGAACTCGCTGGCCATCGTGGTCCGCAACAGGTTCCAGAAGCGCTGGTGAGGACCGGTGCGATGGGCAACCTTCAGGAGGGACTCGACATGATCTCCATCGCCAGTGACCGCCCGACAGTCCGTATCGCCGCCCCAGGCGCCGACCGGGCCGGCCATGCGGGCACCGCCGGGTCCACCGACGGGCCGGGCGGGCCGCCGGCCGTGGTGGAGCTGGACCGCGTCAGCGTGTTCTACGGCGACCACGAGGCGGTGCGCGAGACGTCGATGCCGATCCGCCAGCGCCGGGTCACCGCGCTGATCGGCCCGTCCGGCTGCGGCAAGAGCACCATCCTGCGCACGATGAACCGGATGAACGACCTGATCCCCAGCGCGCGGGTGACCGGCCGGGTCAGCTACCACGGCCAGGACCTGTACGCGCCGGAGGTGGACCCGATCGAGGTGCGCCGGCGCATCGGGATGGTCTTCCAGAAGCCCAACCCGTTCCCCAAGTCGATCTACGACAATGTGGCGTACGGCCCCCGGGTCACCGCGATGAAGGTCGGCAACATGGACGACCACGTCGAGCAGGCGCTGCGCGGCGCCGCCCTCTGGGACGAGGTGAAGGGCAAGCTCCGCTCCAACGGGCTCGCCCTCTCCGGCGGCCAGCAGCAGCGGCTCTGCATCGCCCGGACCATCGCGGTACGCCCCGAGGTGATCCTCATGGACGAGCCGTGCTCGGCGCTGGACCCCATCGCCACCGGCCGCATCGAGGAGCTGATGCACGAGCTGGCCCAGCACTACACGATCGTCATCGTCACCCACAACATGCAGCAGGCGGCCCGGGTGAGCCACTACACCGCGTTCTTCACCGCCGAGGTCGACGCGGCCGGCGTACGCCACGGCAAGCTGGTCGAGCTCAACGACACGGGCAAGCTGTTCACCGACCCCGATGACAAGCGCACCGAGGACTACATCACCGGCCGCTTCGGCTAGCTGGCTAGGCCCACGCCCGAGTCGTGGCGGGTGCTCTTCTGCCGGGTCGCCGACACCCGGCTGCGCTCGCTGCCGTGCGCGGTGACCGGGGTCAATGTACACATCAACTACGACCTGCCGTTCGCGTTGGTGGCCACGTGGGAGCGGCTGGGACACGCGCCGGACGGCAGCCGGCAGCAGCACGACTACCTGCTCGTCAACGAGGCCTTCGAGCAGGAGATCCCCGGCCAGCTTCGACACCCAGACCACCCTGGTCGGCAGTGCCCTGCTGTCCCCGCTCTGCGCCTTCCTTCAATGAGGTTCGGCCCGGTGTGGGATGTGCTGCGAGAACCTTATGCTCTGCACCATTGCCGCTAGCAGAGCCGGTCGGGGTGACCTGCCGCTGGTCGGCAACCCGCTAGCCGGCAGGGCTCTGCTAGTGCGGACGATGCAGAGCATAAGGTCCGCCTGCCACCCCTCAGCCCTGTCTTCTCGCCAGAACCGCAGGTCACCGCAGGCCGCATCACCACGAGCCCGACTTCGGGGAGGTTCGCTAGGGCTCACAGGCCTCCTGCCCTACCCCGACTCGGCGGTAGCTTGGCCAGCGCTCCAGGCATAGCGCTGAGGGCCGGGTAGCGGTCGGGGCTAGCGCAGCACCAGGCGGTCGCCGGACAGGCGCGGCATCACCGGCGTGGCCGCGTCCCGGCCGGCCGCCGCGGCCAGCGCTGAGTCCACATCGGAGTAGGCCGCCAGCTCCCGCAGCACCACGATGGTCGGCGGCAGCATCGCGATCTCACCCGCCGCGAGCCGGGCCAGGGCCGCCGCCGGGCTGGTCCACACCGTGTGGTCGGCCTCGCCGCCCACATCCCGGGTACGCTGCCCCGCCGGCAGCCGGGCCAGGAAGAAGTACGTGTCGAAGCGGCGCGGCTCGAACTCCGGCGTGATCCATCGGGCCCACGGTGCCAGCAGGTCGCCACGCAGCGCGAGCCGCTGCTCGCGGAGCAGCCCGGCGAAGCCGAGGGTACGGTTGACGAGCGCCTGGCGCCGCTCCTCCCACTCCGGGCCGGACACGTCACCGACCACAGTGGACCCGTCCGGGCCGGCGAGCAGCACGCCGGACTCCTCGAACACCTCCCGGGCCGCCGCGCAGACGACGGCCTGGGCCCGGTCCGGGTCCAGCCGCAGCCGGGCCGCCCACTCCACATCGGACGGACCGACCCAGGCCAGCTCGCCGCCGGCGTCGCGCGGGTCGACCGAGCCGCCGGGGAACGCGTACATGCCGGATGCGAAGGCCATGGTGGCGGCCCGGCGGATCGCGTACACCCGCACCCCGCCGGCCGGCGCGGGCCGCAACAGGACGACGGTGGCGGCGACCCGCGGCGCCACCGGCTGGCCGCCCTCGGCGTAGAAGCGGCGCGCATGTTCGGCCAGGCGCTCCGGGACCGTCCAGCCGTCCGCGCCGGTCGCCCCGGCCATGTCAGCCAACGCGCACCACCGTCGCCGTGCCCTGGCCGACCCCGATACACGCCGCGGCCACGCCGTAGCCGCCGCCGCGGCGGCGCAGCTCGCGGCAGGCGTCCACGACGACCCGGGGGGCCGACGCGCCGAGCGGGTGGCCCATCGCGATGGCGCCGCCGTTGGGGTTGACCCGCTCGGGGTCCACGTCCGGCAGCTGCCGCAGGCACGACAGCACCATCGCCGCGAACGCCTCGTTGATCTCCCAGACGGCGACGTCGGCGGCGGAGAGCCCGGCCCGGGACAGCGCCTTGGCGATCGCGGGCACCGGCGCCACCGAGAACCGGTGCGGCTCCACGCCCACCGTGGCGCTGGCCAGGATCTCGCCGAGCGGCTCGAGGCCCAGCTCGGCGGCGACCGCCGCGCTGCCCAGCAGCACCGCGATCGCCCCGTCGTTGATGGGCGACGCGTTGCCGGCGGTGACCGCGCCGTCAGGCGAGAACGCGGGCGCGAGCGCGGCGAGCTTGGCCAGGCTGGTGTCGGGCCGGATCGACTCGTCCCGCACCACCCCGTCCACCGCCACGGCGAAGCCGTCGTGGTGTCCCGCGTCCCAGGCCGCCGCTGCCCGCTGGTGCGAGCGCAGCGCCCACTCGTCCTGCTCGGTCCGGCCGACGCCGAGCTCGGCGGCGACCGCGTCGGCGCAGGCGCCCAGCGACGCGGTCCACTCGTCCGGGAACCTCGGGTTGACCATCCGCCAGCCGACCTGCGTGTGGTAGAGCCGGGCCTCGACCGGGAACGGCACGTCCGGCTTTGGCAGCACGAACGGCGCCCGGCTCATGCTCTCCACCCCGCCGGCGACGACCACGTCCGCGTCGCCGGCCCGGACCGCCCGTGCCGCCTGGACAAGGGCCTCCCCACCGGAGGCGCAGAGCCGGTTGATGGTCACGCCGGGCACGGTCAAGGGCAGACCCGACAGGAGTACGGCCATCCGGGCCACGTTGCGGTTGTCCTCGCCCGCGCCGTTGGTGTCGCCCAGGATCACGTCGTCGATGCGGGCCGGGTCCAGCCCCGGCTGCCGCTTCACCAGCTCGGTGAGCGGGATGGCCGCCAGGTCATCGGTGCGGATACCGGCCAGGCCGCCCCGGTGCCGGCCGAACGGCGTCCGGACCGCGTCGAGGAGGAGCGCTGCTGGGCTCACGCTGTCGAGCTTAGGCGCCTGGGCCGGAGCTTTGTTCATAGACCTGGGCGACTTCGGTAACGCCGGACCTAGTCGCCACGCTTCGTGCCCGCCTAGGAGACACTGAGTGTTACTTTCCAGCGCTCCAGACATGGAGGACATGACACCGATGTCCGAAGGCTCAGCTACCGCACTGTGGTCCACGGTGTCGGTATGAACCGCCCTGGAGTGGTTAAGAATCGGAGCCGACGCCAACATTTCCGCAAGCCACGCGCACGACCTTTGTGGATGATGATGTACGCAGCCAAAGAGCTGCGTACGACAGCAGCGTGGAGGTTGCCATGGCCAAGTTTAGGATCGACCATATTCAAAAGGTCGCCCGGGAGGTGTCAAGGCGCGGGAGATACCCGCTGCGAAATGCAGACGACCTGGTAGAGGCGCTGGGAGGAAGGGGCGCAACGGTCAGCTTCGAGGGTAGGGAGCGCGGGGTCGAGGAGGCATCACAGATCCCCGATGAGGTGTTTCCAATCGAAAACGAGGAGGACCTTGTCTCGACGTTGGCAACGTTACGGGCTCGCGGAGGTGACGAGCCTGAGGGCATGCCACGCGGTGAGGCGCTGAAGAACCTTCCCGCGGAGGCCGGGCAGCCTCCGCACATCCCGGAGTCGGAGCGGCTGCCGAGAGGCAAGGCCGGCGCCAAGGGCTGGAGGTGAGCACGGTGGCGATGTGGATATCGGTAAATGACGCCAACAGTCTGGCGCCGGTCACCAACGCGTTTTTCAGCGTAGGCTACTACAACAATGGGAACGGCAACTACTACGTCTACGTCGACTCGAACCAGACGTTCTGGGTGGACTCAGAGCAGTACAAGCCGCAGTACGCCAACTCTGACTACTACCAGAACATGCAGATCTCTCTCACCAAGGACGTATGGCCGTAGCGCGATAAGCCGCCGTGTCGGGCCGGATGAGTTTCCGGCCCGACACCCGCTTGGGCGGCATGGAGGCCCCGGTGAGCCGCAAGGGCATGGATCTTCGCAATAACGCCGTACTCAACGACACCCACTTCCGTGCCGTGGTCCGCCTGGCGCTGCGCAAGCATGGGCTTGCCGTGCCGCGGGTTGGTGTGGCGCGTGCCGTCGCGGGACGGGCTGGCGTCGGACAACGCCTCCGGGACCAGGTACTACCGTCGGCCCTGCCGGCGTTCGCGACCGCGGGCTACGAAGAGGTCGCCAGGGCCGATCCGTACCTGTGGGAGCGGCTGCCGCACATGCTCGGCTTCGGCTACCAACAGGCCGTAGTGCTCCACCGTCTTGGCCGGGGCACGTTGAACGGAGACGGCAGTGCCGCCGAGCTTGCCGCGGTCTTCAGCGCCGGGATCGCGCTGGCGGACTACCTCAGCGACGAGGTCAACCAGCGGGAAGGCGTCGGTGGCATCCTGAGTCCGCAAGCCGTCCATGCCCTGTTCGATCTCACCGCTGACCCCGACACAGTCTTCGCCGAGCCTTACCGGCGGGTCGTGGACCCACGCCTGCGGCTGCTCTGCGCCCTGGTCGCAAGCTGTGGGACCGGGTTCCGTACGCTGCTGGCGCGTAGTGCCAACCACGCCGCCTGGGCAGATCTGGCCGCGGACGTGGCAGCGCTCTACCGGGCCGAGGCCGAGGCGAGCACGGCGCGGCCCGCCTCACGTGACGCACTTCGTTGCCTGCTGTCCACCGTCCAGGCCAAGTCCGTGCTGCCGTTCGTTGTGACCTGCCGCATCACCAGCCTGGCAGACCCGTCGCCGCAGCCGTCACCTCGCGCAGAGGCTGCGGCCAGGGGGCTGGGTCAGGTGGTGGCTCTGGCCGACGATCTGGTGGACCTCCCCGTCGACCTCCACCGCGGCGCGGCAAACGCTGTGGTGCTCCGCCTCGCCGACCGCCTAGCCCAGCGGCAGGCCGGCTGGCCAAGCGACGCCGATGTCTACGATGTCGTCGATGCCGTGAGCGGGGAGATTGTCCAGCTGCTCACACCGGCTGCGTTGGGAGTCGCCGGCCATGACGACGACGCGGCAGGCTCGGATGTGGTGCAGTTCGCCTGCCAGACCGTCGCGTACTGGGCTGGCTGGCTGGAGGATGATCCGGTACACCTCAGGCAGCACACCCCGGGCAGCTGGGCAAAGCCCGGCAAGCCGGTGCTTGCGGCAACGGAGATGCTGCTGGCCCAGCAGCGGAACGGCTACCGCGAGGCGGTCCATCACCTACGCCTACCTCGTGTGCTCCCCCAAGGGGTCTCCCTCCAGATGCACGCCGGGGTGCTGTTCCAGCGCGCGATCGTACTCGATGCCCTGCTCGATGCCGTGGAAGCCGGCGCCGCCGTACCAGCCGTGGTGCTCGCGTCGGAGGGAGTCTGCATCCTGCAGGCGAAGCATCGCAGCTCGCCCTGCGGCTGGAACTACGTTCCCGAAGTGCCGGAGCTGCCGCCGGACGCCGATGACCTGGCTGCGGTGGTGAACGCGCTCTCCCGGCTGGGCGGCCCGGCGCTGGCGGCAACGTGCGACGAGGCTATCTGGTTCGCGCTCACCGCAGCAGGAGGTGACGGCGGCGTACCCACCTGGGTCCTGTCGCCGGACGACGGCTCGGCGGGGCGCGCCGCGGCGGACAGTTATGTGGAGCTGGTCGGGGGGCAGGGCGTACACCCCGATGTCGTGTCCAACCTCGCAAGTGGGCTGTTGCGGTACGACCCACAGCGGTACCGGACGGAGATAGGCCGGACCGCGGAGTACCTCGTGTCCACGCAGGACTCGCAAGGGACCTGGGGCAGCCGGTGGTACGCCGGCCCGTACTACGGCACGTTCCGTGCCGTCGCCGTCCTGGCCGCCGTGGTCCCCGACAGCCCGGCCATCGACAGGGCCCGCGGCTTTCTGACCAGGGAGCAGGGCGCGGACGGCGACTGGGGTGACCCTCTCGCGACGGCCTTCGCGCTTCTCGCCCTCCATGCCAGCGGGCCGCGCCAGGACGATCCGGCTGTCAAGCGGGGCCTGGCCCACCTCGTTGAGGCTCAGGAGGCAGACGGTGCCTGGTCGGCGAGCCCGTTCATCTCCTTTCCCTCCTCGGACGGCAGCACCCCCCACGTCTACGCCAGCCGCACCATGACGACGGCGTACTGCCTCAAGGCCCTCGTCGCCCTCTCCACCGGCAGCGGTGCCAGCGCCGTCCTCGCCGGTGCGCCTTGGCCGGACAGACAGGTGTCCGCGGCGACCGCCCGGGACTGGGGCTGAGGCCGCGCCGCCCGGCGCCTACCCGAACAGCGGGCGTACGAGGATGTAGCTGACCACGGCGAGCAGCCCCGACCCCGGGAAGGTCAGGACCCAGGCGGTGACGATGTTGCCGGCCATCCCCCACCGTACGGCCGACAGCTTCTTGGTCGCCCCTACCCCGGTGATCGCCGAGGTGATGGTGTGCGTGGTGGAGATCGGAGCGCCGAGCACCAGCGCGTTGTAGTAGAGCACCGAGCTGGCCACGGTCTCGGCCGCGAACCCCTCCGGCGGGCCCAGGTGGATGATACGCCGGCCCAGCGTACGGATGATCCGCCAGCCGCCTGCGTAGGTGCCCAGGGCCAGCACCGTGGCCGAGGTGAAGAACACCCACTGCGGGATGTCTGTCTTGTTCTCCTGGAAGCCACCGGTGTAGAGCGCCAGAACGACGATACCCATGGTCTTCGCCGCGTCCTGCATGCCGTGCCCGACCGCCATCGCGGTGGCGGAGACCGTCTGCGCGAAGCGGAAGAAGCGGTTCAGCGGGCCGGGGTGCCCGCGCCGGAAGGCCCAGTACACGATGAGCATGACCAGCCCGCCGAGGAAGAACCCGACCAGCGGCGAGAGGATCATCGGGAGAACCACCTTCTCCAGGATGTTGCCCCACTGCACCACCCCGCCGGCGGCGAAGAGGGTGGCGCCGACCAGCCCGCCGAAGAGGGCGTGCGAGGACGACGAGGGCAGCCCTAGCCACCAGGTCAGCAGGTTCCATCCGATGGCGCCCAGCACGCCGGCGAAGACGACACCGAGGCTGGCCAGCCCGGTCGGCAGGGTGACCAGGCCGTCCCCGACCGTCTTGGCGACCTCGGCACCGAAGTGGGCGCCGACGAAGTTGCCGATCGCGGCGATCAGCAGCGCCACCCGCGGGGTGAGCGCCCGGGTGGAGACCGAGGTGGCGATCGCGTTGGCGGCGTCGTGGAACCCGTTGGTGTAGTCGAACGCCATCGCGATGAGGATCACCGCGATGACGGCGACGAGCTCGGCACTCACCGGGTCAGGACTCCTTGACCGCGATGGTCTCGACGGTGTTCGCCACGTGCTCGAACGCGTCGCAGGCCGCCTCCAGCTCGTCGGCGACCTCCTTCATCTTCAACACCGTCAGCGCGTCGTACTCGCCGGAGAACAGCCGCACGAGCAGCATCCGGTAGGCCCGGTCGCCCTCGTTCTCCAGCCGGTTGCACTCGACCCAGTACTCCTTCAGGTTCTTCATCACGCGCAGCCGGGGCATCGCGGCGGCGGTGAGCCGGGCCTGCTGGCCCAGCACGTCGACCAGCTCGTGCATCTCCCGGGGCAGGGACGGCAGCCGGGTCAGGCCGTAGAGGTAGAGCAGGCTGCCGACGGCCTCCAGGTGGTCCATCACGTCATCCAGGCCGGAGCCGAGCCGGTAGATGTCCTCCCGGTCGAACGGCGTCACAAAGGTAGAATTGATCTTGTTGTAGAGGTCGTGCGTGATCTGGTCGCTGTCGTGCTCCACCTCGATCAGCCGCTCGCTGATCGACTGCACGTCCGCGCCGGACAGCGACAGCTCGGTGAGCAGCTCTGTCCCGCGTACCAGGTTCTCCGCGGCCCGGCTGAAGAAGTCGTAGAAGGCGCCCTCGGTGGGGCGGAGGGAAAACTTCACACGCACCTCGCTAGGTAGGGGCAGCAGACCCGGTCCGGGCCGGCACGGCACCTGGTGTGGCGCCCGGCGCGGGTGGCACCGGCCAGCGCCGGCCGCGTCAGGTGCCTGTCTACCCGATGCGGTCCTGCGCTATCCGCCGCCGCTCCGCCGCGACATCGAAGTAAGCCGCGGTTCACACCAACGGATCATGCCGTACCGGCACCGGATCTGCCCGGGTCGCCGGTGCCGCCCGGCTCGGGACGACCGCGCCCGGCGTACGTACGTCACACTTCTCGGCCCCATTTCGTCGCAGGCGGCGGAACGTCTCGTTGCCGGCTATGAAACACCGGGTTGCCGGGTGGGAAATATCTCGTGCGGTCCTGGAACCGGGGGCGGGACCGGCCACGGAGCGGAGGATGGCAGCATGGACATGCCTGGGGAACAGGAGTTCGAGCCGTACCGCAGGCACCTGACCGCGGTGGCGTACCGGATGCTGGGCAGCGTCGCCGAGGCGGAGGACGCGGTGCAGGAGGCTTGGCTACGGTTCGCCGCCACCGACCGGTCCCAGGTCCGCGAGCCGCGCGCCTGGCTGACCACGACCACCGCCCGGATCTGCCTGGACGTGCTGCGCTCCGCCCGGGTACGCCGGGAGGCGTACCCGGGTATGTGGCTGCCCGAGCCGGTGGTCACCCGGCTCGACCCAGCGGTGGCCGACCCGGGCGCGACCGACCCGTTCTCGGCTGACCCGGCCGAGCAGGTGAGCCGGCGGGAGCAGGTGAGCTTCGCGCTGCTCGTGGTGATGGACCGGCTCACCCCGGAGCAGCGCGTCGCCTTCGTGCTGCACGACGTGTTCTCGGTGCCGTTCGACGAGATCGCCTCGGTGCTCGGCACCACGGATGCGAACGCCCGGCAGCTCGCCTCCCGGGCCCGCCGCGCAGTCGTCGGCGGCCAGGCCCGGCACAACAGCGACCGGGCCGAGCAGCGCCGGGTGCTGGCCGCCTTCCTGGCCGCCGCCGAGGAGGGCGACCTCGACGGGCTGCTCGCGGTGCTCGCCCCGGACGTGGTGACGATCGGCGACGGTGGCGGGCTGCTCCCCGCCGGCCGGCACCCGATCGAGGGAGCGGACCGGGCGGCGCGCTTCGTGGTCGGGCTGTTCCGGCGCCTGGCCGAGGCCGAACGGGTCGTTGCTGAGCCGGTGCTGGTCAACGGCGACCATGGCCTGCTCTGGGAGGTGAGCGACCGGCGGTGGGGCACGGTGCGGGTGGTGATGGCCTTCGCAGTCGAGGGAGGGCAGGTCACCGCTGTCTACGACCAGCTCAACCCAGCGAAGCTGCAAGCGGTGCCGGCGCCCGACCAGCACCGGGCGCTGCCGCCAGGCCAGCCGCTGGGTAGCCCTGAGCCGTCAGGCCCAGCGCGTGGTTGACCCGGGCCGCCCAGCTTCGGCGACGTGGCGATATCGCCCCGACCTCGCCGCACGCGCCCGCTCAGGCCACGAGCGACAACCATTGCTGGTACGCCGACCGGAACGGCTCCGTACCGTCGCCCAGCGCCCGCACCAGCCACCGCGTCGCGGCTGTGGCGCTGTCCACCACGTGCGGCGGGTACGCGTACCGCAGGCGGTGCTCGGCGAACTCGTCCTCGTCGTCCACCAGGACCTCGCCGGTGCGGCGGCGGATCACGTCCAGGTCGAGGTCGACCATTGTCACCTGGTCCGGCGCCAGCCAGCGGGGCGGCGTGGTGACGTCGCAGTAGACCTCGGTCCGTCGCGGTGGGGCGTTGAAGGCCGCGGTCCACCACGCCTCGCGCGGGAAGAGCAGCACGTGCGCCTGCTCCAGGACGACCGAGAAGTCGTACCCGCGCCTGGTCTCGATGCCGGCCAGGGCACCGAGCCATACCCCGTGCTCGTCCTCCCCCAGCGCCTGCATGCTGTGGTGCCAGTGCAGCGCACCGTCGTACTTGCGGTAGACCACCCGCACCGCTGCCGGGCCGCCAGGGCCCGTCACCGGACCAGGTCCGCCGGGACCACCCTCAGCTCAAACGGCACCTGCGTACGCAGCTCAGCCTCGCCGCTGACGTCGGCCACCCGCCGGTAGCGGCCTTGACCGGTCAGCTCCCAGGCGACCAGCCTGGCCTGGTCGGGCACTGCGACCGGGTCCACGACCCAGAACGCCGGCGTGCCGGCCCGCTCGAACCGCTCCCGCTTGACGTGCGTGTCGAACAGCCGGGAGCTGGGTGAGAGCACCTCGACCGCGAGCACCGGCGCGGCCGCCAGGGCCCGGTCGGTGAAGTCCTCGCGCCGGCCGACCAGAACGTCGACGATCTCGTAGCGCCGCCCGTCGTCGGGCATGCCGGCGAGGTCGGCGCGGGTGAACGGCCGGCCGGCCGGCCCCGCATCCATAGCCATGACGAAAGTCATCGTGCCTCTTCCACGGTCACCGTGCCAACCTGCCCCGCCAGGCCCGATGGCGCCATAGCCTAGCCATACCCTGTGGACGGATAGCGCGTTATCCACAGCCTCGCCACGCCGCATCCATAACCTCGCCACGCCGCGGGCCGTGGCTGTGGATAATCCCCGGCGCGGCATCATCGGCGGGTACGGTCAGACCGTGACCGCCGCCACCCTGACCCGACCGACAATGCCGGATCTGCTCGCCGCGGCCGTCAACGCGGTGCCCGGCGGCATCGAGCGCCCTGGCCAGCAGGTCATGGCCGAGGCGGTGGCGCAGGCGGCCGAGAGTGGCGAGCACCTGCTCGTCCAGGCCGGCACGGGCACCGGCAAGTCCCTGGCCTACCTGGTGCCCGCGCTGCTGGTGGACGGTCCGGTGGTGGTCTCCACGGCGACCCTCGCGCTCCAGTCACAGCTGGTCGACCACGACCTGCCCCGGCTCGCCGAGGCGGTGCAGCCCCTGCTCGGCCGCCGCCCGACGTACGCGGTGCTCAAAGGCCGCCACCACTACCTGTGCCGGGCCCGGCTGGAGACCTCGACCGAGGACGAGCCGCAGGACGCGCTGTTCGAGGGCCGGGCCACTGCCCGCGGTGGGATCACCTGGCTCGGTGAGGCGGGCCGGCTCGGCAAGCAGATGCAGCGGCTGCGGGACTGGGCCGATGAGACCTCCACCGGGGACCGGGACGAGCTCGACCCCGGCGTGGACGACCGGGCCTGGCGGCTGGTCTCGATGCCGGCGCGCGAGTGCGTGGGCGCGGCCCGCTGCCCGTTCGGCACGGACTGCTTCGCTGAGGCCTCCCGGGTGCGCGCCCGGGAGGCCGACATCGTGGTGACCAACCACAGCCTGCTCGCGGTGGACATGCTCGCCGGCCGGCACATCATCCCGCCGCACGAGCTGCTGGTCGTGGACGAGGCGCATGAGCTGGCCGACCGCGTCTCCTCGGCGGCACAGGCGGAGCTGACGCCCGACCTGCTGGAGCGGGCCGCCCGGCGGGCTCGCTCCTTTGTGGAGGCCGAGGTGGGCGAGATGCTGAGCGAGGCGGGCGACGCGCTGGCGGTCGGGCTGGCCGAGGCGCCAGCCGGCCGCATCGTGGCCGGCCTGCCGGCCGCGCTGCGTGAGGCGTGCACGCTCGTGGACTCGGCGACCCGGGCCGCGCTGACCGGCATCGGCGAGGTCAAGGGCGACGACCCGGACCCGGTGCGCAAGCAGCAGGCAAAGGCCGCGCTCACCGAGGTGTCGACCACCGCCCAGCGGCTGCTCGACGAGTCGGACGGGGACGTGGCATGGGTGGAGAAGGAGCAGCGCCGGGCCGTGGTGGTGGCCCCACTGTCGGTGGCCGGCACCCTCACCACCCACCTGTACGCAGAACGCACCGTGGTCGCCACGTCGGCGACGCTCGCCCTGGGCGGCCGCTTCGACACCGTGGCCCGGGCGTTGGGCCTGCCCGCGCCGGGCAACGCCGCTCCCATCCGAGGTGATGCCGCTCCTACCCGTGGTGACGCTGCTCCCGCGCGGGGTGACGCCGTAGGGACGGCAGAGGCGGACCAGGAGTGGCGTTCCCTCGATGTCGGGTCGCCGTTCGACTATGCCCGGCAGGGCATCCTCTATGTGGCGGCCCACCTGCCCCGGCCGACCCAGTCCGGCCTGTCCGACGCCGCGGCAGACGAGCTGCTGCGGCTCGTGGTCGCCCTCGGCGGGCGTACCCTCGGGCTCTTCTCGTCGCGGCGGGCGGCGGAGCGGGCCGCGGAGGTGGTCCGGGAGAAGACCTCGCTGCCGGTCCTGCTGCAGGGCGAGGAGGCGCTGCCGCTGCTGGTGCGCCAGTTCCGGGAGGAGCGGGAGAGCTGCCTGTTCGGCGTCCTGTCGCTGTGGCAGGGCGTTGACGTGCCCGGCGACGCGTGCCAGCTGGTGGTCATCGACCGGTTGCCGTTCCCCCGCCCGGATGAGCCGCTGGCCGCTGCCCGGGCGGCGGCGGTCGACGCGACCGGCGGGTCCGGCTTCAGCTCGGTGAGCGTGCCGATCGCCGCGATCCGGCTGGCGCAGGGGGCGGGGCGGCTGATCCGCTCGCGGACCGACCGCGGCGTGGTGGCGGTGCTGGACTCGCGGCTGGAGCGCGCCTCTGGGTACGGCCCGTTCCTGCGCCGCAGCCTGCCTCCACTGTGGTATACGACCAAGCCCGAGGTGGTGTACGCGGCCCTGCGGAGGCTGGCCGCGACCTGACTGACCCGCCCGGCTGGGTCAGGACCTGTTCGACCCGGGTCAGGTCGGGTGCGCCTTGACCACGACGGCATCCGGAGGCGGCACCGCGCGCGCCGAGACGAGGTGGCGGATCCCGGTGTTCAGCACCGCCACCAGCGGCACCGACACCAGCGCGCCGATGATCCCGGCGAGCACCACGCCGCTGGCGATCGCGACGATCACCGCCAGCGGGTGGATCGCCACCGCCCGCCCCATGATCAGCGGCTGGAGCACGTGCCCCTCCAGCTGCTGCACCGCGATGACCGCGGCGAGCAGGATCAGCGCGATGAGCGGGCCCCGGGTGACCAGCGCTACGAGCACCGCCACCGCGCCGGACAGCGTCGCACCGACGATCGGGATGAACGCGGCGAGAAAGACCAGCGCGGCGAGCGGGAAGGCCAGCGGCACGCGCAGGATCACCAGGGCGAGACCGATGCCGAGGGCGTCGATGAACGCCACAAGCACGGTCGCCCGCACGTACGCGACCAGGGTCAGCCAGGACTGCTCCCCGGCCGTGGCCACCTGCTCCCGGGCCCGGCCCGGGAGGATCCGGGTGACCCACTGCCAGATGCGACCGCCGTCACGGAGGAAGAAGAACGTGGCGAACAGCACCAGGAACAGGCCGGTCAGGACGTCGATGGTGGCCGTGGCCGTGTCCACCGCCCCGCTGGTCAGGCTCTCCCGGTTGTCGTCGACCCACTTCTCCATGGAGCTGAGCACGCCGTCCAGCTGGCTGTCGGACATGTGCAGCGGGCCCTCTTTGAGCCAGTTCTGGATGGTGCGCACGCCCTCGCTGGCGTTGCGGGACAGCTCCGGCACGTTCGCGACGAACTCGCGGATCACCGCGGTCAGCGTCCCCACCACCGCCGCCAACCCGGCCACCAGGACGAGACCGGTGGCGAGCGAGGGTGGCACCCGCGCGCCCCGCAGCCACTCGACCGCCGGGGCGAGCAGCGCGGAGAGCAGCAGCGCGATAGCCAGTGGCACGACGACGAGCTTGAGCCGGGCCACCACGATGATGATCAGCACAGCTATGGCGGAGATCACCAGCATCCGCCAGGACCAGGCGGCCACGATGCGCAGTCCCCGCGGCACGTCGGCGTCGTCGCGGCTGGTCGTCGAGACCGGCGTCGCCGGCCGGGCGGGCGGGTCGAGGTCGACCGGGGCCTTGGCGACCACCTCGGTCGCCTTCGCCTGCGCCCGAGCCGCCCGCACGGACTCCCGCCCCGCCACGTACGCGCGCCGGACCTTCACGCGGACCTGCTCCAAGCGCCCCAAGAGTCCTCCCCGGAAGAGATTCTCAGCCCAACCGTAGTCGCCCGACGCCGCAGCGCATCCATGGAACGCCCGCCCCATACTGGTCTACCGGTCCGGCCGGGTACCGTCACGTCGTGACCGCCGTACCCACCCACACCGTGGCCGCCGAGGCACTGCCGGGCAGTGCCGAAGGGCTGCCGATCCGGCTCCTGCATGACCGAGTCCTGGTGCGCCTCGAAGGCAACGAAGGAGAACGGCGGTCGGCCGCGGGCATCGTCATCCCGGCCACCGCGTCAGTGGGTCGCCGCCTGTCCTGGGCGACCGCAGTGGGGGTCGGTCCGCACGTACGGTCGATCGTCGCGGGTGACCGGGTGCTCTTCGACCCGGATGACCGGTCCGAGGTCGAGCTGCACGGCCGCGAGTACATCCTGCTGCGCGAGCGCGACGTGCACGCCGTCGCCGCCCGCCGGGTCGAGCCCGACGCGACCGGCCTCTATCTCTAGCCTTTCTGCCCCTCGAACAGCCAGCCCAGGCGCCTGCCGGAGGTGTGGGGACACCGTCCGGCAGGCGCTGTCACGCTCCTGATGCGCGGGGTTCGCTGGCTGTTCGCCGAGGTCAGGTTCTTGCGTTGCTCGGACGCTGCCACGGGCCGGTGACGGCGAGGACGTGACCCGGCGCGTAGATGTTGACGAACATGATCTGGCCGTCGGCACTGAACGTCGGGCCGGCGAACTCGGCGGTGTTCAGGTCGTTGCGCGCCAGGAGGTAGGACTTGCCCTGGTCGGTGACGCCGACCAGGTACTGGATCCCGCTGCCGTCCTCGGCCAGGATCACGCCCCCGTGCGGCGAGACGGTGATGTTGTCCGGCCCGTCAAGGTTGCCGCTCTGCGACGGGTCGGGGTTCACCCCGAAGATCGTCTTGAGGGTGACGCTTTCCGTGTGCGGGTCGTAGAACCACACCTGGCCGTCGTGCTCGTTAACGCTGCCGTCGCTGTTACGCGCGAAGCTGGCCACGAAGTACGCGCCGCCGTCGCCCCACCACGCGCCTTCGAGCTTGCGGCTGCGGGTCACCTGGTCGTTGCTGAGCTGCTTGCGCACCGATAGGGTGCCGGCGTCGCGGTCGGGCACGTCAACCCACTGCACCCGGTACCGCGTGCCGGGGCGGGTCGCCTCGCACAGGTCCGCGATGTGGTTGTCGCCGAGGAAGCAGCTCATCGCCTGGAGCCGGCCTGCCGTGGCGCCGCCCGTACCGGTGGCCAGCGCGCGCAGCGCACCCTTTCCACCGGCGAAGCCGGCCGGCGGGGTCCACCGGAAGTACAGGCCGTTGGGGGCGGTGGCGTCCTCCGTCAGGTAGATCACGGAGGTGACCGGATCTACCGCCACCGCCTCATGCGCGTACCGGCCGAGGAACTTCAGCGGCACCGGGTCGAGGTTCGCCTGCCGGTCGAACGCGTCGACCTCAAAGACGTACCCGTGGTCCTTCTGGAACCTGCCGCCGGCCCGCTGCTCGGTCTCCTCGCAGGTCAGCCAGGTGTTCCACGGAGTGGCGCCGCCCGCGCAGTTGTTGTGCGTGCCGGCGACGCTGACGTACTCGCGGATCCGGTTGCCCTGCGCGTCAACATCGAGGTTGGTGGTCCCGCCGCGGGCGCCAGGGTCGTAGGTCAGCCCGGGCAGCGGCGGTACGCCGAACGCCTCGGTGCCCCCGATCTCGTGGTTGTAGACCACCGTCGCGCCGGTCGCGCTAGCGAACCACGCGGCGCCGTCAGGGTCGCTCGGGGTCGGCTGGCCCGTCTCCAGCAGCGTCACGCCGGACGCCGCAACGATCTTGTAGGAGAAGCCGGCCGGGAGGGCCAGCAGCCCGGCCGGGTCCGGCACGAGCGGGCCGTAGCCGACGCCGGCCCGGCCGTCGGCGAGCGCGGACGCCGGACCGGCGACCGCCTCGATGCTGCCGGCGAAGACGATGCCCAGGGCGCCAGCAGCGCCGTAGCCAAGAAGACCGCGACGGGACAGCGGAGCAGTCATAGATCAACCTCCATGGTGGACACAGGTGCCCATCGACGTCGGCCGAAAATCCGACAACGAACCATATCGCGGTATTTCGGCGCGGTGAACCGTTGCGGGCGTCTGGGTCGCGCCGGGCTGCCCCATCGCGGGACCCGGGCACTCGCTTGCCAACTGGCGGCAGGTCACGGGGCGCGCTCCCGGCGACTACCGCAGCGCCCATGCGGTGCCCGAACGGGCAGTTTTGGGCTCTCCTGCTGTTCCCGTGGGTGCTTCGTGGTCGTCACGCTGGCTCGTTGACATAGGAAGGCACGCCGTACCCGGCTACCGTTCTGGCTGTCGAGGTCAGTTCGGTCGCGAAGGGGTACGGCGTGCGTGCTTCAAA
>DASRIS010000190.1:0-4502 GCA_035649895.1 Micromonosporaceae bacterium | reverse complement strand
CCGACGCGCTCGACATCGTCCCCCGCCCGCACGGCCGGCAGCAGTGGCGGGCCCAATACCAGGCCGACGCCCAGACCCGGCAGCGCAAGGCCGAAGACCGGATCCTGGCCGCCGCCGCACGGCCCGGCGCCACCGAGTACGTCCGCGAGGTCGCGGCCAACATCCGCGACCACCGGGAAATGGCCGCCCGGCGTGCCGTCTGGGCTGCCGCCGACCGGCTCGGCATCCCGGCACCGCCGCCCGCGGCCGACACCACCCTCGAGTACGTCGGCATGAGCCGCACCGACTTCTACCAGCTGCAGGCCCGCTACCTGAACCACCTCGCCGACCAGCACGACGCCGGCGAACTCGACCGCGACGATTGCCAGTACCTCCTCGGCGTCCACAACACCCCGCTCGGACTCCTCGCCGAGGTCGGCACCATCAGCCAGGCCGGCCAGCCACCAACTCCGATCAACGGCACAGACCCGCGCGCCGCCGAGCCGGCGGCGCGACATGGCTTCGCCCAGCCACCCCAACCCAGGCAGCCCGCTCCTACCCGAACCGCAGCACCGCCAGCCGCCGGAGCACAACAGGCCAGGCGGCGCCCGCGCCCGGGCCGCACCCGCTGACCACGCGTCGACGAGTTGGCTTCTCGTGACGTGTGCTGGCGGGAACGGTGGATACGCAGTGCCGAGAGAGCGCTCAGCTCATCGGTCGGAAGCGTTGTAATGCGGTCAGGCGGCGACGGTCGCGGCGGCGATGTCGTCGATGAGGTACGCGGGCAGATACGCGCGTGCCGGCTGGCTTGCGGCGGAGCCGAGGAAGCTCAGCAGGTTCCAGGGCTGCTCGGGGGGGCCGAGAGGTACGGGTTCGAGTCGACGCCAGCCGCGGGCAGAGGCTGCCTTGATAGCGGTCAGGTAGCTGTTCTCGCTCATGCGGCGCAGCGTGCGGGCGCGCATGAGCAGGGCGGCGAGCGAGACCTGCCAGTGTCGTTTCAGCTCGAACAGCTTGGGCCAGTCGACCGTGGTCGGGAGCTGGTCGTAGATCTCGTTCGCCGGCATGAGGAACGCGGCCGCGAACCGGTGCGCCTGGTCCTCAACCTCCTTGATGCCCCAGATCTGCTCGCCGTGCGTGACGAGGTGGGCGAGCTCATGGACCCCATCGAACCTGGACCGGGCGCGGTCGTTCTTGTCCGTACCAAGCACGACGACGGGATGGTCGGCGAACGGCAGCGAGAACGCGTCGACGTCGGCGCTGCCGAGTGGGAGACGGATCACAACGACGCCATGCGCCTCCAGGAGCTCGACAACGTCCGCGATCGGACCAGGCGGCACACCCCAGCGCACACGGACTTGTCCGGCGATGTCCTCGATCTCGTCGAGCGAGGCGTCGAGTCCGCTGGCGGGGATCCGCGGCACGTCGCTGACGGGAAACCGCCCCGTGGCGGCTGCGGCGAGGGCGAGGTCGTGAGCGACATGGGCGACGGCGCGGGCCCGGCGACGGTCCGCGACGGCGGTGCGGCGCAGCGAGCGGAAGAAGCCCTCGTGGGTGTCGGTGACCGGCTGGACGAAGAACCCGGCCGGTACCCGCAGCGCGGCGCTGAGGCTGGCGAGGGTGTCGGGGCCGGGCCGGCTGGCGCCGCTCTCGAACTGGCTGATCGCCGCGGGCGTGAGCCCGACCTGAGTGGCTAGCTGGTTCTGGCTGAGCCCGACGAGTTCGCGGGCAACGCGCAGCCGCGCCCGCTCGAACGTCGGCGTGTCCATCGCTCCCCTCACCCGATCTTGCTTCCGCATTGTGGCCGATCCGGCGCGGGCCGGTGCAGCGACGCGGTACAACAGTTGTCTTCTGAGTGTAGAAACACGCACCGAAGGCTGCGCTGTGATATTAAGTATGATCGTCACGTGGTCGAGAAGAAGGAGATCGTCATGGGCGCGGACCTGGCGCGGTCGGGCGGCAGCGGGTGACCGCCGGTCGATTTCAGATCCTGTCGCTGGACGGAGGCGGTCTGCGGGGGATGTTCTCCGCGGCGGTGCTCGCGCGGCTGGAGGAGGACCTCGATGTGCGGATGGTCGAGCACTTCGACTTGATCGCCGGCACCTCCACGGGCGGGATCATCGCGCTGGGTCTCGGTCTGGGGATGTCGCCCCGGGACATCCTCCAGTTCTATACCGACCACGGCCCACGGATCTTCCGGGACCGCAGCCGGCTACGCGGCGTACGGCACCTCCTGCGCGCGAAGTACTCCGCGGGGCCTCTTCGCGCGGCGCTGACCGAGGTGCTCGGCGAACGGACCTTCGGCGAGAGCATCAAACGGCTGCTGATCACCTCGTACAACATCGGCGCCGAGGACGTGTACCTGTTCCGTACCCCGCACCTGCCGACGCTCAAGCGGGACTGGCGCGAGCGGGCCGTCGACGTGGCGATGGCCACCGCCGCGGCGCCGACCTACCTGCCCGGGATGTCGCTGGACGGCGCCCGGCTGGTCGACGGCGGGATCTGGGCGAACAACCCGGTAATGGTGGCGCTGACCGAGGCGGTCGGACCGCTCGGGGTGCCGCTGGACGCGATCCGGGTGTTCAGCGTGGGCACCACGACGGACCTGCCCCGCCGCAGCCGCCGCCTGGACCGCGGCGGGCTGCTGTTGTGGGCGCGCGACGCGGTGGAGGTGCTGATGCGCGCGCAGAGCGAGAGCGCCACCAAGCAGGTCCACCACTTCCTGGGCATGAACCGGGTGCTGCGGCTCAACCCGATCGTGCCCACCGGCGCGCTCGCCCTGGACAAGGTCGATGCCGGCGACCTCATCGGCCGGGCCGGCCACGAGAGCCGCACCGCCTCGCCCGCCTTCACCCGCTGCTTCGCCGACCACATCGCGCCGGCGTACACACCCTGCTACCCGGCCCGGAAGGACTGACCTGTGGACACCATGGAACAGATGCTCTCGATGCTGCTCGATGGCGCCGTCGAGACCCTCGACATCTCGCCGGAGCTGCAGCAGCTCGCCATCGACCGCTACGAGGAGGTCGGCACCTGGCTCGCCAAACACGGCGGGTACCGGTGCCGGATCTACCCGCAAGGCTCCTTCCGGCTCGGCACCGTCGTGCGCCCCGCCGGCCGCACTGGCGAGTACGACATCGACCTGGTCTGCTGGCTGCTGATCGCCAAGGAGACCATTACCCAGGCCGAGCTGAAGCAGCGCGTTGGCGACCTGCTGCACGCCTACCTGCGGTGGAAGAACCTGCAAGGTCAGACCGACGGGCCGAAGTCCTGCGAGCCGCGCCGCCGCTGCTGGACCCTGGCGTACCCGGACCACGGCTTCCACCTCGACGTGCTGCCCACCATCCCGGACGTCGATCACCCGCCGACCGGCATCCTGCTCACCGACAAGCAGCTCTACCGGTGGCAGCACAGCAACCCGATCGGCTACGCCAGCTGGTTCCGCACCCGCTCGGAGGAGCTGCAGCGCCGACTGGTCGAGGCCGCGCTCAAGCGGCACGTGAACGTCGCCGACGTACCCGAGTGGGAGGTCCGCACCACGCTGCAGCGGCTCGTGCAGGTCCTCAAGTGGCATTGCATGATCCGCTTCGCTCGCGACCCGGAGAACCGGCCGCCCTCGATCCTGATCACCACGCTGGCCGCGCGGGCGTACCGCGGGGAGGCCGACCTGTTCACCGCCACCCGCAACGCGCTAGCCGGGATGGGTGAGCACATCGAGAACCGCCACGGCACCTGGTGGGTACCCAACCCGGCGCACGAGGAGGAGAACTTCGCCGACAAGTGGAACGAGTACCCCGAACGGCGGGAGGCGTTCCGCGCCTGGCACCGAGACATCGCCGGGGTGCTCGACGAGCTCGTCGGGCTGCGCGGCAAGGGACTGCCGGTGGTAGCCGCCCGCATGGCGGAGAGCTTCGGCCACGACGCCGTGAAGCTGTCCGCGCAGCGGTACGGCGACCGCCTGCGCCGCCAGACCGAGACCGGCGTGCTGCGCATGACCGGGACCGGGCTGCTCACCACCACCGCGGCCGGAGTGCCCGTCCGCCGACACACTTTCCATGGCCAGCACACCGACCCGCGCGGTTAACCCGGCCCGGCAGTTGAGCGCCGTCCGCTCCGTGCTGCCCGCCGCCTCCGGCACGATCCGGCACGGTGAGCTGGACTGCCGGGTGCCGATCCAGCCGTCACCGGCCAGCCAGACATACATGGTGCGGCTGCGCTACCGGCACGGCCGCGCACCGCGGGTCACCGTCATCGACCCGCCGCTGGCGCGGCACCCCGACGCGCGCGCCCTGCCGCACGTCTACCCCGGCGACGAGCTGTGCCTGTACTACCCCGGCCAGTGGCGGAGCGACATGCTACTGGCCACCACGATCGTGCCGTGGACTGCCGAATGGTTGCTGCACTACGAGCTGTGGCTCATCACCGGCCGCTGGACAGGAGGCGGTCATACCGGACGGAGCGCCTCCTGACGCGATCCCTGACATCGGCGGGCGTCGAGCCAGCCAGCGGGTTGAGTGAACGTGTGC
>DASRIS010000189.1:0-107146 GCA_035649895.1 Micromonosporaceae bacterium | reverse complement strand
GTTCCGTGGCATTAGGAATGTCTCCGCCGCGGCTGCTCTCCGGCAGCGGCAACGGGCAGGGCGTTTGGGCCAAGGGCGACCTGCTCGCGCTCACCGAGCAGATCGAACGGTTTCGGTCTCCGTACGGGGCGACGACCCGGTTGGTGAACCGGCTCACCGGAGAAGAACGGCACGTGGCCGTGCTCACGGTAGGCCGGATGGAACCTCTCGAGATTCCCGAGCGACACGAGCCGTGGCTGCACTTTCACGAGAGGCTGCCCTGGCCCATGGAAATATCGTCCAGAGTGGACATACTCGGCCCAGGTGATTCGTTCCGCAATCTGGAGCACCGGCTTCGCATGATCCGGTCGCAGCAGCTCGACTACGCCGAACACGGCATGGATGCCCCGCCGGAGCTGGAACGGCTGGCCCAACGCGCACTCGTACTCGGCGATGAAATGACCACTGGCTTACCGGTGGATTCGTCGCGCGTGCACGGATGGCACCGCCTCGCGGTATCCGGTACGACTCGTGACGAGTGCCTGGAACGTGCCCGCAAGGTAATCCAGCTCTACCAACGCGAACTGCGGGTCTCGCTGCAGCACCCCAAGGGTCAGGAGCAGCTTGCTCGCGAGTTCATCCCCGGAGAGCCGCTCGCAAGTACCGGCTACCTGCGCCGGATGCCGGTGAAGCTGCTCGCCGCGGCCATGCCGCAGGCGGCGTCCAATGTGGGTGATCGTCGCGGTGACCTCATCGGCCGAACCGCGGGTACCTCGCGCCGGCCGGTATTCCTTGACCTGCACTTTCCGATGGAGGTCAGAGAGCGGTCCGGGCTCGCGGTGTTCGTCGCGGAGCCGGGTGGCGGCAAGTCCACATTGCTCGGGGCTTTGGGTTACCTGGCCGCTCGGCGGGGTGTCCAGGTGACCCTGCTCGACCCTTCGGGACCGCTGGCTCGACTGTGCCAGATGCCCGAGCTGCGGCCATTTTCGCGGGTGCTCAACCTCACCGGCTCAGAGCAGGGCACCCTGGCACCGTACGCACTCATTCCAACCCCGCATCGCCAACACTACGCGGCCGGTGCGGGTGGCGACCAAGAGCACGGCATCGCGGTCTCAAACGCTCGCGCCGAACGGCGGATGCTGGTCCAGGACATCTGCTCCATGCTGGTCCCTCCCCAGGTTGCTCGTGAGGCGTCCACCGCGACCGCACTGCGACACGCGGTCCGGACCGTCCCGGCGGAGGAGACGTCCACACTGGACGACATCGTCACCTGCCTGCAGAACTCGGGCGACTCCCAAGCTCAGGAACTCGGCAACCTGCTGCTCGACACGGCAGAGATGCCGCTGGCAATGCTGTTCTTCGGCTCGCCGGGGCCGCACCTGCTGGGCGCCGACGCGGCGCTCACCGTCATCACCATGGCCGGGCTGCGCCTGCCGGACTTGAAAATCGAGCGGGAGTACTGGTCGGCCGAGGAGGCGCTGGCCCTGCCGATGCTGCACACCGCGCACCGGCTGGCCGTACGCCGCTCGTACGGCGGCGACATGACCGCCCGCAAGCTGGTCGGCCTCGACGAGGCGCACTTCATGGAGGGCTGGCGGTCCGGGCGCTCGTTCCTGGTCCGGCTCGCCCGGGACTCCCGCAAGTGGAACCTTGCCGCGCTGGTGGCCTCGCAGAACCCGCGCGACATCCTCGGGCTGGACGTGCAGAACCTGGTCTCCACCGTGTTCGTCGGGCGCATCGCCGAGGACACCGAGATCGCGGCCGAGGCGCTGCGCCTGCTGCGGGTCCCCACCGACGTGGGGTACGAGGCCACCCTCGCCTCGCTGTCCATGGTGGACACGTCGTCCTCGGCCCGGCTCGGGTTCCGCGAGTTCGTGATGCGGGACGTGGACGGGCGGGTCCAGAAGATGCGCGTCGACGTGTCGTACGTGCCTGAGCTGCTGTCCTACCTGGACACCACGCCGGCCGCCGCCCCCACCGGCAGCGGCGCGGCGACGGGTGTACCCCATCACGACGCCGAAGCGGAGGTGTGAGGTGCCGCGGACCCGGGCCTTGGCGCTGGTGGTGCTCCTGGCCGCGGTCGGCACGCTGTTCGGGGTGCCGGCACCGGCAGCCGCCGCCCCCGGGCCGGCTGCCGCTCCCAGCCCAGCCGCCCAGGCGCCCGGGCTGTGCTCGGTGGAGGAGTGGCAGACCGACTTCCGCGCCTGTGTCGACCGGCTCAACGACGTCAGCGAGCAGCGGGCGCAGTGCCTGACCGCGCCGACGCCGTCAGCGCCCGACTCGGGCCTGGCCGGCTGGTTCGCGGCCCAGCCCGAGTCGGCCACCCAGCCCGGACCCAAGGGCCTCTACAGCCGGTACGGCTACGCCGGCTACGGCTACACCACGTACGACATCGGCTGCGTGTCAACGGTGATGCACCCGGACTACAAGTTCGAGAACACCGTGGCCAACGGCGAGCTGATGTTCGCCACGTCGATCATCGGCGCCTCCAACGCCCTGCGCGAGCGGGCCTGGAGCCCGCAGTCGCTGTGGGGCTGGGCCGACCCGCTGGTGGAGCAGGCGACCCGGGCCATCTACACCAAGGTGTTCAGCGTCTTCGGCATCATCACCCTCTGCGTGGTCGGGCTCTACCTGATCTGGCGGTCCCGCCAGTCCGACATGAGCGGGACGATGACCACGGCCGGCTGGGCTCTGCTGATCATGGTCGCGGTGACCGCGATCGCCGCCTGGCCGGTCAAGTCCGCCAACATCGCGGACTCCTCGCTGACCACCACGCTCGGCGTGGTGCACGACGCGGTCGGGCCGCGGCCCAAGGACCGGCCGGCGGGCGAGTGCGTGCTCGGCGACCCCAACGCCTGCAAGGACCACCGGCCGCCGGCGGTGCGGGCCAGCGACACCGCCACCGAGTCGATGCTCTACCGCAACTGGCTGCGCGGCGTGCTCGGCTCCGCCGACAGCGTCACCGCCCAGAAGTACGGCGAGGCCCTCTACGACGCCAAGTCGCTGACCTGGGAGGAAGCGCAGAAGATCCGGCAGAACCCGGCCACCCGCGACGCCACCATCGCCGACAAGCAGCAGCGGTGGATGAAGGTCGCGGAGCAGATCAAGACCGAGGACCCGGAGGCGTACGAGTACCTCAAGGGCTCCCAGGGCATGGAGCGGATCGGTGCCGGCTTCATCGCGATCCTCGCCGCGGTGTTCTTCTCCCTGTTCGACATCACCGCCTCGATCCTGGTGCTGCTGGGGTTCCTCATCTTCCGGTGGGCGGTGATCGCGGCGCCGATCCTCGGCACGGTGGGCCTGCTGCGCCCGGCCAGCGCCGGGATCCGGCGGCTGGCCAACGCGGTGGTGGCGGCGGTCTTCAACATCGCCATCTTCGGCACCGGCGCCGCCGTCTACCTCTTCGCGGTCGACCTGGTCATGAGCACGGCCAGCCTGCCGGGCTGGCTCCAGGTGGTCCTGGTGTGGCTGTGCGGCGTGGTCGGCTGGCTGCTGCTGCGCCCGTACCGGCGGGTCACCCAGCTCGGCGGCAAGGACGGCACGTCGGCGGTGACCTCGGCCGGTTCCTGGCACCGGCGCTTCTTCGGCGACCTGCGCGACTCCCGGGTGGCGGTGGTCGTCCCGGGCGGCACGGCCGAGCCGCAGCTGGTGACCAAGCGGCGCGAGCTGGCCGAGCAGACCACGCTGCGGCCGGAGGCGCGGCACGAGGACCCGACCGCGGTCCGCCCGGTCTACCGCGAGCCGGTCACCGCGGGCGCGCCTCAAGCCGGGTCGGCTCCGCCCCGGCGCGACACCGGGCGCTGGCGGGAACCGGACGTGCCGGAGGCCCCCGCCAGCTACACCATCTACCGCCCGGACACGGGCACGGTGACCGTGCCCACCCGCCAGCAACCACCGGTCCGCGCCGAGGCGAGGTGAGCAGGCATGTGGCGCACGCTGTTCACCCGGTACGGCATCGGGCTGCTGCTCTTCGCCGTCGTGGTCCTGATCGTCGCCGGGGCCCGGCTCTTCGGCGGTGCCGGATCCACGACCACCGGCCTGCGCGACGACCTCACGCCCCTGCCGACCGTGGCGCCGACCGCCGGTGACGACGGCGAGACCTCGCCACTGCCCGCGCCGACGCTGGTCGTCAGCCCCGGGGCGGCCCCGCCGGACCGCGTCGCCGCCGCCTTCGCCGCGGCCTGGACCGACCACCGCGGGGTGTCCAACGCGGCCTGGGTCGCCCGCCTGAAGCCGCACGCAACGCCGGAGCTGGTCGCCAAGCTCGCCGGGGTGGACCCGGCCGGGGTCCCGGCCGACCGGGTCACCGGAGCGGTGCAGCTGCTGCCCCGGGGTGAGCAGCTCGTCGAAGCGGTCGTCCCGGTCGACTCCGGCACGCTGCGGCTGCGCCTGACCGCCCCGGACGGGCGGTGGTTCGTCGACGGCGTGGACTGGGGGCGGACATGACCGACCCGACCTCCACCGAGGCGCCACCGGCCGAGCGGCGGCGGTCCCGCCGGGCGGTCCTGCTCGTCGCGCTCTCCGCCGCCCTGGCGCTGCTGTGCTGCGGCGGCGGTGCCAGCGCGTTCTTCATCGGCGGCCTCGGCGGTGACCAGTCCAACGCCCTCAGCGGCTCGTTCACCTGCGGCCGGGACGGGCCGATCGACCCCAACGGCAAGCTGCCACGGGTCGGCATCCTCGGCGAGGACCAGGTACGGCACGCGGCGATCATCATCAACGTGGGCGCGAAGTCGCAGGTGCCGCCGCGCGGCTGGGTGGTCGCCGTGGCCACCGCCCTGCAGGAGTCCTACCTGCGCAACCTCGGCCATCTCGGCCCGCGCAACGACCACGACTCGCTGGGCCTCTTCCAGCAGCGCCCGAGCCAGGGCTGGGGCGCCCCGGACCAGATCATGAACCCGGAGTACTCGGCCCGGAAGTTCTACGAGAAGCTGGTCACCGTGGCTGGATGGCAGGGCATGGCGCTCACCGACGCGGCACAGGCGGTGCAGCGCAGCGCGTACCCGGACGCGTACGCCAAGCACGAGCCGTTCGCCGCGCAGATCGTGAACCTGCTCGCCGACGGGGCCGCCCGCGCCGTCGGCAACCTGGCCAACCTGCAGTGCGTGAACCCTGGCGAGATCGCCGCGTCCGGCTGGACAGTGCCGGTCAAGGGGGTCCTGGTCTCCGGCTTCCGTACCATGGACCGCCCTTCCCACAACGGGGTCGACATCGCGGCTCCCCGCGGCACGCTGATCCGGGTCGCCGCGGCCGGCGTGGTGATCGTGTCCCGGTGCAACGTCAGCGCGCCGGACGGCGGGCCGTGGTCGTGCGACCGGGACGGCTCCCCCTTCCACCAGGGCTGCGGCTGGTACGTCGACGTGCTGCACGCCGGCAGCTCGATCACCCGCTACTGCCACATGCTCACCCAGCCGCGGGTCAGCGTGGGCGACCGGGTGGTCGCCGGGCAGGTGATCGGGCAGGTCGGCTCGAGCGGCAACTCCTCCGGCCCGCACCTGCACTTCGAGACGCACCTGGACGGCGACCGGTCCAGCGCCGGCGCGGTCAACCCGGACGAGTTCATGCGGGAGCGGGGCGCTCCCCTCAGGGAAGAGCAGTGACCGACTGGGACGACTGGGCGCAGCAGTGGCTCGCCCAGGGGCCCGCCGCTGTCGTGCCCGCACCAGCCACCGGCCAGCGGGAGCTGCGCGGCCAGCGGGTCGTGGTCGGCCTGCCCGGCGTCGGCTGGCGCGCGGACCTGCGCGGCGACGACCCGGTGGTGCAGGGCAGCCGGACCTATGTGCCGGTGCTCGCCGAGCACGAGTGGTACCGGGCCGAGGCGGAGCAGGTCGAGGTCTTCGCGCCGCTGGTGCCGATCGAGCGGGTATGGGTGGAGACCCTGGAGGGGCCGGTGCCGGACCGGCCGGGCGCCGCGCAGCCGTCCAGGCCGGCGGCGTCGCTGGACGCGCCGGTCCGGCGGGATGCGGTCCCGGCGCGGGACGCCCATCCGGTCACCGGCCGCCGCGTGGTGCGCCTGACCGACCAGGGCGAGCAGCGGGACCTGCGGGCGGTCACCGAGGAGTACGTCGGCGCGGACGGTGACAGCTACGTACGGGTCGCGCGCGAGCTGGACTGGTACCGGTGGGCCTGGAACGGGCGGTTCCCGCAGACGATGGAGGTGCCGGTCAGCTCGCTGTGGGCGGAGTGACGCTGTGCCCTGTCCCTTACGCCGCCCTGGCGCTTACGCCGCCCTGGCGCCGCAGACCCGCCAGCCGTCCTGCTCCAGCACCTCGAACTGCCAGCGCTGGACGTCGCTCTCCACGCCACCAGCGACGGTGCGCCGGATCTCCACCAGCACGGTGGCGCTGCGGCGGTCACCGGTGACGGTGAGGCCGCCCCAGCTCACGCTGATCTGGGTGGCGTACCGGTCCTCCCGCTGGTCGATGTCGGCGCGGTAGGCCTCGATCTCGCCCAGCCGGGCGTTGCCCTCGCAGGCGTACAGCTTTGACTGGGTGTCGTCCCGGTCGACCAGCAGCGCCCGCAGGTAGTTGTCCACCGCCACGTCCGGCGCGCTGCGGTCGATGCGGGTGGCCCGGTCGTACGCCAGGATGCCGAGGCCACCCGCGGTGATCCCGATGCCGGCAGCGGCCACGAGCAACAGCAGCAGCGCCCGGCGCAGCAGCGGACCGCGCCGCCGGGGCGGCTGCTTGCCGCCGGGGGGCGGCTCCTGCCTGGGCTGGCTGGGCTGTTCCGACGGCGCGCGCTGCGCCGGTGGCGTGTACTGCGATGGCGTGTACTGCGGTGGTCCGTACTGCGGTGGCGGGGGCCCCTGCGGTGGTGGCCCGTGCGGTGGTGGCGGGACGCGCGGCGGCGCAGGCCCGGGATACGGCGGCGGCGCGGGCGGCTGGGGCTCCTGCCTGGGGCGCGGCGCGGGGTGCGTCCGCTGCTCAGGTGGGGGTGGCCAAGGCTGCGGCGGCTGCTCGGCCGGGGGGGTCGGCTCCGCATCATGCACGCCATGACCATACCGCCCGGCTCGCTCGGACCGCGCCGGCCAGCCTCAGCGCTGGTGGTACTCGTCGTCGGTGACGTGCTCGCCCCAGTCGGTCTCGGGGCGTTCGTCGCCAGGGGGCACGGCTTCGGTGATGGACAGATGGGCCATGAAGTGCTCGGGTGCCGCGCCGTGCCAGTGCCACTCGCCAGCGGATGCGTGGATGATGTCGCCGGGACGGATCTCCACGACCTGGCCGCCGCGGGACTGGTGCAGGCCCATGCCTTCGGTGACGTAGAGGGTCTGGCCGATGGCGTGCGCGTGCCAGGCGGTGCGGGCGGAGGGGGTGAACCGGACGGCGCTGACGCGTACCCGTGAGGGGTCCTCACCGCGGACGATGTCGTCGATGTAGACGTCGCCGGCGAAGCGTTCGACGGGTCCTTTTGTGGTTGGCTGCTTTGGCTGGACGGGCACGGTCGCCTCCTTGCTGGTCTGCTGCACAGCGGCGTTCCAACGGCTAGATCTTAGGAGCCCGTTGGAGTGGGCACCTCGCAGCAGCCGGCAGGTCGCGCGGCCGGCGCGCCAGCGTTCAGCACCCCAGCTCCGGCGCTTTCCGGACGTAGAACGTCCGTAACGAGGTCTACGGTGGCGCCATGACCAACAGCGACACCCCATGGGAGCCACCCATCGCCGGCACCGAGGTCGAGCACCTCCTCGGCGCGCTCAACCGCCTGCGTACGACCTTCCGCTGGAAGGCCGACGACCTCGACGCAGCCGGGCTGCAGACCCGCGTCGGCGCATCTTCGCTGACCATCGGCGGCCTGCTCAAGCACCTGGCCGCCGTGGAGGACTACACCTTCACCACCAAGCTGAGCGGCAAGCCGATGGGCGCGCCGTGGGACACCACCGGCTGGGACGGCAGCAACGACTGGGAGCTCGGCTCCGCCGCCGACGACACCCCCGAGCAGCTCTACGCACTCTGGGACGGCGCCGTCGAGCGCTCCCGCGCCAGGCTCAACGCCGCCCTGGCCGGCGGCGGGCTCGACCAGCCCGTCCACATCTCCTGGCCGGACGGGCGCCACGCCAGCCTGCGCCGGCTCGTCTACGACCTGGTCGAGGAGTACGGCCGGCACACCGGCCACGCCGACCTGCTCCGCGAGGCGGTGGACGGACGGGTCGGTGAGGACCCTCCGGCTGGGTGGCGCGCCAGGTCGGGCAGTCCGGCCTGAGCGGCTGACCGCGCCATATCGCAGGCGTGCCACCGCGTCGCCGCGCCACAGGCGGGGTGCCGTGCCGCAGGCGGGTGCCGTGCCGCAGGCGGGTCCGTGCCGCTGGCGGGGCGCTACGCGAACCAGATGATCGCCTGCCCGTGCGGGCGGGTCCAGGCCAGTGGCGTCCCGTCCAGCGCAAGCACGTTGTGCAGCGCCTCGCTCGGTGGCTCTGGCAGTGCGTCGTAGGGCAGCACGCCGGGGACCTCGTTCGCGACCCAGTGGCCGGGCAGCCGCCGTACCACCTCGGCGAACACCTCCCGCCGCGGCGCCGGCACGTAGGCCATCACGGAGGTGTGGAACACCACCAGGGTGGCGCCGGCCGGTGCCTGTGCGGCCAGCGCCGGCAGGTCGTCCACCAGGTCGCCGCGCACGAGCAGGGGCGGCTCGGCCGCGGCAACGGCCGCCGCGGCCCGCAGCCGGGCCCGGCGGTGCGCGTGCTCCGGCCAGACAAGGGCGTCGAGCCACGCGACGTCCGCCGGGTCGGTCACGTCCAGCGGGTTCAGGTCCAGGCCGGCCCGCCACACCACATCGGGTACGCCGTCCGGCGGCACCACCCCGGTCTCCGCGCACTCGAGCACCGGCTCGCCGGCGCCGATCAGCTGGTCGCCGTAGCGGTAGGCGTACCGGTCGGGGTAGAGGCACAGCCCCGCCGACGCGCCGACCTCCAGCAGCGCGAGCGGCTGCGGCAGCGCGGCGAGCACCGGCAGCAGTACGGCGCACCGCCCCACCTCGTTCGTCTGGACCGCCCGCGTGCGCAGCTGCGCCTCGACCACCGGCCAGTTCGCCACCGTGTAGTCGTGGAACGCGGCCGGGTCCTCCACCGGGCCGCCGAGGTAACGCACGACGCTGAACAGCAGGTTCGGCTGCCGCTTGGCCGGCGGGAGCCTACCGAGCAGGGCGAGCAGCGCACCGTCGCGGGCGACCGCGAGCGCCAGGCGCTCGTACCCGGGCGACACGCCACGCGCCTCGCGCGCGGCGAAGTCGGCGTACGCCGCGGCGGTCGTCATGCCCGAATGGTCCCGCCATATCACGGCCCGCGCTACGACCGGGCGGCCCGCGCAAGGTTCGCCAGGGCGCTCTGCGACAGCGGTGCCTGACGATGTTGAGGCGTACAATCACCATCGTGGCCAGCGGCGGATCCGAAGAGGCCGCACGCATGCGGCCCGCAGCGGCCACCGATCCTGCCCTCGATGACGTGCTGCGCGCCGCTGGCTTTGCGGTCACCGAGGCCGGCCGGCAACGCTGGCGCCGCCAGCTCGCACAGCCGATCCCGCAGGCGGCACTGGACGAGGCGCGGCGGCTGCTCGACCGGGCCCGGGGCCGCGCGGCGTGACCGACATCGCGGTCGTCTACGACGACTCCGCGCTGCTGGCGTACGCGCATGGCCAGGTCGGTGCGGCCGAGCTGATCTCGGAGATCAACGCTGAAGGGCGCCATGTCGGCGTGCCGTCCACCTGCCTGGCGGCGGCGCTGGCCGAGCTGAAGGACGACTGGGACGTCATGCAGCTCATGCGGCTGGTGCGGACCAGGACCGTGGTCATCCTGCCGCTCGGCGGTGACGATGCCGGCCACGAGCCGGCGGAGGCGCTCCGCCAGGTGAGCGAGTTCGCGCGCCTCGCCAACTGCGAGGTCACGGTCGGCCATGCGGTGGCTGCCGCACTCTCGCACCAGGCGTACTACGTAACCGCCAGCCCTAAGCGCGTCGCGGTCGCGCTGCCACCGAGCTGGCCGGTCCTGGACCTGCGGCCGGTCCGTCTGGTGAGCGACCGGCTCGGTCTGGCGGCCGTGCCGACCAGCGCCCCGCCGGCACCGCTGGCGCCGCTGGACGACATCGAGTACGCCTATCCCGGCGATGACGGCTCCGCCGGTGAGATGCCCGCCCTCATCCCGCCCATGCTCGCCACCCAGGGCCCGCTGCCGACCGCCGGCGAATGGGGGTACGAGTTCAAATGGGACGGCGTACGTGCGATCGCCTACGTCAACGGCGACGGGCTGCGTCTTCTCGGCCGCAACAACGACGACCTCACCCAGGCCTACCCGGAGCTGGCCACGCTGAGCACGGTGCTCGCCGGCCGCCGGGCCATCCTCGACGGCGAGATCGTCGCGCTGGGCAGGAACGGCCTGCCGAGCTTCGCCAACCTGCAACAGCGGATGCGTACCCGCAGGCCGAGCGCCCAGCTGGTCCGCCTGTCACCGGTCCGGTTCTACGCGTTCGACCTGCTCCACCTCGACGGCGCCGACCTGACCACGGCGCCGTACGTGGAGCGCCGCGACGCGTTGGCGCGCCTGGACATCACCGGGGACACTGTGGACACGCCCCCGTACTGGACCGGTGACGTTGGCTCGGCGCTGGTCACCGCAGCCCGCGAGCTGGGCATCGAGGGGGTGATGGCCAAGCAGCTGAGGTCGGCGTACAAGCCCGGCCAGCGCTCGCCGGCGTGGGTCAAGGTGCCGCTCACCAGCACGACCGAGGTGATCGTGGCCGGCTACAAGCCAGGCACCGGCCGCCGGGCGGGGATGGTCGGCTCCCTGCTGCTCGGCATGTACGACGCGGACGGCGGGCTGGCCTACGTCGGGAACGTCAGTGCCGGGTTCACCGACCGCACGCTACACGACCTCCAGCAACGTCTGGAGGAGCTGCGGCGGACCACCTCACCGTTCGACCAGCCGGTGCCGCGCGAGCACGCCCGGCACGCCGAATGGGTATGCCCTACGCTCGTCGCGGACGTGACGTACCGCTCCTGGACGCCGGACCGCCGGCTCCGTCAGCCGTCCTGGAGAGGGCTGCGCAGCGACCGCGACCCGGCCGAGGTCCGCCTTCCCGGCTGACCTGTCGATGCGGGAAGCTTGCGGCACCGCATCAGGACAACGGGGTGCCCACCGGGGCGTACTCGAGGATGACCCCCTGAACCGGGCCGGTCATGGCCCCCATAGTGGCGTTTCCAACGGCGAACATCTGGTCGCTGCCGGGCACCGCCGTGATGTCGTTCAGGGTCATGCCGGCCGCGCCGGGCGGAGCCGGTGCCGGCTCACCAGCCCACCCGCCGGAGCTGTTGTACGTCAGCAGCATGGCGTCGGGTGCCGTGGTGTTGCTGATGACCCAGGGCTGACCTGCGGGGCCCATCGCGACCGAGGGCACCAGGCCGTCCGGCAGCCCATTGACCATCCGCCAGGCACCGCCGTCCCGGCGGACCACGAACGGCGTGCCGGAGTTGAACAGGTTACCCACTGCCCACAGCTCACCAGAGGAGCGCCCACCAACCGCGTTGAGCACGTACTGCTGCTGGTTGACGCCGACGTCAACGGTCCGCCAGGCGGTACCGTCCCAGTGGAGCAGCGTCGGGCCCTGGAACCGGAACCACGCCCCGGTGCCAGACGCCCACACGTCGTCCGGCGCGAACGCGACGACCGAGGTGAGGGTGCAGAAGCTCGGCATGCCGCCGAACGACGTACCCCCGCGCCCGCACTGCGGCGGTGGCTGGTGCGCACGCCAGGCCCGGCCGTCCCACTCCTGGATAACCACTTTCATGCCCTGGTAGCCGACCAGCCAGGTGCGGCCGCCGACCACGGCCAGCCCGGTGATGCCGGTAAGCCCGGCACCCGGGACGTTGACCCGCAGCGGGAACGGCACCTCCCGCCAAGCGGTGCCGTCAAAACGCAGCACCCAGTAGATGTTGTCCCCCTGCGACTCGCCGTAGCCGCCGACCGCCCAGACGTTCGTCGGCGAGTCGGCCGCGACCAGGTTGACAAAGCCCCGCGGACGGTCCGGCAGCTTCTCCCGGGACCACCTGCGGCCGTCCCACCGTTCGATCACCGGTACGCCGGGCGGAGCGGACAGGTTCTGCGAGCCTCGCTCGCCGCCGCCGGCCCAGGCGTGTGTGGCGTCGAGCGCGACAACCGAGTTGAGGACGCTGACCGAGGTCAGCCGCACCGACTCGGCCACCCGCCACGCCATCGGTCTCGGGCTCGGCCCGGCGCTGGGGCTGGTCGGCCCGGGCTGCGTCCCAGCCGTTGCCCCACCGCCCTTCGTGGTACAGGCGGTGGTACAGGCAGCAGCCGCCAGCACCGCAACGACCAGCGCGGTCGCCGCGCCTCTCCGGTCCACCATGGTCGCCCCTCGCACGTGTCGGTTCGCCGATGGTACGAGGGGCGCACAATGGTGCGCGGTGAACGTGGTCGCGGTCAGTAGTTCTGCACCACGTCGCGCCAGGCGAGCTTGCTCGCCGTGTCGGTGAGCCGGTAGTCGGTTCCCTTCGGTCCGACCACGTCGAAGTAGATGCCGAAGATCGCGGCGGTGGACGGGCGGGCGGTGTGCTGTGCGGCGAGGAACCGCCCGACCGAGCGCAGCCAGGCGGCCCGACCCGACCCGTCGATGTCCGTGCTCACCTTGACGCTGCCGAGCTCGGAGATGCCCCACGGGATCGACGGGTTCGCGGCGGACCAGTCCGTGACCGGCTTGAAGATGTTCCGCGGGTCGCCGTAACGGCCCTGCTTGGATGCGTGGTTGTAGCAGTCGAACGCGATCGTCGAGTGTGCCGTGGGCACGTAGTAGTCCAGCCAGGTCCGGTGGGAGTTGGGGTTCATCGTGTAGCACATCAGGATCAGCGTCGAGTGCAGCCGGGCGGACGCCGGTGCGTAGGCGTTGGCGATCCCTGAGATGCGCCGCCACGCCGCACGGTAGTCGGCCGCGGTGAACTCGCCGCGGGCGACGTTGTCCTCAGGCTCGTGGCTGTAGGACCACCACACGTCGTACGAAGGCGCGTGCGCGAACCAGTCCCGCAGCGCGGCGTCGGCCTTTCCGGCGAGGACGTCCCTTGGCAGGTAACGGAACGAGACCACGACCGGGCGGCGGCTCAGCCCGGCATTGCCCGGCCACGGCTGCACCGCGCCGCGGTAGAACACCCGGCTGATCGGCATCGGTGCCGGCGTGCCGTAGGCGGCGTCCTGGCGGGCGATGGCGTCGGTGAAGGACTCGGTGCCGCGCGTGGACACGAGCGCTCCGAACAGCACCCCGGACTCCCCGGCGTACGCCGGCGGCGCCCCGGTGAGCAGGCACGCCAGGACAGCCAGCACGACCACCGCCCGGCGCAGGACCGCCGCCCGGCCCGCGAGCACCGCCCGGCGCCGCGATGATCCGATCCTCCCGTGGCCCGTCACCAGCACCGTGCGCGTGAACCTTGAACGAAGCAGCAGCCGCCGCAGCGCCGCCGCCCAGACCAGGCGTGATGACGACCGTAGTCCGACTCCCATAACAGAACCCCCCACAGTCATGTCCTAGACACTCAGCGTGCACTACGCCGCCGGCTCCGCACACCAGAACGCGAGAGTCAGGCCACGCAAAGCGCGCTCGCTATCAAGATCACGATCTGCTACGCAGCTCGCGCAGTGCCGCTGCACTTCTGGCGCCCCTGATCGTGATCTTGACGGCAGTACGACCATGACGGCAGGCATGAGCGCCCGGAAAGCACTAAATGTCTGGCTGGGTCGTGCCGCATGCGGGCGGGCGGTGGCCGCCTGCGGAAGGCTGCTCCTCAACGCAGACGCCCAGCTCGCACCACAAGGGACGGTGCCGGACGGGGAGCGCCCACGCGACGCCGGATCCACTGCCGCAGCGCGGGTGCGGGACCCCGCGCCCGCGCTAGGTTACGGTGCTCGCAGTGACCCGGCGGAGGTGAGCACCGTGGCGAGCGTGCGGTCCCGGATCGCGCGCGCGGCTGGCCTGCACCGGCAGGCCGCGGCGACCGCGGTCGCCGCCGAGCGCGCCCTGGCCCGTTACGCGCCCGACCGTCGGTCCGACGCCACCCAGCGCGAGCTGGCCGAACGGCTGCGGGCGCTCGCCGCCCAACTGGCGCCGGGATGGCTCGGCGTACCGCTCAAGCCGGCCGCAGCCTCCCATCCGCTGGGCGCCTCGGACGCTCCGGTCCACGTCCGGATCGGCACCGCCCACCCGCTGGACGACGCGGTCTTCCCGGTTGTGGTGCCGCTGCTCCGGCGCGGCCATCTGGCTATCGACGCCGACGCCAGGGACCCGCGGGCGGCAGCCGCCCTGCGGGCGTTGCTGCTGCGCCTGCTGGCCGCCGCGCCGGCCGGCCGGCTGCTGGTCCGGGTCGTGGACGCGGCGACCCAGGGCGCGCTCTTCGCCAGCTTCGCACCGCTCGCAGACGCCGGCCTGATGCCCCCACCGGCCACCGACCGCGCCGGGCTGCAGGCCGTGCTGGCAGAGGCAGAGCAGTGGGTACGCGCCGGCGGAACCGCCCGACCCACCGTTACCTACCCGGCCGGCGCCCACCCGGCGGCTGCTCACCCGGCCGGCGCCCACCCAGCCACTGCTCACCCGGCCGGCACCCGCCCGAGCGGGCCGGAGCAGGGCGAACCGGCGCCAGGCAGGCCAGCGTCCACGCTGGGTAGGCCGGAGGCAGGAGCTGGCCCGGCACTGGCAGCCCATACCGGCGTGCCGCGGCAGCGGCCTGCGGCTGCCCGTCCCCGGGCCGGAGACCGGCTGCTGCTGGTCGTCATCGCGTCCCTGCCCGAGCTCACCGACGGCGACGACCTCACCCGCCTCGCCACGCTCGCCGAGGCCGGCCCGCCGGCCGGGCTGCACCTCGTCGTGGCTGGCTGGCCGCCGCCGCCACTGACCGCGGAGACGACGCAGGGCCGGCTGCCACTGGCCACGCAGATCGGCGTACGAAACCCGTACGCCGTGGTGGCCGGGCCCCCGGAGACGCCGTTCGGCGACCCGGGCCCGATGCTGGGCGCTCCCATCTCGCTCGACGACGACCCACCAGACGAGCTGGTCGAGCGGGTCTGCCGGGAGCTGGCCGCGCAGGCTGCGGTCGCCTCCCGGGTACGCCTGGCCGACCTGCTGCCTGAGGCACCACAGTGGACACAGAGCGCAGCGAAGGAGCTCACCACTGTGGTGGGGCTCGCTGGCGATGCCCCAATCACGCTGCGTCTCAACGAGGTGACCCCACATTGGGTGGTCGGTGGCCGGGCCGGCTCCGGCAAGAGCGCCTTCCTCCTCACCGTCCTGTGTGGACTAGTGGCCCGTTACGGTCCCGACCAGCTGGCGCTGTACCTGCTGGACCCGGGCCGGGGCGACGCGTTTGCGCCGCTCCTCCCGCCGGCCGGGGCCAGCCAGGACTCCACCTGGCTCCCGCAGGTGCGGGCGGCGGGCATCGAGACCGACCCGGCTTACGCCCTGGCCGTGCTGCGTGAGATCGACGAGGAGCTACAGCGGCGGGCGGAGCGGGCCGGCGACGCCCGGCTGCCCAGGATCGTGTGCGTGCTCGACAACCTGCCGGCTCTGCTGGCGGGCTGGCAGGCGACCACGGATAGAAACGCGACCACGAACGGGAACGCGGCCACGGATGGAAGCGCGACCACGGACGGGCCGGCGACCACCAACGGGGACGCGACCGCCAGCGGGCAGGCGACCACCGCCGGGCCGGCGGGCGCTGGCCGGGACACGGCCGTGGCTGAGATCGCCGCTCTGGTCGAAGGGCTGGCGCACGGCGGCGCCCGCCACGGCATCCACCTTCTGCTGGCCGGCCAGGCGGTCAGCCGCTCGCCGGCGCTGCACGCCGACCGGGACCTGGCCTCCGGGCGGTTCCGGGTGCGGGTGGCCCTACCCGGCGGCGAGGATGTGCTCGACGCCGCCAACGACTCCGCGGCGGGCCTGCCGCTGGGCGCGGCGGTGGTGAACACGGCCGGCGGGCTCGGCGGGCCGCGTGGCGCGACCCGTGGGCACGAGACCGTGGTGCGGTTCCCCGACCCGTACGCCGATTCCGAGACCGTGGCTGGCCTGCGCGAGCGGCTGTGGCGAACCCTCCCGGCCGGCAGTCCCGCGCCGCCGGTGTTCGTCGGGTCGGCCGTGCCGCACCTGTCCGACGACCCGACCTACCGGGCCGGGCGGGGTGCGCTGGCCGTCCCGGCCGCCCTGCTGGGGCAGCGGCTCGACGTCGCGCTCTCCACCGCCATGCTCTCCCTCGACGCCGAGCCAGGACGGCACCTGGCGATCCTCGACCCGGGCGAGGCAGGCGCCGACCTGCTCCACGCCGCCGCCCGGGGGCTGGCGGTCCAGCACGAGCCGGGTCAGGTCCGGTTCCTACTCGCGCCCCTGTCCCCGGGGACTCGACCGGCGGCGGAGGAGGCGGCCACCGCGGTCCGGGCCGCCGGGCACCGGGCGAGCCTGATCGACCGGAAGGCGACTGCCCACCGGCTCCGGGAGCTGGCCGGAGGCGGACGGGCCACGTACCTGTTCGTCTTCGGCGCGGACGACCTGGACGTGCGGCACAGCGTGCTGCATGCGGCGCTACGCGACGGCCCGGCGAACGGGCACCACCTGCTCGCCTGGTGGCGCCGCCCGCACCGGTTCCTGGAGGCCCTCGGTCCTGCCGCGGCCGAGGACGTCACCGGCCTGGTGTTCGTCTCCGTGCCGGCCGCAGAGGTCGAGCTGGTGGTGTGCCAGCCGGTGCCGTGGCGGCCGCAGCCCAACCGGGCCCTGCTCCACGACCGGCGTGCCGGCCTGTCCACGGAGTTCGTACCGTTCCTACAGCCGGGGCGGCTGTGGTGAGCGAGCGGGGCGGGGTGGTGCGCGCCTCGGTCCGGGCGCCGGCGCCGCCAGTCGACGACACCGCCGACCTCGGCGCGGCACCTCCCGACCCGTGGGACGAGTACCTGGCGGCCCTTCGCGAGCTGGACCGGGTCCGCCGAGCGGCGGCGCAGGCAGCGGCTGACGAGGCCGCGGCGGCCCGGGCCGCGGCCGGGGAGCTGGCCCGGGTGCAGTCCCGGCTGGCGGCACAGCGGGACCGCCTTGACGACCTCGCAGCCACCACCGCGGCCGGCCCACCAGGGGCGGGCCGGGTCCTCGCCAGTGTCCCCCGGCTGCCGGGGCTGGCCATCACCCCACCAGCCGCCACCCCGCTGGACCTGCGCCCCAGCGCGGCGGAGGTAGCCGCCGCCGAGAGCGCCCTGCGCCCGGTGGCGTCGAGCGTGCCCGCGGCAGCCCTCGCCGCGCTGCGTCTGGCGCAGGACTGCCTGCATACGGTCGACGCCGAGCTGGACGCCGCTGGCCCGGCCCGGGCCGGCGAGCCCGCCGCCCCGGAGCCTGCCGCACCGCTTGCGGCCTGGCCGCCCGCGGTCCGCAACCTGCTCGTCTACGGCCCGCTCGCAATGCTGGTCCTGCTGCTACAGATCGGGCTCCTCGCGGCTTCCTCGGACGGCGCGCCAGCGTGGCCGGCCGCTGCCTGCGCGCTGGTCCTACCCGTCCTCGCGTACGGCGTTGGCTGGGTCGGCGTCGGCCTGGTCCCGTGGGGCCGTGGGGAGCCGGTGGACCGCACGCCGCTCGTCGGTGCGCTGGTCTGCCTGGGGCAGGTGCTGGTGGCGTGCGCCAGCTTCGGCGCGATACTCCTGCTCCGCTGACCCAGCCCGTCCGCTGGCCTACTCACGCTGACCCAGCCATGCTGACCCAGCCGTCCGCTGGCCCAGCGGCTGGCTCAGGCGCGGATGATCAGGCTCATCGCCTCGGCCCGCGACTTGGCGTCGACCTGGAACAGCCCGCGGACCGCGGACGTGATCGTACGGGCCCCGCCCTTCTGGATGCCGCGCATCGCCATGCACATGTGCTCGCACTCCAGCACCGCGATGACCCCACGCGGGTCCAGGGTCTTCATCAGCAGGTCGGCGACCTGGGCGGTCAGCCGCTCCTGCACCTGCGGCCGGCGGGCGAAGACCTCCACCAGGCGGGCCAGCTTGGACAGTCCGGTGATGCGGCCATCGGTGCCCGGGATGTAGCCGATGTGGGCGACCCCGTGGAACGGCAGCAGGTGGTGCTCGCAGAGGCTGAAGACCTCGATGTCACGTACCAGCACCAGCTCGTCGTGGTTGGCCTCGAACGTCGTGGTCAGCACCATGGCCGGGTCGACCCGCAGGCCGGCGAAGAGCTCGGCGTAGGCCCGGGCGACCCGGGCCGGCGTGCGCGCCAGCCCCTCCCGGTCCGGGTCCTCGCCGACCGCGAGCAGGATCTCCCGGACTGCCTTCTCGATGCGGGCCAGGTCCACCATCTGCTCGACCGGTACCCCGGCCAGCTTGCCATCAACCAGGCGGGCGGCGAGGTGGTCCAGCTCCTCGCCGTCCGGCTCGGTGGCGGACCCGGACCCGGTCAGCGCGGCGCCTCGGTGTCGGCGGCGGTGCCGCCGGCCGAGGTCGGCGAGGATGCCGATGGCCAGCTGCCTACCGGGCTCGGCGCGGCCGGCGTGGTGCCCTGCCCGTTCGGCTGGACCTGGGCCCCGGCTACCGGAGCCTGGGCCCCGCCTACCGGAGCCTGGGCCCCGTCGACTGGAGCTTGGGCCCCGTCGACCCCGGCCCGGGCCTGGGCGCCGTCGGCCTCTGCCTGGGCCTTGAGCGACTCCTTCTCGGTCGGGGTGAGCACCGGTGGCCGGTCCGATGGCTGGCGCTTGCCGAAACCGTTGAACGGCGCCATCGGTGGACGCTTGCGCACCCGCTCGCAGAGCCGGCCCATGTCGGCCTGCGAGATCGTCTCCTTCTCGATCAGCTCCAGGACCATGCTGTCGAGCACGTCGCGGTACTCGACGAGGATCTCCCACGCCTCGTCGTGCGCCAGCTCGATGAGGGTACGGACCTCGGAGTCGATCTCCGCCGCTACGGCGTCGGAGTAGTCGCGCTGGTGGCCGTAGTCCCGGCCCAGGAACGGCTGGGAGTCGGTCTGGCCGTACTTGACGGCGCCGAGCTTGGCGCTCATGCCGTACTCGGTCACCATGGCCCGGGCCAGCCGGCTGGCCTTGCTGATGTCGTCGCCGGCGCCCGTGGTCGGCTCGTGGAAGACCAGCTCCTCGGCGGCCCGGCCGCCGAGGGCGTACGCCAGCGTGTCGATCATCTCGGCGCGGGTCTGGGTGTACTTGTCCTCGGTCGGCAGCACCAGCGTGTGCCCGAGCGAGCGGCCCCGCGGCAGGATGGTCACCTTGTGCACCGGCGCCGAGTGCGGCAGGGCCCACGCCACCAGGGCGTGCCCGGCCTCGTGGTACGCGGTGATCTTCTTCTCGTTGTCGCTCATCGCCCGGGTCCGCCGCTCCGGGCCGGCGATGACCCGGTCGATCGACTCCTCCAGGAAGTCGTCGGTGATCGCCCGCTTGTTGTTGCGGGCGGTCAGCAGGGCCGCCTCGTTGATCACGTTGGCCAGGTCGGCGCCGGTGAAGCCCGGGGTACGCCGGGCGACCGCGTCCAGGTCCACGTCGGGCGTGAACGGCTTGCCCTTGGCGTGCACCCGCAGGATCGCCTTGCGCCCCTCCATGTCCGGGGTGTCCACGGCGATCTGCCGGTCGAAGCGACCGGGGCGCAGCAGGGCCGGGTCGAGGATGTCCGGGCGGTTGGTGGCGGCGATCAGGATCACGCCGCCCTTGGTGTCGAACCCGTCCATCTCAACCAGCAGCTGGTTGAGCGTCTGCTCGCGCTCGTCGTGGCCGCCGCCCATGCCGGCGCCGCGGTGCCGGCCGACCGCGTCGATCTCGTCCACGAAGACGATCGCCGGCGCGTTCGCCTTGGCCTGCTCGAACAGGTCGCGCACGCGGGAGGCGCCCACGCCGACGAACATCTCGACGAAGTCCGAGCCGGAGATCGAGTAGAACGGCACCCCGGCCTCGCCGGCGACCGCGCGGGCCAGCAGCGTCTTGCCGGTGCCGGGCGGGCCGAACAGCAGCACGCCCTTGGGGATCTTGGCGCCCAGGGCTTGATATTTGGCCGGGTTCTGGAGGAAGTCCTTGATCTCGTGCAGCTCCTCGACGGCCTCGTCGGCCCCTGCCACGTCGGCGAAGGTGGTCTTCGGCGTGTCCTTGGTGATCAGCTTCGCCTTGGACTTGCCGAAGTTGAGCACCCGGGAGCCGCCGCCCTGCATCTGGGACATGAAGAGCAGGAGCAGGATCACCAGTACGGCGATCGGCAGCAGGTTGATCAGCAGGGTGAAGAAGACGTTGTCCTCGCTGACCTCGACGTTGTACGAGGTGGTGACCTTGCCGTCGGCCTTGGCCTTCTCCACCCGTGACCAGATCTCGTCACCGGCCTCGGCCGGGAACTGGGCCTGGATCTTCTTGGTGTCCGTGCCCTCGAACCGCCCCGTGGCCGCGAGGTCGAGCTGGAGCATCTGCTCCTTGTCCTTGACGATCGCCTTCTGGACACCACCCTTGTCGAGCTGCTCGAGGGCGACCGAGGTGTCAACGGTCTTGTAGCTGTCCCCGTTGGTGAACATGGTGCTCAGCGCAAGGGCACCGAGGATCACCAGGACGATCCAGACCACCGGCCCCCGGCGGAAGAAACGAGTCCGTTCCATGGTGTTGTCGAGCGACTGGCGCCCGGCCCCTCCCGATCGAGTGTCGTGGTTGGCTGACCGGGCAGTGTCAACTCGGGTCGCCCGGTCATTCGACCGTACACCGTGGCACCGGGACCGCGCCGCATGGAACGCTTGATCTTGGGCTTGCCGGCGCGGACCGGTCCCTGGCGGACCCGCGCGGACCTGCTCAGCAGACCCCCGCGGGCCTGCTCAGCGGACCTGCTCAGACGGGCCGGGCGTAGACCTCGGGCTTGAGGACGCCGACGAAAGGCATCTCCCGGTAGCGCTCGGCGTAGTCCAGGCCGTACCCGACGACGAACTCGTTGGGGATGTCGAAGCCGACGTAGCGCACCTGGACCGGCATCTTGCTCGCATCCGGCTTGCGCAGCAGCGCGACCACCTCCACGCTCGCCACCGACCGCGACTCGAGGTACTTGAGCAGCCAGGACAGGGTGAGCCCGGAGTCGATGATGTCCTCCACCACGACCACGTGCCGCCCGGCGATGTCCCGGTCGAGATCCTTGAGGATGCGCACCACGCCGGAGGAGGTGGCGCCCTGCCCGTAGGAGGAGACCGCCATGAACTCCAGCTCTACCGACGGCCCGCAGCGGCCCAGTGCCCGGGCGAAGTCGGCCATGAACATGAGCGCGCCCTTGAGCACGCACACCAGCAGCAGCCCGGGCAGGTCCGCGTAGTCAGCCGAGACCTGTTTAGCCAGCTCAGCGGTCTTCTCCCGGATCTGCTCCTCGGTGACGATCACCCGGTCGATATCGGGGTCGTACCAGAAGCCCTGCGTGCCGTCGGCCATGCGGGCAAGCCTGCCGGATCGGGCGGATCTTGGCGCCACCGGGGTCGCGGCCCAGCCGCCCTGGGCCGCCGACCAGCGCGGCGACGCCGGCCGGCCAGCCAGCGCCCGGCGAGGCCGGCACCGAGCGCGAGTGCGGCGATGACTCCCACGGCGAAGCCCGGGCGCACCGGCCACACCGGCGCGCCGGCACCGGGGCGGGCCGCGCCGGAGCGGACCACCGCGTCCGGCACGTCCATGGCGAGCACGCCACCGGGCGCGGCGAGCACCGTCGCCGGGCCGCCGTCGAAGCCCAGCGCGAGGAGGTCCACCCGGCGCACGTGGCGGTACTCGGTCGCGCCGCCGGGCCGGGCGAGGCCGAGCTGGGCCGGGCCGCCGGGCACCCGCCGGTAGGCGAGCGCCAGGGCACGGCCGTCGGCGCGCCAGCCGAGCAGCCGCAGCGCGCCCGCGTCGGGCACCTCCACCAGCGCCCGCCGCAGGTCAGCGCCGGTGGCCGCGTCGACCAGGCGGACCCGCCAGCGCCCCTGCGCCCCGGCCACCAGCGCCAGGGCCCGCCCGTCCGGCGTCCAGGCGCCCTTGCCGGCCAGGTGCGCCCCTTCCGGCAGCCGTACCGCGCTCTCCAGGGCCCCGTCGGCCAGCCGGAACACGGCCACGTCGGGCCCGCGCTCCACGGCCAGCCGGGACCCGTCCGGCGAGAACGCCACCCCGAAGCCGTAGAGCGGGACCTGGCTGACGGCCAGCCCGCCCACGAGCCCGCGGTACTCGCCGCCGGGCAGGCGGACCACGCCCACCTCGCCGGTCCCGCCGGACCGGCCACGCAGCACCGCGAGCGCGGCACCGCCCGGCGCCCAGGCGAGCGGGTCGACGTAGACCTGCGGGTCGCCGGTGAGCAGGTGGCGCGCTGTGCCGGTGTGCAGGTCCAGGATGGACAGGCCGGGCCGGGCCGCCTCCAGCGAGCGGGTGTGCGCCACCCGGCCGCCGTCGGGCGAGAGCAGCAGGCTCTCCCCTGGAACCGCGTACGGGCGGTCGAACTCGGCCACGCGGTAGGTGTCCCGCCCGCCGGCCACGAAGGCCACGTTGCCGTCGCCCGCCGGGGTGTCCAGGGCCCGGCTGCGTCCGGCGAAGGCGAGCGAGACCGCGCCGGGCGGGGACTGCCCCACCCGCGGCGTCCACCACCACGGTGCGGTGACCCGGTCCGGCAGCGCCAGCACCGCGTCGTCCGGGGCGGTCGTCCGGGCCAGGGCGAACGTGGAGACTCCGTACGCGAGCCCGAGGCACAGCAGCGCCACGAGCGTCCGTACGGCGACCTGCCGGAGGGTCCGCATGCGCGAGAGCGTATAGCGGGACAGCGCACGCGCTGGGGGGCCGCACGAGGCGGCCCCCCAGCAGCTACCTGCTTTCTCCCCCTACCAGACGGTACGGGTCATCGTGCTCGACGTGACCTGCACGTTGGAGGTGACCACCGTGACGCCCGGCACCTGCGGGCTGTCCATTGTGGTGGTCACCGTGCCGGTCCCGAGGGCGACGCCCCGCACCGTGACGGTGTAGGACACCGAGCCGCCCGGGGCCGGCGGGGTGCTGCTGACCCGCAGGTCCTGCGTTGGCAGTACGCCATCGGGCAGCTGCTCGCCGCCGGTGCCGACCTTGTTCTCCGCGCCCACGAGGAACGGGAAGCCCGAAGGGTCGGCCGGCAGTGCCGCCGGGTCGTACACCAGGGAGATGTCCTCGGTGCCGTTGATGCCGACCCAGACCTGGAAGTGCCGGTTCGACGTGGTGCCGAAGACGTTGACCTGCCACTCGACGACCAGCCAGCTGTTGGTGCCGTCGGTGAGGACCGCGATGTAGATGCCCGGGGCGCCGGTGCCGTCCAGGTCCGTCCAGAACGGTGCCAGGACGTTGTTGGGCCGGGCCGGGTCCGGGATCTGGGTCAGGTTGCAGCAGTTGTTGTCCTCGGCGGTGCCACCACCGACCACCAGGTAGCCGTTGGAGTCGACGCCGAGGCGGGTGTAGGTCTCACCGGCGAAGACGAACGCCGGCACGTTGTAGTTGAGGATGGTCTCGTCGCCGATCGCCGTCGGTGGGATCCCGAACAGCGACAGCGGGAGGTAGCCGGCCGGTGAGGCCCCGGGCTCGATCCCCGGCACCCCGACCGTCGCGCCGGCCAGGTGGACGTTGCGCAGCTCCACCTTGCGGTCGCCGACGATGTGCGCACCGCCGCTCGCCCCGGCCACCTTGAGCTGCTTGTTGAGCGTGGTGGTCAGGTCGAGCTCGGCCTCGCCGAACGACTCGTTGCGGGCGGTGATGGTGCAGACGCTGGTGCTGCCCTTGGTGACCGATGTCGGGTCGCAGGCGCTGGTCAGGCTGACCGACCCCTGCTTGGGCACGAACGCCACCGGCAGGTGCAGCGTCGGCAGGCTGGCCCGGTCCGGGTTGAGCCGTACCTCGCCGAAGTACTGCGCGGTCGGCGCGGACGACTCGATGGTGATCGACAGCTCGACCGACTGGCCCGGGTTGAGCGTGAAGCGGGCCGGCCGGACCGTGATCCGGCTGCCGGCCGGCGCGGTGGTGGAGACCCGGTAGGTCTGCGACTGGCTGGTCACGTTCCGGGCGGTGCGGATGGTGGTGAGCCGGCCCGGCATCACGGGCGCGTTCACCGAGGGCAGGTTCAGGTGCACCGCGTTGACCGGGTCGTTGCCGAGCGCAGCCATCCGCGCCGCGGACTCGTCAAAGGTGAGACCCGGCGTGTCCGCCACCCGCAGGTTGACCCGACCGCTGCCGTAGTCGAACGGGGTGGCCGGGGTGACCGTGTCCTCCTTGACCACACCCTTGTGCGCCGTGGTCATCATCGCCGACTTGACCTGGCCGGGGGTCCAGGTCGGGTGCAGCGCCCGCAGCAGCAGGGCCGAGCCGGCGATATGCGGGGAGGACATCGACGTGCCGGCGATGGCCTGGAAGTACTCACCGGGCGGGCCACCGGCCGGCGCCTCCGGCACCGGCGTGTGCCCGGCCAGGACCTGCACGCCAGGGGCGGTGATGTCCGGCTTGATGCCCAGGCCGCCCGGGCCCCGGGAGGAGAACGCCGCCATCACGTCGCCCTGCCCGTTGACCTTCTGGCCCGCGGTGAAGCTCGCGGTCACGCCGGTGTGCGAGCCCATGAAGCCGAGGAAGTCGGCTCCGGCGGCGAGGTGGACGGTCGGCAGCCAGTGGTTGTCGGTCTCGATGTCCTGAAGCACCGGGTTGTAGAGGACCATGCCGACCGCGCCGCCCTGGCGGACGTTGTAGCCCTTGTCCACGCGGGCCACGCCGCCACCCCGCTGGCAGGCCACGATCTTCCCGGTGAAGGTGCCGGCCGGGGCCGGCGTGGAGCAGTTCACGTTGCTGTACGGCGCGGCCGACGAGAGCACCACCGGCGCCGGGCCGGCACCCGCGGTGATCGAGGCGCCGGTCAGCGTGAGGGTGTCGCCACCCGCCGACAGCGTCAGCGTCGAGACGTACTCCCGGCGCTGGGTCGAGGCGGCGACCGTGGTCACCCACGGCGAGACGTGGTTGACCGTGCCGGCGCCGGGGCCGGAGTTGCCGGCCGAGGCCGCGACAAAGACGCCGGCCGCGTACGCGTCAAGGAACGCGAGCTCGACCGGGTCGCTGAACGGGTTGGTGCCGCCGGAGATCGAGAAGTTGATCACCTTGACACCGTCGAGGATCGCCTGCTGGACAGCGGCGGCCGAGTCGGAGCCGAAGCAGCCGTCGATGCCGCAGACCTTGTAGACCGACACGTACGCGCCGGGCGCGACGCCGTTGAGCGGGCCGCGCTCGACCCCGAACACCTGCGCCGAGGTGAGCACGTTCCCCGCCGAGGTGGAGCCGGTGTGCGTACCGTGCCCGTTGGAGTCCCGGGCCGTGTGGAACGGCTCGCGGGCCGCCCGGTCCGGGTCCAGCAGGTACATGGCGAGGAACGGTGCCCCGCCGATGAGCTTGTTGGTGCAGACGAACGGGTCAGCCGCCGGAGTCAGCGGGTTGTCCCCGAAGTTGCACGTACGCGGCGTGCCGTCCGCCTTGGGCGGCGGTGCCGGCAGGTGCCCCTGGTCGGCGAAGGACGGGTGCTCCGGCCAGGCGCCGGTGTCCAGCACCCCGAAGATCACGCCCTTGCCGGCGTTGCGGTCCCCGCCGAGCTGCGGGTAGACCGTGGTCGCCCCGATGAAGCCGGGGCTCGAGTCGGTCAGCGGGGCGCGCAGCTCGTTACGCTGCACGGCGACCACACCGGTGACCGTGAGCAGGTCGCCTATCCGGTTGGCCGGGACGGTTGCGGAGACGCCGCCATAGACGATGCGCAGCCGCTGGTGCACGGTCAGGCCGGGCACCCGTCGCTGCAGCTCGCCGATGACCGCGGCCTCCCGCCCGGCCAGGTACGACTCGTACCGCTGCTCGTCAGCCGCCCGCGACAGCGCCCGCCCGGTCACCGACGGGCTGGTGGGCGCGAGCCCCCGGACCCCACCGGAGTACGTGGCGACCGAGTCGTAGTCGAACTTGATCATCACCGGCACCGGGGCGGTGTCGGTGCGACCGAGCAGCGATCGGTCGGTCTTGGCCAACCGGCTCGTCGGCGCCTTGGGGCCGTCCACCCGTTCCTGGGCGGACAGCGGCGTGGCGTCGTACGAGCCGGGGGCCTGGGCGGCCGCCGGAACCGCCGCCACCACCGCGAACAGTGGTACGGCCAGGACTCCGGCGAAAGCCACCCTGGTCCACCTACTGGATCTCATCCCTCTCCCCTCTTCGAAGGGTCCCCACCGGGTTGTGGCAAGACCTCGCGCGGTCGCATGAGAACGAGGTCGACCCAGCAACAACTGAGCACGCAGAGCGGATGGATCTTTTCATAGCCTTGGTTCGATTGGCTAGGACGCCTGACGCACAGTGGCTGATCGGCCGACGTGATCAGAACCCGACGGCGCAGCCGTCGGCACGAGGCTCCGAGCCGGCCACGTACCCCTGGCCGGGCCGGTGCCAGATCGCCTGCCCGTACCCGAAGAAGCTGGGCTCGTCGGTGACCACCACCTGGTGCCCGCGGCGGCGCAGGCCCGCGACGGCGGCCTCGCCCTCCGCCGTGGCGAGCAGGGCCGGCTCCACGTGCACCAGCCGGCCGGCGTTCCAGTACCAGCGGGGTACGCCCAGCGCGCCCTGCGGGTCCAGCTCGTCGTCCACTGTGGACGTTATGAGCTGGACGTGGCCCTGTGGCTGCATGTGGCCACCCATCACGCCGAACGGGCCCACCGGCTGGCCGGCGCGGGTCAGGAAGCCCGGGATGATGGTGTGGAACGGGCGCTTGCCCGGCCCGGCCGCGTTCGGGTGCCCCGCCTCCAGGCTGAAGCCGGCACCCCGGTTCTGCAGGCCGAAGCCGGACCCGGGCACCACCACGAACGAGCCGAAGCCCATGTAGTTGGACTGGATCAGGCTGACCATCATGCCGTCGGCGTCGGCGGCGCACAGGTAGACCGTGCCGCCGCGGGCCGGGTCGCCCGGTGCCGGGCAGGCCGCCTCGGCACCGACCAGTGCCCGCCGGGCGGCGACGTAGCCCGGGTCCAGCAGGGCCACCATGGGCACCTCGGCGGCGTGCGGGTCGGCCACGTACGCGTGCGCGTCGGCGAAGCCGAGCTTCACCGCCTCGATCTGCCAGTGCAGCCGCTGCTCCAGGCCGGCGCCGGCCGGGTCGAACCCGTCCAGGATGCCCAGCGCGAGCAGTGCCGCGATGCCCTGGGTGTTCGGCGGCAGCTCCCACACCTCGTACCCCCGGTAGCCCACGGCGACCGGCTCGACCCAGGTCGACGTGTGCCCGCTGAGGTCCTCGGCGGCGAGCAGCCCGCCGGTGGCCTCGGAGAAGGCGGCAACGGCCGCGGCGATCTCGCCGTGGTAGAACTCCTCCGCCTTTGACTCGGCGATGAGCCGCAGGGTCCGGGCGGCCGCCGGGTTGGCGAACAGCTCGCCGGCCCGGGGTGCCCGGCCACCGCCCACGGTGTAGACCCGGGCCCACTCGGCCACCTCCAGCGCGCCTATCTGCGCGTACCGGTCGACCGCCCGCTGCCAGCCGCTCGCCACGGTCGGCGAGACCGGGTAGCCGTGCTCGGCGTACGCCACCGCGTCGGTGAACAGGTCGGCGAAGGGCAGCGCGCCGAACCGCGCATGCAGGTCCCGCCAGCCGGCCGGAGCGCCCGGCACGGTCACCGGCGCCCAGCCGAACGCCGGCATCGCCTGCGCGGCCGTTGCCTGCGCTCCGCCGAGTGCCGCGGACGGCGCCATCCCGGCCCCGGCGGCCTGCGCGGCCTGGAGGGTCAGCGCCGCCGGCGAGCGGCCGGAGCCGTTCAGCCCGTGCAGGCGGGTGCCGTCCCAGACGATCGCGAAGAGGTCGCCGCCGATGTCGTTGGAGCCCGGCTGGACCACGGTCAGCGCGATGGCGGTGGCGAGCGCCGCGTCCACCGCGTTGCCGCCGCGGCGCAGCACGGCCAGCCCGGCGCTGGCGGCCAGCGGCTGGCTGGTCGCCACGACGCCGCGCGGGGCATAGAGCGGCTTGCGGTCAATGCTCGGCAGGCGCACTCGCACATTGGACCTGTTCGAAGGCTGGCTGTCCACCCGGGACACCGGAACGACCTGGCGCTTTCCCTGGACTGTGCACCGCCAGCAGCACGGCGCCGCGGCGGACCGCGGTCACCCCGCCGGGCAGCGCCGCCGGGCCCTGCCCGCGCCAGGCCGTGACGAGTGCGTCGAGGGCGGCCACGTGGCGGTGGGACAGGGCGGCGCCGGGCACCCCGTGCTGGCGCGCCCAGGCGTGCAGCACCCGGGTACGCAGCGCCGCCGGCAGCTCGCGCAGCGCCGGCACGTGCAGCATGCCTTCCGCGTCGGTCGCCGCCGCGCCGGCCGAGGCGGCGAGCGCGTCCAGGCAGTCGGCGTCCGCGGCGAGCAGCCCGGCGGTGCGCGCCAGGTTGTCCACGACGTCCGGGCCGAGCGCCGCCACCAGCGCCGGCAGCGCCGCGGCCCGCACCCGCACCCGCGCGTACGCCGGGTCGGCGTTGTGCGGGTCAGCCCACGGCGCGAGGTCGAGGGCGGCGCACGCCTGCTCGGTCTGGGACCGGGCGATGCCCAGCAGGGGGCGCAGCAGGGCCACCCCGTCGACCTCCCGCCGGGGGCGCATGCCCGAAAGGCCCCGCGGCCCGCTCCCCCGGGCCAGCGCGAGCAGCACGGTCTCGGCCTGGTCGTCGCGGGTGTGCCCGAGCAGCACCGCCGCGGCACCGCGCCGGTGCGCCACCGCCAGCAAGGCGTCGTAGCGGGCCTCGCGCGCCGCGGCCTCCGGGCCGCCCCGGCGACCGGCGACGCGTACCGGGCACACCTCCACCGGGTCGAGCCCGGCCCGGGCACCCCACGCCGCAACCTCGGCCGCCCGCTCGGCAGAGCCCGGCTGGAGCCCGTGGTCAACGGTGACGAGCCCGGCCCGCAGGCCCAGCCGCGGCGCCACAAAGGCCGCCGCCGCCGCCAGCGCCAGCGAGTCGGCCCCGCCGGAGCAGGCGACGAGGACCAGCGCGGCTCGCCCGTACCCGGAAAGGGTGGTCCGGACCGCAGCCCGGACCGCGGCTACCGGTGGCGCCAGCGCGGCCATCCGCTCAGGCCGGGGTCCCGGTGTGCACGCGCGACACCCAGGCGTCCGGGGCGGCCAGCTCGGACAGGCGCGGCAGCGTCAGCGGCGACTCCCACACCCGGTTGAAGCCGGCCATGCCCACCCGCTCGACAACGCCGTGCACGAACTTGCGACCCTCGGCGTACTGGCGCATCTTGACCTCGATGCCGAGCAGCCGGCGCAGCGCCCGCTCCACCGGGTTTGCGCTCTCCCGGCGCCGGTTGAACCGGGCCCGGATCTCCTCCACGCTCGGGATCACGCTCGGGCCGACCCCGTCCATCACGAACTCCGCGTGCCCTTCGAGCAGCGTCATCACCGCGGTCAGCCGGTCCAGCACGGCCTTCTGCCCCGGAGTCTGCACGATGTCCAGCACGCTCGCCCGGCTGTCCGGGTCGCGGACCGCCTCGGCGAGCGTGGACACCCCGCGCCGCAGCCGCTCGACCAGGTGCTCGCCGGCCTGGGACGCGTCCACGAACGCCTGCACCTCACCCAGGAAGTGCGCCCGCATCCAGGGCACCGCGGTGAACTGGGTGCGGTGGGTCACCTCGTGCAGGCACACCCAGAGCCGGAAGTCGCGCGGGTCGGCCCCCAGCTTGCGCTCGGTCTCCACGATGTTCGGCGCGACCAGCAGGAGCTGGCCCGGGTCGCCAGAGAAGACCTCGTACTGCCCGAGCACCTTGCCGGACAGGTAGGCCAGCACGGTGCCGGCCTGCACCCCGGTCACCCGGGAACCGACCGCCTCGACAAAGGGGCTGGGCTGCTTGTCACCGGTCAGCCGGTGCACCAGGGGGGTGATCACGCGGCGCAGCCCGTCGATGTTGACCGCGGCCCAGTCCCGGCGGTCCACCACCCGCACCCCCGGTTGCCCGACCTGGGAGCGCAGGCCCGTGAAGGCCGCCACGTGCCCGGCCGCCTCCTCGGTGAGCAGCCGCAGGTCAGCGACTACCTCCGCGGCTTCGTCGTAGGTCACCCTGGGGCCGGTCTTGCCCAGCGTCGCCGCCGTCGCCGCCGCCAGTTCCCAGTCCACGAGCTGCACCATGGCTACGACGTTACCCGCGCTGCCCAGAGCCACCCTTATTGATCACGAACGACATGCCGTACGGCTCACAGCCGCCCGCCGCGCCTCACGTCCGGCAGCCGCAGCCGGCGAGCACCGCGGCGATCCGGTCGATGGCGTCCTGGGCCGGGAACTGGCCGACCGGCACCCGGTCGGCGAGCACGGCGAACGCGAGCAGCCGGCCATCGCGGGTGACCACGATGCCGGCGATGGCCGAGATGCCGCTCAGCGTGCCGGTCTTGGCCCGTACCGTGCCGACACCGGGGCGTACCGGCGCCGCGGTGCGGTAACGGTCCCGCAGCGTGCCGGAGTAGCCGGCCACCGGCAGGCCGGAGAAGATGCTGTGCAGCTCCGGCCGGTCCGCCCGGGCGGCGAGCGCCACCACGTCGGTGAGCAGGGACGGGGTGAGCCGGTTCAGCCGGGACAGCCCGCTGCCGTCGAAGAGCGTGCTCTCCGCGACCGGCAGGCCCAGCTCGCCGAGCACAGTCGCGACCGCCGCCGCGGCTCCGGCGAACGACGCCGGCGCTCCCTTGGCCAGGGCCACCTGCCGCGCGAGCGCCTCGGCGACCACGTTGTCGCTCTCCGCCAGCATGATCTCCACCAGCCGCACCAGCGGCGCGGAGTACACGGTGCCGAGCGGCGTGCCGGGCGCCGGTGGCGTCGTGGCCACGGCCGGCCCCGAGGCGCCTGGACCGGGCGTGGTGCCTTCCGCGGTGGTGGCCGGCGCGGTGCCCGGGGTGGCCGCCCCCGGGCCGGGTTTTCCAGGCGCCCGTCCCCGGGTCACCGCGGTGGCCGGCAGGCCGAGTGCCCGGGCGAACGCCTGGGCGGTGGCGAGGTCGGGCGCGGCGTGGCGCAGTGCCGGCCCCTTGGTGTCCTTCGGGTCGACCCGGCCGGCGTCCGTCATCAGGGCGGTGACCGGTCCGGCGTACCCGCCGGTCGCGATGTCCGGGTCCCAGCCCGGCCCGTACGCCGGCCCGCTGAACCGGGAAACGTCGAAGCTGACCCGGATGGGTGCCACGCCGCCGAGCGCCTGGGTGACCTGCCGGGCCAGGTCGTCCAGGCGGCCGGCGCCCGGATAGCTGCCGCCGGCCCCTGCGCTCAGGGTCGGGTCGCCGCCGCCGACCAGGACCACCTCACCGGCGCCAGCGCCGGCCACCGCCATGGTCGGGATCCGGTACGCCGCTCCCCGGGTGGCGAGCACGGCCACGGCCGTGACCAGCTTGGTGGTTGACGCCGGGGTGGTCGGCACGTCCGCGCCCCGGACGTAGAGGCTCTCCCCGGTGAGCACGTCCGTGACCGAGGCGGCCACCGGCGCGCCCAGCCGCGGGTCGCGCAGCAGCGGGTCGAGCGCGGCGGCTATCCCGGCCGCGGTCGGCGCCGGCGCGTCCGCGCCCGCCGCAGCGAGCACCGGCGAGGGCACCGCGTCGGCAGGCGGCGATGCCGACGGGGTCGCCGCCGCACTGTCGAACCAGCCGCGCACCGGTCCCGGCCGGACCACCACCACGCCGGCCCCGACCAGCCCGAGAGCCAGCAGGCTGGCCAGCGCCACCACCAGCGCGGCGCGCCGGCCGGACCCCGGTGCCGGGCCGCCGGCCGGTGGGGGCCCCGGTGGCGCGTACCCCGGCGGGAGTGGGTGTGCCGGTGAGGGGTATGCCGGCGGCGCCGGGTATGCCGCTGGCGGGGGGTACGCCTGCGGCGGGCCACCGGTCCCGCGCTCCGGGGGGATCCCGGCCCCGGGCGCTGCCGGCATGGGTGGGCCGGCGGGGTGCCGGCCGGCCGGGTAGTAGATCCGGCCGCGCGGCGGTGGGGAGCTGGGTGCAGCCCGCGGTGGCTGGTCGGGTGCGACCGGTGGCTGGGGCTCAGCCGTGGCCGGCGGCTCGTTGCCCTGCCCGGGGACGTAGTACGGCTCGTTGCCCTGCCCGGGGACGTAGTACGACGGGTGCCCGTCGGCCGGGCCGTACGGTCCGTCGTACCTCGCCACCTGGCCCTCCCCCGGTTGCCTGGCTGGTTCTACGCGAGACTAGACCCAGACCGCCACACCCAGGGCCTACCGGTCGCGGGCGCGGCAGGCGCGCCGCAGCGGGACGAACGCAGGGAGCGTGTGATGGATTTCGACGTCACGGTTGAGATCCCCAAGGGACATCGCAACAAGTACGAGGTGGACCACGCCACCGGCCGCATCCGCCTGGACCGGACGCTGTTCACCGCGACCCAGTACCCGGCCGACTACGGCTTCATCGAGGACACCCTCGGCGAGGACGGCGACCCGCTCGACGCGCTGGTGCTGGTGCAGGAGCCGACGTTTCCCGGCTGCCTGATCCGCTGCCGCGCGATCGGGATGTACCGGATGCGCGACGAGAAGGGCGGGGACGACAAGGTGCTCTGCGTGCCGGCCGAGGACCCGCGCCTCACCCACCTGCGCGACATCGACGACGTGGCCGAGTTCGACCGGCTGGAGATCCAGCACTTCTTCACGGTCTACAAGGACCTTGAGCCCGGCAAGAGCGTCGAGGGCGCGACCTGGGTCGGCCGGACCGACGCCGAGGCCGAGATCGAGACGTCGCGCCACCGCCACCACCAGGCGCAGAACGGGTCCGCGACAACGGCAGGCGCGCCGTGACCGACGGGTGACGAACCCGGTTCAACACATCTTCGGCACGCTCGGCCGGCACCACAACCAAGATCGTGATCGCGGACGCCAGGAGTGCAGTCGCACCGCACGCCCACTGCAGCGATCGTGATCTTGATCAGCCTAACGCGAGTGGAGTAGGACGAATCGGGCGCAGGGTGCACGTCCGTCCGGTCACCCGGTCACCCCGAGTACCAGGCCGTAGAGCCCGGTGACGGCGCACGCGACCGGAGCCACCGACACGACCAGCGCCATGTCGGCCAGGTCCGCAGCCCGGCTCAGATAGGGCGAGGGCGGCCGGCGGGCGTACGTGGCACCGGCCATGACCGCCGCCACGCCGGCCGCCGCAGCGAACCCGACCAGCACCAGCGCCCCGCCCTGCGACCCGGCACCCGCCGCGCCGTCGAGTGCGAGCGCGGCGAGGCACGACGCACCCGCGGCCAGCACCGGGACCCGCTGTCGCACGGCGGCGAAGAGGCGGGCCCGCAGCAGCAGCGACACACCGGCGACACCGACCAGCAACCGCGCCGCCACACCGCCGCCCAGGAGCACGGCTGCGGCCACGGCGGTGGCGGCAGCGTGCCCGACCAGCACTCCGGTCAGCAGCGACTCAGCACGCCGGACCGCGGCGAGAACCCACCCCGGGTCGGGTCGATCGGGTGCCGCCCGGTGCCCGGGGCGGCCCGCGGCGGGGCTGCGCGCGCTGGGGCCGGCGGTGGCGGCTCCCGCAGCCGCATCGGTGACCAGGGGAACCGGCACCCGACCCAGACGGACCGCAAGCAGTGGCAGCACCCCGATCCCACACACCAGCGCCGCCATCGCCACTGCCGCGGCTTCCGGCGCCGGCAGGACGAGCCCGAGCGCTGCTCCTGCGGCGCCGAGCAGGCCAGCCGTCATCCCGGCGGCGAACAGCCAGGGCACCGCCGCGACACCTGCCGCTCCGAGCGCAGCGGACAGCAGCAACGCGGCGCTACCGACCAGCAGCTGCGGGGCGGTGCTAGCCAGCAGCTGCGGGGCGGTGCTGGCCAGCAGCTGCGGGGCGCCCGGCCAGCCCAGGCCGGTCGCGCCCGCAGGCGCCACCAGCAACCCGCCACCGACCAGCGCGTACGGCATCGCGTACCCGGCCAGGGCCGCGCCGGCTGGGCCGTCCCCGTACCCGATGGAGGTGACCATGCCCGCGACGACGAGCAGCACGGCGACCCCGAGCGCGACGAACGCCCGGCCCGGCGTGCCCACCTGCGGCAGCGCCACCAGGCCGACGGCGAGCGGGAGCCCCGCGGCGGCCATGCCGGCGACCCGGGTGACCGCTGGGGTCCAGCCCGGCGCGACCCGCCGGGCGCTCGCGGCGACCGCCTCGACCACGTCGTCGTAGGCCAGCTCCGGCCAGGCCAGCCGGGCCGGCACCAGATGCAGCACCGCACCGTCGCGTACGCCCTGGGCGTGCAGGCCTCCCCCTGGCACCAGCGGCTGCCCGTCCGCCCGGCGCAGCAGCCAGCCGCCATGGCGCTCCCCGTCGTCCGCAAGCCCCTCGCCCGCGTGGCGCAGCAGCTCCGGCAGGAGCTCCGCGACCGGGGCGTGTTCTGGCAGCGCAACGTCGATCCGCCGCCGCGGCGCGCGGATCGTCACCCGGGCCAGCCCGGTGCCCGTGATCATCGGCACTTCCTACCACGGCCGGCCCGCCCGGTCAGCTTCCCTGTACGACGGCGGACAGGGCGCACGCCATATGTCGTCCGACACATGGGCGCATCGGATGCAGCACAGACGGCGAACCCGTGGCCGACCGGTCGACGAGGTGTCCGCTGTGACCGGTTCGGGATCGCAGGCGATGATCGCAATGATCAAGATCAAATCAGTTTCACTGGTATTGGGGCTAACCCACGACCGGATAAGCCCAATTTCACTGATCTTGAGTTTGATCAAGGACGAAGGTGGGTGGCGGCTCGTCTCGCCGGGCAGATGGGAGTGGGTGGGACCCGGGTACCGCGAGCTGTCAGCCGGACCGGGCTGTCAGCCGGACCGAGACGCCTCAGGTAGTCGGCAGGGCTGTCGCTGCCGCCCGCACGGCACCACCCGAATATCCACTGTGGACCACAAGCACTTCCGTGCGCTGCGCCCGCCTCGGGGAGGGCAGCATTCACGCCGCTACCCGCTGACGCGCGTGCTAGGCCACGCCCTGACCCGGCCGCCCGCGGCGCGGGTACGCGCCTTCGCCGGGCGGCGACCGACGCTCTATGATCATCGGCGTCCCTGGGGAGGTGGCGACTGAGCGCGGCGGCGGTCAAGCGTGGGCCGCGCCGCCCTGCGCCCGACATCCCAAGCGGCGAGCTGCCGGTCGACCCGCCCCCAGAGATCCCTCAGGACACCGGCGGCCGGTGGACCCAGCTGCTCATGCTGCTGCCGATGCTCACCGGCACGCTCGCCACCGCGCTGATGTTCTCCAACGGGAACGGCGGCGCCTACTCGTACGTCGTCGGGGCGATGTTCGGCGTCTCCTCGCTGTCGCTGCTCGCGCTCTCCTGGGGCGGCGGCTTCTCAGGCGCTCCGGGACGGGCCGAGGTGGCGCGGGCCCGGCGGGACTACCTACGCCACCTGGCCGGCCTGCGCCGCCGGGTGCGCCAGACCGCAGCCCGGCAGCGGTACGGCCTGCACTACCGGCACCCGGACCCGCGGCGGCTCTGGTCGACGGTCGCCAGCCACCGGCTGTGGGAGCGCCGGCCGACCGACTCCGACTTCGCGGTGGTCCGGGTGGGGCTCGGCCCGCAGACACTCGCCACCCCGCTGCTGCCCCCGGTGACCCGGCCGGTGGAGGAGCTGGAGCCGGTGACCGCCGGGGCCCTGCGGCGTTTCCTGGACGCCTACTCCGTGGTGCCGGACCTGCCGGTGGCGGTGTCGCTGCGCGGTTTCGCCCGCATCTACCTGAGGGGTACGCCGGCCCGCGCGCTCGCTCGGGCGATGCTCGCCCAGCTCGCCACCTTCCACGCACCGGACGACGTGCTCGTGGCCGTGTGCGCGGGACCGGAGCACCGGGCGGCCTGGGAGTGGACGAAGTGGCTGCCGCATGCCCTGCACCCGACCCGGACCGACGCGCTCGGCCAGGTACGCCTCGTGGCCAGCCAGGCCACCGAGCTGGAGGAGCTGCTGGGCGACCTCCTCGCCGGGCGGTCCCAGCTCCGCGCTGGTCAGCCCGGGCCGGCCGGTGGCGCCGGCCCGCACCTGGTCGTCGTGCTCGACGGCGGCGACCTGGCCGGCTCCGCGCGGACAGCAGACTCCATGCGGGTGACCGGCTCCGCACGGGCGGCAGACTCCGCACGGGTGACCGGCTCCGCACGGGCGGCGGGCTCGGCGTGGCTGACCGCTGACTGCGCGCTCAGCGGGGTCACCCTGCTCGACCTCGGCGGCCGGCCGCCGCGCCTGCTCGACGCGGCAATGCTCGTACTGGATGTGGCGCCGGACCGCCGGCTGCGGATCGCCATGCAGGACGACCAGGCCGAGGTGGGCGTCGCCGACCTGCTGGGGCAGGTGGAGGCTGAGGCGCTCGCCCGCCAGCTGGCGCCCCTGCGCCTGGCCGGCGGCCCAGCCGCCGGCCAGGTCGGTGCGGCCGGTGCCGCTGGTGCGGCCGGTGCCGCGGCCCGGCTGGACCCGCCGGCAACGGCCGAGCTGGACCTCGCCGAGCTGCTGGGCATCGGCAGCCCGCACGCGTACGAGGTGGACGCCGGGTGGGCGCCCCGGCCCGACCGGGACCGGCTGCGGGTGCCGATCGGGGTGGACGCCCACGGGCAGCCGGTGCGGCTGGACCTCAAGGAGTCGGCCCAGGACGGCATGGGGCCGCACGGCCTGCTTATCGGGGCTACCGGGTCGGGCAAGTCAGAGCTGCTGCGCACGCTGGTGCTGGGGCTCGCCGCGACGCACCCGTCCGAGTCGCTCAACTTCGTACTCGTCGACTTCAAGGGCGGCGCCACCTTCGCCTCGCTCGACCGGCTGCCGCACACCGCCGCCGTCATCACCAACCTCGCCGACGAGCTGCCGCTGGTGGACCGGATGACCGACGCGCTCAACGGCGAGCTGGTCCGGCGCCAGGAGCTGCTGCGGCGGGCCGGCAACCTCGCCTCCCTGCGCGACTACGAACGGGCCCGGGCCGCCGGGGCGGCCCTGGCTCCGCTGCCGGTGCTGCTCGTCGTCTGCGACGAGTTCTCCGAGCTGCTCTCCGCCAAGCCGGACTTCATCGACCTGTTCGTCCAGATCGGACGGTTGGGCCGGTCGCTCGGCGTACACCTGCTGCTCGCCTCGCAGCGGCTGGACGAGGGCCGGCTGCGCGGGCTGGACACGCACCTGTCGTACCGGATCGGGCTGCGCACCTTCTCCGCCCTTGAGTCGCGGGCGGTCCTCGGCGTCCCGGACGCGTACGAGCTGCCGCGCTCGCCCGGGCACGGCTACCTCAGGTACGGCACCGAGCCGCTGGTGCGGTTCAAAGCGGCGTACGTGTCCGGTCCGGTCCGCCGCCGGCCCGAGCCGGGACCGGCGGCGCTGGACATGCCCGGTGCCGGTGCCCGGGTGCTGCCGTACAGCACGCACCTGGTGCCGGTGGCGGAGCCGCGGCCCACGGCCGCCGCGGCTGGCCCCGACGCCGACGCCGGCTCCAGCCTGCTCGACATCCTGGTGAGCCGGCTGGCCGGGCGGGGCGTCCCGGCCCACCCGGTCTGGCTGCCGCCGCTGGGCGCGCCGCCCACCCTCGACGAGCTGCTCGGTCCGGTCTCGCCTGACCCGGCGCGCGGGCTCACCGTGGACAACCCGGAGCTGCGGGGTGCCCTACAGGTCCCGGTAGCCCTCGTCGACAAGCCGTTCGAGCAACGGCGCGACCCGCTCTGGCTGGACCTGGGCGGCGCCGCAGGGCACGTGGCCGTGGTGGGCGGGCCGCAGAGCGGCAAGTCCACCCTGCTCCGCACGCTGGTCTGCGCACTCGCACTGACCCACACGCCGGCCGAGACGCAGTTCTACTGCCTGGACTTCGGCGGCGGGACCCTGGCGGCACTGCGCGACCTGCCCCACGTCGGCGGCGTGGCGGGACGGCAGGAGCAGGAGGCGGTGCGCCGTACCGTCGGCGAGGTCGCCACCCTGCTCGCCGACCGCGAGCGCCGCTTCCCGGCCGCGGGCGTCGAGCCGACGGCCAGCCACCGGCGCCGGCAGGCGGCCGGGCCGGGCAGCGTCCCGTTCGGCGACGTGTTCCTGGTGGTGGACGGCTGGGCCACGCTCCGCGGCGAGTACGACGACCTGGAGCCGGTCATCGCCGACCTGGCCAACCGCGGCCTGTCGTACGGCGTACACCTGGTTGTGGCCGCTGCCCGGTGGATGGACCTGCGCCCGGCGGTCCGGGACCTTCTCGGCTCCCGGCTGGAGCTGCGCCTGGGCGACCCGAACGACTCGCTCGTCTCCCGCAAGGCTGCAGCGGACGTGCCGGAGCGCACTCCGGGCCGGGGGGTCACCGCGCAGGGGCGGCACCTGCGCACCGCGCTGCCGCAGGCGACCTTCCTCGGTGCGGGCACCGCTGGCCTGGTCAAGGCGGTCGCGGCGGCCTGGGCCGGCCCGCCCGCGCCACCGGTACGGCTGCTGCCGCTGGAGGTGCCCTACGCGACGATCGCCGGCACCGCAGCCGCCGACGCGGCGACCGCCGGTGCCACAGCCGCCGACGCGGCGACCGCTGGCACCGCGACAACCGCCGGCACCGCGACGGCACGGGGCGCCGCCGTGGCTTCCGCCCTGTCGCTGCCGCTCGGCCTCGCCGAGGCCGACCTGCGCCCGGTGGCGGTCGACTTCGCGACCGAGCCGCACTTCCTGCTCTTCGGCGACGCCGAGTCCGGCAAGTCCAGCTTCCTGCGGGCCCTGGCCACGACGATCACCCGCCGGCTGCCCCCCGAGCAGGCCCGCATCGTGATCGTGGACTACCGGCGCAGCCTGCTCGGCGCCGTCACCACCGAGCACCTCATCGGGTACGGCGCAGCCGCGGCGCACACCAGCGAGCTGGTCGGGTCCGTAGCTGGCTACCTGCGCGACCGCCTGCCCGGGCCGGACGTCACCCCGCAGCAGCTGCGCGACCGGGCGTGGTGGACCGGGCCGGAGTGCTTCGTGCTCGTCGACGACTACGACCTGGTGGCCACCGGGCCGGCCAACCCGCTCCTGCCCCTGCTGGACTACCTCGCCCAGGCCCGGGACATCGGCCTGCACCTGGTGCTCGCCCGCCGTTCCGGTGGCGCCGGACGGGCCCTGTACGAGCCGGTCATCCAGCGGCTACGCGAGCTCTCCACGCCCGGTCTGGTGCTCTCCGGGGACCGGGACGAGGGGCCGCTGCTCGGCACGGTCCGGCCGGACCGGCTACCGCCGGGGCGCGGCTGGCTGGTTACCCGACGTGACGGTGCCCGCCTGATCCAGCTAGCTCACCTTCCGGCCGGGTGACGATCCTCCGAACGGTCGCCGCGCGCGAGCCCGGACTCGGCAAGAATGGGCGACGTTGTGACGCCTGCTGAGTGTCCTCGTCGCACTGTCGCGCCGGACGGCGCCACGGTGCGCGCGCTGCTGACCACGCTCGCCACCGTGGTGGTCGCCGCCGGCGGGGCCATCTGCGTGCCCGGCGTGGCAGCCGCCGACGAGGTACGGGATGCGCAGTGGCAGCTGGCCGCGCTCGACGCGGGCGCTGCCTGGGCCGACGCCACCGGTGCCGGGGTCGTCGTCGCGGTGGTCGACTCCGGCGTCGACGCCACCCACCCCGACCTCGCCGGCCAGGTGCTGCCCGGGCTGGACCTGGTGGACGGGTCGACGGACGGGCGGGTGGACCCGGTCGGGCACGGCACCTCGGTCGCCGCCCTGATCGCCGGCCGGGGCGACGACAGCACCGGCGTGGTCGGCCTGGCCTACCAGGCGAAGATCCTGCCCATCCGGGTCCTGGACAACGGCAACGAGTACCACGACGCGATGGTCGTGGCCCAGGCGGTGCAGTGGGCGGTGGACCAGGGCGCCCGCGTCATCAACCTGTCCCTGGGCGGCCCGGAGTACAGCCCGGCCCTGGCTGACGCGCTCGACTACGCGTTCGCCCGCGATGTGGTGGTGGTGGCCTGCACCGGCAACGTGCTGGCGGCCGGCTCGGCCGAGGTGTGGTATCCGGCTCGCGAGCCCGGCGTGGTGGCCGTGACCGGCCTGAGCGGCGACCCGGACACCGAGCCGGACCCGCTGTGGGCGAGCTCGCTGACCGGGCCAAGCACGGTCCTTGCCGCACCAGCCGCCGACCTGCTCACCGCGCGCCCCGGCGGTAGGTACTGGCGGGTCAAGGGGACCAGCTTCGCCGCTCCGCTGGTCAGCGCGACCGCTGCGCTCATCCGCGCCCGTTGGCCGCGGATGTCGGCGGCCAACGTGGTGCAGCACCTCACGACCACAGCCCGCGACGTCGGACCGGCCGGCCGGGACGACCGGTACGGGTTCGGCATGGTAAGCCCGGTCGCCGCGCTGCGCGCCAAGATGCCCGACGTGCCCGCCAACCCGCTGGACACCGCGCCGCCGCCCGGAGTGGCCGGCTTCGGCCCGGCGACCGCATCGGAGAATGCTAGGGACGCACCCGGCCAGGCCGCCCCGCAGCCACCCGCGGTGGCCGGTCGAGGTGTGACCGGGCCGGCTAGGTGGTGACCGGGCGGTGAGCACCCGACGGCGTGCGCCGGGACAACAGGGCTCGCCGGAGGAAAGCTGGCTCGCCGGAAGAACGGTGCTCGCCGTGAGAGCCAGTGGTCAGGTGCAGCTGCCGGTGCCCGTCGCCGCGGTCCGTTGCCGGCCGGCCGTCGCCACCCCAGCCGCCTCGTCGGCGGTGACGGCGAAGCCGGTGTGCGGGTCGTCGGCCGCCGCCGCGAAGATCACCCCGAGTACGCGCCCGTCCGCCGCGACGAGCGGGCCGCCCGAGTTGCCGCTGCGCACCAGGGCCCGGATCGTGTAGATCTCCCGTGTCACGCTGCGGCTGGCGTAGATGTCCGGCCCGGTGATGTCGCGGATGTCCCGGATCCGCGCTGACTGCGCGTTGTACGGCCCGTCCAGCGGGAACCCGAGCACGATCGCGTCCGAGCCGGTCGCGGCGTCCGCGGAGGCGAAGCGCATGGCCGGCGCGGCGAGATCCGGTACGAAGATGACGGCGAGGTCACGCCCTGGGTCGTACAGGACGACCCAGCCCCGCAGCTGGTCCTCGCCGGCCTCCACGGCCACCGACCCGGTGCCGGCCACCACGTGGGCGTTGGTCATCACGTACCGCGGCGCGTAGACGAACCCCGACCCTTCGATCCGCCGCGAGCAGCTCGGCGCGCTGCCCAGCACCTTGACCACCGACTTGCGGGCCCGCTCCACCACGGCCGAGCCGGCCAGCGCCGGGTCCGGTACGGGTACCTCGCGCACCCGGGTGGGCACCAGGTCGCCGAAGACGTCCGGGAACCCGCGGGTGTCCACCGTGTCCCGCAGCGCCTCGGACAAGGTCTTGGCCTGGTGCGGCATCACCTGGTCGACGCTGTCGAGCACCGCGCTGTTGCGCACCGCACTGGCCAGCCACGGCAGTGACGACGAGGCCAGCGGCGCGGCGACCAGCCAGGCCACCAGCAGCAAGGCGACCAGCGAGACAGCGGCACCGCCCACGTCGTCCGCGGTCTGGCCGGCCCGGCTGGTGATCCCGCGGCGCAGGTGGGTGCCGAGCCAGCCGGCGAGCGCCTGTCCCAGCACGGCAAGCCCGAAGATGGCGATGAGGGAGACCAGCACCCGCATCTGGTCGTCGGCGAACTGCCGGCCCAGTCGCGGGCCGAGCTGGAGGCCGATCAACGCACCGCTGAAGAAACCGGCGAACGACAGCGCGCCGATCATGAACCCCTGCCGGTAGCCGTTCACCGCGAAGACCAGCATGAGCAGGAGGAGCACGAGGTCGACGGTCACGGCTTCAGGGTACGGGCGGTGACCCAGCGGCTGCCCGTTGCGCACCGGGCTCGGTCCGGGACCCACCGGGCTCGGTCCGGGACCCACCGGGCTCGGTGCGGGACCCACCGGGCTCGGTCCGGGACCCACCGGGCTCGGTGCGGGAGCCGGCCGGCCCGTCCGCGCGGGCCCTCTCCGGGGACGCCGGGCCCGGTTCACTGTGGGCCGGGGACGCCGGACCCGGTTCGTCGGAGGTGTCCACGAGCGGGTGGTCCTGGGCCACCGGCAGGTCCTCGACCCGGTCCTGCGACCACGGCCGGGTCCAGCCGGCCAGGTCCAGCAGGGCGGAGAGGACCCCTGCGGTGAAGCCCCACACGAGCATGCCCCGACACCGGAACGCCGGGGCGACCCACCCGCTCGGGTGGCGCACCTGGAGCCGGTGCTCCGGGTCGGCCAGCTCAGCGATCGGCAGCCGGGCCACCCGGGCCACCTCGCGCAGGTCCAGCGGGCGTACCTCGTGCGGCTCCCGCCACCAGGCCAGCACCGGCGTCACCGCGTAGTTGCTGACCGGGATCCACAGCCGCGGCAGGCACGCCACCACCTCCACGCTGGTCCGGTCCAGCCCGACCTCCTCGGCGGCTTCGCGCAGTGCGGTGTCGGCCGCGTCCCGGTCACCCGGGTCCGCCGCGCCGCCGGGGAACGCGGGCTGGCCGGCGTGGTTGCGCAGCGTCGCGGCCCGCTGGAGCACCAGCACATCCGGTCCCTGGGGACCGCCAGCCCCGTCGGCCTCGCCCGGCCCGAGGAGTACGAGCACCGCGCTGTCCCGCGCCCCGTCGGCGGGCGCAGGCAGGCGGGTGAAGTCGCCCATCTCAGCGACCCGCAGCCGGGTCAGCAGCGGCTCCCACCACTCCGGAAGGCTCACCCGGTCCGGCCGGCTCACCCGGTCCAGCCGGCTCACCCGGTCCGGCCAGGTCACCCGGTCCGGCCAGGTCACCCGGCCACCGCCCCGAGATGCTGTCCGGCCAGGCGGTGCAGGGCGCTGAGATCGGGTACGACGTCGTTGTGCACGTGTGCCACCCGGCCGTTGGCGTCGACGAAGACGGTGACCGGCAAGGCGATCCGGCCGAGCTCCGCACGTAGCACCGCACGCTCGTCCACCAGGACCGGGAAGGTCAGGCCCAGGTCGGCCACGATGGCGTCGCGCCCGGCCGACCCGTCCGCCGTGTTCACACCGACCACGCTCACCCGGCCGGCGGTCTGCTGCGCGTACCGCTGGAGGGTGGGCAGCTCGTCCCGGCATGGCCGGCACCACGAGGCCCACAGGTTGACCACCGCCGGCCCCCGCAGCTGTCTCAGCTGGACAGTCCCGACCCCACCGAGGCAGGGCAGCCGTACGTCCGGCAGCGGCGTGCGGCCGGCACTGTGCGGCGCAGGCGCACCCCCCGGCGCTGTCGCACTCCCCGACGCGGGCGCACCCCCCGACGCGGGCGTACCTTGCGGCGGGGGCGCGTCCGTGGATCCAGAGCCTGCCCCGCCAGAGCTGGCACCGGCCGGCGCGGCGGTGGCCAGCGCCCGGCAGGCCGCGGCCGGCGCGGTGACCGCGGCGGGCACACCCGCATCTGGGCCGGCGCCCGGGGACCCGCAGCCGACCACCAGCGCGGCGGCCAGCAGTCCGGGGACCACCGGCGGCCGGCGGCCGGAGCGTCGCGTCACGGTGCGGGCGCCCCAGCCAGCGCAGCCAGCTCGGCGACGCGCGCCCCCTTGAGCAGCTTGCTGGCGGCGACCGGGTCGACCGGCCCGGTCCCGTACGACGGGCACACCGGCGCGATGGTGCACGCCCCGCACGCCGGCTTGCGCGCGTGGCAGACCCGCCGGCCGTGGAAGATCACCCGGTGCGAGAACATCGTCCACTCACGACGCTCGATCAGCTCGGCGACGGCTGCCTCGATCTTCACCGGGTCGGTCTCGTCGGTCCACGCCCAGCGCCGTACCAGCCGCTGGAAGTGGGTGTCCACGGTGAGACCGGGCACGTCGAACGCGTTGCCGAGGATGACGTTCGCCGTCTTGCGGCCGATGCCGGGCAGTGTCACCAGGTCGTCCATGCGGCCGGGAACCTCGCCGTCGTACCGCTCGGTGAGCGCCTGGCCGAGCCTGATCAGGGAGTCCGCCTTGTTGCGGAAGAACCCGGTCGGGCGGATCATCTCCTCGATCTCCACGCGGTCCGCCGCCGCGTAGTCAGCCGCGGCCGGGTAGCGCGCGAACAGCTTTGGGGTGACCTCGTTGACCCGCTGGTCGGTGCACTGGGCGGAGAGGATCGTGGCGACCGCCAGCTGTAGCGGACCGTGGTGGTCCAGCTCGCAGTGCGCATCGGGGTGTGCCTGCGCGAGCGCCCTCGCGATCCGGCGGGCCCGGCGCTTGCGAGCCAGCTGCGTCTCGGTCACCCCGCGAGCCTACGTCCCGGCCGCGACGCCCTCCCATCGCCTCACCCGTCCAGCGCTCACCCGCCCGGCGGCTCGCCTCGCGCGCCGGGCAGCGTGATCTGGCCGGTGCCGGTCAGCCGGGCGGCGTGATCTGGCCGGTGCCGGTCAGCCGGGCGGCCGTCGCCCCGAAGTCCGCGGTGCTGAGCGAACGGACCAGCGCCGCACCGCGGTGGCCCGGGTCCATCCGCGGCAGCCCGCCGCCGCCCTGGTGCGTGGTTGAGACGAGCGACCCGCCGGCCCAGCCACCGTCCCGGCGCAGCGACACCTTGAGCACGCCGCTGATGCCGAGGTTGCCCGAGGAGTTGAGGGTGCCCCCGCCGCCGCAGAAGTTGCCCAGGCTGTAGGCGACCAGCCGGCCCCGGTAGAACTCCATGCCGCGCAGCACGTGCGGGCCGTGGCCGACGACCAGGTCGGCACCGGCATCCACCACCGCGCGGGAGAACCGGACCGGGTCGCCCCGGTCCTCGCCCAGGAACATCTCGGTACCGGGCCGCACGCGGGTCGCGCCGGCCCCCTCCGCGCCCATGTGTACCTGCACCACCACCAGGTCCGCCCGGGCCGCCGCGCGCGTCACCACCGACTTGGCCCGCGCCACGTCGAGCAGGGGGTTCGACCAGGGGTACGACGAGAAGCCCAGCACCGCGATCCGGATCCCCTTGACCGTGGCGACCGTGATCTGGTCCGGCGCCCCGGTGTGCAGCAGCCCGTGCTGCTCCAGCGCCCGCTGGGTGTTGCGGTAGCCGGCCGCGCCGTAGTCGTACCCGTGGTTGTTGGCCTGGTTGAGCAGGTCGAACCCTGCCTCGCGCAGGTGCGCGGCGTAGCCCGGCGGGGCCCGGAACTGGTGGCAGTTGCTGGTGTCCGGCTCCGGCGCGGGGCCCGAGGTCGGCGCGGGAGCTACCCGGCACTTGCCGTAGCCGGTGTCGTCGGTGAGCGGCTCCTCCAGGTTGCCCATGACAAAGTCGGCGGCGAGCGCCCCCTTCACCGCGGTGAAGAAGCCCCGACCGCCGTTCGGGGGCAGGGAGCTCGGGGCGTTGCCCAGGATGATGTCGCCGGTAGCGGAGAGGGTGACCGTGTCGGCCGCCGGCTCTGCCGACCGCGTGGCGCCGGCCTGTGGCCCGGCAGCTGGCGGGCCGCGCCACACCGCGACGGCCGGGTCGGCCCGGTTCAGCACCGTCAGCCAGCTCGCGCCGGCGACGACGACCAGCACGGCCAGCGCCGCCGCGGCGAGCTTGGCCGTACGGCCGGAGAGTGGATGGGCCGGACGGCTCCGGTCGGTTTGGGCGGTTTCCACCATAGAGAACCGATCCGTACGTCGACGGGACAGGGCTGCCGGCGACCATACTTCACGCGGTATCCCGCAGCTACTATCACCGGCTACCGTCGCCCCAGCCCAGGGTGGGTACACACCCATTTCGGACCCCGCTCCGCCTAGACTGGCCTGGCGCGGAGGCCTCGTGGGCTCCGATGTGACCCATGGCTCCGGTAGGAGGGGTGCGCGATGGACGAGGTACTGGCCCGCAGCGGGATCTTCCAAGGTGTCGACGCTGCGGCGGCCGAGGTGCTCGCCAAAGAGATGGACCTGATGGAGATCCGCAAGGGCGACGTGGTCTTCAACGAAGGCGAGCCCGGTGACAGCCTCTATATCGTGCTCTCCGGCAAGCTCAAGGTAGGTCGGCGGGCCGCGGACGGCCGGCAGAACCTGATCGCGGTGATGGGGCCCTCGGACATGGTGGGCGAGCTGTCCCTGTTCGACCCGGGTCCGCGCACCGCCACCGCCACCGCGGTCACCGACACCCGCCTGGCCCGGCTGCGCAAGCAGGCGCTGCGCCCGTGGCTGACGGACCGCCCGGAGATCGCCGAGCAGCTGCTGCGGGTGCTCGCCCGTAGGCTGCGCCGGACGAACGACGCGCTCGCCGACCTGATCTTCACCGACGTGCCGGGGCGGGTGGCGAAGAACCTGCTGCAGATGGCGGGCCGGTTCGGCACCCGCGATGGCGGGGTGCTGCGGGTCACCCACGACCTGACCCAGGAGGAGCTGGCGCAGCTGGTCGGCGCGTCCCGGGAGACGGTCAACAAGGCGCTGGCCGACTTCGCATCGCGGGGCTGGCTGCGCCTCGACGGTAAGAGCGTGATCATCCTCGATCCGGAGCGGCTGGCCCGGCGCGCCCGCGTATAACCCTCATCCCACGCCTCCCGTGAGGCTTATCGCGCCAATAGCATTCACCCGATGTTATCTGCGCAATAAGCTTCACGGAGAGCTCTGCTATGGCTACCTGACACCCGACCGGAGGACGTGTACCGGGTCCCGGCTGAACAATGGCCGCCGTACGGAATTATTGATCTTGGAGTTGTAGCTCAAGTCGCCATCGCGGCAAACATGCGGGCCTGGTTCACCTGATGCATCACCCAGGCCACCGTATGTGGACCCGCCGGGAACTGCACGACGTGGTGGAAGCCGGGGCCCGTCGCAGTCACCCAGACGAAGCCGCTGTACCGCTTCTCGTGGATGAGAAGAAACAGCAGGCCGAGCAGGCAGAAGACGAAGAGGACAATCGACAGGACGACGGCATAGGCCGGGATCACCGAGTCTTCGTGCGTCGAGTCCTGCACGCTCCATGTCGTTCCGCGCAGTGGGAAGCGTCCTTGAGGGACGACAACCTCAGTGGCAAAAGTCGTGCGGTGATGTTCAGCGGCTGCGGCGCGGCCAATGCCGGACGAGTCTTCCGCAGCAGAGCACCGTCCGGCGCCCCTCAAGACACCAGAAACAATCAGTCTTGACTGCTTGTTTGGGATCCGGGACGCTGGGCGGGTGAGCGCCCACGCTACCACCGGCCGGACGCCGCAGCCTTCGAGCCGCACGCCGCAGCAGGAGCGGAGCCGGGCGACCCAGGCGCGGCTGCTGGAGGCCACCGTCGACGTGCTGGTCGAGCACGGCTGGTCCGGTACGACCACCACGGTCATCGCCGAACGTGCCGGCGTGTCCCGCGGGGCCCAGCTGCACCACTACCCGACCAAAGCCGCGCTGGTCATGGCGGCCGTGCAGCACCTGTCCGAGCGGCGGGCCACGGAGATCCGCGCCGAGGCGGCCGGGCTGCCGGCCGGCGCCCGCCGGCTGGACCGGGTCGTGGACATGCTCGCCGCCGCCTTCACCGGCCCGCTCTTCGCCGCCGCATTGGAGGTGTGGGTCGCCGCGCGCACCGACCCGGAGCTGCGGCGGGCGCTCATCCCGCTGGAGGCGCGGGTCGGCCGCGAGATGCACCGGCTCACCGTCGAGCTGCTCAGCGCCGACGAGCGGCGGCCCGGCGTACGCGAGGCCATCCAGGCAACGCTCGACCTGCTGCGCGGGCTGGGCGTGGCGAACCTGCTCAGCGACGACTCGGCACGCCGGGAGGCACTGCTCGCGGCGTGGAAACGGCAGCTGGCAACAGTCCTCACCACCTGAAGGAGAAGGCATGGTCGACCTCGCGGAGCTGCTGGCGGACCTCGATGCCGAGTCAGCCGACCTGGACGCACTGGTCGTGCCGCTGCCCGACGCGGCCTGGGCCACCCCGACCCCGGCCGAGGGCTGGACGGTCGCGCACCAGATCGCCCACCTCGCCTGGACCGACCACGTCAGCCGGCTCGCCGCGACCGACACCGCGGCGTTCTTCGCGAGCGTCGCCGACCTCGGCGAGGACATCGACGACTTCGTCGACCGCGCCACCGCCAGCGCCCTCGCCCCCGCACCTGAGCTGCTGGCCCGGTGGCGGTCCGGCCGGGCGGCGCTCGCCGCCGCCCTCGCCGCCGTGCCACCAGGGACAAAGATCCCCTGGTACGGCACTGCCATGTCACCTGCGTCGATGGCGACCGCACGGATCATGGAGACCTGGGCGCACGGGCTCGACGTGGCCGACGCGCTCGGCGTGGCGCGGCCCCCGACCGCCCGCCTGCGCCACATCGCCCACCTCGGTATGCGGACTCTCGGGCACGGCTTCGTCGCGCACGGCCAGGAGCCGCCCGACCGTCCGGTCCGGGTGGAGCTGTCCGCACCGGACGGTGCACTGTGGACGTTCGGCCCGGAGGGCGCGGCAGACCGCGTGACCGGGCCGGCGCTCGACTTCTGCCTGTTGGTGACCCAGCGCCGGCACCGGGCCGACCTGGCGCTGCAGGCCACCGGCCCGGTCGCCGACGCCTGGCTGGACGTGGCGCAGGCGTTCGCCGGCCCGCCGGGCAAGGGTCGCCCACCCGGCGAAGGCGGCACGGCCGGCGGGGAGCGCCCGCCCGGAGCAGACGCGGTCGGGACGCGGCAGTGACCGTCCTGCGCATCGGCAACGCGTCCGGCTTCTACGGCGACCGGTTCGCCGCCTGGCAGGAGATGCTGACCGGCGGTGAGCTGGACGTGCTGACCGGGGACTACCTCGCCGAGCTGACCATGCTGATCCTGGGCCGGGACCGCATGCGCGACCCCGGCCTCGGCTACGCCAGGACCTTCCTGCGCCAGCTGGAGGGCGGCCTGAGCCTGGCCAGGGAGAGGAACGTGCGCCTGGTCAGCAACGCCGGCGGTGTCAACCCGGCGGGCCTGGCCGAGGCGATCCGCGGGCTCGCCGGCCGGCTCGGCATCGAGGTCCGGGTCGGCTGGGTCACCGGGGACGACCTCACCGGCCGCGCCGCCGAGCTCGGCCTCGGCGCGCCGCTGACCGCGAACGCGTACCTCGGCGCCTGGGGCATCGCCGAGTGCCTGCGGGCCGGGGCCGACGTCGTGGTCACCGGCCGGGTCACCGACGCGTCCCTCGTGGTCGGGCCGGCGGTGGCCCACTTCGGCTGGGGCCGCGAGGACTACGCCGCGCTCGCCGGGGCCACGGTCGCCGGCCACGTCCTGGAGTGCGGGCCGCAGGCCACCGGCGGCAACTTCTCCTTCTTCGCCGAGCTGCCGGACGGCGGCCACCGCCCCGGCTTCCCAGTCGCCGAGCTGGCCGCCGACGGGTCCAGTGTGGTCACCAAGCACCCCGGCACCGGCGGCGCGGTCACCGTGGAGACGGTCACCGCCCAGCTGCTCTACGAGACCGGCGACCCGGCGTACCTGGGCCCGGACGTGGTCACCCACCTCGACACCGTCGCCCTCACCCAGGACGGGCCCGACCGGGTACGCGTCACCGGCGCGCGCGGCACGCCTCCGCCGCCCGGCCTCAAGGTGGCCGTGACCACGCTCGGCGGGTTCCGCAACAGCATGACGTTCGTGCTCTGCGGGCTGGACATCGAGGCAAAGGCCGCGCTCGTGCGGCGCCAGCTCACCGAGGCGGTCGGCGCGGACGGGCTGGAGCTCCGGCTCGCCCGGACCGACCACGCCGGCGCGGCGACCACCGAGGAGGCGAGCGCGCTGCTGCACGTACACGTCAAGGACAGTGACCCCAAGCGGGCCGGGCGGGCTTTCTCGCAGGCCGCGGTGGAGCTGGCCCTGGCGTCGTACCCCGGCTGCACGCTGACCACGCCGCCGGGCGACGCGACCCCGTTCGGGGTCTACACACCGGCGTTCGTGCCGCAGGGCGAGGTCGCGCACGTGGCCGTCCTGCCCGGCGGCGCCCGGGTGGCGGTCGCGCCGCCGCCGCGCACGGAGCACCCGCCGAAGACGCCGTCCGCCGCACCCGGCCCGGCGGCCCAGGCCGGGCGCACCCGGCAGGCCCCGATCGGCCGTGTCGCCGGGGCCCGCTCCGGAGACAAGGGCGGCGACGCCAACCTCGGCGTGTGGGCGCGCAGCGACGCCGGCTACGCCTGGCTGCGCGGCTTCCTCACCGCCGGGCGCCTGGCCGAGCTGCTGCCGGAGACCGCCGGCAGCGAGATCGACCGGTACGAGCTGCCCAACCTGCGCGCGCTCAACTTCGTGCTGCACGGCCTGCTCGGCGCGGGCGTGGCCGGCTCGACCCGGTTCGACCCGCAGGCCAAGGCGCTCGGCGAGCTGCTGCGGGCGCGGGTCGTCGAGATCCCGGAGGAGCTGTTGTGAACGACCCCTTCGACACCTCCGAGCGGCGCGCGCTGCGCGGGCTGACCAGGAGGTTCCTGCTGCGGGAGGTGGCACCGCACCTGGCCGGGTGGGAGCGGGCCGGCGAGGTGCCGCGCTCGCTGCACCGCGCAGCGGCCGAGCTGGGCCTGCTCGGCATCGGCTACCCGGAGAAGGTCGGCGGCTCCGGCGGGGACCTGCTCGACTCGATCGTGGTGACCGAGGAGCTGATCTGTGCCGGCGGCTCCTCCGGCCTGGTGGCGGCCCTGTTCACGCACGGCATCGCGCTGCCGCACATGGTGGCCAGCGGCGACGACGAGCTGGTCGAGCGGTACGTCCGCCCGACGCTCGCCGGGGAGATGATCGGCGCGCTCGCGGTCACCGAGCCCGACGGCGGCTCCGACGTGGCGAACCTGCGCACCACGGCCCGGCGGGACGGGGGCGCGTATCTCGTCAACGGCTCGAAGACCTACATCACCTCGGGCGCGCGGGCCGACTTCGTGACCACCGCGGTGCGCACCGGCGAGCCCGGGTACGGCGGCATCTCGCTGCTCGTGGTGGACGCCACCGCACCCGGCTTCACGGTCACCCGCCGGCTGGACAAGCTCGGCTGGCACTGCTCGGACACTGCCGAGCTGTCCTATGTAGACGTCAACGTGCCGGCGCGGAACCTCATCGGCGCGGAGAACACCGGCTTCGCCCAGATCATGAAGGGCTTCGCGGGCGAGCGGATCTCGCTGGCCGTGCAGGCGTACGCCACGGCGCAGCGCTGCCTGGAGCTGACCGTGCAGTGGTGCCGGGACCGGCACACGTTCGGCCGCCCGCTGGCCAGCCGGCAGCTGGTCCGGCACCGGCTGGCCGAGATGGCGACCCGGGTGGACGTGGCGCGCAGCTACACCCGGGCGGTCGCGGCCCGGCAGGTCGCCGGTGAGCCGGTCGTGACCGAGGTGGCGATGGCGAAGAACACCGCCGTCGCCGCCTGCGACTACGTGGTCGACCAGGCCGTGCAGCTGCACGGCGGCTTCGGCTACCTGCGCGACGCCGAGGTGGAGCGGCACTACCGGGACGCCCGCATCCTCGGCATCGGCGGCGGCACGACCGAGATCATGAACGAGATCATCGCCAAGCGGATGGAGCTCTGACCGCCGTGCCCGTGCTCACCTCCGCCCTCGACCCGCGCTCGCAGTCCTACCTGGACAACCGCAGCGCCATGCTGGCGCGCCTGGACGAGCTGGACCAGGCGCTGGACGCGGCCCGGGCCGGCGGCGGCGAGAAGTACGTCGCCCGCCACCACGCGCGCGGCAAGCTGCTGCCCCGGGAGCGCATCGAGCTGCTGGTCGACCGGGACTCCCCGTTCCTGGAGCTGTGCCCGGTCGCGGCGTGGGGCTCGGACTACCCGGTCGGCGCGGGTGTGGTCACCGGCGTCGGCGTGGTCGAGGGCGTCGAGTGCGTGCTGGTCGCCAACGACCCGACGGTGCGCGGGGGCGCGGTGAACCCGTACACGTTGAAGAAGACCCAGCGGGCCGGGGAGATCGCGGCGGCGAACCGGCTGCCCATGGTCAACCTGGTCGAGTCGGCCGGCGCGGACCTGCCGGCCCAGGCCGAGATCTTCATCCCCGGTGGCCGGGCCTTCCGCAACCTGACCCGGCTCTCGGCGGCCGGCATCCCGACCATCGCGGTGGTGTTCGGCAACGCCACGGCCGGCGGGGCGTACATCCCTGGCATGTCCGACTACACGATCTTCGTACGGGGGCAGGCAAAGGTCTTCCTGGGCGGGCCGCCGCTGGTCAAGATGGCCACCGGCGAGGAGACCGACGATGAGACGCTCGGCGGCGCGCAGATGCACGCCACCCGCTCGGGGCTGGCCGACTTCCTCGCCGAGGACGAGCGGGACGCGCTGCGGCTGGCCCGGCAGTGCGTGCGCCGGCTCGGCTGGCGCAAGCTCGGCCCAGCCCCGACCGGCGCCGGCCCCGACCGCGGGACCGGCCCCGGCGCCGGCCTCGGCGCCGAGCCGAAGTACGACGCGGACGAGCTGCTCGGCATCCCCAGCGCGGACCTGCGGGTGCCGTACGACCCGCGGGAGGTGCTGGCCCGGGTGGTGGACGGCAGCGAGCTCGACGAGTTCAAGCCGGCGTACGGCACCACGCTGGTGACCGGCTGGGCGCAGCTGCACGGCTACCCGGTCGGGGTGCTGGCCAACGCCCGCGGGGTGCTGTTCAGCGCGGAGGCGCAGAAGGCGGCCCAGTTCATCCAGCTCGCCAACGCGTCGTCGACCCCGCTGCTGTTCCTCCAGAACACCACCGGCTACATGGTCGGCAGCGAGTACGAGCAGGGCGGCATCATCAAGCACGGCGCGTTGATGATCAACGCGGTCTCCAACAGCCGGGTGCCGCACCTGACGCTGAACATCGGGGCGAGCTACGGCGCGGGCAACTACGGCATGTGCGGCCGGGCGTACGAGCCCAGGTTCCTGTTCGCCTGGCCCAACGCCAAGTCGGCGGTGATGGGCCCGGCCCAGCTGGCCGGCGTCATGGAGATCATCTCCCGGCAGGCCGCCGCGGCCAAGGGCGTGCCGTTCGACGAGGAGGCCGCGGCGAGCGCGCGGGCGATGGTCGAGTACCGGATCGAAGCGGAGTCGGCCGCGCTCGCCATGTCCGGCCGGCTCTACGACGACGGCGTGATCGACCCGCGGGACACCCGTACCGTGCTGGGGATCTGCCTGTCGGCCATCCACAGTGGACCTGTGCGCGGCGCGGACGGCTTCGGCGTCTTCCGGATGTGAGAGGGGGCGGGCTCATGATCAGACGGCTGCTGGTGGCCAACCGGGGCGAGATCGCCCGCCGGGTCTTCGCGACCTGCCGGGCCATGGGCGTGGAGACCGTCGCGGTCCACTCCGACGCCGACGCCGGGGCCCCGTTCGTGGCAGAGGCCGACCGGGCGGTACGCCTGCCCGGCAGCGCGCCCGCCGACACGTACCTGCGCGGCGACCTCATCGTGGCCGCGGCCCGCGCCGCCGGCGCGGACGCGATCCACCCGGGGTACGGCTTCCTCGCCGAGAACGCGCGGTTCGCCGCGCTCGTGGTGGACGCCGGGCTGACCTGGGTGGGGCCGCCGGCCAAGGCGGTCGCGCTGATGGGCTCCAAGCTGGAGGCCAAGGCGCTGCTCGCGGACGCTGGCGTGCCGATGCTGCCGACCTGGCCCGACCCGGCCGCAGCCAGCCAGTTCCCGGTGCTGGTCAAGGCGTCGGCGGGCGGCGGCGGGCGCGGCATGCGCCTGGTCCGCGACGCCGCCGCACTCGCCGGGGCGGTGGCGAGCGCGCGCCGCGAGGCGACCGCGGCCTTCGGCGACGGCACGGTCTTCGCCGAGCGGTACGTCGACGCCGCCCGCCACATCGAGGTGCAGGTGCTCGCCGACGCGCACGGTGGCGTCACCACCTTCGGCGAGCGGGAGTGCTCGATCCAGCGCCGGCACCAGAAGATCATCGAGGAGACCCCGTCCCCGGCCGTCCCGGCCGAGCTGCGCGAGGCGCTGTGCGGGGCCGCGGTGGCGGCGGCCCAGGCGGTCGGGTACGTCGGCGCGGGCACGGTCGAGTTCGTGCTCGCCCCGTCCGGGGAGTTCTACTTCCTGGAGATGAACACCCGGCTCCAGGTGGAGCACCCGGTGACCGAGTGCGTCAGCGGCGTGGACCTGGTCCGCATGCAGCTGCTCGTCGCCGAGGGCGCGCCGCTGCCGTTCGACGGCGCCCCGCCGCTGCGCGGCCACGCCATCGAGGTACGGCTATGCGCTGAGGACCCGGCGAGCGACTGGCGCCCCGCCACCGGCACGCTGCACCGGTTCCTGGTGCCTGATGTGGCCGCCGAGTTCCGTCCCCTGCCCGCACCCGGGTTGCGGCTGGACTCGGGTGTCGCGGACGGGTCGACGGTCGGCGTGCACTACGACTCGATGCTCGCCAAGCTGGTCGCCTGGGCGCCGACCCGCCCGGAGGCGGCCCGGCTGCTCGCCGGCGCGCTCGCCCGAGCCCAGCTGCACGGCGTGGTGACAAACCGCGACCTGCTGGTACGGGTGCTGCGCCACCCGGCGTTCCTCGCCGGCGACACCGATACCGGCTTCCTTGACCGGCACCCCGAGGTCTTCGCCCCGCTGCTGTCCACGCCGGAGTCGGTCAACCTGTCCCTGCTCGCGGCGGCGCTCGCCGGCGCCGCACAGCGGCGGGCGTCAGCGCCGGTGCAGGGCGGCCTCCCGTCCGGCTGGCGCAACGTGCCGTCGGCCCCGCAGACCGCCGTCTTCCAGGCCACCGGCCTCCAGGGTCTCCTGGAGGGACCGGTGGAGGTCGGCTACCGGATGGACCGCACCGGGGCACTGACCGGCTGGTCGGTGCGGGAGGTGGACGGCGACCCCGCGATGCGGGAGGTGGACGGCGACCCGGCGGTACGGCTGGTGTCGGCTACCCCGGAGCGGGTGGTCCTCGGCACGGGCGGGGTCCAGCTCGGCTTCTCGGTGCACCGCGTCGGTGACGTGTCCTACGTGGACAGCCCGGAGGGGTCGGCCGCCCTGACCGAGCTGCCCCGCTTCCAGCCGCCAGCGCCGGACCTGGCCGAAGGCTCGCTCGTCGCCCCGCTGCCCGGCGCGGTCGGCCGGGTGCTCGTCGCGCCGGGCCAGCCGGTGGCAGCCGGCGAGCTGCTGCTGACGCTGGAGGCGATGAAGCTCGAGCACCCGGTGTACGCGCCGGCCGCCGGGGTGGTCGCCTCGGTCGCCGTCTCCCCCGGGACCCAGGTGGACACCGGCGCCGTGCTGGCCGTCCTGACCACCGACCGCCCCGCCTGACCTCCCACCCCCGCCGTCCCATCCCGTCGTCCCATCCCGCCCTCTCGTCCCGTCCCATCCCGTCGTCTCACCCGTCGTCCTGGAGGCCACCGTCATGGACTTCGACCTCACCCCCGAGCAGGAGCAGCTTCGCGACGCGGTACGGGCGCTCGGCCGCCGCTACGGCCACACGTACTTCGTCCGCAAGGCCAAGTCCGGCGAGCACACCACCGAGCTGTGGGCCGAGGCCGGTGCCCTGGGCTATCTCGGGGTCAACATCCCCACCGAGTACGGCGGTGGCGGCGGCGGCATCACCGAGCTGGCCATCGTCTGCGAGGAGCTCGCCGCGGCCGGCTGCCCGCTGCTGCTGATCGTCGTCTCCCCGGCCATCGCCGGCACGATCCTGGCCAAGCACGGCACGCCGGCCCAGCGCAAGCAGTTCCTCCCCGGCATCGCGGACGGCTCCCAGAAGATCGTCTTCGCCATCACCGAGCCGGAGGCCGGGTCCAACTTCCACCGCCTGGGCACCCTCGCCACCCGCGACGGCACGGACTGGGTGCTGTCCGGCCGCAAGTGCTTCATCTCCGGGGTGGACGAGGCGAACCACGTGCTCGTGGTCGCGCGTACCGCCGACTCGGCCACCGGCAAGCTGCGGCCCGCGCTGTTCCTCGTACCCATCGACGCGCCCGGGCTGTCCAGCTCCCAGCTGGAGATGGAGATCGTCTCTCCGGAGAACCAGTGGCTGCTCTACCTCGACGACGTGCGCCTGCCCGCGGACGCGCTGGTGGGCGAGGACCTGGCGGCGGGCCTGCCCGCTCTCTTCACCGGCCTCAACCCGGAGCGGATCACCGTGGCCGCGATGGGCGCCGGCAGCGCCCGGTACGCGATCGAGCGGGCCAGCGAGTACGCCGGTCAGCGCCGCGTCTGGGGCCGGCCGATCGGGGCGCACCAGGGCATCGCCCATCCACTGGCGCACGCCGCCATCCAGGTCGAGCTGGCCCGCCTGATGATCGCCAAGGCGGCGGCGCTCTACGACGCAGGGCGCGACCTGGAAGCGGGGGTCGCCGCCAACATGGCCAAGTACGCCTCGTCGGAGGCTGCCACGCTCGCCGTCGACACCGCTATCCAGGCGCACGGCGGCAACGGCATGACCACCGAGTACGGCGTCGCGACGCTGCTCGGTGGCGTGCGCGCCGGCCGCATCGCGCCGGTGAGCCGGGAGATGATCCTCAACTTCGTCGCCCAGCACGTGCTCGGCCAGGAGAAGTCGTACTGAGGCCGCCGGCCTGTCTCAGCTGGCAATGTCCACCTGGCCGAGCATGGCCGTATGGCCGCCAACGCCCGTCACTCGTCGGGGGCTGGGCCAGGCACCGTTGCTGCCTCATTACCGGAGCCGCAGCAGCCTGTCGCTACCAGAGGGCCGACGACAGGAGGTTGGTCTTCTCCACCGGCGGTAGGCCGTCATCGAGACCGCGTAGCCGCTTGTAGATATCGCGCATCGTGGCCTTGTCCGGGATGTGGTGACCGCCTGCTGCATGCTCCAGGACCGTCAGCGTGCTCGCCAGTCTTATCGACCCTACGGCACGACCGTTGGAGCGGAGCCGTTGCAGTCGGCTGATCTCGGAGGTAGCGATCCGTGCCCCTGGCCCGTCGTCGATGAGCACCGTCACCGTCCCACCCGCTTCGGCGGCGACGACCGCATGCGCGATCACCATGGTCTCGCCCAGATCCTTCGGGTGCTTCAGCCGTTCTTCCATGGGCTGTCGAGTGACCCGGTGGACGACCGCTGCGAGCTCGGGTGTCTCGTCGTCGGAGAGTATCTGGATCCAGCGTGGTGCCAGCTTCCGCCAGGCGGTCGCCGCAGCGCGGAAGCGTTCATCCTCCCGGGACTTGCGCAGCACCTCGGCCTGCACGATCTCCGGGGCGCTGAGCGGCCCCAGGACGCCGACAAGGAGGCGCTCCTTGTTGATCGAGAGGAAGTTCAGGCTCGGCCCGGCATCGATGATCGGCCGGTGACTCATCTGGCCTCTGTTTCCGCCGTCGGGTCCTGCCGGTCATCCGGCGCGTTGAGATCCTCATCCAAGGCGGCCAGGTCCACCTGCACGTCCGGTAGCTCAGTGGGGTCAGCCCACATGACCAGACGCTCGGCGGGCACGACGCCCGCCTCTCGCAGCTCCGCTTCGGCCGCCTCCAGACGGATGCCGCGCAAGGTGGCGATGGCCTGTGCGGGGATCACCCCCTCCGCGTAGCCCTTGATTGCACGGGCTAGAAGCCGTTGCGGTGCCCTCCGCTGATCGGAGTCAGCCTGCAACGCGCGGTACTGGTCGCTCCACCCGTACCGGACCGCCAGCTGGAGGGCGGACAGCCCCATCCACTCCTGCTTGGTAGCGACATCGATGTATCCGGCCTGCTGCAACGCGATAGCAGCCATGGCGGATGACACCAGGAACCGCTGAACGACAGCGGAGAGAGTGGACTGGGTTACCCGCTCTCGGCTTCCGAGGAACTCGCGCAAGCCATCCACGGGCACGAGCAGGTGTCGGGCGAAGGCGTCGGCTCGAATCTCCTCGTGGGTTCGGGCGCTCCAGTTGCCCGCATCGTTGTCGGCCCAGTCCTCGAACAGCACGTGGCCGAGTTCGTGGGCGAGCGTGCTGCGCTGCCGCATCGGGTTCCGGGTGCATGCGACACCAATGAATACGGCGTTGCGCCCCGGGTCCCGCATCGTCAGGCCGTGCTCGTCCGGACCCACGTCGAGCACTGCTACGTCGATCCCCGTCGTCTGCTCGATGACCGCAACAAGGTCACCCATTGGCTGCACGCCCAGGCGGTAGTCCTGGCGGAACCGCGCGGCAGTAATGCGTCCCTCGGCTTCAGCGTTCACCGTCTTTCACCCGCGTCAGATCGTGGCGGGGATGGCGTAGTCATCCAGATAGTCGTCCATCTCCAGGAATTGCAGAAGCGCCTGACGCATGCCTTCCATGCCCGAGTCGTTAGTGGCCCGGGCCACGCACTGGACTCGGTCGGCCACCGTCCCGGCCCCGGTGAGCTGGGCAACAGTGTGCCCGGTTGCCCACGCGATCGCCACGATCTCCGGCATCTTCGCCACCCGGTCTCCGGAGATGACCCGCGACAGGGTGGACTGCGAGATGCCGGTCACGTCCGCAAGAGCACGCTGGCTGAGGCCCGCAGCCATACGGGCACGGTCAATCAGCGCCCCAACATCCGTCGTTGCCATGATCACCGCTCCAGCCAAGATGAATCGTGATCAGCTAGTTTGATTCAAGGCTATCTGGCTTCCGCACGCGCCGCCAGCCTGGATGGCTCCCGAGACGTCGAACCATCAGCACGCTCGGCGAGTCGACGGTGAGGACCAGGCACCTTGAGTCCTAGGTTGGGTCGGGTCAGCTCAGCCGCCGTGGCCAAGGGTCGCGCCGACCAGCTCGTTCTCGCCCCGGCCGGCCAGGCAGCGGAAGTCGCGCTGCCCGGCGTCGTACTGGGCCGCGGTGGGCGGCAGCACAGCCACCCGCCAGCCGACCGCACTGAGGTCCACCACGAGCAGGTTCGCCGGGTTGCAGACCTTGCTTACCGCGTCGGCCCGGGCCACCGTGGCGTGCGGGGCGCCCCTCAGCCCGGCCGGCAGCACGCCGAGCGCGAACACCTCCCAGGTGTGCGCCTGCTCGCACGGCAGCGCCCTGGCGCGGGCCACGCCGCCGGAGACGGTGAGCCGCCCGTAGCACTCCGGGCGGTCCGGGTCGGCACAGCGCGCCTGCACGGCGGTGAGCAGGCAGGCGCCGATCGCCGGGTCACCCGTGACCTGGGTGGCCCCCGGCCGCGCCTGCTGGGTCTTCGCCGGTGCCGGAGTGGACCGGGCAGCCGCGTACCAGATAGTGCCCAGCAGCAGCGCGACGGCGACCAGCGTGCCCCCGAGCCCCAGCCACCGGCGCCAGCGGCGCCTCGGCTTGGTCGATGTCGAGGGTGCCGGCCCGGCCGGCGGGCGCGGCCCCCCGCCCGGGAGGTGTGGCGGTCCGGCCGGCGGGTGCGCCGGGCTGCCCGGCTGGTACGGCTGCCCCGGCGGCGGATGCTGTGGCCCGGCCGGGTACCCAGCCTGCGGATGCTGCGCCCCCGCCGGGGAGCCGAAGGTCCCAACCGGATAAGGCTGCGCAGCTGGCGAGCTGGGCCCCGTCACCGGGGAGCCTGGCGACCCGGCCGACTGGCCTGGGAGCCCGGGGAGGAGGGGGTGGGCGATGGTCTCCTCACCGAGCTCCCCCTGCCACCCCGCAGGCACCGCCCAGCCCGGCTGCGGACCAGGGCTGACCGGTGCCGGGCCGGGGCTGACCGGTGCCGGGCCGGGAGACCGGGGGGCCACCGCCTGCCAGGCCATCGGCACGGTGGGTGGCTCGGCGGTGAGGTCCAGCGTCGCGAGCATGTCGCGCAGCTGGTCGGCGGGCGGGCGGGCGTCGGGGTCGTTCAGCATGCCCAGCCGGAGCAGGTCGATGAGGCCGGCCGGAACGCCCGGCAGGTCCGGGATCGGCTCGTCGAAGAGCTCCATCAGGGTGAGCAGGCTCGGGTTGCGGTCCTTCCGCCAGCGCGGAGGGCGCCCGCTGAGCAGCGCGTAGAGCGTTGCGGCGAGCGCGTAGACGTCCACACAGGACGATGGCGCGTGGTGCCGGAACAGCTCCGGCGGCGCGTACGCCGGGGTGAGCACGTCCAGGGTGACCGAGGTGTCCCGGGTCTCGGCGAGGATGGCCAGCCCGAAGTCGGCGAGCGCGGGCTCGCCGAACCGGGTGAGCAGCAGGTTCGCCGGCTTCACGTCCCGGTGCAGCACGCCGAGCGCGTGCGCGTCGGCGAGCGCGTCGGCGATCTTCACACCCACATCCCGGACCTCGTACGGCGGCAGCGGCGCGGCCCGGATCCGGTCCGCGTACGACCCGTCGCAGAGTTCCATGATCAGATACGGGTGCCCCTCCGCCGTCATGCCCGCGTCGAAGAGGTCCACCACGTGCGGGTGCGACGACATCCGCCCGGCGGCCCGCGCCTCGCGCAGAAACCGGCGCTGGTCGCGTTCGCTCTCCAGGGCCCGGTTCTCGACCTTGACCGCGACCTCGCGGCCGACCGACTCCTGGGTGGCCCGGTACACCGTCGCGTACCCACCTCTGGCCAGCACCATTAACCCGGACAAACCAGGCACGGTCGGCGGCGGCAGCGCGTCGGCGGAGTCGCTCACGTTGTCCAACGTACGCCAGCGACCTCGTGCGGCTCTGTCCTGCGTTTGTCAGCAGGCCGCCGCGGGAGCGTGCGGCCCTGGTCAGGCACTGTCAGAGAAGCCAAAGCCGCCAGCGGCCGGAGCGGTCCGGGCGCCGCAGCGATCAAACGCCAGAGCGGTCAAACAACCAAAGCGGTCAAAGCAGCCAGAGCGGTCAGACCGGAGTGGGAGCACCGGCGGAAAGCCGGCGCAGCACCTCGTCCGCGGCGGCCCGCTCGCTCATCTGCTGCGTGGCGTACGCGTGCTCCACCGCCACCAGGGCCGCCGCCCGCGCCTCGGCAAGGTCCCCGGCTGCGGCGAGCGCCTCAGCCAGCACCCGCCACGCGGTGACCCGGCTGCGGACGTCCTCTCCCGGCAGGGCCGCCGCCCGGCGGGCCCACCCGACCGCCTCCCCCGCCCGTCCGGCGGCCACCAGGGCCGAGGCGTACTGGGCCACGGCCAGCCGGCGCGGGAACAGCAGCGAAGGCGCCTCCGCCTCGGCCGCGACCTGCTCGAGCAGTGGCAGCGCGTCGGCGGCGTGACCGCGCGCCAACCGGGCCAGCGCCAGCAGCACCAGCGGCCCGACCTGGGCGCTCTCCAGCACGTCGTGCGGCTTGACGACCTCGAGGACAGCGTGCGCGTCAGCCTCAGCGGTGACCGGGTCGCCCAGGTCCAGTGCCACCAGCCCACGGATGGTCTGGGCCATCCCGATCAGCAGCGGGTGGGCGGTGCGTTCGCCGTACTCCAGCGCATCGGTGAGCAGGTCGGCCGCGTGGCTCGGCTCGGCCAGCCCCCGCGCGATCACCCCGCGGACCACGAGCGCGAGGCCGCGGCCCCAGTCGTCGGACACGGACACGAAGTCCCGGTACGCGCGCCGGGCCTCCCGGTCGGCCTCGGCCACCTCGCCCAGCTCCGCACCTGCGAACGCGTCCACCGCCCGCAGCGTGCCGACCGCCCAGGCCTCACCCACCCGCTCACCGAACGGCAGGAACGCGCGGGCCAGCCGCCGGGCCTCGATCAGCCGGCCGGCGAGCAGCCGCGCGAACGACGTGGTCCCGCGCAGCCAGGCCCGGCCCACCGGGTCGCGCAGCTCGGCGAAGAGCCGGGCCGCGCGGGCCAGGGCCGCGTCCGCGCCCAGGAAGTCACCCCGGGTCGTCGTCACCCAGGCCAGGTTCTGCAGCGACCATGCCTGGTTGGGCCGGTCCTCGGCGACCATCGCCACCTGGTACGCCGCGGCGAAACGGTTGCTCGCCTCGGCCAGCCGGCCGCCGAGGAAGTCGGCCATGCCCAGCCGCCGCATCGCCTCGGCCCGTTCCCCGGCGAGACCGGCGGCCGTGGCGACCTCCAGCGCCTCCTGCCACACGTCGTACGCCCGGGTCCGGTCACCCATCAGGGCGTGCGAACGCCCGGCGACCAGCAGTGCGGCGGCCCGGGTGGCCGGGTCGTCCCCGGCGTTGGCACAGATCTTCTCGGCGTGCCCGAGCGCCTCGGACGCCCGTCGCAGCTGCAACAGCGCCTGGGCGTGCACCAGCCGGTCGGCGACCGGCAGCGCCTGGCCGGCCATTGCCGCGGCCCGTTCGACATAGTGCACCGCGAGCGCGGGCTCACCGCTGGCGCTCGCCCGGCGGGCCGCCCGACCGAGCGCCGCGATGCCCACCGGGGCGACCGTACGGGCGGTGGCGTCCGGCCGGAGGCCCACCGCGTCGGCCAGCGCCAGCGCCCGCTCGGCGTGCTCCGCGGTGAACGCGTCCAGGGTCTCCTCGTTCATGCCGGCCCGCCCCTCGGCCGGCGGGGTCGCCGCCCACCGGGCCAGGTACGCGTGCCGCTCAGCCAGGTCGGCCTTGCCCAGACCCGCGTACGCCGCCTCCCGCAGCAGGGGCGTGGCGAACGCGTACCCGCCCCGGGTCCGGCGCAGCATCCGGCGGTTGAGCAGCTCCTCGACGGCCCGCTCCAGCTCGACCGCGATCACTGCGGCAGGGTGCCCGTCCCGCCCGGCCCGGCGCTCCCGCAGCGCCTCCAAGGCCGCGGCCGGCACGGTGTCCCCGATGACGGCCGCGTCACGCAGCACCGACCGGGCGTCGGCCGGGAGCGCGTCGATGCGTGCGGCGAGCACGGCCGCGAGGTCCCGGGAGAGCAGCCGGCCACCGAGCGACCCGGGCGCGAGCCACCACGCCACCGGAGCAGCGGCCCCCGGAGCAGAGCCGGTCGCCCCACGGACCGCCTCACCGCGCAGCACCCCGCGCTCCAGCAGCAGCGTCACCAGCTCTGCGAGGTAGAACGGGTTGCCCTGGGCGGTCGCCAGCAGGCGGTCCTCGTCCTCCTTGGGCAGGCGACCCCCACCCAGGTACGCGGTCAGCAGCCGAGCCGCGTCCGCCCCGCGCAGCGCCGGCAGCGCCAGCACCTCGGCGTCGGCCAACCGGGTCAGCAGGCCCGGGATCCGGACTAGCTCGGGCCGGCCGAGCAGCAGCGCCAGCACCGGGCCGGCCAGCCGGAACAGCATGGCGCCCAGCGCGTTCGCGCTCTCCGCAGTCGCGTCGTGCACGTCGTCGACGATGATGACCAGCGGCGTCTCGGCCGACAAGGCGCTGAGCAGGTCAGCCACTGCCCCGGGCGCCGCCTCGGCATCCGGCTCGGCGCTCTCGCCAGCGGTGGACCCCCAGGCGCCGTCGCCGCTGGCGGCGCGCGGCGCGGCCGGCTGGTCGGCGTACCCGAGCAGGGCCAGCAGCAGCTCGATGGCGATCGGCGGGCGGGTCGGGCCGGCCCGGCCCAGCCGCTGGGCCAGCCTGCGCAGCCGCTCCTCGACCGCCGCCCGGGGCAGGCTGGGGCCGGCGTCGCCGGGTAGGCCGGCGGCCGTGCGGACCAGGTCGGCCAGTGGCGCCAGGCGCCGGCGCTCGCCGTACGCGGCGCAGTGCACCGACAGCACCCGGGCCCCGGCGTGCGCGGCGAACCGCCCCGGACCGGGGTCGAAGCCGGCGGCCAGCCGCTCCACCTCGGCGGCAAAGCGGGTCTTGCCGATCCCCGCCTCCGCGGTCAGCACCAGGAAGCGCGGCTCGCCCCGGTCCACCACCTCGGCCAGGCGCCCGGCCACCCGGCCGAGCTCGGACTCCCGACCCACGAACGGCGCCTCGTCGCCCAGGCCCGACCGGGTGCCCGGGGCGTCGTGCAGACCCAGCAGCTCGTACGCCTTGACCGGCTCGCGCTTGCCCTTCAGCCGCAGCGGGCGCAGCTGGCGCCAGGACGCGACCCGGCGGGTCGCCGTGGCGGTGGCCGCACCGGCGTACGCGGCGCCGACCGCGGCCGCGTCGGCCAGGCGGGCGGCGGTGTTCACGGTGTCGCCGATGACCGTGTACTCCAGCGCGGCCTGCACTCCGGCCACCACCTCGCCGGTGTTCAGCCCGACCCGCAGGCCCAGCGGAGCGCCACCGCCCCGCTCGTCGTCGAGCACCCGCCGGACCGCCCGCTGCATCGCCAGCGCGGCCCGGACCGCGCGTTCGGCGTCGTCCTCGTGGGCGACCGGCGCCCCGAACACCGCCATGATGCCGTCGCCGGTCAGCTTGTCCACGTGCCCGCCGAAGGTCTTCACAGCCCCGGCGAGCGCCGCCAGCACCCGGTCGGTGACCGCGCCGACCCGTTCCGGGTCGAGGTCCTCGGCCCAGGTCGTGAAGTCGGACAGGTCACCGAAGAGGACCGTGACCACGCGGCGCTCGGTGGCGGGCAGGGTCGCGGCGGCCGGAAGGGCCACGCCACAGTGGTGGCAGAACCGGGCCCCGGGCACCGCCACCGTCCCGCACACCGGGCAGGTCACGGGGTCGCCAGCCCGTCCGGCGCCCGTGCTGCCGCTCGGTCCGGTGTCCGGGACGCTTCCCCATCCGAAGACGCCTCCGCGTCCGAGGACGCCTCCGCGTCCAGGAACGCCAGCTGCGCCTGCACCGACCACTCCGCCGCAGGCCACAGGGCGCGGTCGACGTCCGCGTACACCACCTCCACTACCTCCGCCGGGGTCGCCGCCCCCGCCGCCCGCACGGCCCGGACCTGGTCCAGCCGCGCGTGGCGGTGAGCCAGGTAGAACCGGGCCGCCGCGGCGCAGTCGGCCAGGGCCGGGCCGTGCCCGGGGAGCGCCGGGATCGAGCCGAGCGCGACGAGTTGCTCCAGGCTCGCCAGGTAGTCACCCAGGTCGCCGTCGGGCCACGCCACGACCGTCGTACCCCTACCGAGGATCGTGTCACCGGTCAGCACGGCCGGCTCGTCATCCGCCTCAACCAGGTAGCTCACCGAGTCCGCTGTGTGGCCGGGGGTCGCGATCGCCCGTATGTCGAGGCCAAGGTCGCCGATCCGGGGGGCGCCGATCCCGGCGATGTCCAGGTCGGCGCCGGACGGCGCGGGCTGCGAGACGGTGGCCACGACGGCCCCGGTCAGCTCGACCAGCCGGGCGACGCCGTCGACGTGGTCGGGATGGCCGTGCGTCAGCAGCACCACCCCGATCGGCGCGTACGCCGCCACCGCCGCCAGGTGCTCCTCGTCAAGCGGGCCGGGGTCGACGACCACGGCCGGCTTACCCGGGACGGCGCGCAGCACCCAGGTGTTGGTGCCCTCCAGCGTCATCGGCCCGGGGTTGTGCGCCCGCACCAGGGCGGCCCAGCTCGGCAGCTGGTCCGCCAGCGCCGCCGCGGGCATGGTGAGGTGCGCCGGCCCGGTTCCCGCTCCCGCCATGGATGCGATCGTACGGCGGACCGCCACCGACCTCCCGGTTACCGCGGATCTGTCCAACGTGTGCCCCGAGCCTGGCCGGTCAGCTGACCTCGACGATCGCCTCCACCTCCACCGGCGTGTTGCGGGGCAGCTCGCCGACGCCCACCGCGCTGCGGGCGTGCCGCCCGGCCTCGCCGAACACCTCACCGAACAGCTCCGATGCGCCGTTGACCACGCTCGGCTGGTCGGTGAAGCCCTCGGCCGACGCCACGAAGCCCACCACCTTGACCACCTTGACCACGCGGTCCAGGCCGACCAGGGCGTCCACCGCCGCGAGCACGTTGAGCGCGCACCGCCGGGCGAGCGCCTTGGCCTCCTCGGCGGAGACCTCCGCACCCACCTTGCCGGTCGCCAGCAGCACGCCGTCGGCCATCGGCAGCTGTCCGGACACGTACACGTGGCTGCCGGTCCGGACCGCCGGCACGTACGACGCCACCGGCGGCACCACCTCGGGCAGGGTGATGCCGAGCTCGGCCAGCCTGGCGTACGGGTCGACGCCGGCCACCGGCTCTCCGGCTGTCGTCGCCCGCTCCGCACCCGCCTGGCCGGACGGGCTCATCGGGTCGTCAACGCTCATCAGGCCTCCCGCGGACGCTTGAGATACGCCACGAGCTGCTCCGGGTTCGGCCCCGGCACCACGGCCACCAGTTCCCAGCCGTCCTCGCCCCAGTTGTCGAGAATCTGCTTGGTGGCGTGAACCAGGAGCGGAACCGTGGCGTACTCCCACTTCTGCTGCATGGGGGCACCCTAGCGGCTGACCCTGTCAGGGGCTGGCCATGGGCGCGTACGCTGTCCGGCGGCGAGGCGTACCGAGTCTCGCAGGGCCTGTTCTGCGCGTCGGCCGGGGCCGGCCTGTCGTCCGCGCCTGACGCCTCCTCGGGGGAGACGGGGGAGACATGAGCCAACCGCCATATGGCGACGGGACCGAGCCGCCAGCCGAGCGCCGCCAGCCGGACGAGCAGGGCCACGCCGGCCAGCCAGGCGAGCGCGGGCAGCCGGCCCAGCCCGGTGCGGGTACGCCACCCGGCGAGACCGGCGCCGGGTCGTACCCGCCCGCTGTGGACCCGTTCGGGCCCACGCAGCCGACATCTCCAGGCGGCTACCCGCAGCAGCCCGGCTATCCTGCGTACCCCGGCTACCCGCAGTCCAGCCACCCGACGCCGCCCGGCTACCCCCAGCAGCCCGGTTATCCGCCCGGCTACCCGCAGCAGCCGGTCTCCGGCGGGGGCTACCAGCCGCAGCCCGGCTACCCAGGGCAGCCCACGTCCCCAGCCGGCTACCCGCAGCAGCCGGTCTCCGGTGGGAGCTACCCGACACAGCCCATCTCTGGCGGGGGCTACCCCACCCAGCCCGTCTCCGGTGGCGAGACCTGGCCCGGACAGGCCCAGCCCTACCCACCCACGTCGGCGTACCCGACGGCACCGGGCTACCCACCCGGGCCCGGCTATCCCGGTGCCCCCGGCTACGACCCACGCTTCCCCCCGCCCGGTGCTCCGGGCGGGCCGCCGCGCAAGCGCCGCGGGCTGCTGATCACGCTGGTCGTCCTCGGCTTGGCGGTTCTGCTCTGCGGTGGCGGCGGCACCGCCGCGTTCCTGCTGCTGCAGGAGACGGACGGCCAAGGCTCGGTCAACCCGACCGAGGCGGTCAAAGGCTTCCTGGAAGCGGTCTACACCGACCGGGACGTGGACAAGGCGAGCACCTTCGTCTGCTCCGAGGCGCGCAACAAGAGCGACCTGACCAAGAAGATCAACGAGATCGGGGACTACGCGAAGCAGTACAAGAACCCGAAGTTCAGCTGGGCCACCCCGACGGTGTCCGATGAGGACAACGAGAAGGCCACCGTGGACGTCAAGGTCAAGGTCACCACGGAGGACGAGAAGGTCGCCGAGCAGGCCCTCAAGTTCACCGTGGTGAAGAAGACCGGGTGGTTCGTATGCGAGGTCAGGTCGGCCTAGCGGCCAGCCCGCCCTTGCCGTGACCGCGGGGCGGCTATCGCGAAAATGGGCAACCCTGGATGACCGACGAGGCCGAACACACCGGCACTCATGAGACCGGGCCGGCCGCTGGCCGCCGCGGGCCGGGGGCTGGTGGCCCGGCCGGCTGGCCCGCCCGGCTGCACGTCGTCACCGGCAAGGGCGGCACCGGCAAGACGACCGTCGCTGCGGCGCTCGCCTTGGCGCTGGCCGGTGGGGGCCGCCGGACGCTGCTGGTCGAGGTGGAGGGCCGGCAGGGCATCGCCCAGCTCTTCGACACCCCGCCGCTGCCGTACGAGGAACGGCACATCGCGGACGCGCCCGGCGGCGGGGAGGTCCGTGCCCTCGCCGTGGATGCGGAGGAGGCGCTGCTGGAGTACCTCGACCTGTTCTACAAGCTCGGCCGCGCCGGGCGGGCCCTGGCCAAGGTCGGCGCAGTCGACTTCGCGACCACGATCGCTCCAGGCCTGCGGGACGTACTGCTGACCGGCAAGGTCAAGGAGGCGACGACCCGTTCGGCGGACGGCCGCCGGGTGTACTCGGCCGTGGTTCTGGACGCGCCACCGACCGGGCGGATCGGGCGCTTCCTCAATGTCACCGCGGAGACGGCCCGGCTGGCCAAGGTGGGCCCGATCAAAAGCCAGAGCGAGGGCGTGGCCGCGGTGCTGCGCTCACCGATGACCGCGGTGCACGTGGTGACGCTGCTGGAGGAGATGCCGGTGCAGGAGACCAGCGACGCGGTCATGGAGCTGGCCACGCTCGGCATCCCGGCCGGAAAGGTGGTTATCAACGCCACCCGCCCGCCGCTGCTCGCGGACGGCACGCCAAGCCAGGCGGAGCTGCGCCGTGGGCTGGTCGCGGCAGGCCTGCCCGCAGACCGGGCCACGGTCGCCGGACTGCACGCGGAGGTACGCGACCACCTCACCCGGCAGGCCATCGAGGAGTCGCTCCGGGCGGACCTGGCCGAGCTGGGCCGGCCGCTGGTCGAGCTGCCACTGCTGCCCGACGGGGTCGACCGGGCCGGCCTCGACCTGCTCGCCGCGGCCTTGCTGAGCGCGCGGTAGTCCGCAGCGCACAGCGACGCACCGCACACGACGACGCAGCGCGTACGACGACGCACCGCACACGACGACGCACCGCGCACAGCGACGCACGGCGCGCGGCGCGCGCTCGCTCGCGGTGCTGCCCGCGCGGGCGCCTGGTCGGAAGCTGCGGATACGCTCGGACAGTGCCGTCCGATCACACCGCCCGGTGGCTCGACGTCGACAAGATCCTCGCTGACCCAGGGGTACGGATCGTCGTCTGCTGCGGCGCCGGCGGAGTCGGCAAGACAACGACCGCCGCGGCAGCGGCCCTGCGCGCCGCCGAGCGGCACGGCCGCCGTACCGTCGTGCTGACCATCGACCCTGCCCGGCGCCTGGCCCAGTCGCTCGGCCTGGTCGAGCTGGACAACACCCCCCGCCAGGTAAAGGGGGTCAGCGGCGGCGAGCTGCACGCCATGATGCTCGACATGAAGCGGACCTTCGACGAGGTCGTGCTGGCCCACACCGACCCGCGAAGGGCCGAGGAGATCTTCGCCAACCCGTTCTACCAGGCGATGAGCTCGACCTTCTCGGGCACGCAGGAGTACATGGCGATGGAGAAGCTCGGGCAGCTGCGGGCGACCGAGGAGTGGGAGCTGATCGTGGTGGACACCCCACCATCCCGCTCCGCGCTCGACTTCCTGGACGCACCGGCAAGGCTGGCCCGGTTCCTCGACGGCCGGATGCTGCGCCTGCTGCTGGCTCCCGCGCGGTCCGGTGGACGGAGCATGTTCAACCTGGTCACCGCCTCGTTCGGGGTGTTCTCCAGGGCGGTCCAGCGGGTGCTCGGCACCCAGCTGCTGACTGACCTGTCCGGCTTTGTCGCCGCGCTGGACTCGATGTTCGGCGGCTTCCGGACCCGCGCCGAGCAGACGTACCGCATCCTTCAGGACCGCGAGACCGCCTTCCTGGTGCTGGCGGCGCCGGAGCAGGATGCGATCCGCGAGGCCGCCTACTTCGCGGGCCGGCTGGCGCAGGAGCGGATGCCGCTCGCCGGCCTGGTGCTCAACCGGGTGCACCGGGTCGCCGCACCGGGCCTGCCCGTCGATGCCAGCCTCGCCGCCGCGAACCGCCTCGACGAGCAGGGCGGCTTTACGGCCACCGCGGCGGCCCTGCGGGTGCACGCCGCGCTGGCCCAGCAGTCGGCCCGCGAGCACCGGGTAGCGGCCGGCTTCGCCGAGGCGTACCCGCAGGTGCCGGTGGCTACGGTGACCGCGCTCGCCGCCGATGTGCATGACCTCGACGGCCTCCGCGAGATCGGCGCCGCACTGGCCGACCGGCGCTGACCGGCCAGCCCCAGCCAGGCCGGCGGTAGCCGGCGCACCCGCCAGCCAGCCAGCCCGCGCCCAGGCCAGCCAGCCCGCACTCCGGTCGGCCAGCCGCACCCGGTCAACCAGTGGCGTCCCGGTCAGCCAGCCGGCACCAGCTCCTGCCGCCGCAGCCGCTCGGCGAACATCCGCCGCCAGCTGTGCACCTGCGGGTACTGGCGCAGCAGAGCCCGGCGTTCCCGCTCGGTCATACCCCCCCAAACCCCGAACTCGGTCCGGTTGTCAAGCGCGTCCGCCAGGCACTCGTACCGCACCGGACAGCCACGGCAGATCCGCTTGGCAACGTTCTGCTCCGCCCCCTTCACGAACAGTGCGTCCGGGTCCCCATCCCGACACGCGGCCAGGCTCAGCCAGTCCGTGACCATGCCCATTCTCTTATTCCCCCCTCGCCAGCCCCTGGCAGGGACCAGCCCCGAAGCCGCCTCCGGTGGCTCACCGGACGGCTCCATGGCGAGGTCACACGCGCCAGGGGGCGTGCGTCTTACACAACGACAGCGCGGCCCGGCAGGACGCGCCGTCACCACCCCCGCTGACGTACCCTGAGGCGGTGAGCTGGATGCGTCAACGCGACCACAACATGTTTACGAATGGCGCCTCGTTGATCGTGTGCGGAGTGCTTGCGGGCGTCGTGGTGGCCGCTGCCGCGTTCCCTGCGGTCGCCATGTCGGGGCTCGCGGCCAAGGCCGGCGCCGAGGCCTTCGACAAACTGCCGTCTGAGCTCACCGTGAAACGGTCGCCACAGATCACCTACCTCTACGCGTCCGACCGCAAGACCCTGCTCACCACGCTCTACGACGAGAACCGGCGCGACATCGCGCTCAACGACATAGCCCCGATCATGCTCAAGGCCATGCTCGCCGCCGAGGACCAGCGCTTCTACGAGCACAACGGCGTCGACCCGCAGGGCGTCGCCCGCGCCTTCGTGGCCAACCGGCAGAGCGGCAGCGTCTCGCAGGGCGCCTCCACCATCACCATGCAGTACGTGCGCCTGGCCATCTCGTACTCGGCCTCGACCCCGCAGGAGGTGGTCGACGCGACCGAGGACACCAACGTGCGCAAGCTACGCGAGATGCGCTACGCGCTGGCCGTCGAGAAGCAGCTGACCAAGGACCAGATCCTCGAGCGCTACCTCAACATCGCCGCTTTCGGCAACGGCGCCTTCGGGGTGTACGCGGCGAGCCAGGTCTACTTCTCCAAGCACCCCAAGGACCTCAAGGTCGAGGAGGCCGCCATGCTGGCCGGCCTGGTCAAGGCGCCGACCAGCTTCAACCCGGCCGACCCGACGAACATGACGGAGGCCACCACCCGCCGCAACTGGGTGCTGGACCAGATGATCAGCACTGGTGCCGTCTCCCCGGCGGACGGGGCAGCGGCGAAGCAGGCCGAGATCAAGGTGACCGGCAAGCGCACCCCCAACGGCTGCGTGTCGGTGCGGGTCAACGACTGGGGCTTCCTCTGCGACTTCCTGTACCGCTGGTGGCTCGACCAGGAGCAGTTCGGCGCGACCCCGTACGAGCGGGAGAACCGGCTGAAGACCGGCGGCTACACCATCTACACCTCACTGGACGTGTCCGTGCAGGCGGCGGCGAAGAAGCACGTCGAGGCGCTGGTCAAGACCGGCGACTCGCGGGCGCTCATGCTGGCCGGGATCGAGCCGGGCACCGGAAAGGTGCGGGTGCTGGCCACCAACCGTAACTACCGGCTGGACGACCGGCTCAAGCCGGTCAACGGGCCGGCCACCAACCCGGTGAAGCAGAAGCTAGGGATCCGCGGCACCTACCCCAACACCACCAACCCGCTGCTCAGCGGCGGCGGCGACATCCTGGGCTACCAGGGTGGCTCCACCTTCAAGCTGTTCACCATGATCGCCGCCCTGGAGAAGGGCCTACCGCTGGACTACCAGATCACCGCCATCTCCCCGTCGCCGACCAACTTCATCGTCGAGCACAACAGCCCCGCCGCCTGCCCCGGCACCAACCGCTACTGCCCGGTCAACGCCAACCCCGAGTGGATGAACGGCCCCCGCAACATGTGGACCGGCTTCGGCCGCTCGGTCAACACGTACTTCGTCCCGCTCTCCGAGCGCATCGGCGTGGAGAACGCAGTGGACGTGTCCAAGCGGCTGGGCATCCAGTACCGCGCCAAGGGCACCGAGAGAGACCCGAAAGACTACGAGCGCTCCCAGGACCGGCACCTGGCCCACGGATGGGGCGCGTTCACCCTCGGCGTGTCGCAGACCACGCCGCTGGAGATGGCCAACGCCTACGCGACCGTCGCCGCGGAGGGCAAGTACTGCGAGCCGATCCCGGTCGAGGAGATCAAGGACATCAACGGCAACAAGCTCGACGTGGGCAACCCGCGCTGCCGGCAGGCCATCCGTACCGAGATCGCGCGGGCGGCCGGCGACGCGGCGCGCTGCCCGGTGGGCGACCGCTCCGCGACCACCAAGTGCGACGGGGGTACGGCTCAGCCGGCCCGCGGCATCATCGGCAAGCCGATCCTGGGCAAGTCGGGTACGACCGACGGCGAGAAGTCGGCGTCTCTCATCATCAGCTCCAAGCAGCTGACGGTGGCCGGCGTGCTGGGCGACCCGGACTGGGCCGAGACCACCGTCAAGATGAAGCACCCCCATGTCAACCCCGCCGTTATCAACACGATGCGCGACGCGATGCGCAACAAACCGGCGATCGAGTTCGCGCCGGCGCCCAAGGAGCTGGCGTTGGGTAAGCGCGTCGGCATCCCCAACGTGCAGTGCCAGTCGGTCTCCGCCGCCAGGGCTGCGCTGCGGGCCGCCGGCTTCGACGTACAGGTCATCGACAAGCCGGTCGAGTCGAGCTGCCCGGCCGGCACGGTCGCGCGCACCGACCCAACGGGCAGCGGGGTGAAGGGCAGCGTCATCGCCGTCTACATCAGCAGCGGCAAGGCGTCCGGCCCTGGTGACGGCGGTCCGGGTGGCGGCGGCCCAAGCCCGCCGCCGGGGAACGGTGGCGGTGGCGGCGGCGGCAACGGTCCGGGCCGGGAGTACGACATCTGCCAGATCCTGCCCTCCATCTGCCCGCCCCCACGCGGTTAGAGCGTGTCGTTAAATAACTTCCGTATTTGCTTCGAGGGTGCCAGCCTTGTGGTATGGCCATGGTTGTGGAGATCAGTCAGGCAACACTCGCGGTGAAGTTCGACGCGATCCTGCCACACCTCGACGAGCGGCAGCGACGGCTGGTCCTGGGGGCCGAGGCCCGCTGCCTGGGACACGGCGGGATCGGCCTGGTCGCCGCGGCGGCCGGCGTCAACCGGGACACCGTCTCGGCCGGAGTGTCCGAACTGGAGTCCGGCCAGGCCCCGATGGGCCGCGCCCGCCGCCCGGGCGGCGGGCGCAAGCGTGCCACCGAACGTGACCCTGCCCTGCTCGACGCCCTCGACGCCCTGGTCGAACCCGCCACCCGTGGCGACCCGATGACCCGGCTGCGCTGGACCACCCGCTCCACCCGCAACCTCGCCGACGAACTGACCGCCCAGGGCCACCCCGTCTCGCACCACACGGTCGCCAACCTGCTGACCGACGAGCTGGACTACAGCCTGCAAGCCAACGCCAAGACCCTCGAAGGCACTCAACACCCCGACCGCGACGCCCAGTTCCGCTACATCAACGACCAGGTCACCGCCCACATCACCGCAGGCCAGCCGGTCACGAGCATCGACTGCAAGAAGAAAGAGCTCATCGGCCCGTTCAAGAACAACGGCCGCGAATGGCAACCGACCGGCCAGCCGGTGGCCGTCAACAGCCACGACTTCCCTCACCAGGCCCTGGGCAAAGCCATCCCCTACGGCGTCTACGACATCGCGGCCAACACCGGCTGGGTCAGTGTGGGCACCGACCACGACACCGCCGCCTTCGCCGTGGCCACCATCGGCCGCTGGTGGACCCGCGTCGGCCAGCACGCCTACCCCCAGGCCACCCAGCTGCTGATCTGCGCCGACGCAGGGGGGTCCAACAGCTACCGCTCCCGCCTGTGGAAACAACAGCTGACCGCCCTGGCCGACCGCATCGGCCTGTCGATCACCGTGTGCCACCTGCCACCCGGCACCAGCAAGTGGAACAAGATCGAACACCGGCTCTTCAGCCAGATCTCGATGAACTGGCGCGGACGCCCTCTGGAGACCCACGAGGTTGCCGTCAACCTCATCGCCGGCACGAGCACCCGGACCGGGCTACGCGTCCAAGCCGACCTGGACACCGGCACCTACCCCACCGGCATCAAGATCTCAGACAAGGAGAACCGGCACCTGGAACGCCAACGTATCAGCCGACACGACTTCCAGCCCAGGTGGAACTACACGATCGCGCCAACCCCACCCACCGCACCATGATCACGACACGCGGAAACTGATAAATTCCAAGCCCCAACTTCGAGTACCTCATCTGCCGGCGGGGACGCCAGTCCATCCGCGGCAAGGGTAAAGATCTCCTGCCGGAGAGCGCGTTCTCCGGCCGCGCCCTCTCCGGAACGCGCAGCCCTCGCCGCACTGACCGAGGAGATCGAGAGCGCCTGGGCCTTCCGCCTTGGGAGGGCGCACCACGTCCGGGAGCTGAAGGTGTCCTCCTGAGAGTACTGGTCCGCGGCCTGCCCACTGCCGCCAGCTTGGCGACATCTCGCCAGCCGTTATCGGCTGAATACCACAGATGAGGAAGTCATCGGCTGGTGAGCCCGCCCGTGACCTGGGCCGGAGCGGGTGGCAAAGGACCCAGCACCGGCGGTCCGGCATCCGGAGCGGCCCTTGTCCCGCCACCGGGTCCTTGCTATCAAGGTCCACAGTGGGCCCGACCGTGGCCCGTACCCGATGGAGCGGCCGACCCCTCACCTGCCCACCGCCATGGACTGGGAGAACTCGATGACCGGACGCCCCCTGCCGGACCTGCCCACCTCGCTGAGCCGCCGCCAGGTCCTGGCCGGTGCCGGTGCCGTCGGGGTCGCCGCGCTGCTGCCGGCGTGCTCCCAGCCGGGCACGGCCGGCTCGACCCTGGCCGGGCCGGCGGCCGGCCAGCCCAAGCGCGGCGGGACCCTGCGGGCCAGCTGCCCGCCGCCGCCCACCGCCGTCGACCCGGTCACCATGTTCGACGGTCCGGCCATCGCCATTGTGCAGCTCGTCGCGGAGTACCTGCTCTGGCTGGACAAGGACCTCAAGCTGGTGCCGCGGCTCGCTGAGTCGTGGGAGCCGGCCGAGGCCGGCCGGCGCTGGACGTTCAAGCTCCGCAAGGGCGTCGCCTTCTCCGACGGCACCCCGGTCGATGCGGCCACTGTCCGGGCCTCCTTCGAGCGTCTGCTCGACCCGAAGAACAAGTCGGCGGCGCTGGGCGCGTTCCGCTCGATCCTCGCCCCTGGGTCGGTCACCACCACGGGCGCGGACACGGTGGTCTTCACCCTGCGGCGCCCCTTCTCCGACTTCCCCTACCTCGTCTCGTCGGGCAACTACAACACGGTGATCCTCAAGCAGGACTACGCCGGTGACTTCACCAAGGCCGCCATCGGGACCGGCCCGTTCCTGCTCAAGTCGTACGACGCGACCAGCGGCGCGTCGTTCGTCCGCAACGAGAGGTACTGGGACGCGGGCAAGCCGTACCTGGACGGGGTGCAGGTACGGTTCTACGCCGACCGCCAGGCCGACCTGATCGCGCTGCAGAGCGGCGACGTGGACACCCAGCTGCTCAGCCTGCCGCACCTGGCCAAGCCCCTGGCCGGCACCGGGACCATCAGCGTTGACGAGGCCAAGGGCACCAACGTCACGGTGCTGACGATGCGGGTCGACCAGCCCCCGTTCAACAAGAAGGAGGTACGGCAGGCCATCGCGTACGCGCTGGACCGGCCGGCCCTGCTCCAGTCCGCCGGCAGCGGCGTGGGCGAGATCGGCAACGACCACCTGATCGCCCCGCTGTTCCCGGCCGCGCCCACCGGCCTGCCCCAGCGCGCGCTCGACCGGCAGAAGGTCACCGAGCTGCTGCGGGCCGCCGGCGTCGGCCAGCTCACCTTCACCCTCACCTTCGACCCGCCGAACAAGGACTACGCGGTCACCATCCAGAACCAGCTCAAGCAGGCCGGCATCACGGTCAACCTGGCGCAGCGCACCTCGGCCGAGTTCTACGGCGGGGACCAGGCCAAGGACACGCCCTGGCTGTTCACCCAGGCCAACCTGGTGAGCTGGGCCGGCCGGGCGGTGCCGAGCCAGTTCATCATCCCGATGGTCAAGTCCGGCGGGATCTGGAACGGCTCGAAGTACGCCAACCCGGCGCTGGACGCGGCCGCCGAAGGGTACGACAACGCGGCCACGGACGCCGAGCGCAAGGCGAGAGCCGAGGAGATCGCCCGGATCCTCCACGAGGACGTGCCCGTGGTCATCCCGTACTGGGCCGGTGCGGTGCGGGCGTACAACGGAAAGAAGGTCACCGGCGTCCAGGCGCACCCGTCGCACTCCGTCGACCTCTCCAGCGTGTACCAGCGCTGACCTCTGGTCCACATGCGACGGTTCCTGCTGCGTCGGGTGGCCGCGGTGCCGGCGACCCTGCTGGGCGTGTCGCTGATGGTGTTCCTCGCCACCGACGTGCTGCCGGGCGACGTCGCGCGGACCGTCCTCGGCCGGGAGGCCAGCGCCGAGTCCGTCGCCGCGCTGCGCCACGAGCTCGGCCTCGACCAGCCGGTGTACCTGCGTTACCTGCACTGGCTCGCGGACTTCGGCACCGGCTCCTGGGGCACCTCGTACACCCTGCACGTGCCAGTGCGGGACCTGGTGCTCGACCGGCTCGGCCAGTCGCTGATGCTCGCCTCGCTCGCCTTCGCGCTGCTGGTGCCGGTCGCGCTCACCCTCGGCGTGCTGGCCGGCCTGGGCGAGGACACGCCGGTGGACTGGGTGATCAGCGGGGTGAGCCTGGCCCTGGGCGCAACGCCGGAGTTCGTCACCGGCGTGGTGCTGCTGGTGGCCTTCTCGGTCGAGCTGGGCTGGCTGCCGGCCTCGGCGCAGACCTCACCCGGGGACGGGCCGCTGGTCGTCCTCGCCCACCTGGCGCTGCCGGCGACCTGCCTGGTGCTGCTGTGCACCGGCTATGTGGCCCGGCACGTACGGGCGAGCACGGTGCTCGTGGTGGCCAGCCCGTACGTGCGGGCGGCCCGGCTGCGCGGGGTCCGGGGCGCCCGGCTGGTGCGCCGGCACGTGCTGCGCAACGCGACGGTGCCGGCCGCAAGCGCGCTCGGGGTGCAGCTGCAGTTCCTGCTCGGCGGCCTGCTCGTGGTGGAGCTGCTGTTCAACTACCCGGGCATCGGGGCCCTGCTGCTGGCCTCGGCCACCGCTAAGGACCTGCCCACGTTGCAGGCGACGGCGATGGTGCTCGGCGTGGCATACCTCGCCGTCGTGCTGCTCGCCGACATCGCGTACCGGCTGCTCGACCCCCGGGTCCGGCTGGACGGCGAGGGGTAGCCATGGCCGTCGCCACGCGCGTGTCCCGCCGGCCGAGCCCGGTGCTGGCCGGCTCGGCCGCGGTGGTGGCGGCGTGGGTGGTGTGCGCCGCCTTCTGGCCGGACCTCGTGCCGTACGACCCGGACCTGCAGGCGCCGGCGGACCGCTTCCTCCCCCCGGGGACGGACCACTGGCTGGGCACCGACCACTACGGCCGCGACGTGCTGTCCCGCCTGGTCGCCGGCGCGCGCCCGGTGCTCGTGGTGGCGCCGCTGGCCGCGCTCCTGTCGGTGGCCGCCGGCACCGCGCTCGGGCTGCTCGCGGGCGCCGTACGCGGATGGTTCGACGGCCTGGTCATGCGGCTCCTCGACGCGGTCGTGGTATTCCCGGTGATCATCGCGGCGGTCCTGTTCATCGCGCTGCTCGGCCGGTCGGCGCCGGTGCTGGTGCTGGTCATCGCCGCGGCGTTCGTGCCGCTGGTGACGCGCAGCGTGCGCGCCGCGACGCTGGTCGAACGGGAGAAGCCGTACGTGGAGGCGGCCCGCCTGCGCGGCGAGCCACTGTGGTCGCTGGTCGCCCGCGAGCTGCTGCCCAACGTCCGGGGCACGGTCCTGGTGGAGGCCACCACCCGCCTGGGTGACGCCGTCTTCGCCGCGGCCACCCTGTCCTTCCTCGGGCTCGGGCAGCCGCCCGGCTCGCCGGACTGGGGCTCCTCGGTCGCCGACAACCGGCTCTGGGTGCAGCTCGCGCCGTGGACCGTGCTCGCGCCAGCGCTCGCGATCGGCTCGCTCGTCGTGGCCGTCGCGCTCCTCACGGACCGGCTGCGCCGCCGGTTGGACCGGTCATGACCGCGAGCCCGGTCAAGGGCAACCCGGCAGCTGGCGGGCCCAGGCCGGGCCGGCTTGTGGCGGGCAGCCAGCCGACAGGTGGGCCGGCCCTCACCGCGGGCCTGGTGGTGGACGGGCTCAGCGTCGCCTACCCGGCCGGGCCGGTGCTGCACGACATCCGCCTCGCGGTCCGGCCCGGCGAGACGTTCGGGCTCGTCGGCGAGTCCGGGTGCGGCAAGACCACCCTCGGGTACCTGCTCGGCGGCCACCTTGAGGCCGGTGGCCGCGTGCTCGGTGGCCGCATACTGGTCGACGGCGTCGACGTGCTGTCCCTGCGCCCGGCGGCGCTGCGCCGCTGGCGCGCCTCGCACATCGCGTTCGTGCACCAGGAGGCGGCGGGCTCGCTCGACCCGACGATGCGGGTTGGCCGGCAGGTCGCCGACGTGCTGCGGGCGCAGGGCCTGCCCCGCCGGGCCGCCGTCGCCCGCGCGCGAGAGCTTCTTTCCCGGGTACGGCTGCCAGACGTCGACGCGCTCGCCCGGCGCTACCCGCACCAGCTCTCCGGCGGGCAGCAGCAGCGCGTCGTGATCGCCTGCGCGCTGGCCACCCGGCCGCGCCTGCTGGTGCTGGACGAGCCGACGACGGGGCTGGACGCGTCGGTGCAGCATGAGGTGCTCGGGCTGCTCACCGGCCTGGCCGCAGAGCTGGCCACCGCAGTCGTGCTGGTCAGCCACGACCTACCCCTGGTCGGGCAGGCCTGCGACCGGGTCGGCGTGCTCTACGCCGGCCGGCTGGTCGAGGTCGGCCCGGTTGGCGAGGTGCTCGCCGCGCCGGCGCACCCCTACACGGTCGCGCTGCTGGACAGTGCCCCGACGCTCGGCGTACCGCGGGCCGTCCGGCCGCTGGCCGCCATCCCCGGGCGCCCGCCGCGGCCCGGCGAGACCGGGTACGGGTGCCGCTTTGCGCCGCGCTGCCCCGCAGCGGTCGACACCTGCCGGTCCGCCGAGCCTGCGCTGGAGGATCTCGCAGCCACCGGGCATGCCGTGCGCTGCCTGCGGCCAGGGGCGGTGGGCCGGGCGGTGCCGGACGCGCTACCGGCAGCCGCCGAACGGCCGGGGCCGGTGCTGTTGCAGGTGCGCGGGCTGACCCGCCGCTACGGTCACACCCTCGCGCTCGACAACGTCGACCTCACCATCCACCGGGGCGAGGTGGTCGGCCTGGTGGGCGAGTCGGGCAGCGGGAAGACCACCCTCGCCCGCGCGGTCGTCGGGCTCGGCCCGCCCGGCGGGGGGAGCATCTCGCTGGACGGCCAGGAGCTGCCCGCCCGGGTTACCCAGCGCTCCCCGCAGCTGCGCCGGCGCGTGCAGATGGTGTTCCAGAACCCGGACACCACGCTCAACCCGGAGCACCGGGTGCGGCGCATCCTGCGCCGGGCGATACACACCCTGCGCGGCCACGATGACGTGCCGGCGCTGGCCAGGCGGGCACAGCTCGACGATGACCTGCTGGACTGCCTGCCGGCGCGGCTGTCCGGCGGCCAGAAGCAGCGGGTGGCGATCGCGCGCAGCTTCGCCGGCAGTCCTGCACTGGTGGTGTGCGACGAGCCGGTCTCCGCACTGGACGTCAGCGTGCAGGCCGGCGTGCTGGAGGTCCTTGCCCAGCAACGCGACCACACTGGCACGTCGTACCTCTTCATCTCCCACGACCTGGCGGTGGTGGGCTACCTCGCCGACCGGATCGCGGTGCTCTACCACGGCGTGCTGGTGGAGCAGGGCCCGACCCAGCAGGTGCTCGCCGGCCCGCACCACCCGTACACGGCGCGGTTGGTCGCCGCGTCGGCGCCCGCGGCCGCGGAGTCCACAGTGGCGGAGCCGGCGGCGGTCGTGGCCCCCGAGCCCTCACCGGTCGACCCTGCCGGCAACGGGCACGGGTGCCGGTACGTGAGCCGCTGCCCGTACCGCATCGCCGGCCGGTGCGACCGGGTGGCCCCGCCCGCGGTCGCGCTCGGCGACGGGCACCTCGTCCGGTGCCACCTCGACCCGGCCAGCCTGCCGTCGGCGACCTGGCTGGCCCCTTGGGTGCTGGTCCAAGGGCCCGACAACCAATGACCTTCTCCTCTGCCGGGCGCGGTCGCCAAAGACCAGCGTGGAGGGTGTGGAAGGAGGGCACATGGCTAACGAGACCTCCACCGGGGCAACCGGCCTTCGCGAGATGGCGATCGGTCGGCTGCGCAAGAGGCGCGAGTTCGTGCAGCACCTCACGGTGTACGCGGTGATCAACCTCGCCTTGGTCCTGATCTGGCTGATGACCACGCCAGGCGGGTTCTTCTGGCCGATGTTCCCGCTCATCGGCTGGGGCGTCGGGATCGTGTTCCACGCCATTGACGTCTTCGGTCCGGCCCAGCCCACCGAGCAGAAGATCGAACGCGAGATGCGGCGGCTCGCCCACCGCTGATCCACCGCCGACCTCGTCCGGCCGGCCCGGACGGCGGCACGCGTAACCGTAGGCCGAGGCGGTTGCCCAGTCTCTACGCGGGTTGCGAACGGTGTCCGGCCGGCATAGCTTGCCGGGCGTGGAGACGATCGCCGGCCTGCTTGCGCACCACGCCCAGGACCGGCCCACCGACCGCGCGTTCCTCTTCCTCGACGAGGACCCGGCGTGGGTGAGCTACGCCGAGCTGGACGCCGCCGCGCGCCGGGTGGCACAGGCGCTGTCAGCCCGCCGGGTCGCCGGCGAGCCGGTGCTCCTGCTCTTCCCACCCGGCCGCGCCTACGTGGAAGGCTTCCTCGGCTGCCTGTACGCCGGCGCGGTCGCGGTGCCGGCCTACCCCCCGGACCCGTCCCGGCTCGTCCGTACGGTGCCTCGCCTCCGGTCGCTCGCGGGCGACTGCGGTGCGGCCCTGGCGCTGACCGTCTCCTGGCTGGCGGACGCGGTGGCCGCAGGGCTCGGCGAGGCGCCCGAGCTGGCGGCGATGGAGTGGGTGGCCACAGACGCGCTGCCCGACCCCGATGACCGGGCCTGGGTGCCGCCGCGCCTGCCGGCCCAGGCACCGGCCCTGCTGCAGTACACATCCGGCTCCACCGGGCAGCCCAAAGGGGTGCTGCTCAGCCACGCCAACCTGCGGCACAACGCGGAGCTGGTACGGACCGGGTTCGGCACGTCCCCGCAGTCGGTCGGGGTGAGCTGGCTGCCGCCGTACCACGATATGGGGTTGATCGGTGGGATCCTCCAACCGGTCTACGTCGGGCTGCCGGTCGTGCTGATGTCCCCGCTGGCCTTCCTTCAGCGCCCGATGGCCTGGCTGGAGGCCGTATCCCGGTTCGGGGGCACGGTCAGCGGTGGCCCCAACTTCGCGTTCGACCTTTGCGTGCGCAAGAGCACGCCGCAGCAGCGGGCCGCGCTGGACCTCTCCAGCTGGTCGGTCGCGTTCTGCGGGGCAGAGCCGGTGCGGGCCGGGACGCTGGACCGGTTCGCGGCGGCGTTCGCGCCCGCTGGCTTCCGGGCGGAGGCGTTCTACCCGTGCTACGGCCTGGCCGAAGGCACGCTGATCGTCACCGGCGGCCGGCCGGGCGAGGCGCCGCGGAGGGTCCAGCACGGCGGCACGGTCCATGTGGGCTGCGGGCGGGCCCTGGGTGGCCAGACGGTGGCCATCGTCGACCCCGAGACCCGCACCGCCCTCGGGCCCGGCGCCGTCGGGGAGATCTGGCTCTCCGGCCCCAGCGTCGCAACGGGGTACTGGCACCGCCCGGACGAGACCAGGCAGGTCTTCCAGGCGGTACGGGTCGACGACCCCGACCGCCACTACCTGCGCACCGGCGACCTGGGGTTCCTGGATCCGTCCGGCGAGCTGGTGGTCACCGGCCGGGCCAAGGACATGGTCATCGTCCGTGGCCGCAACATCTACCCGCAGGATCTCGAGCACGCGGTCGAGGGCCAGGTCGCCGGCGTACGCCCCGGCTGCAGCGCCGCGTTCGCGGTCGACCTGGACGGCGAGGAGCGGGTCGGGTTCGCCGCCGAGGTCGCGGCCGACGGCGTGGCCGTGGCGGACACCGTCGCGGCGATCCGGCGGGTGCTGTCCGAGGTCGCCGAGGTCAGCCCAGCGACCGTGGTCCTACTCCGGCCCCGGTGCATCCCGAAGACGTCCAGCGGCAAGATCCAGCGCCATGCCTGCCGTCGTGCGGTCGCCGAGGGCGAATGGGATGCCGGTCGGGCCGAGGTCGTGGCCCGCTGGGACCAGCCGGGTGCCTCCCCGCGAAAGGCCGGGGACCAGCCTCCGCGAGAGGCCGAGGACCAGCCTCCGCGAGAGGCCGAGGACCGGCTTCCGCAGGAGGCCGACCAGAGCGAGGCCGAGGACCTGGTCGGGGCGGTGGCCGGCGCGCTGGGTCTCGACCGGCGGGACGTACCCCTCGATACGCCGCTGACCGGGCTGGGGCTGGACTCGCTGCAAGCGGTCGAGCTGCGGCATGCGCTGGGCACCCGGCTAGGGCTGGACGTCACGGTCTCCGAGCTGCTGGCCGGGGTGAGCGTGACGGCCCTGGCCGCGCGGGCACCATCGGTGCCAGCAGCGCCGCCGGAGTCCCCGCACCTGGCCGCGGAGCAGGCGGTGAGCGACGGGCAGCGGGCGCTGTGGTTCGTCCAGCAGTGGGCGCCGGACAGCGGGGCGTACGAGATCACCAGGGCAGCGCGGATCTGCTCGCCGCTGGATGTCCCGGCGCTGGACCGGGCGTTGCGGGCACTGGTGCAGCGGCACCCGGCGCTGCGTACCCGCCTGCCGTCCGAGGGTGGCGAACCGGTGTCCCGGTTGCTGGCGTGGGACGGCCCGGTAGCTGACCACCACGACGTCCCCGGTCTTGACGACGGGTCGCTGCGGCAGCGTATCGAGGCTGATGCACGGCGTGGGTTCGACCTGGCGGCCGGACCGCTGTTCCGCGCCTCGCTGTACTCCCGTGCGCCGGAGGACCATGTCCTGCTGCTGTCGGTGCACCACGTCGTCGCCGACTTCTGGTCGCTGTCGGTGCTCGTGGACGACCTGCTCGCGCTCTACGCCGCCGAGCTGGCCGGGGTCGCGGCCGGGCTGCCGGAGCTGCCCGCCGCGGCGCCTGCGCATCCGGCCGCGGATGGGCAGGCGCGCCTGGACTACTGGCGGCGAGCGCTGGCCGGGGCGCCCGAGGCGGTGGAGCTGCCCACGACCTTCCCGCGTCCGCGGTTGCAGTCCTACCAAGGGGCCACCCACGAGCTCCGGATCGACCGGGCCACCCTGCGGGAGCTGGACACCCTCGCCCGGGCCGCCGGAGCCACCCGGTTCGTCGCGCTGATGGCCGCCTTCGCCGCCCTGCTGGCCCGGTACGCCGGCGACGACGTGGTGGTCGGGACGCCGACCGCCGGGCGCGAGGACCACCGCAGCGCCCGCCTCGTCGGTTACTTCGTCAACCCGGTGCCGCTGCGGATCCGGGTCGGTCCGGGCGTCACGTTCCGAGCGCTCATGGCTGGCGTACGCCGCGTCGTGCTCGATGCCCTGGACCACGCGGTGCCCTTCGCCCGGCTGGTCGAGGCGGTCAGCCCGTCCCGCGACCCCAGCCGCTCGCCGCTGGTGCAGGTGATGCTGACGCTGCAGCAGCCGCCCGCCGGCCGCCCGGACCTCGGCGCCTTTGCGGTGGCCGACGAGACCACCCGGGTACGGCTGGGCGGGCTGGACGTGCGGCCGTACCGGCTCGACCCGCGCGGCTCCGCGTTCGACCTGTCCCTGATGGCCGCCGAGGTCGCCGGTGAGCTGAGCTGCACCATGGAGTACTGCACGGCGCTGTTCGACGGGCCTGCCGTGGCTCGGCTGTGCCGCCAGCTCACCGGGCTGCTGGCGCAGGCGGTGGCCCGGCCCGACGTACCGGTCGAGACGCTGGAGCTGATGGACGGCGCCGAGCGGGCGGCCGTAGCCGCGTTCGCCGACGGTGGCCGCCGGCCGCTCGACGGGCCGGCGACGCTGGCTGCGAGCTTCACCCGTCAGGTCAACCGGCGCGGAGCCGCCACGGCGGTGGTGTCGGGCCGGCAGGCGCTGACATACGCCGAGCTCGACGCCCGCGCCGACCGGCTGGCGGCGCTGCTGCGCGGACGGTTCGGCGTGCGGCGCGGCAGCGTGGTGGGCGTGCACCTGCCGCGTGGCGTGGACTGGGTGGTGGCCTTCTGGGCGGTGCTCAAGGCGGGTGGCGCCTACCTGCCGCTCACGCCCGACCTGCCGGCCCGGCGCCTGGCGTGGATGGTCGGTGACGCGGCCCCTGCCGTGCTGCTCACCCACCAGGGGACCGCGGACCAGCTGCCGGCCGGTGGCCCGTACCGGTTCTGCCTGGACGGCGAGTGGCCGGCCGGCGGCGCAGCACCCGGCGGTGCGGTGGCTGAGCCGGACGACGTCGCCTACGTCATCTATACGTCGGGCTCGACCGGGCGGCCCAAGGCGGTGCTGGTGCCACACCGTGGCGCCCGTAACGCGAGCCAGGCCGAGGCCACCGGGCTGGAGGTCACCGAGTCCAGCCGGGTCCTCCAGTCCACCTCGAGCTCGTTCGACGTCTCCATCCTCGAGATCCTCATCGCGCACCTGCACGGCGCGGCGCTACACATCGCTTCATCGACAACAGTCGCTTCCGGCGAGGACCTGGTACGGCTGCTCGCCGAGGAGCGGGTCACCATCGTCACCACGGCGCCGTCGGTGCTCGCGGCGCTGCCCGACGCCCCGCTGCCGGACCTGGTGGCCATCAGCGTCGGTGGCGAGGTGTGCCCGCCGGAGCTGGTGACCCGGTGGGGCGCTGGCCGCAGGTTCAACAACGCGTACGGCCCGACCGAGACGTCGATCACCGCCACCCTCAGCGGGTGCCGGCCCGACGGCACCCGCCCGTCGATCGGCCGGCCGATCCCCAACACCAGCGCGTACGTGCTGGACGCCCGGATGGAGCCGGTCCCGGTCGGTGTCCCCGGTGAGCTGTACCTGGGCGGCGCCGGCGTTGCCCACGGGTACCTCGGCCAGCCCCGGCTGACCGCGCAGTGGTTCGTGCCGGACCCGTTCGGCGCGGTCCCGGGCGCGCGGCTCTACCGCACCGGGGACAGGGTGCGCTGGCTGCCGGACGGCACCCTGGACTTCCTCGGCCGCCTCGACGACCAGGTGAAGATCAGAGGAGTCCGGGTGGAGCCGGGCGAGATCGAGGTCCGGCTGCGGGAGTCGCTCGACCTGCGCGAGGCGGTGGTCGTACCGCGACCGGGACCGGGCGGCGGGACGGAGCTCGCCGCCTACCTGGTGCCCCGCGGACCGCGCCTGGCAGTCGCCGAGCTACGCGGTCGGCTCCGCGCCGAGCTGCCCGTCCCGTGGGTGCCGGCGGCCTTCGTCTACCTGGACCGGCTGCCGTTGACCGCCAACGGAAAGCTCGACCGGCGCGCGCTGCCCGCCCCGACGCCGGCCGACCGCGGCGCCGCAGAGCGGCTGCGCCCCCGTACCGAGCTGGAGCACGTGGTGGCCCAGGTGTGGGCGGCCGTGCTCGGGCAGGACATGGTCGGCGTGCGCGACCACTTCTTCGACGAGCTGGGCGGCACCTCGCTGCTGGTGGCGAAGGTGACCAGCCAGCTCGGCGACCGGCTGGGACGGCACGTGCCGGTGACCGACATGTTCGAGCACCCGACCGTCGAGGCCCTGGCCCGCCACCTGGACCGCACGCAGCGCCTGGACCGCGACGGCACACCGGCGGACGCATCGCGGGGCACCCGACCGGAGGACCCGGCCGCCCGGCGCGAGGACCCGGTCGCCCAGCCGGAGGACCACGCCGCGTACCGGCGCCAGGCGCTGGCCAGGCGCAACCGGAACCGGCGGCGGAGCTGAGCGAGGTGTCCACATTGTTCACCCGCTTCCGCGACTGCGCGGTGCGCCATCCCGAGCTGCCCGCGGTCGAGGTGGCCGGCCAGACCGTGCGCTACCGGGAGCTGCTCGACCTGGTGGAGCGGCTGGCGGGCCGGCTGGCTGCGGTGGCCGGCCGGCACCCGGCAGCGGTTGGGCTGCTCGCCGTACGCAGCCTCGCCGCGTACGCCGGTTACCTTGCCGCGCTGAGGCTTGGCGCGACCGTGGTGCCGCTGCACCCGGAGCTTCCGGTCGCTCGCAACGCCCGCATGTGCCGGTCCGCCGGGGTGGATGTCGTGGTGGCGGACGATGCCGGCGCCGTGCAGCTGGCCACGCTGGTCGCGCAGACCGGCGCCGCTGCGCTCGCGCTGCGCTCCGGCGGCGGTACGCCGTGGTACTGGAGCCTGGACACTCCGCCGCTGTCCGAGCCCTACCAGGGCCAGCCGGAAGGCATCGCCTACACCCTGTTCACCTCGGGCTCGACCGGTGAGCCCAAGGGCGTGCCGATCCGCCACCGCAACCTCGACCGCTACCTCACCCACTGCATCGACCGGTACGGCGTCGGCCCCGGCGCCCGGCTCGCGCCAGCCTTCGAGCTCACCTTCGACGGCTCGGTCTTCGGCATGTTCGTCACCTGGTGCTCCGGCGCGACCCTGGTGGTGCCCAGACCCGAGGACCTGCTGGCACCGGCCCGGTTCGTGACCGCGCGGCAGGTCACCCACTGGTTCTCCGTACCGTCGTTGGTCTCGATCGCGCACCGGCAGCGGATGCTGCCGGTAGCGGGCATGCCGGAGCTGCGCTGGAGCCTGTTCGGCGGCGAGCAGCTGACGTTCGACCAGGCCCGGGCGTGGGCGGCGGCGGCACCGCACAGCGTCATCGAGAACCTGTACGGCCCGACCGAGGTCACCATCAGCTGCACCGGGTACCGGTTGCCCGCCGACCCGGCCTACTGGCCGGCCACCCCCAACGGCACCGTGCCGATCGGCCCGGTCCACCCCCACCTGGAGATGGTCGTGCTCGCCGAGGACGGGCTCACCGAGGTGGTGCCCACCGAAGGCGGGCTCACCGAGGATGGGTCCACCAGGGACGGGCCCGCCACAGCCGATGGCGAGCTTTGCGTGCGGGGCCCGCAGCGGTTCGACGGTTACCTCGACCCGGCGGATAACCAGGGCAGGTTCATCTACGTCGAGGCGGGCCGGGCCCGCCCGTGCGACGACCCGGTCGTGCCCGGCGATGCGTGGTACCGCACCGGCGACCGGGTGCGGGTCGGCGCCGACGGGGTCATGGTGCACCTCGGCCGCCTGGATGACCAGGTGAAGATCCGCGGGTACCGGATCGAGCTCGGCGAGATCGAGTCGGTGCTGCGCGAGCATCCGAAGGTCCTCGACGCGGTGGCGCTTGTGTCCCCTGCCGGCTCGCCGGCCCTCCACGCCGTCTACACCGGCGAGCCGGTCGACCCCGCCGAGCTGGCTACGCTCGCCGGCGAGCGGCTGCCGCCGTACATGCTGCCGGCGCACTACCGGTATGTGGACGCGCTCCCGGTCAACGTCCATGGCAAGGTCGACCGCCGGCGGCTCACCGCCGAGCTGGGCGGTGCCGACCTCTACTAGCGCCGCCAGGCGGCGCGCTTTCCAAGCTCGATGATGCTCCGGCGGTGACGGGTGGGCGGTGACGACCGGGGTGGTACATCGTCCATGGTCGGCGGTACGGCCGGTGACCCCGGGTCAACGAACCGGGGTCATCCGACGGTCCGGGACGGAGCCTCTTACAGGTAGGAGGCGAGCTCTCCCCGACGGCGAACGTCCAGTGTGGCGCAGTGGAACGAGCCGCCAAAGGCGTAGAAGCTCCGGAAGCTGCAGAGGATGGGGGTGAGGCCCTGTTGCTTCAACATCGAGATCATCGGTTCGTCCTGCGCCTCGACGATGACCCGTTCCTCATCCAGCATAAGGATGTTCATGTTGAGCCATTTGCTGGTGAAGTAGAGGGGATGCGAGTCGGGCAGTACCGGCCGTGGCGCCTCGATGACGTCCCAGCCCCGGAACAGGTCGGGCACGACCGGCACCCGATCGGGGTTGACCAGGAGCCTGCCCGGTGCCATCGGCATGATGGTGGCGTCGATGTGCATCGGGTGCCGGTCGGCAAACTCAAGCACGTGGATCCGGTACTCGTCGCCCAGCTCCCGCCGGAGCCACTCGATGCCGAAGTCGTTGGTGACGTTGGACCTCTGGGCGACGATGTCCCGGCCGAGACGGATGAAGTCCGCCGCGTCGAAGGTGGGCTCGAACTCCGTGACCACCAGCCGCGGGGGCAGCTGCCCGGTGTCTACCCAGGTCGGGTCGAACTGCTCGTCGCGCAGCTCGGGCCGCGGCGCGGCGACCCATCGGGCACCCCCGCGGAAGTACCCCTTGAGCAGGGGCCGGTACGCCAGCGTCTCGTAGTACCGCGAGCGCCACGCCGGTGGACACTCGACAATCCGGTCGCCCACCACCAGCAGTACGTCACGCGGCATGGCCGCGTACATCCCGTTGCTGGCCCAGTGCAGTGTCCGGTACGGAACCTGTTGGGGAAGCTGCTCAGGGCGCCGTACGGTGACCCCCTCGCCCTGCAGGATGTGCACGAGCTGCTCCAGCTCACGGCGCGCGGCAGTGACCAGCTCCGGCGGGAACGGCCGCCCCGCCATCTGCCGGAACGTGTCGTGCCACCGCGGTGGCAGGGCCGGCGGCAGTGCCTCGTGCCAGGTCGGGAACGTCGCACCGTCCACGATGCCGACGACCACCTCTTCCAGCGGGTCCCACTCGGTGTAGGACCGCACCGGTCCGATCGCGTCCCCGGTTCCGATCGCGTCTTCGGTCATGGCACTGTCGCTCAGGTCCGTGACCGGGCCGCGGCCAGCTGAGCCCGGAGTACCTCCGCGAGCTTGTGCACGTTCGGGGGCCAGACGACCGTCTCGTGGTCGCCGGGCACCTCGATGACCTCCCACTCCCCTGTCAGGAGCCGGCCCCACCCGTAGTCGGCGGCCGTCACACCGGTCTGCGCGGCCCGCAGCAGGCAGGTCCGGCCGGCGTACGGGCGGGGCTGGTAGCGCCGGACCGCCTCGACGTGCGTGGCGTACACGTCGAAGAGCTGCTGGGCGCGGCCCGGGTCCAGCCCCGGCGGCACCACCTGCGCCAGCTCCGCCTCGGCGAGCACGTGCCGGAGCCGTTGCGCTGACGGCAGCTGGCGCAGCTGGTCGAGGTCGATGGGGACGAGCCCGTCCAGCAGCCGGGCCAGAGCTGCCGCCTCGTCCGGGAGGTCCTTGACCAGGTCTGGCGTCGGGGTCTCGACCAGCACCAGCAGGCCCACCTGCTCGCCTGCGGCGTGCAGCTGCTGGGCCATCTCGTAGGCGACGAGCCCGCCCATGGACCAGCCCCCGAGCTGGTACGGGCCAGTGGGCTGGCGGGTGCGCACGTCCGCCAGGTACCGGGCGGCCATGGCGGGCACGTCGTCGTACGGCGGGTCGTCGCCCTCGACGCCACGCGCCTGTAGTGCGTAGAACGGCTGGGGGCTGACCAGCCGGGCCAGGTCGGCGTAGCACAGCACGTTGCCGCCGGCGGGGTGTACGCAGAAGAACGGCGCCCCCTCGCCCCGGGTGACCTCGACCAGCGGTGTCCATGGCCGTGGCCCGGCGCGCAGTGCCGCGGCCATCCCCTCGATCGTCGGCTCCCGCAACAGCACCGACAGCGGGACCTCCCGGCCGAACACCCGGGAAGCCTCGTCGATGACCCGGATCGCGAGCAGCGAGTCCCCACCCAGGTCGAAGAATGAGGCGCGGACGTCGACCGGGCTCGACCGCAGCGCCTGCTCCCAGATCCGCGCGAGCCGCAGCTCGTCCGCTGTGCGGGGCGGCAGCGCACCGGGCGCAGCCGGTTCGGCGGTGTCCGCACCCGCCACGACGGGCAGGGCGGCCTCGTCCACCCGCCCGTCGGCGGTGCGGGCAAGCTCGTCGACGACGACCAGCTGGCTGATGCCGGCGTACTCAGGCAGGTCCCGGCGCAGCGCCTCCCACGCCTGCCGTTCCAGCGACTCCGCGAGCTGGCTGCGCAGCGGAGCGTTGGCCAGCGGACCCTCCGGCAGCATGTCGTCCAGCAGCATGTCGTCCAGCGGCATGGCGTCCAACGGCATGGAGTCCAGCGACGTGAGATACAGGGACGTGGAGCCCAGCGCCACAGCGTCCGGTCCGGCCGCGTGCAGGGCGCCGGAGCCCGTTGGCTGTCCGGCGGCCCTTCGCCGGAAGAGCGCGTTGACGCTGCCGTCCGGGTGGCTCGCCGCCCAGCTGAGAGCGACCGACCAGCCCCTGCCCTCGCCGAGCTGGCACAGCTCCTCCGGGTCCAGGCCGGCAGCCGCCTTGGCGGCCACCAGCCGCAGCTCCCCGGCGGTGGCGGGGCTGCTGGCGCCGGTAGCGGCACGACCATCCGTCCCAAGGAGCACCTGGGCCGCCTCGACATCCGCGGCGACCCGCGCGTTCGGCACGCCGGTCACCCCGACCACGTCGGTGTCGGCGTGGTCCAGCAGCCACCCGATCTCGCTGCCGGACAGCACGTCGCGGTGCCAGTCGTACCATGCAACGCCGGTCGGACCGGGCGGCGGTGCCCCCAGCCGCAGCACCGCGTCGTAGCGGTAGCGGGTCAGCTCGTTGTCGTGGCGGCCGCGCTTCGGCATCAGCTCCACGCCGCCGACCTCCGGCCGGGCGGCGGCGAAGCTCACCAGGTACGCGGGGTCGACGAGCAGCTCCCGCTCGTGCTCGATCGACCGGGACACCCGGCTGCGCAGCTCGTCGACCGGGAGCAGGTCCACCGCGCGATGCAGCTGCACCGAGACGTGGAACGCCTCCTGCAACCCGTGGTGGCGCAGGTCGCCGAGGAAGATGGCGCCGCCGGGGGCGCAGACGCGGACCGCTGCGTCGAGCACCCGCTCGAGGTACGCCGCCCCAGGGAAGTACTGCACCACCGAGTTGACCACGACCACGTCGAAGCTGTCCGGTTCGAGACCGGTCAGGTCATCGGCGGTCCGCTCCAGCAGGGTCACCTTCGCGCGGGTCGCGTCGTCGCGGGTGGCCAGATGGTCGCGCACCTGGGCGAGGCAGACCGCGGAGAAGTCCGTGCCGACGTAGCGGTCGCAGCCGTCCACCAGACCAAAGAGGAGCAGGCCGGTCCCGCAGCCGATCTCCAGCACCCGGCTGGGGCGTAGCGCCCGGATGCGCTCCAGCGTGTGCTCGCGCCACTCGGCCATCGCATCTGCTGGCATCGGCTCACCGGTGTAGCTGGAGCGCCAGCCGGTGATGTTGAAGGCCGGGTCAGCGGGGCGGGCGTCGGTGAAGGTCCGGTCGTACAGCGTGCGCCAGTACGCGACGTGCTCCTCGGCGAGCCGGCTGGCGACGCCGTCGCCGCGCTCGACCGCGGCGAGGTCCGGGACGAGGTACGCGGTGAGCCGCCGCCCGTCCGGCGCGGGTGTCACCACCGCCTCGCGGACCAGGGGCAGCCCCTGCAACAGCTCCACAACCCGACCCACGCCGGCCTGGCCCACACGGTCTCGGTCCACGCCCGCCGCCCCGGCCGGCGGGGCGGCGCGACGCTGGCTGGCGGGCGGCGCCGGGACCAGCTCCAGCACCTCACCCACGGTCCGCTCCGGGTCGGCGACGAGCGCGAGGGTGAGCGCCTCCGCCGTACGCAGGATGTGGTCGCCGGTCTCCGGCCCGAACCGCAGCGCGTCGTACCAGACCTGCATGAGCAGCGCCTCGTCGGGCACCACCACAAAGGACAGTGCGTAGTCTGCCTGCTCGTACGTCTGGATCTGGCTGATGGTGACGCTGGCCGTGCGGAACCGGGAGCCGTCCATCGGGTAGTTCTCCAGCCCCCTGCCGCTGTCGAACAGCGGGCGGTCCGGGGGCACCGACGTCCAGCCGCGGATCTGGTCCAGCGGCGTGTGCTCGAACTGCCTGGCCTGCACCTGGTCCCGCAGCAGCCCGGACAGCCAGCTCACCACCGGCTGGTCCCGGTCCACCCGGACCCGGGCGGGCAGGGTGTTGATGAACAGGCCGACCATCTCCTCCACGCCCTCCAGCTCAGGTGGCCGGCCCGAGGAGGTGACCCCGAAGACCACGTCGTCGGTGCCGCTGCGGTCGGCGAGCACCAGCGCCCACGCCCCGTGCAGCACGGTGTCCAGCGTGAGCCGGTGCTCGCGGGCGAACTCCCGTACCGCGTCCGAACGGTCCGGCGGCAGCCGCAGGTGCGCCCGGGCGTAGTCGGCATCACTGCGCCCGGTCCGCACCGCCGGACGGTCCGCGCCGAGCGGGGTCGGCCCGGTCACTCCACTGAGGACCCGGCGCCAGTGGGCCCACGCGCCGGCGAGGTCCAGACCCGCGAGGTAGCCGAGGTAGTCCCGGTACGGCCGCGGCGGCGGTGCCGGCACGAAGCGGCCACCCCGGATCGCCTCGTACGTGTCGAAGACCTCCTGGATCAGCAGGGCGACGCTCCAGCCGTCCAGCAGGATGTGGTGGTGGCTCCAGACCACGTGCCAGCGAAGCTCGGCGAGGCGGACGAGGTGCAGCCGGGTCAGTGGGGCCCGGGCCAGGTCGAAGCCCTGGGTCCGGTCCGCGAGGAGCAGCTCCGCCAGCCGGGCCTCCTGCTGCGCCTCGGCCAGGTCGCCCCAGTCGTGGTGGGCCAGCGGCAGCTCGACCCGCTCCTCAACCACCAGGTGGGGAACGGTGAGCCCCTGCCAGGCGACCCCGGCGCGCAGCACCGCGTGCCGGTCGAGCAGGGCACGCCAGGCCCGGTCGAAGGCCGCGACGTCGAGCGGGCCGTCGAGGCGGATGCTGAACTGTTCAAAGTAGACACCCGAGCCGGGGTTGGCCAGCGTGTGGAAGAGCAGGCCGCGCTGCAACGGAGCCAGTGGGTACAGGTCCTCGACACCGCCGCGCTCCACGACCAGCCGGTCGAGCTGGCCCTGGTCCACCTCGGCGAGCGGGAAGTCGCTGGGGGTGGGCCCGCCCGCCCCCGGTGACATGCAGTGCTCGACGATGGCGCGGAGTGCGTCCCGGTAGCCTTCCGCGAGGCGCTGCATGGCATCCCGGGACCGGTGCCGCGTGGAGTAGGTGAGGTAGAGGTGCAGCCGGCCGCCGCGGACGGCCGCGACGACATCGACCGGGTACGGCCGCGGGTTGGCTGGATGGCGGTCCGCGGGCACCGGCTCGGACGCCAGCTCGAACCAGCCATCCGCCGGCGCGCCCTGGTCGAGCCGACCGAGGTAGTTGAAGCTGATCTCGGCCCGTGGCAGCTCCGACAGGCGCCGGGCAAGGTCGTCGCCGCGCAGCCAGCGGGCCAGGCCGTACGGGGCTCCGCGGCCCGGCATCGCGCGCAGCTGCTCCTTGACGGCCTTGATGACGGCGGCCAGGCTGTGCCGGTCGACGCCGGTCAGGTCCAGCCAGGCCGGGGTGAGCGTGGTGAACCAGCCGACCGTGCGGGACACGTCGGCGCCGCCAGCGACGATGTCCCGCCCGTGCCCCTCGACGTCGACCAGCAGCCTCGGCGCGCCCGCCCACCCGGCCACCGCCAGGGCCAGAGCCGCCAGCAGCAGCTCGTCCGGCCTGGTCCGGTAGGCGCGGTGGGCCGGCGCGAGCAGCTGCGCGGTCGCCGCCTCGTCCAGCGTGGCCTCGATGACGTCGCAGTCGCCCTCCACGTCCGGCGCGCTCGGGTCACCGTCGGCCGGCAGCGCCGGCGCCTGCTGCGGGAGCCGGTCCAGCCACCAGCGGGCCTGGTCCGCCACCCGGTCTGAGCGGGCGAGCTCGGTCAGGCCACGCGCCCACCGGGCGAAGTCGGTGGTCTTCGCCGGCAGCTCCACCGCGGCACCCTCGGTGAGCTGGTGGTAGGCGGTGCCCAGGTCCTCCAGCAGGACCTGCCAGGAGACGGTGTCCACAACCAGGTGGTGGGCGACCAGCAGCACCCGGTCCGGCTCGCCGCCCGGGCCGCCGGTGAGCAGGGCGGCCCGTAGCAGTGGCCCTCGCGCCAGGTCCAGGCCGCCCTGCACCCGCCGTACGACCTCGTCGAGCCGCTCCGCGGCCAGGTCGAGCTGCTGCACCGGCACCGGGTCGCACTCGGCCACCGGCAGGATCCAGGCCTGGTCCCCGGCGAGGCGCAGCCGCAGCAGGTCGTGGTGGGCTACCAGGGCGGCCAGCGCCTGCGCGAGCCGTTCCAGCCGTACCGGCTGCCGCGCGGCCAGCAGGACCGAGAGGTTCCACTGCCCCGCGTGCGGCAGGGCAAGCTGGCTGAACCAGGCCCGCATGGGCGTTGCCGGCACCTCGCCGGTGACCTCACCCTGCTCCGCCCCGGCACCCGCGCCTGCGGTCTCGCCCGCCACCTGGGCCAGCGCGGCGATGGTCTGGTGGGCGAAGAGCTGCGCGGGCGTGACAGCCACGCCGCGCCGGCCCGCCCGGGCCACCGCCTGGATGGTGAGGATCGAGTCGCCGCCGAGCGCGAAGAAGTTGTCGTCGATGCCGACCCGCTCCACACCGAGCACCTCAGCCCACACCTCGGCCAGCACCCGCTCGGTGTCGTTGCGGGGAGCCACCAGGCCGCCCTCGTCGGGGCGGCCGGGGCGCGCCGCGGGCAGGGCCGCCCGGTCGACCTTGCCGTTCGGCGTGAGCGGCAGCCGGTCCAGGACAGTAAAGCCGGCCGGCACCAGGTAGTCCGGCAGCCGCTGCGACAGCCAGGCGCGCAGCTGCGGCGCTGCCACGCCGCCGGCGGACGCCGCAACGACGTACGCCATCAGCTGGTGGTGGCCGCCCGCGGCGGCCTCGGTCGCCACCACCACCGACCCGCGGACCTGCGGGTGGGCGTTGAGGACGCTCTCGACCTCGCCCGGCTCGATACGGTGGCCACGGATCTTGACCTGGTCGTCGAGGCGCCCCAGGAACTCCAGCCCCCCGTCGGGCAGCCAGCGCGCCCGGTCACCGGTGCGGTACCAGCGCTCACCGAGCTCCTCGACGAACCGCTGCGCGGTCAGCTCCGGCCGTCGCAGGTAGCCGCGGGCCACCCCAGCGCCGCCGACATACAGCTCCCCGGGCACCCCCACCGGCACCGGCCGGCCGTGCGGGTCCACGAGCCGGACCGCGAGGTCGCCGATTGGCACGCCGATCGGCGACAGCACGCCACCGGCCAGGTCGGCGCGGGTGACCGGCCGGTAGGTGACGTGCACGGTCGTCTCGGTGATGCCGTACATGTTCACCAGCGCCGGCTGGGCGTCACCGTAGCGGTCCAGCCACGGCCGCACGCTGGCCACCTCCAGCATCTCGCCGCCGAGGACCACAAAGCGCAGCCGGTACGGCGACCGGGTCGCGGTCGCCGCCACGTCGGCGTGCAGCAGGGCGCGGAAGCTGGACGGGGTCTGGTTCAGCACGGTCACGCCCTCGTCGAGCAGGAGCTGCCGGAACGCGGCGGGGTCCGGCACGGTCCCGTCCGGCACGACCACCATGCGGCCACCGTGCACCAGCGCGCCCCACAGCTCCCATACGGAGAAGTCGAAGGCGATCGAGTGGAACAGCGTCCAGACGTCGTCGGGACCGAACCCGAACCAGTCCCGGGTGGCGTCGAACAACCGGGCCAGCTGCCGGTGCTCGACCACCACGCCCTTCGGGGCCCCGGTGGACCCGGAGGTGTAGATCACGTACGCGATGTCGTCGAGGCGCGCCGGCAGGGCCGGCAGCGTGCCGGGCAGCGCCGCCAGCCGCGCCCGCTCCTGCGGGTCGTCCAGCAGGACGGTGGCGGGCACGTCGACGTCGCCGAGCTCACCGGCCGCGTCGCAGTGGGCCAGCAGCACCGCCGCCGACGCGTCGGCGAGGATGCCGTGCACGCGCGCGGCGGGATGGCGGCGGTCGACCGGGACGTAGCCACCGCCGGCACACGCCACGGCGAGCACCGCGACCACCAGGTCGACACCGCGCGGCAGGTAGACGCCGACCAGCACGCCGGGGCCGACGCCGAGACCGCGCAGCCGGTTGGCGAGCCGCGCCGTCCGCGCCAGCAGCACCCGGTACGGGACCCGCTCGTCGCCGTGCACCACCGCCACCCGGTCCGGCTCCCGCCGTGCCCACCCGGCGAACCGAACCGGGGCCGGCTCGGTCCCGGCGGTGGTGTAGGACGCGCGTGGTGAGCCGCGCCCGGCCAGCTCGGCGCGCTCCGCCGGTCGCATCAGCTCCACCTCGCCCAGCACCCGGGCGGTGGTGAGCCCGTCGAGCACCGTCTCCAGGTGCCCCAGCAGCTGCCCGACCAGCCGGCGGTCCAGCAGCGCGGCGTCGAACAGCGCCTCGACCACCAGCCGCTCCCGCGGGAACGCCAGCAGCGTCAACGGGTAGTTGGTCTGCTGGACGCTCGCCGACCCAATGACCGCGGCCGTGCCAAGCCGCAGGCGCGACAGGTCGACCGGAAAGTCCTCCACGACCAGGATGGAGTCGAACAGCCGCCGGCCCGCCGGCAGCTCGCTCCACGCCTGCACCCGGTCCAGCGGGGTGAGCTCCAGCTCCCGTGCCCGGACCCGGTCCTGCTCCACCCGCCCCAGCCACTGCGCCACCGGCTGGTCCCAGTCCAGCCGTACCCGCGCCGGCAGCGTGTTGATCAACAGGCCCACCGTCCGCTCCAGCCCCGGCAGCGTTCCCGAGCGACCCGTGGTGGTCAACCCGAACACCACGTCGTCGGTGCCGGCGTACCGCGCCAGCACCACCGCCCAGGCACCGGTCAGCAGGGTGTCGACGGTGACCTGGTGCGCGGCGGCGAAGCGTCCGAGCCGCTCGGTCAGCTCCCGCGTCAGCTGGTGGCCGACCCGCTCGTTCTCCGTGGCGGGTGAGCTGTCCTCCGTGGAGCGTGACTTGTCCTTCGTGGAGCGTGACTTGTCCTCCGTGGCGGGTGAGCTGGAAAGGCGGATGCCGCGCGCGATGCCCAGCGGTGTCGGCTCGGTGAAGCCGGCCAGCACCCCGGTCCAGTGCTCCCGGGCGCGTTCGAGATCCTGCTGGCCGGCCCTTGCCACGAAGTCCCGGTAGGCGGATGCGGCGGGCCGGGACAGCGGCTCGCCGCGGCACGCCGCGGCGTAGGCGGTGGCCACGTCGCGGAGGACGAGCCCAACGCTCCAGCCGTCGAGGATGAGGTGGTGGTGGGTCCACAGCAGCCGCCACGCGTGGTCGTCCAGGCGCACCAGGCACAGCCGGAACAGCGGCGCGGACGCCAGGTCGAACCCCTGCTCCCGCTCCGCCGACCCGCGCTGGCGCAGCCGCGTCGCCTGCTCCGCCGGGGGCAGGCCGCGCCAGTCCTCCACCGTCAGGGGTAGCTCAACCGCTGGCCGCACCACCTGGGTCGGCCGTTCCACCTGCCGGGTGTCGAAGGCGGTACGCAGCACCGGGTGCAGCGCGCACACCGACTGCCAGGCGGCCCGGAACGCGGCCAGGTCCAGCTCCCCGGCGAGATCGAGCCGGTGCTGCTCAACGTACATAGTGGACCCTGGTGTGGACAGCGCGTGGAAGAGCATGCCGCGCTGCAATGGCGCCAGCGGGTAGCGGTCGCTGTCGGCGAGGTCGGGCTGCATCCGTACCCTCCGGGTCACTTGGCGGTGAAGCCGCTGTCGACCGGGATGGCCGTCCCGGTGACGCGGCGGGACTCGTCCGACGCGAGCCAGACGCAGGCAGCCGCGACGTCCTCGGCATCGACCAGGCTGCCCAGCGGGTGGTATCCCACGGTGAGCTGCTCGTACGCGTCCACCGAGCTGTCCAGCGCAGCCGCGACGGCGCCGAGCATCGCGCTGTCCAGCGCGGGGTCGTCGCGTACCGAGGTCGGGCAGACCGCGTTGACCCGGATGCCGTACGGCCCGTAGTCCGCGGCCAGCGCCTTGGTGAGCCCGACCAGGCCGTGCTTTGCGGCGACGTACGGCGCGAACGCGGGGAAACCGACCAGCCCGCCGGTTGACGCGACGTTGACGATGCTGCCCGACCTGCGGCGGACCATGTGCGGCAGCACCGCCTTGGCGAACCGCCACGGACCGTGCAGGTTCACGTCCGTGACCAGCACCCACTCCTCCTCGCTGAAGTCGTGCGCCGGGCGTCCGCCTGGTGCCACCACGCCAGCGTTGTTGACGAGGATGTCGACCCGGCCCAGCTCGTCGAGTGCGGTGCGCACCGCCGAGCGGGCGTCGGCCGGGCTGCGTACGTCGGCGACCGCGGTGACCGCCCGGGCACCGCGGTCCCGGCATCGCCGCGCGGTCTCCTCGAGCTGCTCCGCGGTGCCCATCGGGTACGGACACCGGTCGATATCCCGGCACAGGTCGGACACGACGACGTCGGCACCTTCTCCGGCCAGGGCCACCGCGATGGCGCGCCCCACGCCACGGGCGGCACCGGTGACGATGGCCGCCCGGCCGGCCAGGCGCGGCATCAGCGCGTCCCCGGGGCGGTGGCCGGCTTCAGCGCCAGCTCGCCGAGGCGGCGGTGTGGCGCGGTGACACCGTCGGTGAGCAGGGTGACCAGCTGCTGGGCCAGCCGTTCGCCGGTCGGCGGGTCAAACAGGTCCGCGTTGTACTCGACGAACCCGCCGATCCCGTCCGGCCCCTCCCGCAGCTCGATGGCGAGGTCGAGCTTTGCGGTGCCCGGGTCGATGTCCACCCCCTCCAGGGTCAGCCCGCCCAGCTCCAGCCGCGGCGCCGGGGTGTTGTGCAGCACCAGCAGCACCTGGCACAGCGGCGCGCGGCTGAGGTCGCGGGGCACCTTCAGGGCGTCGACCAGCCGCTCGAACGGCACCTCCGAGTGGGCCACCGCGTCCAGCACCGCGCCCCTGACCCGGCCGAGCAGGTCGGTGAAGCTGGGGTCACCGGTGAGGTCGGCGCGGATGACCACGGTGTTGATGAAGACGCCCACCAGCGCCTCGGTCTCCGGGGTGGTGCGCCCGGCCACGGCGGTGCCGATCGCCAGGTCGGTCTGGCCGCTCTGGCGGTGCAGCAGCGCGGCCAGCGCCGCGTACAGCACCATGAAGGGCGTCGTGCCGGTGGCCCGGCACAGGCTGGTGAGCGCGTCCACAGTGGATCGTCCGATGTGGAGGAAGGCCCGGCCCCCCTGCTCGCCGAGCACCGGCGGGCGGGGCCGGTCGGTAGGCAGCTCCAGGGTGGGCAGGTCGGCCAGGGTACGCACCCAGTAGTCGAGGTCGGCGGGCTCGTCGGGCCGTTCCAGCTGGGCTGCCGCGTAGTCGGCGTACTGCATCGGCAGCGGCGGCAGCGGCGAGGGCTGCCCTTGGGCGAAGGCCGCGTACAGGCTGCCGAGCTCGCCGGCGAGCACGCCGGCCGACCAGCCGTCGGAGACGACATGGTGCATGCTGACCAGGAGCACATGCTCAGTGTCGGCCAGCCGCAGCAGGCGCGCTCGCACCAGCGGCACCCGGTCCAGCGCGAAGGGCTGCCGGGCGTGTGCGCGGGCGAGCCGGTCCACGTCCTGCGGGGCCGCGTCCTGCACCGGCAGGTCGACGTCGACGTACGGGTGCACGACCTGGACTGCGACGTGTCCCGGCGCACCGTCCTGGTGTGCCCCGTCGTCGGTGGCGTGGAAGGTGGTGCGCAGCACCTCGTGGCGCTGCACCACCTCGCGCAGTGCCCGGTGCAGCGCCTGCGGGTCGAGCGGCCCGCTCATCCGGAAGGCGACCGCGTTGTTGTAGGCGACGGTGCCGGGCATCATCTGGTCGACCGCCCAGATCCGCTGCTGGGCCGGTGACAGCGGTGCGCTCGCCGGCCGGGCCACCGGCCCCGGCAGCAGGTCGAGCCGGCCGTCGGCGCGCCAGCGGGCCCGCTGGCGCGTGCGCGTGCCGGAGCGGGTCAGCTCCCCGACCACACCCACCCCGAGCGCGTCCCCGGCCGCGTCCACCACCGCGGCGCCGGACCCCGGCGCGATGGCCAGGGGTGCGTCGCCGCACCACAGCGCCCACCGTGCCGGCAGCGACCCGTCCGGCAGCTCAGGCGCTGGCACGAAGACCCGCGCGCCGGCGGCGTGCAGGGCCTGCAGCGCCGCGGCGGGCGGCTCCACGTCGGTGACGAGCACGGTGCGGCCGGCGAGCGTGTCCGCGGCCGCCTCGGCCAGCCAGGCGAGCGTGCCGGCGGGGCCGGACACCGTGCCGGCGCCGCGGGCGGCGACCGTGCGGGCCAGCTCGCGTACCCGGGCGGAGGTGTCCACTGTGGTGGCGTGGGCGGCCGCCTTGGCCCGTTTCGCCTCCTGCTCCACCAGCTGCCCCAGCAGCCGGATGCTGTGCAGGGTGTCCTGGGTGGGCGTGCCGTAGTCGACCAGCGCGGCCACCTCGTCGACCCCCAGCGCTCGTACCTGTTCCAGCATCTCGGTGCAGGCCTGCGGGGTGCCGAACAGGCCGGCGCCGCGCAGGTACCGCTCCAGGCCGTGCTCCAGCAGCGCCTGCATGTCCGCCTCGGACAGGTCCTCCGGCCGTACCGTCAGGCCCTGGGCCACGGCGAAGCCTCGCGCGAGCTCCACCGAGCTGCGGAAGTAGCGCAGCAGCGGACCCCGCGCGGTGGCGTACGCCGGCTCGGCCTCGTCGGCGAGGAACGTGTGCAGCATCAGCGTGACGTGCCCTTCGCCGTCGTGGCCCGCGTCCTGCCACGCCCGCCGGTAGAGAGCGATCTTGGCGCCGAGCTCGTCCAGCGACTGCGCCATCAGGTTGGTGAGCACCCCGCCGCCGAGCTCCCCGGCCAGCCGGAAGGTGTCCGGGCTGCCCGCGGCGGTCACCCAGAACGGCAGCTCGGCCTGCACCGGCCGGGGCCGGATGGCCACCTCCGCCGGCGCTCCGACCCCGTTGCGGCGCCGCACCGGCTCCCCTCGCCACAGCGCCCGCACCTGCTCGATCCCGGCGCGCATCAGCTCATGCCGCTGCGGGAACCGGTCCGGTGCCAGCACGAAGTCGTCCGGGTGCCAGCCCGAGGCGAACGACACGCCCACCCGGCCGCCGGAGAGGTTGTCGATGACCGCCCAGTCCTCGGCCACCCGGATCGGGTCGTGCAGCGGCAGCACCACACTGCCCGCCCGGATCCCGATCCGCGTCGTCACGGCGGCGAGGGCGGCGCTGGTGGCGGTCGGGTTCGGGTAGAGCCCGCCGAAGGAGTGGAAGTGGCGCTCGGGGGTCCACACCGCGGCGAACCCGCGGCGGTCGGCCAGCCGCGCCCCGTCGAGCAGCAGCTTGTACTTTGGACCGGCCAGCTCGTCCTCGTCGTTGGCAAAGTACGACAAGCTGATCTGCAACGACCTGGCCTGCGGCGACCCGGTCCACGGCGCCCCGTGGCGGCGCTGCGGTGCCGCGGCCCAGCGCGGTAGCCCGGCGTCGGCGACGTGGAACCGGTGGCCGCCGGGCTCGTCCACTGCCGCTGGTACGGGCGGCGCCTGGTCGAAGCGGAGTGCGGCGACCCGGGTCTCGGGGCGCTGCAGGGCACCGGCGAGCAGGCTGCGGAACTGGTCGAACAGGGCCGTGGCGGTGTCCGCCTCGAACAGCTCGTCGGCGTACTCGACGCCGCCGGTGTAGCCGTCCGGGGACTCCGCGAGCATCAGCGTCAGCGCGCCCATGGTCGCCCCGAACATCGCCGGTGCGTCGCGCACCGGCCACAGCCGCCAGGTCGCGCCCTGCAGCCGCTCCTCGTGCGGCAGGTCGGCGTGGAGCACGAACACCGCGTCGAACAGCCGCCCGGCACTGTCGCCGGCCAGCGCCTCGTACGGCAGGTCCGGGTGGGCGTACGCGGCGAGCAGGGTCTGTTGCAGCTGGCGCACCAGCGAGACGAACCGCGGGTCGCCGCGCAGGTCGGCCCGCAGCGGCAGGGCGTGGGCGACGTAGCCGACCAGCGGCTCCAGCTCCGGCCGGCCACGGTTGCCGACCGGGGTGCCGACGATGATGTCGTCCGCGCCGGTGATGCGGCCGAGCAGCGCGACGTACGCGGCGAGCAGGGTGACGAACGGGGTGACGCCGAGCCGCCGGCTGAACGCGGCCACCTGGCCGGAGAGGTCCGCCGGCAGCGCCACATCGACCTGGGCGCCCCGGGTCCGGGGCCGGCTGCCGGTAGCCCGCAGGGGCGGGTGGTCGGTGGGCAGCGGCAGCGGCGACGGTGGGTTGGCGAGCCGGTCCCGCCAGTACGCCCGCTGCCGGTCCAGCGCCCCGGAGCCCAGCAGCCGCCGCTGCCAGGCCGCGAAGTCGGCGTACTGCACCGCCAGCCGCGGCAGGACCGCGCCCCCGTCACCGGCCGGACCGGCCGCGTCACCGGCCACCCCCGCCCGGTCACCGGACACCCCGGCCCGGTCACCGGTCAGACCGCGGTAGCAGGCGGCGATCTCGCGCGCCAGGATCACCAGGGACAGCGTGTCGCAGACGACGTGGTGCACGGTGAGCAGCAGCACGTGCCGGTCCGCGTCGAGCCGCAGCAGCCGTACCCGCAGCGGGGAGACCGCGAGGTCCAGCGGGCGGCCCGGCTCCGCCCGCGCGACCGCCTGCGCCTCCTCCTCTCCACCGGCCACCTCCACGCACTCCAGCGTCACCGTGCAGGCGGGTGCGACCCGTGCCGTCCAGCCGCGGCCCGGGTCGAGGTGGAAGGTGGTACGCATGGTCTCGTGCCGGTCGGCGACCGCACGGACGGCCTGTTCGAGCACGGCCCGGTCGAGGTCGCCGTCGATCGCCACGGCAACCGGCATCACCAGCGCGGGGTTCCCGGGATCGGCCGCCTCCAGGGCGAGCGTGCGCTCCTGCACCACGGACAGCGGGACCGACGGCCCACGCGGCACCGGCCGGACCGGTGGCAGGTCGTGGTCGCTGGCGGTCCCGGCCGGTCCGGGCTTGGCGCCATCCCCGGTCAAGGGGCGGATGCGGTCGGCCAGGCCGGCGACCGTTGGCGCGTCGAACAGCGCGCTGAGCGGGATCGGGGCGGCGAAGACCTCCCGCAGCCGGGTGAGCAGCTGGGCCGCGGTGAGCGAGTTGCCACCCAGCTCCAGGAAGCTGTCGTGCACCCCGAACGTGTCGGTGCCCAGCCGCTCCCGCCAGATCTCGAAGATCTTCCGCTCCACCTCGTCGCGCGGCCCGTCCTCGCGCGGGGCCACCGCATCCGGCTCGCGCGGTATACGGTCGCCCAGCTCACGCGGCGTGCCGGCGTCCGGGGCGTCCGGCGAGCGGCCGTCCTGCGTGCGGTCATCCAACCGGTGTGGTGTGCCGTCGCGGCGCGGACCGGTCGTGACCGCCACGGTGGCCAGGGTGTCCACAGTGGCCGATGGGAAGCCGACGGGCGTGCGCTCGAACGGGTAGGCCGGCAGCGGGACCCGCTGGCGCCGCTCCGCCCGGTAGAACGACCGCCAGTCGACCGGCACGCCGGCGCGCCACAGCATGCCCAGGCCGGTCAGCAGCGTCCGGTGAGCCGGCCTGGCACTGCGGTGGGAGGGCAGTGAGGGCACCACCGTGGCCCGCGTACCGAGGTGGTCGCGGGCGAGCGCGGTCAGCGCCTGGTCCGGCCCGACCTCGAGGAGCACCAACGGCTCCTCCGGCGGGCCCGAGCCGGCGAGGCGGTCCAGCGCGGCGGCGAACCGGACCGGCTCGCGCATCTGCGTGCTCCAGTACCCGCCGGCCGATCCTTCGGCCGCCCACCAGTCACCGGTCAGGCTGGACACCCACGGCAGCGTCGCGGCCCGGTGCGGGTACTCCGCGGCCGCCGCGGCCAGCTCGGCGAGCACCGGCTCAACAGCTCGGGAGTGGAACGCGTGGTCCGCCGGCAGCAGCACCGCCGGCTGCCGGGCGCTCGCCAGCCGTTCCTGCAGGCGCGCCACCGGCTCCACCGGCCCGGACACCACACACCGCGCGTCGCCGTTGACGGCGGCCAGCGCCAGGTCGTCGTCGCCGTCCAGCCAGCCGGCCAGCTGCTCCTCGCCGAGCCCGACCGCGAGCATGCGCCCGGCCGGCAGCCGCGCCACCAGCTCGCCGCGGGTGACCGCCAGTGCCGCCGCGTCGGAGAGCGGCAGTACGCCGGCCACGCACGCCGCGGCGTACTCGCCGAAGCTGTGGCCCAGCAGCGCGGCCGGCCGGACTCCCCAGTCCTGCCACAGCCGGGCCAGCGCCACCTCCATCGCGAACAGGGCCGCATGAGCCAGGCGCGGGTCCGCGATCGGGCCGTCGCCTTCGCACAGCACCGGCAGCAGCGGCCGGCCGAGGCGCGGCTCGACAGCGGCCAGGCACGGCTCCAGCGCTGCCCGGAAGGCCGCTTCGGTCTGGTACAGCTCCGCCGCCGCGCCATGCCGCGCCGCTCCCTGGCCGGGAAACAGGAACGCCACCCGCGGCTCGCCGGTCACCGCCGGGTGGTCCCGTGTACCGGCGCACAGCGCGGTGACCAGCTCGTCCATAGTGGACGCCACGTGGCAACGCCGGTAGCCGAACGCAGCGCGGCCAACCGCGCGGGTATAGGCCACGTCGGCCAGGCTGAGGCCGGCCACGCCGCCGCTAGAACCGCCGCCGGCCATATCATCGCCGGTCGCGCTGGTGTTCGCGGCCAGCCGGTCGGCCAGCTCGCGCGCCATCCGCGCCAGCGCCGGCCGGGTACGGGCGGAGAGCGTGACCAGCTGGCAGGCCCGGGGGGAGCCGCTCGACGGCACCGGCGGCGGAGCCTCCTCCAGCACCGCGTGCACGTTCGTGCCACCGATGCCGAACGAGCTCACGCCGGCCCGGCGCGGCCGGTCAGGGCGGCGCGGCCAGGGGCGCAGCGTAGTGCCGACCACGAACGGGCTGCTGGCGAAGTCTATGTCCGGGTGGGGCTGCTCCACATGCAGGCTCGGTGGGATCTCTTGGTGCTGCAACATCAGCACCACCTTGATGAGCCCGGCGATGCCGGCAGCGGCGTCGAGATGGCCGATGTTGGGCTTGACCGAGCCGATCAGGCAGTCACCTACCCGGTCGGTGGTACGGCGGAACGCCCGGGTCAGCGCGGCGACCTCGATCGGGTCCCCGAGCGGCGTGCCGGTGCCATGCGCCTCCACGTAGTCGATGTCAGCGGCGGACACCTCCGCGAACGACAGCGCCTCGGCGACCACCTCGGCCTGCCCGGCCACGCTGGGTGCGGTATAGCCGACGCCACGATGACCGTCGTTGTTCAGCGCGGCTCCTTTGATCACCGCGTACACGTGGTCGCCGTCGGCCAGCGCGTCCGCCAGCGGCTTGAGCACCACCGCGCCCGCGCCGTTGCCGGCCACCGTGCCGCTGGCCCGGTGGTCGAACGCACGGCAGTGCCCGTCCCGGGAGAGGATCATCCCGTCCTGGTAGAGGTAGCCGGTGCGCTGCGGCACCACGATCCGAACCGCGCCGGCCAGCGCCAACCGTGACTGGCCGGCCAGCAGGCTCTGGCAGGCCAGGTGCACCACGGCCAGCCCGGTGGAGCAGGCGGTGTGGACGCTGACGCTCTCGCCGTACAGCCCGAGCTGGAAGGAGACCCTGGTGGCCAGGCTCTCGCTCGTGCCGGCGTTGAGCGCGTCGTACTGTGCGGCCGGGTCGTCGCCGACCTCACCGAGCAGGGCGAGCAGGTGGCCCGACGTGCCCGCCCCGGCGTACACCGACACCCGGCCGCCGACCTGGCCAGCGGGGTAGCCGGCGTCTTCCAGCGCCGCCCAGGCCACCTCCAGGAACACCCGCTGCTGCGGGTCCATCCAGCGGGCGTCCCGCAGCGAGGTGCCGAAGAGCTCGTGGTCGAACCGGTCGACGTCGGCCAGCACCCCACCGGCCGGTACGAAGTCCGGGTGCCCCCGCAGCCGCGGCGGCAGCAGCACCGAGCTCTCCAGCTCCTCGGGGGCGAACCGGGAGATCGACTCAACGCCGCCGCGAAGGTTGCGCCACAGCGTGCCGATGTCCGGGGCGCCGGGGAACCGGCCCGCGAGCCCGATGATGGCGATCTCGTTGCTGTCCACGGCCGGGTCGTTCATGCCCACACTCCGCCCTCGGCCACCACGGCACGCCAGGCGGGCGCGCTCGCGCGAGCAGCCGGATCTACCGGGCGCAGCTCGACCACGAGCAGGCCGGGCCGGGCGCCCGGACGGTGTACTCCACGCCGATGTCAATCTAGCTACGCCACCGGCACCTCGCGACCCCGGGCGACGCAGCATAGATTAGTTGCTATAAGGCCGTGTGACGACAGAGCGGATGTACCCCACACCGGTGCCATGAGTGGCATGCATGCCCGGCAGGACAGCTGGCGCTGCCCCCTGTCCGTACCCATGAGCTTGGGGAGACTGTGGGCTAGGACGGCCAGCGGCGTGGACGGGGAGGCAGGTGATGCCGTGCCGACGGTGGAAACGGTGAAGGGTCCGGTTGATGTCGGCAGCCTGGGCCGGACCCTGATGCATGAGCACGTCTTCGTGCTCTCCACCGAGCACGTGCTCAACTACGGCGACGGGAGCTGGTGGGACGAGCAGGCCCGGGTCGCCGACGCGGTCGCCAAGCTCAACGCGGTACGGGCAAAGGGCATCACCACGATCGTCGACCCGACCGTGTGGGGCCTGGGCCGCTACATCCCGCGGATCCAGCGGGTCGCGGAGCAGGTCGACCTGAACATCGTCGTGGCCACCGGGCTGTACGTGTACGAGGAGCTGCCCCACCAGTACGCCTACCGCGGACCCGGGCTGCTGCTCGACGTCGGCGAGCCGATGGTCACCGACTTCACCCGCGACATCGTCGAGGGCATCGGCTCCACCGGCGTCAAGGCCGCCTTCCTCAAGTGCTGCGTCGAGGCGCCCGGCCTCACCCCAGGCGTGGAGCGCATCTGCCGGGCGGTCGCCCGTACCCATGTCAACACGGGTGCCCCGATCACCGTGCACACCTCCGCCCGTGCCCAGTCCGGCAGGCTCGCCGTCGAGCTGCTGGGCGAGGAGGGCGTCGACCTGACCAAGGTCGTGATCGGGCACGCCGGCGACAGCAACGACCTGGACTACCTGATGGGGCTCGCCGACACCGGGGCGACGCTGGGCATGGACCGCTTCGGGCTCGACCTGTTCAACCAGACCGCCGACCGGGTCGCCACGCTCGCCGCGCTCGCGGCGCGCGGGTACGCCGACCGCATGGTGCTCTCGCACGACGCGTCCTGCTTCATCGACTACTTCGGCGCGGCCCACGACCTCGCCCGGGCCGCCGCGGTACCGGACTGGCACTACCAGTTCATCAGCGACGACGTGCTCCCGGCACTGCGTGAGGCCGGCGTGACCGAGGCGCAGGTCGAGCAGATGCTGGTGGATAACCCGCGCCGCTACTTCACCGGCAGCCCACCCTGATCATCTAACCTCGCGCACCGCCCACCGGTCCGGTGTCAGCTGCTCACCTGGCGGCGCGCCGGCAAGGCCGAGAACCAGATCCACAAAGTCGCCACGACAGGGGCATACACCAGGACGGCGACGAGCAGCCCCCACCAGAACCGGACGCTGTCCGCCCCCGCGGTGAGACCGTCGCCCGCCCACCGGGCGACGTACGCCAGCAGCGGCAGGTAGAACAGCGCGAAGTAGGCGCCGGCGATGGGGTACCCGGCCAGCCATACCCAGCGGAACCACGTCCCGACCTGGATGTCGCGCGGGTCGGCCTGCGCCAGCTCGTCGCGCTGCCGCTGGTCGAGCCGGCCAAAGGCACGCCGCACCAGCAGCGACTTGACCCGCCACAGGTCCCGGCAGCCGGTGGCGGTGACCAGGACCCCGTACAGGTCGGTGCGCAGG
>DASRIS010000188.1:0-9716 GCA_035649895.1 Micromonosporaceae bacterium | reverse complement strand
CAGCTGCGCGACCACCGACGATCGCGACACGCACGGCGGCGCCTCCGGCTGGTGGTTCTACCTCAACTTCCCGGCGTCGAAGGTCACCTGGACGGAATAGCATGCAGACCCTCCGACTCGGACGCACCGGCCTCCGGGTGAGCCGCCTCTGCCTGGGCACGATGAACTTCGGGCCCCAGACCTCCGCGGACGACTCGCACCGCATCATGGACCGGGCTCACCACCACGGGATCAACTTCTTCGACAGCGCCGACGTGTACGGCTGGAAGAAGGGCGAGGGCTGGACCGAGCAGATCATCGGCCGCTGGTTCGCCCAGGGCGACGGCCGCCGCGACAAGGTGGTGCTGGCCACCAAGGTCTTCGGCCGGATGAGCGAGTGGCCCAACGACCGCGGCCTCTCCGCCCGGCACATCGTGCGGGCCTGCGAGGACTCCCTGCGCCGGCTGCAGACCGACGTCATCGACCTCTACCAGATGCACCACGTGGACCGCGACACGCCGTGGGAGGAGATCTGGCAGGCCATGTCCATGCTGGTCAACGCCGGCAAGGTGCGCTACGTCGGCTCGTCCAACTTCGCCGGCTGGCACCTGGTCGCCGCACAGGAGTCGGCGGCCCGGCGGCACCTGCTCGGGCTCGTCTCCGAGCAGTGCATCTACAACCTGCTCACCCGGCACGTCGAGCTGGAGGTCGTGCCGGCCGCGATCGAGTACGGCATCGGCGTCATCCCGTGGTCGCCGTTGCACGGCGGGCTGCTCTCCGGCGCCCTGCGCAAGCTGCGTGAAGGCAGCGCCGGCCGGTCGGCGGAGGGGCGCGCGTCCGACGCGCTCGAGGAGCACCGCACAACCATCGAGGCGTACGAGAAGCTCTGCGCCGACCTCGGCGAGGACCCAGCCAACGTGGCGCTCGGCTGGCTGCTGTCCCGCCCCGGCGTCACCGCGCCGATCATCGGCCCGCGCACCGTCGAGCAGCTCGACGCGTCACTGGGCGCGCTGGACGTGTCGTTCGACGAGGCGACGCTGGCAAAGCTCGACGAGCTGTTCCCGCCGGTGGGCAGCGGCGGCCCGGGCCCGGAGGCATGGGCCTGGTAGGTCGGAGGCGGGGGCTGGCAGGTCGGAGGCGGGGGCCCGCCAGGGCGCTTCGTCCATGCCGGTCACGGCAGCAGAGATCAGCGGCCGAAACAGGTGCGCAGGCTCGAAGCATGGCCAGGTCAACTACTTGGCTGATGCTCCAGGCCGGGCTGAGCTGGCTTGGCTCGACCTGGTCGCCCGCTCGGCGAGGCCGGCTCGCCGGCTGTGTGGGCATCAAGGCTCCAGCTGGCCAGCTGGTCGTAGCTGGGCTTCGGGCCGAGGTGGCTCCGCATGAGCCGCAGCTCGCCGACTCTCCATGCCGGACCGGTATGGTCGCGGAGCGCAGCCACGTCGGCCTGCACTGCGCCGGTGGGCACCCGGTCGCCGGGCCGGGCCAGGGTCAGGTGGGGGCGGAAGAGCTTGCCATCACAGGGTAGGCGGGCGCGCCTGAGCTCCCGGCGCACCGCGGTAGCGAGCGCCCGGAGCGCCTCCACATCCCCGGCCAGCCCGGCCCAGAGGATCGTGAACCGGCCCCGCCCGAACCGTCCGCCGCCCTGCACCCGTACCACCGGTGGCTCGGCATGCTCGGCCCGCCACCGAGCTGCGGCGGCCTCCAGCGCCGCCTCCACCTCCAGCCGGCGGCCGTCCGGCACCTCACCCAGGAACGCGAGCGTGATGTGCCAGGTCGCCGTGGGGACGAGCCGGGTGTTCACCCCGTCCGCAGCCGTCCGGGCCACCGCGAGCGTGGCGACCAGCCCGGCCAGGTCATCGGCGACCGGGGCGGGCGGGTACGCCGCGACAAAGAGCCGCACGTCAGGCGTGCTCGGCGTCGACCGGCCCGAGCACCAGGCCGGCCGCCTGGAGCTCGCCCTCCACCCGCACCCGCTCGATCTCACGGTCCATGCCGGTCAGCTCGCCCAGGTGCTGCACCACGCCGAGCGAACGGCAGGCCTGGACGAGCCGCTCCTCGTACGCCCGCTGGACCGCGGCGAACCAGACCGGTGAGCGGGTGGCGATGCCGGTGCGCTGCCGGCCCAACCGCCGCAGGTCTGCCGCGATCTGCTCGATCGGCGGCCCGGGCGGCGCGGCCGGCACCGGCGGCTCCACGACCCGCTCGTGCATGACCCGGTAGTCGACCAGGAGTGCGCGGCACCGCTGGTGGCAGCACCGGATGAGACCGCCGACGCGCTCCACCACCACGTCCGCGTGGACGATCGAGAGCGCCACGACACACGGCAGCGAAGCGAGCGCGACCAGCGCCGCGGCGACGACGAGCATGCGCACGACCGCCACCCCCACAAGCTATGCCGCAGGCCACTGCTTCGCCAGCCCGTCCAGCCGCCAGCCCGTGGCTGGCTGGCGCTACTCGGTGGCCGGGCCCAGCAGCTCGCGCAGCTTCGCCACCAGCTGCGGGTCCCCGTCGAGGCTGACCCGCTCGTCGCCGACCCGGCGCCACAGCCACAGCAGCACGGCCTCCGGCTCGCCCCGCACGGCGGCGTCGGCCTCGCCGTCCCCAGCGGTGATGTCGGCACCTCCGTCGCCGGATGTGACGTCGACACCCTGCGGCGTCAGCCGGGCCAGCCAGGTCGACCCGCCCGCACTCACCCGCACCGCCCGCCCGTCACAGCTGGCCAGCTGGTCGCCGAAGTCCTCGGCCCACTCGCGCGTGCCGAACGCCAGGAAGCGGACCAGCACCTCGTCGATGCCGTCCAGGGCGAGGTCGGTCGGGATCGGGGCGAGCGGCGCGCCGGCGCCCAGCTCGCCGTCGACGCGGTGGATAACCGTCTCCTGGGCCATCCGCCTGACCCAGAACCCGACCGTCTGCTCAGGCCCGAACCAGGTGACCGTCGGCTCCTCCGGCTTGCGGGCGGTGAGCTCGCCCACCAGCGCGTCGTAGGACCGGCGCAGCACGTCGAGCGGCTCCTCGCCGGACAGGTCCGGCGGCCACGGCCGGGGCCACTCACCGCGGCGCATAGCCTCCGTCTTGTGCAGGTAGACCTCTGCCACGTGCCGGACGAGGTCGGCCACCGTCCACTCGGGACAGCTCGGCACGGCCCGGTCGAGGGAGCCCGCCGCCACCTCGCGCAGCCGCTCGTAGTCTGCGGCGAGGCACTCCAGAAACCTTGTGCTCTCCATGGGCACACCCAACCACACCGGTACGACACGGACCGGCGCCCGCCGCGGCCACGTAGATGCGGGGCGACGGGCGGACCCGTACTCCGATCCGGTCCCCGGAGGAGCGCAGCTGGACCACGAGCCCGGCCAGCGCGGTCACCAGCGAGATGACGCCACCGATCCAGATGCTGGCCTGGGCGCTGACCGCCTCGGCCAGCCAGCCGATCAGCGGCGCCCCCAGCGGCGTGGTGCCGAGGAAGACGAGCATGTAGAGCGCCATGACCCGGCCCCGGTAGGCCGCCTCGCTGCCCAGCTGGACCCGCTGGTTGGCGGCCTGGGCAAAGTAGATCATGAAGAGTCCGGTCGGCACCAGCAACGCGACCACCAGCCAGAACGTCGGCACCAGACCGACCACGATCTCCAGCAGGCTGAACACGAGGGCGGCGCCCAGGACCACGTATACCGACGGGCGGGCGCGCCGTCCGGAGCTGGCGAGCGCACCGACCAGCGACCCGGCCGCGAGCGCGGTGGTGAACAGGCCGAACGACGCGGCGCCGGTGTGGAACGTGGTCTTGGCCAGCACCGCCAGGGTGATGCCGAAGTTGAAGCCCATCGCCCCGATGACCATCACCATGGCCAGGGGCAGGACCAGGTCGCCGCGGTGCCATACGTAGCGCAGCCCGTCCCTGATCCGGGGGTCCGCCCGCTCGCCCCGCGGCAGCAGGTCGGCCCGGTGCAGCTCGGCCGGGCGTATCCGGTAGAGCCCCACCAGCGGGGAGAGCGCGCAGAGCGCGCTGACGAGGAACACCGGCCCGGTGCCGAATGCGGCGATCCCCACGCCGGCCAGGGCGGGACCGAGGATGCGCGCCGAGTTGAAGGTGGCGGCAGACAGCGACAGCGCGTTCGGCAGCAGCGTGGTGCCGACCAGCTCGGAGACGAACGCCTGCCGGGCCGGCGCCTCGACCGCGGTGGCGAGGCCGAGCGCGACAGCGAACAGGAACACGTGCCACAGCTGGACCGCGCCGGTCGCCACGAGCAGTGCCAGCCCCATCGCCAGCACAGCCCAGATCCCGTTCGCGACCATCAGCAGCTTCCGCTTGTCGTGCCGGTCGGCGAGCTTGCCGCCGTAGAGCGTCAGCAGCAGCATGGGCGTGAACTGCAGGGCAGTCACGATGCCCAGCGCCGTGCCCGAGTCGCCTGACAGGTGCAGCACCAGCCAGTCCTGGGTGATGAACTGCATCCACATGCCGACCAGCTTCACCAGCTGGCCGGACGCGTACAGCCGGTAGTTGCGGACCTGCAAAGACTGGAACGTCCTTCTCAGCACGCCGCGTGCGCCCCCCTAGCCCGTACCACGAAACCCACGGTGGACGAAAGCGGAGCGGGCCCGGCGCGCGGTCTCAGCCGCGGGCAAGCTTCTCCAGGATCTCGGCGGCGCGCGCCAGCGTCTCCCGCTCATCCGGGGTCAGCTCGGCCAGCCGGCGGGTCAGCCACTCGTCGCGGGCCCGCTGGTACTGCGCGAGCACCGCGCGCCCCGCGCCGGTGGACGACAGGATGACCTGGCGCCCATCGGTCGGGTGCGGCGTGCGCTGGACCAGGCCGCGCTCCTCCAGCCGCGCCACGATCTTGGTCATCGTGGGCGGCTGGACGCGCTCGGCGTCGGCGAGCTCGCGCGGGGTCAGCGCGCCGGCCAGCTCCAGGCTGAGCAGCGCGTTGATCTGGGTCGCGGTGAGGTCGCCGATCGGCCGGGCCTGGCGGACCCGCCGGTTCAGCCGGGTGATGGCCTCGCGCAGCCTGGTCGCGAGCTGCGCCGGGCTGCGGTTGGTCATCACGTTCCGTTCCGTCACACTCGTTAGCCTAGCTAATAAGCAAAGCTAACGACATGTCTTTGCGTGGTGGTGGCGGTCACGCCAGGAGGTCACCCAGGGGGCCGCGCAGGAAGTACAGGACAAAGAGTACGGCGACGCCGTAGAGCAGGGGATGCACCTCGCGGGCCCGGCCCCGGGCCAGCTTGAGCACCGTGTACGCGATCACGCCGGCGCCGATGCCGTTGGAGATAGAGTACGTGAACGGCATGATCACGATGGTCAGGAAGGCCGGGATGGCGATGTCGTACTCGGTCCAGTCGATGGTGCGTACCGCGGTCATCATCAGGAAGCCGACCACGACCAGGGCGGTGCTGGCCGCCTCGAACGGCACGATGGTCACCAGCGGCGCCAGGAACATGGCGAGGAGGAAGAGCGCCCCGGTGACCAGGTTCGCCACCCCGGTCCGCGCTCCCTCGGCCACACCGGCGGCGCTCTCGATGTAGGACGTGTTGCTGGAGACGCTGCCCGCCCCGCCGGCCGCCGCGGCGAGCGAGTCGACCAGCAGGATCTCCCTGGTCCGCGGCGGGTTGCCGCGCTCGTCGAGCAGGTCGCCCTCCTGCGCCACCGCGACCATGGTGCCCATCGTGTCGAAGAAGTCGGTGAGCATGAGCGTGAACACGAACATCAGCGCGACCAGCCAGCCCGCCCGCTCCCACGAGCCGAGCAGGTTGAACTTGCCGACCAGGCTGAGGTCTGGCAGGTCCACCACCCGGTCGGGCAGCTCCGGCACGTTCAGGCTCCAGCCACGCGGGTTGCTGCCGCCGGCCGAGGGGCCGACCCGCGCGACCGCCTCCACGATGATGGCCAGGATCGTGGAGGCGAAGATGCCGATCAGGATCGCGCCCTTGACCCTGCGCGCGACCAGGATCAAGGTCCCGATCAGCCCGAGTACGAAGACGAGCGTCGGCCAGCCGGCCAGCTTCCCGCCGATGCCCAGGCTGAGCGGCGGAGCGCCGGCGGCGCCGCGGACGAAGCCGGCGTCCACGAAGCCGATGACCGTCAGGAACAGCCCGATCCCGACCCCGATCGCCGTCTTCAGCTGCGTCGGCACGGCGCGGAACACCGCCCGCCGCAGCCCGGTGACCACCAGGAGCGTGATGAGCAGGCCCTCGATGACCACCAGGCCCATGGCGTCGGCCCAGGTCATCTCCGGGGCGATCTCGAACGCCACGAGCGCGTTGATGCCGAGCCCTGCGGCGAGCGCCAGCGGGAACCGCCCGACCACTCCCATGACGATCGTCATCAGGCCGGCGACCAGGGCGGTCGCGGCCGCCAGCTGGGCCTGGTCCAGGTGCACGCCGTCGGCGTCGGCCGCAACCCCGCCGAGGATCAGCGGGTTCAGCACCACGATGTAGGCCATCGTGAAGAAGGTGGCCAGCCCGCCACGGACCTCCCGGCCCAGCGTCGAGCCGCGCGCGGTGATCTCGAAGTAGCGGTCCAGCCCGCCGCGCGGCGCCGGCCGGTCGGTAGGCGCCTGCGTGACCCTGTCGCTCACCGCACGCCTCCCTGCCCGGCCGGGCTACGCCGCACCACACCGCACCCGATGACCTTCTCGCCGCACCCGGCCATACCGTCCTCACATCAGTGCTCGTCGAGGCTGTCGGGCGCATAGTGCCAGAGTCTGGCGGCGCCAGGGAAGGGCCCGATCAAGGCCTCCGCCGCCTCCTGGCCGGCGAGCCCGGCTCATGGCGATGTCTGGCCAGGCCCGGGAGCAGCCAAAAAGATCACGGGTACGCCGGCCGCGACGTACATTGTCGGCGTGTCCCACCCCGAGCCTCCCCGCCCGCCCGAGCCGCTCGACCCGCCGATGGTGCCCTTGGCCGTCGCGGGGATCGCGGCGTGGGCGGTGGCCGGCCTCGCCCTGCTGGCCCTGGGCGCGCCGCAGAGCTGGCTGTGGACCTGCCTGGCCGGCTTCCTCTGGGGGTTCCCGGGGCTGTTGGTGATGCTCCGGCACGACGCCGCCCGCCGGGAGCGCCGGCGCGGTGCGGGCGCCCGGGACTGACCGCCGGCTAGAGCGGCTCCTCGCTGTCGTCGTACACCGTGGGCAGCTCCTCGACCGACGGGCCCGGCTCGACCAGCACCTCCGAGTGCGCCCCGCAGCCGTGGTCGGTCGTGACCACCCGGCCGTCGTCGGGCGCGTAGACGTTGCCGCACACCCCGAACACCGGCCGCAGTGCGCCGGCCAGCGGCAGGTAGAACCCGCACGAGCCGCACCGGGCGCCCGCCGGGGCGGCGGCCGAGATCGGCGCCTCCGGCCCCGGGTCGCCGGTGTACCACCGCTGCGCGCACTCCGCCCGACCCTCCCGGGACAGCACCCGGGCCCGTCCCAGCCCGAGCTCCCAGCTGACCTCCTCGACGGCCGGGTCGTCGGAGAGCAGGTAGCCCGGCACCAGGCGCTCGTCCTCCTCCGGCGTGGGCAGCAGGTCGCCGACCCCGAGATCCCCGGGCCGCAGCCGCTCCTCCCACGGCACCCAGCCCGGCGCCAGCAGCGCATCGGGCCCGGGCAGCAGCGCCGTCTCGCAGATCGTCACGGTACGGCTGCGCGGCGCGCGGGCCACCGTCACCGCCCAGCGCCAGCCGCGGTAGCCGGGCAGGCCACAGTCGAAGAAGTGGGTGACCACCCGTTCTCCCTCGCTGGCCACGTGCAGGTGCTCACCGACGTACTCCGGATCGACCTCCACCACCGCGGAGCGGGCCAGCTCGACGGCTGCGGCGCAGGTCTGGTCCAGGCGGGCGGTTCTCACAGCGGCGCGGGTCACCCGGGCATTCTCCCTCATCGTCGTGGGCCCGCGGCAACCCTGCCCGCCCCGCAGCAGTCCCGCCAGGTCCGGCGGGTCCGCCGGCACCGCGGCGGCGCGTGGCATGGCGGTGCGCCGCCGCCTCGCATTGTCGGCGGCATGCGTCAGGATGGGGACATGCCGCTAATCCGCGCCCTGGCCCAGGCGGTGGGTACGAGCCTGCGCGCCGCCCGCGCGGTCGTTCGCCAGACGCTGGTGAGTGGGCGGTGGGCCACCCGCAAGGCACGTTCGGTGCGCGACCGGGGCGCCGCCGGAGAGGCCGGCATGACCCGCCTCTTCGACCTGCACGCGGCCTCCTGCGCCGGTGACACCCTGGTCGCCATCGGCCTGGCCGGCACCATCTTCTTCGCCGTCCCGGCGGGCGAGGCGCGCAGCAAGGTAGCGCTCTACCTGCTCGTGACGATGGTGCCGTTCGCCCTGCTGGCACCCGTGGTCGGCCCGCTGCTCGACCAGTTCCGGCACGGCCGGCGGTACGCGCTGGCCGCCACCATGCTGGGCCGCGCGTTCCTAGCCTGGATGATCTCCGACTACATCCACGGCTTCGGCCTCTACCCCGCGGCGTTCGGCGTGCTCGCGCTCTCCCGGGCGTACGGGGTGGCCCGGTCCGCGGCCGTCCCCCGGCTGCTGCCGGACGGGCTGGGGCTGTCCGAGGCGGGGGCCCGGGCCAGCGTCTACGGCACGATCGCCGGGGCGGCGGTGGTGCCGATCGGGGTCGCCGCGTTCACCCTCGGTCCACAGTGGCCGTTGCGGGTCGCCTCGGTGATATTCCTGGTCGGCATGGTCGTGGCCCTGCGGCTGCCGCCCCGCGCCGACTCGGACGCGCCGGAGGCCGTGCCGGCGCCGTTCCGGTGGATGTGGTGGCGGGACGGCGGGCCGCGCAAGGTGCTCTCCGGCCGCCTGGTCGTCGCCGCGGTCACCGGCAGTGCCGCGCTGCGCGCGCTCTACGGCTTCCTGCTGCTCTTCTGCGCGTTCGCGATCCGGAGCGGGACGCTGCCGACGCGGGTCGGGGACGTGACCCTCTCCGCTGAGGCCGCGATGGGACTCGTGGGTGGCGCCCTCGGCCTCGGCACCTTCCTGTCGACCGCGGTCGGCACCCGGCTGCGCATCCGCCGGCCGGTCGCTTTGCAGGCCACCGGCATGCTGCTCGTCGCCGTGCTCGCCGCACTGACCACACTGCGGTTCCACCTGCCGATGGTCGCCGCGCTGTGCCTGGCCACCGCGGTCGCCAGCGGCCTGGCAAAGCTCGCCGTCGACGCCTCCATCCAGGAACGCATCCATGAGCATGTGCGGGCGAGCGCCTTTGCCCACGCCGAGACGCTGCTGATGCTCTCGTGGGTGGCCGGCGGCGCGATCGGGCTCGTGCCGGTGGACGGGCGCATCGGCATCGGCGTCGCCGCCGGTGCGGTCCTGTTCGCCGCCGTCCGCTCCGCGAGCATCGCCGGCCGCACCTTCTCCGACCGGCTCCTGGGCCGGGCGAGCAGCACCGCGCCGGCACAGACCCGGCAGGATGAGCCGTCCGGGCCGGCGGACCGGACGGTGGCCAGATCTGCCACGCCGGCACCGGGCTCCACCGCGCACCCACCGGACCCGGCCGCGCCGTCACCCGGCTCGGCCGCGCAGCCGCGTGACCGAGGCCGGCCCGCCTCTGGCCCGGTACGCCGCAGGCCGGGTCCGCCACCTGCCTCAGCCCCCGCGCCCCCGCCGGTGGACGACTCCCTTGCACCGCCTGGGTTCCACATCTACCGGCCGTCCCCGGCGGAGCGGGTCGGCGACGAGGGCGGCCAGGGCGACCGGGGCAGCGGCTGATGCCCCGAGTGCTCATAGTCACCGCGGTTCCGGCCGAGCGCGACGCACTCCTCGCCGGCCTC